>CAVXZR010000130.1:0-373226 GCA_963765965.1 uncultured Pseudomonadota bacterium
TGACGCATATCCAGCTCCTTTGAGGTAGTTGGCGCATTCGTGCGGCGGGATGGCTTTCAGGGCGTTGGCGATCTGCGTCGTTGACGGCATCGAGAGTTCGCGGCGCGGCCTTTCGGACGAAGCCTTTCACTTTGGCGAAGACCTGTTCGATTGGGTTCAGATCGGGTGAGTATTTGGGCAGGAACAGCAGTCGGGCGCCCACGGCTTTGATGTGGCTTGGCGCACGGCCTTGCCTTTGTGCGATCCACGAGAGTCGAGAACGACGATATCGTTGGGCTTGAGGGTGGGCGCGAGGAACTGCTCGACATAGGCCAGAAAGCGCTCGCCGTTGATGGGGCCGTCGAACACGCAAGGCGCCTCGATGCGGTCGTTGCGCAGCGCGGCCAGAAAGGTCGCCGTCTTCCAGTGGCTATGGGGGACTTTGGCGATCAGTCGATGTCCGCGCGGAGCCCAGCCGTGGCGGCGGGTCATGTTGGTTTTGGTCCAGGTCTCGTCGATGAAGACCAGCCGCGATGGATCGACCTGCTTCTGACGCCTTTGCCAGCGGATGCGATGGCGCTTTACGTCCGGACGATCCTGCTCTTTTCGCGACGAGCGTCTTTTTTTGAGCGTGACGCCGATCCGGCGGAAAAACCGGCTCATCATCGAAGTGTCGGCCGTCACGCCGCGCTCGGCCAGCAGCCGGTCACACAGCGCCTGAAGCGTTATGTCGGGCTTTTCGGTTCGAAGCCCTTCCAGGAACTCCCGGTGCGGCTCCAGCTTCGGACGAACATAGCCGCCCATCCGGGAGGCCTTTGCTGGTGCCCTCCCGCTCGAAGCGCTGCACCCATTTGATGGCCGAGGACTCGCTCACCCCAAACCGGGCCGCCGCAGCCCTCCGGCTCATCCCATCACGCGCGACGGCGTCGATAACCCGGTCGCGCAAATCCTGCGAATAGGCTCCTGGCATTCCTGCTGGCCTCCTTCCAGCCAGCAGGTTGAATCAGAACAACGCTGATTTGGGAATTCCCACCCGATTTAATCAAGGAAACGAGTGCTCTAACGGACAGCGCAGGAAGCGCTCGTCACCTGATAGCTCGAGAAATATCCGATCGTATGCGTCGAGATGCGCAAGAATGCATATTCGTTGAAGCCCGGCTTCAGCTCGTCTCGCACATCGAGGCGGCAAGTCGTCGGCGACGTCAACGTGACGGTCATGGTGCGCGTGCTCTGAGGATCGTGCTGGATTCGCACCAGTTGATCCTTGCCCGCAAAATGCCACTGGGCATAGGCGCTGTCGTCGCCGGTGCTTCCGAGCACCTGCCGCATGGCGTTCTTGTCGAAATAGATCTTGGTGTCGCGGTCGCGTTTCTCGGCGACCTTGTTGCGATCCGACAAGGTGACCTGAAGATTGTGGTGGACCCTTATGCCCGGATGAATCTCGGGCCGTACCATGTCCATCACGGAATTATAAGTGAGGTCGATGACCGTCGGGCCCTCGGCGAAAGCCGGGCAAGCGAGGCTCGCGGGCACCGCGACCGCCGTGCCGCGCCGCGCATGAGTTGACGCCGATCGAAACGCGTCGGGATGGATTTGTGGTCTGCGAACATCGCCGTCACCTCCCTTTGCGTCCTTTTCTCGACGCCGGGTTCGCGATCGTCCCGTCGCTCCGCCGACAGGCTCCGTCCGAACTCGAATTTGCGATGATTGCGGCTTGGCTGGCAAGCGCGAAAGCATCTTGAGCGGCCGCTTCACTCAACACAATCGGCCCGTGCAAATCCAGCCCCACGCAAGGCCGACGGGCCATCGTGCGAGCGCGTCGCCATGCGCCGCCGGCGATGGCGACCCGCGTCGTGAATTCTCGGCGCCGCGCCAGAAAAGGTCGCAAAGCATGACATCCCACTCCGCCGCCGCGAAAGAAACGAACGCCGACGCGGATCTGGACGGACGGCTGACCTTCATTGAACTCGACGCGGCCTCGCTGAAGCGCATCCGCTCGGTGAAGTCGATAATCGAACGCGAATTGCCCGGCGCGCTCGACCGCTTCTACGACAGAGTGCGAGCCACGCCGGCGGTCCGGAAATTCTTCAGGGACGACGCCCATATGGCCGCCGCCAAGGGCGCCCAGGCGGGGCATTGGGTGGCGATCGCGGCCGGTCAGTTCGACGCGCGTTACGTCGGAAACATCCGCCGGATCGGTCTCTCCCACGCCAGGGTCGGGCTCGAGCCGCGCTGGTATGTCGGCGGCTACTCGGTGATCCTGGACGTGCTCGTCAAGGCGGTCGTCGCCGACCTATGGCCCAAGGGCCTGATGCAGCGCGGCGGCGGCGCGAAAGCGGCGGAAGTCGGCGCCACGATCGGCGCCCTCGTCAAGGCCGTGCTGCTCGACATGGACTTCGCCGTGTCGATCTACCTCGAAGGTCTCGAAAACCGGCGCCAGGAAGCCGAGGCGGCGCAGCGCTCCGTCGAGCAATCCGCCAATGCTGCCGTCGAGGCGATCGGCGAGGGGCTCAGGCAACTCGCCGCCAAGCGCCTCACCTATCGGATATCGTCCGACCTGCCGGAGAGATTTCGGCATGCTGCAGGCGAATTTCAACGAAGCGCTCGAGCAGTTGCAGCAGGCGATGCAAGGCGTCATCAGGAGCGCGGACGCGATCGGGGCCGGCGCCGGCGAAATCGCCACCGCCTCTGAAGATCTTTCGCAGCGAACCGAACGCCAGGCCGCGAGCCTCGAACAGGCCGCCGCCGCGCTCGGCGAAATCACTGCGATCGTCGGCAAGGCGGCGCGAAGCGCCGTCGAGGCGCGTTCGATTGTCGCGGAGGCCAAGACCGATGCGGAGGCGAGCAGCGACGTCGTGCGCCGCGCGGTCGACGCGATGGGCAAGATCGAGAAGTCCTCCGGCGAAATCGGCAAGATCATCGGCGTGATCGACGAAATCGCGTTCCAGACCAACCTGCTTGCGCTCAATGCCGGCGTCGAGGCCGCGCGGGCGGGCGAAGCGGGCCGCGGATTCGCCGTCGTCGCCTCCGAAGTGCGCGCGCTCGCCCAGCGCTCCGCGGAAGCCGCCAAGGAGATCAAGGACCTCGTCACCGCGTCGGGCCGGGAGGTCGAGGCGGGCGTCCAACTTGTCGCGGAAACCGGCGAAACGCTGTCGCGCATCGTCGAGAAGGTGGCCAAGATCGACTCCGTGGTCGGCAACATCGCGGCCAGCGCCGAGGAGCAGTCAAACGGCCTGCGCGAGGTCAATTCGGTGGTCAACGAGATGGATCAGGCCACGCAGCAAAATGCGGCCATGGCCGAGCAGGCGACCGCCGCGAGCCAGAGCCTGAGCAACGAGACGCAACAGCTCGCAACCGAGATCGGCGGGTTCGACATCGGCGCCAGGGCGACAGGCGCCCGCGGCGCCGACGAACGCGTTCGCAGCGAACTGCGCAAGGTCGCCCCGCATGCCTTCAAGCCCGCCGCCAAGCCGTCGCGCGCCCCCCGCCCCGCCGCCCCCAAGAAGGTCGTCAACGCGCCGAGCGGCGGGGAAGCCGACTGGACGGAGTTCTGAAAAGGCGCAGATACGCGCGCTCAAGTTGACCGCAATCAAAGCGGTCAAGCCGGCATGACGTAGAGATCGAGCCGAGCGGGGCATCGGAGCCGACCGGCGTTGGGCAGAATTGACGAAACGCGCCGCGATGTCCCTTCTTCCGGTACTTCCCGGGGGAAAGGCGCGCGGACAAAGCCGTTCGCTCGGGATGAAGGGAAATGGCGGCCAGGAAGGCCATCGGCGGCGACGCTCGGCTCTCCGCCCCAACCTCCGCCCGCAGGCGCGGAGCGAGGGGATCGGCGCTCACGGGGTGACGTCGATGTCGGCGCCAGCTTGTACGATCCAGCCGCCATTGGGAGCCGCGCATGATTCACACCCTTTCAAGGCCTCGCATCTGGTGGGGCGCCTTCACTGGCTTCTACAAGCCGGATCTTGAAGAGGTGCGGCGCCTCGACGCGGTCTCCCGATTTCTCTACGCCGCGCGCAGCGTCATCCTGGTGATCTCCGCGCAGGCGGCGATGATCGCGGGATTGCTCGCGGCGGGCGACGGTCGTTTCAACCTCGTCGACTTCGTGCTGGTGCTGATCGGCTTCGTCGTCGCGCATATGATCAGCAACCTCAGCAACGATTATTTCGGTTTCAAGCGCGGCCACGACACGCCGGATTCCCCGCGCATGCGCTACACCGTGCATCCAATCGCGAGCGGCGTGCTCGACACGCGCTCGCTGCTGACCGGCCTTGCGATTCTCGGCGCGCTCGGCCTTGCGGTGATGACCTATTTCCTCGCCGAACGAGGCGCAACCGCGCTGTTCTTCGCGGTCGCCGGCGTCGCGCTGCTGTTCCTCTACGACGCCGCCCCGACGCCGCTGAAAAGCCAGGGGCTGGGCGAATTCGCGGTGCTCGTGGTCTGGGGCCCGCTGATGATCGGCGGCGGCTACGCGATGATCACGGGTTCGATTTCGACGAACGCGATGCTCGCGTCCCTGCCCTACGGCCTGGGCGTGATGAGCATTCTGGTGGGCAAGCATATCGACCAGATGGCGTTCGACGAAAGCCACCAGATCCGCACGCTGCCGGTGCTCATCGGCGAGCGCTCGGCGCGCCTTCTCAATATCGCGGCCATCGTGGCGATGTATGCGGTCGTCGCCGTCCTGATCATGCTCGGGCGCCTGACGCCGTTCGCCGCGACGATCATATTTGCGATGCCGCGAGCCGGCGATGCCGTGCGCAGCCTCAGCCGCCCGCGCCCCGCCGCGCCCCCGACAGGCTACATCGGCTGGCCGCTCTGGCACCACCGCGCCTGCCTCACCCACGACCGGCTCTTCGGCTGGCTTTATATACTCGGCCTCGCCATGAGCGTGGTCGCCCGCGCCGTGGCCAGCTGAGGAGGAGCCCCGGGGCGCTGTCGAGTGGCCGCGCCGGACCGCAGAATTACGACGCCGAATGCCCGAACGCGACCGGCGAAATGCGGAGGTAGACGGGATCGACGGCGGGGCGCGCCACGCCGAGTTCGGCAGCCGACATGCCAGCGTCGTCGAAGTAACGCTGCGGCAGTCTGGCGAGGACGTCGAAATCCGCGGCGAGGCGCGCGGAGGCGCCGAGTACGTTTAGAATATATTGACCAAACTGCATGACCGAGCGAGACTTCTGATCGCCGGGTTTGGACCAATGGCCGCGGGCAGTGAGAAGTAACGACGAAGATTAATCATCTTCGGAACTATCCATGTAAAGCCGACGCATAATGCAACTGTAGTCGGCTTTTCCGACTACAGGAGCTAATCCTAAGCGTGAGTGTAACCCTATCAATCGATGCCATGGGTGGGGATTTCGGTCCTCAGGTGACCGTACCCGCAGCACTGGCCTGTTTAAGAAAAAATCCGGATTTAAAACTGATTATGGTTGGCGACGAAGCTGTTATTCGTGAGTTGTTGTCTACGGCCAAGCAGTCTAATAATGATAGGATTCAAATACGGCATGCCTCTCAAGTTGTCGAGATGGACGAGTCGCCGCAAAAAGCCTTGAAAAACAAAAAAGATTCTTCAATGCGGGTGGCTATCAATCTGGTTCAGGAAGGCAAGGCCGATGCATGCGTTAGCGCCGGCAATACCGGCGCTTTGATGGCGACGGCGCGTTTCGTGCTCAAAATGATCCCGGGTATCGAGCGTCCGGCGATTATTTCCACCTTACCTTCGATTTTCGGCCATACCCATATGCTGGACTTAGGCGGAAATGTTGACTCAAGCGCAGAACATCTCTATCAATTTGCGGTCATGGGCTGAAGAAGTGGTAAAGGCGGTCGAGAATATCGACAAGCCGAGAATAGGGCTGTTGAATATCGGCGAAGAAGACATGAAAGGCAACGAACAGGTCAAAGCCGCAGCAAAGTTGCTGGAACATTCATCATTGAATTATATAGGCTATGTCGAAGGCAACTCGATTACTGCCGGAAACGTTAAGGTTGATTTGATTGTCACCGACGGTTTCGTCGGGAATATAGCGCTTAAGTCGATTGAAGGCGCGGCGAAGATGATCGGCTCCAAGCTTAAGGATAGCTTTTCCAAAAATCTGCTGACGAAACTGGCGGCATTAATCACCTATCCGGTTTTAAAATCCTTTAAGGATAGTATCGATCCGCGTTTATACAATGGTGCCAGTTTTATCGGTTTGCGGGGATTGGTGATTAAAAGTCACGGCGGTGCTGACGAGCTAGCCTTTGAAACAGCCATACATATAGCGGAAGTGGAAGTCACAAAGGATGTGATCCGTAAAATCAGCGAAAAAATCGAAAAAGCCCTGGAGCAGAAGGTGACGGCATGACTTGTTGGGCGAATGTTATCGGTACGGGTGGCTACCTGCCGGAAAAGATCAGAACTAATTACGATATTTCGGAAATGGTCGATACCACCGATAACTGGATATATGAGCGTACCGGTATCAAAAGCCGGCATATAGCCGCCGACGAAGAAACGGCATCGAGCATGGCGGAAATCGCTGCCCGTCAGGCGATAGCGATGGCGGACATCGATCCGCAGGAAATCGATATGATTATTTTCGCTACCGCTACGCCTGAAAGGGTTTATCCTAGCGCAGCCTGTTTGTTGCAGCAGCGTTTGGCTATCCAGAATTGCGTCGGTTTCGATGTGCAGGCAGCCTGCTCAGGGGCAATTTTTGCCTTGAGTATCGCCGATCAATATATCAAAACCGGTTTTTCCAAAACAGTGCTGGTGGTTGGTTCCGAAATTTGTTCGCGTATTGTCGATTGGACGGATAGGTCAACCTGCATCCTGTTTGGCGATGGAGCCGGGGCTGTTTTGTTGGCAGCATCGGACCAGCCCGGCATATTGGCTACTCATATTCACTCCGACGGCAGTTATGAAGATTTGTTATATTACCCTAACCCGCAGGTAGCTGAGGTATCCAAGCAAAACGAGGCCGCTTATATTCAGATGCGGGGCAGCGAGGTATTCAAAGTCGCGGTTAACACTCTTGGGCGCATAGTCGATGAAACCTTGCTGGCGAACGGCTTGCAACAGTCGGATATAGACTGGCTGGTCCCGCATCAGGCTAATACCCGGATTATCGCCGCCACTGCCAAAAAGTTGGGAATGGACATGGATCAGGTGATTTTAACCCTTGAAAATCAAGGTAATACCTCCTCAGCTTCCGTTTTGCTGGCGTTGAATGAAGGGGTTTGCGATGGTAGGATTCAGAGAGGGCAAACTGTTTTGATGGAAGCTTTTGGTGCTGGGTTTACCTGGGGTTCCGCTTTGCTTAAGTTTTAATAGAACAGAAATGATTGAACAAAATTACAACATAGCCTTCGTATTTCCCGGACAGGGCTCGCAATCCATCGGTATGCTATCGCAACTTGCGGACTCATATCCCATTGTCAGGCAAACATTCGAGCAGGCTTCCGATGTTCTGGGATTTAAGCTTTGGGATTTGGTGAGCAACGGACCCGAAAACGATTTGAATCAAACCCAAAATACCCAGCCTGCGATGCTGGCGGCGGGTGTTGCCGTCTGGCGGGTTTGGTGCGATAACTCGGAAATTAGACCGGCCTGGATGGCTGGTCACAGTTTGGGCGAGTACACCGCGCTGGTTTGTGCGAATGCTATCGGTTTTGAAGATGCGGTCAAATTAGTCGCCGAACGTGGCCGGCTCATGCAGGAAGCGGTGCCTCCAGGCGTGGGTGCCATGGCTGCGATTCTCGGTCTGGAAGACCATCAGGTGGTTAACGCCTGTTCCGGGGTGGCTAACGGTCAAATCGTTGCCGCCGCTAATTTCAATGCCCCCGGACAAGTGGTTATCGCCGGGGATGCCGCTGCCGTAGACAGAGCGATAGAAGCCTTAAAAGCCCTAGGCGCAAAACGTGCAGTGAAATTGCCGGTCAGCGTTCCTTCGCATTGCGCACTGATGGAAGCCGCATCCGAGCGGTTGAATCAGGTGTTGCAAAACATCGATATCGAAATGCCGAATACTACCTTGATCCACAATGCCGACGTCAAATCGCACGGTTCGCCGGAAGTTATTCGCTACGCGCTTAAAGAGCAACTTTTCAAACCTGTACGCTGGGTGGAAAGTATCAAATTCATGCACGAACAAGGTGTGGCCGGCTTTATAGAATGCGGACCCGGCAAGGTGTTGATGGGGCTGAATAAACGTATTGCTCCCGATGCCATCCATATGACCATGTTCGACACGGGATCACTAAAAAGCACTTTGGAGCAACTTCATGGATAAAAAAATAGCCATTGTTACCGGTGCCAGCCGGGGCATCGGCCGCGCGATAGCAGAAAGGTTGGCCTTAGACGGTTTTTTTGTCATCGGTACTGCTACCTCCGATAGCGGTGCTGAAGCCATTTCGGCTTATCTAACAGAAAAAGGCAAAGGCTTTAAGCTCAATGTTGCCGAAGCGGCATCCATTGAAGAATTCATCAAAACCGTCACAGACAATTTCGGTACAGCCACTGTATTGGTCAACAATGCCGGTATTACCCGCGACAATCTGCTGATGCGGATGAAAGACGACGAATGGGATGACATCATCAACACTAACCTGACATCGGTGTTCCGGATGAGTAAAGCGGTGATGCGCGGGATGATAAAAGCCCGTTACGGCCGCATCATCAATATTTCTTCGGTGGTCGGAGCCACCGGCAATGCCGGTCAAACCAATTATGCGGCGGCAAAAGCCGGCATGGTGGGGTTTGCCAAATCGATGGCTAAAGAAGTGGGGTCCCGCAACATTACCGTCAATACAGTCGCACCAGGCTTTATCGATACCGATATGACTAAAGAACTAAGCGAAGATATTAAAAACGCCTTGATGAGTTCCATTGCATTAGGCCGTCTCGGCCAGCCGCAGGAAATCGCTCATGCCGTGTCTTTTCTGGCTTCGGAACAGGCTTCCTATATTACCGGCGAAACCCTGCATGTGAATGGCGGTATGTATATGCCTTAAGGCATAGGGAATGTTAATTAATACTTGTCATTCACCAGTCTTCCTAATCTTTGCAGAATAGTCACTGTTTTTTAGGAAGCCTTGTTGATGAAAAAAGGCCGGGTTTCAAACACGCTATTGGCAAAACGCTGGCCTTGCCAGGATAGACTACGTTTAAGTACGAAATCGAAACGGAACGGATGGTAGTTTTGTAATGCCAATAAAGGTTCAATGCTGTCTTCTGTTAATAAACCGGCCTTGGCTAGCGCACCGGGCGAGATCAGCGGCAGCACGCCAGTCAATGGATAATCGGAGCCGTTCAACAAGCGGCTGTGCCAAGTGCTTTCAGTCAAAAGGGTTTCAAGCACTTCCGGTTCGCGATTTCGTAACACAATCGCTGAAATGTCGCCGAATAAGCGTCCCTGCCATTGTTTTTCCGACATGAGTTTGGCGAAAATATCAAAGCTTCTGATATTCCGGCCTTCTGCATCCGGATATTTGCCCAAGCTGGCGCAATGAGCAACCACAACCCGGACGCCTGCCTCCATGGCCCGCTGTAAACGTAAGGGGTTACCGAATAAGGGCCGGTTGGCTCCGTGTAGGGCTTTTTCTTCACCGCCATGACTGATGATGGGAATGTTGAGCCTGGCTGCGGCTTTATAAAAGCGGTCGCATTCTGCGGCGGCTGGGTCTATGCCCATAACCGGCGGTAGCCATTTGACCGCTCGCGCTCCCTCGGCGGCGGCCTGCTCTAAAACCGTTACACAATCTTGCCGATAGGGATGAATGCTAGCCACCCATTCGAAACGTTCAGGATAACGTTGAGCCAAGGCCTTAGCGTATGCATTTGGAACGAAAAATGCGGTATGGGCATGGTCTGCATCGCCGTTGGCACCGTGAGCCTTATCGAAGGCAAAAAGCATGGCTTTGGCCCCTTTAGGCATGGTGTTCATCAAGGCCAGCAAGCGGTTGACATAGGCAGCATCCTGTCCGCCGTAGCTGCCTGTACAGGCAGCATTGGCATAAGCCCAGTGTTGCAGGGTTTGTAGCGGATGCAACACCGGCGAATCCAGGTCCGGACTGAGGGTAATCCCGCTATTGCCATCGCCGGAGCCGATAATATGCGTATGGCAATCCCACCAGTCGTTTGTATTAATACCTTGCCAGGCGCTGGCCTCCAAGGATGAAGCCGGCGTTTCGCTAGGGTCCAGGCATGGGTTTGTTAAATTAAACAGTGCTGAAGCCGGCGGGCTGCAAGTCACCAGTCCTGCGGTTGCCCATTGCAGAAAACGGCGCCGGCTAAAATTGCGGTAGCTTATTTGTCGGATAGGGAAGAATGGTTTCATGGTTCAGATTCGTGTGCCGGTTCCCGGTCTTTAATGTGCTGTCATTCAGCTTCGGTATTTAGCCGATGGCACGTTGGCCGTTTCAGTATAATAATGTTCGTTCCAGACCAGCAGCTTTTTTATGCCTAAAACTCTTGATTTCCAACGTGCCGGGGCTGCTCCGGATTTGCCGGTCGGCACAGTAAAATTCATACTCTATTGTATGACCCGGTTTCGCGGGTTAATGATACTAATGATGATACTGGAATCCGGGCAGGCGGCCAGTAATATTCTCGTCCCATACGCAGTTAAGGCCATCATGGATGGTGTTGCTCATGCGACGGGCGGGCCGGTTCTAGAGACATTGAAAGGCCCTCTGCTATTTCTGGCAGGATTGGCGCTGGCGGAAATCCTGTTCAGCCGGGCCAGCGGCGCGGTGCTGATAATCATGGGGCCGCGTTTGCGGCAGCGTACTACCCAAAACCTTTACGCTTATCTTCAATATCACTCGGTACGTTATTTCGGCAATCACTTTGCCGGCGGACTGGCGCACCGCATAAGCGAAACGGCAATGAGCGTTAATCATACCGTCTGGTCGGTTTTATGTGATTTTTGGCCGATTGCCATTACTTTCGGCGTGTCGATTACCTTACTGCTGGGCGTACATCAAGGCCTTGGGCTATTCGTGGCCGGTTGGGTGCTGTTTTATGTTGCCAGTTCCTTCTGGCTGGCGAATCGTTGTCAGCCCTATGCGCAGAACTACGCGGCTACTCGTAGCCTGGTTAATGGCAAAATCGTCGATGCGGTCACCAATATTCTCAATGCCAAGCTGTTTGCCCGTCTCGATTACGAACGCCAGTATCTGGACGGTTTTCTGGAAACCGAGGTGAAGAACGGGCGTAGTACATTCTGGTATATGGAACGGGTGCGCTGGTTTCAATTCATTGCCGCCGCTGCTTTGAAGCTGGGTACCGTCTATTACGCCTTGACGCTATGGGATGCCGGTCTGATCGGTGTCGGCGACTTTACCATGAGTATCGGTCTGGCCTTGCTGATTATCAGCGATGCCCGCAATCTGACCCGGCGTTTTCTGGAGTTTTTCGAATATGTCGGCAATGTTGCCAATGGCGTCGAAACTATCGTTCGTCCGCATGAAATTGTGGACGCTGCGAATGCCGAACCGCTATGCATCAGCAAGGGCAGAATAGAGTTTCAAAACGTCAAATTCGGTTACAATCCGCAACAGCCGGTGCTGGATAATTTGAATGTGGTGATCGAGCCCGGTCAAAGAGTCGGTCTGGTAGGCTTTTCCGGTTCAGGCAAGTCGACCTTTGTCGGGTTGATATTGCGGAATTTCCAGCCGCAGGGCGGCCGCATCCTGATTGACGGTATTGACATTGCCGCAGTTACCCAGGATTCCCTGCATGAACAGATCAGCCTGATTCCACAGGATCCCAGTCTGTTCCACCGTAGCCTCAGGGAAAATATCGGTTATGGCAGACTGAACGCCGATCCTGCCGAAATTGCCTTTGCTGCCCGCCTGGCGCATGTTGACGAGTTTATTCAGGATATGCCCGAAGGATACGATGCGCTGGTCGGTGAACGCGGCGTCAAACTCTCCGGTGGTCAGCGCCAACGTATCGCTATCGCCAGGGTTATGCTTAAGGATGCGCCGGTGTTGATTCTCGATGAAGCAACTTCCAGCCTGGATTCGCTGACCGAAAAAACCATTCAGGAAAATCTGGACCGGGCGATGGGCTGCAAAACCGTGATTGCCATCGCGCACCGCCTGTCAACCATTGCCCATCTTGATCGGATTTTGGTGTTCGACAAGGGGCGTATTGTTGAGGACGGCACCCATGACGGGCTTTTACGGCGGCAAGGTTACTATCAGCAACTCTGGGCTATGCAGGCCGGGGGATTTTTACCTGAGCAGGCTGAGTTGAATAAGGGTTGATTACAAAAAAACTATGTTATTTAACGCGCCTTGGCAATAAAATGTGCCATATGGCTTATTGTATTCAAATAGTCATGAAATAATAATGAGTTAAATAGGGCTTCCGGACAATAGGCAGGTAAAAAAACTTTTAGCCGGCGGCTGGATGTAATTAAGTGCAGGAATGTTAAATTGTAAAAAAAAGCGGGCTATTGATTCCGATAAATTAAAGTTTTAGGGCTTGGCTTGATCGCGCCGTACAGCAGGAATTCGCTGGATTCAACGATTCGGCGACCGCATTGGGGATAATACTCTATCCTGATGTTAAACGGAATTTGGAGCTCATTGTTGAAATTACCGGCGTTCCAAGATAGCTGCTTAAGCTTGGTTCATACGGTAAAGACAACAGTTAGCTCAGCCCCCAGTCGAATCGTTTTGGGTCATTTCACACAGCTTTGTGTTTGAGGATTATTCTTGAATTGTGCCAATTCCTTCTATATTTTGTCCTAAAGATTTATTTGTTTTTGTCGTTCTGCCTTAATTTTTTGCCGTACTCCCATCACTTTGCTTGCTAACGACCGCATCAAATAACGTTTAGGCATGGCCTTTGCTTGTATTTTGGAGCATTGAACCATAGCGAATACTTGCAACATGTCCAGTTTACTGGTTCCAAAGGGGAACCCGGTTCTTAAGCGCTCCTTAGCTATCACCAAGTGTAAAGTACGTAAACAATACCAAAACAGTATAATTGGGAGGATCCTATGCACAGTAAATCTAACGACGAAGAACTAGCCGACCATCCATTACAGTCCCAACAAATGTCCATTGATGCAAATGGTTTTCCATCGGTTCGTTATTTCCAGATTCATTTTGAATATATGCAAGAACAGTTGCAACGTAGTGTAAAATTAATGGAAAATTTACAGCATCAGGTAATGCAGTTGGAACAACAACTACTGAACATTAGCGAAAAAAAACAACCGCCGGCAACCGGTCCGCAATTGAACGAAGCCCTTAAGGCACCGTTGATCGATCTTCCTAAGCACCGAGTAATCTCTAATACAGCCAAGTGCAGAGAGAGTGAAGAAAGTTTCAGTAATTCGACGGCTAAGGTCAAGCTTTGGCAAAATTGAAGAAAGGCAGATAGGCGATAACGCACCAACTAAATACCGAATCGAATATAGTTCAATGATTTTATTTAACAACTCCGAAAGCAATCTGTTCGGCAACAAGGCAATTTGGCTCGGTAGCTCCCCTATATCCAATATGCAAACAGCGAAGTTATCTTTTAGTGCGCTTTTCGGGGAAGAACGGCCACGGGATATGCTGGTGCTGTTAACGATTTTAGTGCTGCTACTGCATGTTTACGGCCTTATGTGGTTATTGCGTTCCGAAGAAAAAACGGCGCCAACCCAGTCGCCGCTAATGATGGAAGTATCCATGATTTCCATGGCCTCGCCCAAACCGGCTGTGGTCCCGCCGAAGCCCGCACCGCCAACGCCTCCCAAAAAAGTGCAGCCTAAACCGCTCCCGAAAAAAGCTCCGCCGATTGTGCAAAAGTCGCCGGATTTTGCACCGGTCGAAACCCGTTGTTGAGACACCTGCGACCAGCCAAAATACCTCTCAAGCTGCCCCTGTTTCCGAGGCTAAGCCGGCTGAAAAACAGGCAGAGCCGTTTACTGAGGCTAATTATCGAGCCAATTACCTTCACAATCCGGCGCCGGAATATCCGAATATGGCCAGAAGCCGGGAATGGCAGGGAAAAGTGATGCTTCGGGTACTTGTCTCAGCCGAAGGCTTAAGCGATCGGGTTAAGGTTGAGCGCAGTAGCGGTCATGAAATTTTGGACGATGCGGCTATTGAAGCCGTAAAAAAATGGAAATTTGTTCCGGCCAAACGCGGCGATACCGCTGTGGCCAGCCCGGTCTTAGTGCCGATTGTTTTTTCTTTGCACGACTAATACTCAGGAGAGATTAATGCATTACCATGTTTCACCGGATGTCATAATTGACGCCACCATGTACACGCTTGTAGTGTTCTCCTTGATTACATGGACTCTGATTTTTTTTAAAATTTGGCAGTTTGCTAAAAATGGTATCTACAACAAAAAATTTAATCTGGCATTCTGGGACGCCCCGGATTTGAAAACCGCACAACAATTGCCTGCCGAAACAGCGCGTGGACCCAAGGCTAGAGTAGCTCGTTGCGGTTTTGCCTGGCTGGCGGAATTGAATCATCCATCGGCCTCGGCAATTCTTAAGTTCCGCGGTTCTTCTGAGGATTTGTTGGAACAAACCCTCCGCAAACAAACTCAGGATGAGCAACGTAAATTGGAAAGCGGTCTAACCATGCTAGCCAGCATCGGTAGTACTGCCCCGTTTGTCGGTTTGTTCGGTACGGTTCTCGGCATCATGCATGCCATGCATGAAATCAGCCAAAGCGGTTCGGCCAGTCTGGATGTGGTAGCCGGTCCGATCGGCGACGCGCTCATAGCCACTGCTTTTGGTATTGCCGTAGCGGTACCTGCGGTGTTGGCCTATAATTTTTTTGGCCGCCGCGCCAAGCAGCACCGCGCTGCACTGGAAAATTTCGTCGAAGGTTTTTTGCATATTGCCTTCACTGACAAAACTAATTAAGGATTTAAACCATGGGATTCAAAACCAATTCGGACGACGATGAAGCCGTCAGCGATATTAACGTCACGCCGCTAGTCGATGTGATGCTGGTGCTGGTGATTATCCTGCTGGTCACCGCGCCATTATTGACACAATCGGTGAATGTGGCATTGCCGAAAACGGCTACCACCATACCTGATACGGAAAAGCAGCCGATGCAGTTGGGTATCGATGCGCAAGGCGGCGTGACGCTGAATAAAAATGCAATCGCCGATCTGGCTGCTCTGGAAACCACGCTAAAAAGCGAATTGGAGAAAAATCCGGAACTTGTTGTGCATATCTATGCCGATCAGGGCGTTAATTACGGTAAGGTAGCGGAGGTAATGGCCTCTGCGCAGCATGCGGGGATTTCTAAACTGGCGTTTGTTAGTGTTGAGAAATAATGACGGATAAAAAATGGCAATATCGATATAAGTTGAGGCTCGAAGTGAGACATAATTACCAAAGCTTATACCAACCTTTGACGAGACAGACCCCGCTGGCCCCTGCGAACTTATTCCGCAGCGTTTTTAATCAACATTTGCTTGGCTAACTGGTGCCCGGCTTCGACTAACGGGTGAATCACAAAGCTTGCGCCTTGCTGTTTGAGCCGTCCTTCGTCGTCGCTTTGATAGCAAATCGTGCCTATAACGCCTGTGTAACCTCTTTTGCGGAGCTGGCCGATGGCGTTGACCCGGTTATCGAAGGACGGCAAGGTCAGGATGATGCCTTTGACCCTTTCCAAGGGCAAGCTGGCCCATAACTCGCTATCGCCAACATCGGCATAGACTACCCGGCGACCCGTTGACAAAACGCTTTCTAAAACGGTGGGGTCGGCATCGAGACCGACGACTCGCTGTTCCTGATCGATGAGCGATTGATAGGCCGAAATACCCGTACGTCCCATGCCTATTATCAACCACTCGGCGACACCGAACGACTCCGGCAAGCGGTCCGGATGACCGGATTTTTTTTCAAACCTGACCAGTACCGGTTCGGCCCAAAAATACAAACGGTGAGAAAATCGGTTAAGCGGTGCTGCTATGGCCAAAGAACCGGCTACGGCAAGACTAATGATCGATTGCCATTCCGTAGGCAACAAATGGGCATTAACCACCGCCCCTGTGGTAATCAAAGCAAACTCCGAATAAGTCATGAGCGCCAGTGAAGAAACGAAAGCCGTACGTGATCGCATCCCGGCTAGAATATATAAACCGAAAAACATCGCACCCTGCGCCGGCAGCAAAGCCAATAGCATCAAGGCTTGATAAATCTGTTCTCGGTCGGGTAAATCCGTTAAGCCGATTTCCAGAAAGAAGGCGACCAGAAATAATTCTTTCAAACCCCAAAGTTTATTGGTCATTTCTTCAACTTTAGGATGCGCAGCCAACATGATGCCGGTTAATAAGGCGCCAATGTCAGCGGCAATACCGACCTTCTCGGCCAGGACTCCTCCTCCGAGCGCAAGAGAAACGCCCAATAAAAGTTGAAGTTCGGATGTTCGAGTGGCCGAGAAAATCCGATGCGCAATCGGCCGCAATAATGGCAACAAGAAAATAAGCAATGCCCATGGCGTCGGCTGTTTGCCTTCGGCAAAAGCTAACAAGGCAATAGCCACAATATCCTGTAGGATCAATATGCTAAGCACATCGCGCCCGTGTAAAGACGATAGCTCGCCATTGTCTTCCAAGACTTTGATCGCTAATATGGTACTTGAGAACGCCAAACTGACGCCCAATACCAAGCCGCCGGTCACATGCTTATCCAGCCACAGAAAAACGCCGGCTGAAACAACCGCCATGAGCAATAAATGCAATCCGCCGACACTCAAAACTTCACGGCGGAGCAGCGAACTGGGCTTTAGTTTTAAACCGACAGAAAATAAAAGTAACTGAATACCGATATCGGCCAAATGACTTAGGCTATCCAAGGGCGCTATCTTCAAACCATGTAGAACATAACCGGCAACCAGATAGCCCACCAGTGGCGGTAAATAAAGTCGTGTCGCTATCAGGCCGCTTAAAAACGCCATGCCAATCCAGATTAATTCCATGATATTCATAAACTAACGAATGACGGCTTTAATCATAACCCGTTTTAATCCATCCGCTATGTTAATTCAGTTATTTGACACTGATTTCGCTCCTTATCCAATAAGAACGCAATTCGATGCCAGTGCCGTCGCGGCGTTAGGTATAGGGTAAAGCTCTAAATGATCGGGCGGACCTGCGGTGTCATACGGCTATCGTCACAATCTATGCATTACGTCTGATCAGGTTAATTTAAAGTCTATTAGAAAGGTGAAGGGTTTTTATTAAAACGCCTAAGCATGAAAGAGTTTCACGATATAAACCGATGAATATGTTCTATCAGATGTAATACACCATGATGTCCGGAGAAATTTTCATCGGTAGCAAATAATAAATTTTATTCCTGAAATATAACAACAGGATACAAAGCGTCAAGATCATCAGTCGACTAATTATTTTAACTAGTCTAGAATATTTATGTGAAATATCAGTTTTAAACTAAACTAAGGCGCATTTGACAACTTGGAGGTTGCATGAAAAAGCATGTTTGGCTTTTGCTGGCAGGGATGTATCACTCGGAACCAAGCGCCAAAGAACTTGGTTCCGTTGACGTTTACGAGCATTCTCACCGATCGGTTGCCATTCTGGAAGAGAGAGATGATAAAGACAATCTATTAAAAGCCTTAACAGCTATCGTTATTGCTAAGAATAACGCCGTTACGCTATGCGATGCGCAAAGCGTTACTCATGAGCTGCGGCTATTAGTTGACAATAAATCGGTTAAAACCACTGTTACAGCCAGAGACAGCCAGCGCAATCTGTGCTTGCTGTTCACGCCCGGCGCAGAATTGCCAGCCATTGAAATCCAAGCCTCCGCTGCCATTCAGTCAGGCGCTCGTGTTTTTGCCCTATCCAATGCTCTCGGTTTGGGTATCGGTATTTCCGAAGGCGTCATATCAGGATTACGCAGCCAATCCGGTACGGACTATATTCAATTTTCTGCGCCTGTGTCGCCAGGCTCAGACGGTGGGGCCTTGATAGATGCCGAAGGCCGATTGTTAGGGGTGATTACCTACAGTTATCGCGATGGGCAGAATGTCAACTTTGCCATCCCGGCCAAATGGCTGGCTGAAATTGGGCAACATGATAAATCCGATGCCGACTATAAACAATTTCGAGAAACTGCAGAGCAATTGGAACGGCAGGGGCTATGGTCAAATCTGGCTGAACATACTGCAAAATGGCTTAGTCTCCATCAAGAGGATGTGGACGCTTGGCGCTGGACGGCTTTAGCTGCGGATCAAGATGCCAAGCTGGATACGGAAGAAAATGCCTGGCAGAAACTGCACGAACTTGAACCGACTTCCATTTCTGCCGGCGCGGGCTTGGTTAAGGTAAAGCTTAAACGCGGACAAAGCAGCGAAGCTTTGAGATTGGCCTATGCCTTGCTGTCCATCCGCCGGGAAGATGCCGATATATGGGCGATTATCGGCCAGTGCGAGCAAGCGGCAGGTACGGCTGAAAAAGCTCAGGAAGCTTATCGTAAGGCCTTGTCATTCAATCCCTGGCAATTTAATGCTTATCAGGGTTTGATCGGCATAGCCGAGCAACAAAAAGACCAGCGCACGGTAACTCTGCTATGGCAACGCTTAGCCAGTCTTTCGCCTGATGCGGCGGGAATTCAGCTTAAACTTGCGGGCGCCTATCTAAGTGAAGGCCGCTTTAGGCGCGCTTACACCTTGCTGCAAAAAATGTCTGTTCCGGAACCGCAAAAAGCAGATGCGGCATTTTTGTTGGGGCTATCGTTAGATGGACTGAAACGGCCTCTCGCTGCAAGCCGCGCTTATCAGGACAGCCTGAAGGCAGAGCCGAGCGCAAAAGCGTGGGTCTATGCGGCCATGGGTAATAGTTATTTCGTTTTGCAACGCTACCCGGAATCCATTCAAGCCTATACGGAAGCCGTCCGCGTGGAGCCTGACAATTCTGAAATGCAATACGGACTGGCCAAGTCTTTAGAATACGGCGGACACGCAAAGGAGGCATTGGTTATTTACGAGCAACTGGTCAAAAAATATCCCAATAACTCAGGGTTTTGGATACAAAAAGCTTTTACCGAGGGGGCTTTAGTGCAGACTCAGGCATGTATCAACTCCTTCGAAAAATCTTTAGAACTTGATCCAAAGCAAGGCAGGGCTTGGCGGGCCTTAGTCGGAGCCTATTCTTTAGCTGGACGCGATAATGATGCCAGAAGCGCTTACGAAAAATTACGGGGTATCGATAGCAAACTGGCGGAAGCTGCTTACCGGAACATCTTTTTACCGTTCGAGGATACTCAGCCATGAACAGCTTGTCAACTACTGCGGCTCTGCTAGTATGCATATTGAGCCTGCCGGGTTTGGAAGCCCGTGCTGAATCAGATTCCGAACTGGTATTTAAGCAGGTTTCAGCTTCGATTGTAACCATCCTGACTTTTGACGAAAGCAACCACCAGGAAGGTCAAGGCAGCGGCATTGTGATGGCTAAAAACCGGATCGCCACCAATTGTCATGTGCTGCGGGAGGCCGAAAGTCTAAAAGTCAGAAAAGACGGACAAGAATATCCGGCCTATTGGACTCAGGCTGATCCGAGCCGTGATATTTGCGTCGTCAGAGCGGAAGGAATCTCTGCCCCGGAACTTACCCTAAGAAAACTGGACGACGTGCACATTGGTGAACCTGTTTTCGCGATTGGCAATCCGTTAGGCTTTAATCTTTCGGTGAGCTCAGGTTTGGTGGCGATCATTACGCAGCAACATGACGATCAGGTGATTGTTGCCAGTGTTTCCCTGTCGCCCGGCTCCAGTGGCGGTGGCCTTTTCGATAAGCAGGGCCGGTTGCTGGGGATGACGACTGCTATACTTTCCGCCGGTCAAAATCTAAATATTGTGCTGCCCGCCGATTGGATAAGAGAGTTGTCCCTCCGGGGCATTGCGCCGCCTGCAGCTGTGATAACGCCTGAACCCGAGCCGCGTTGGGCGGAAGAGGCTCAAGCTTTAGAATCCGCCGGCAAATATCAGGAACTGCAAATACATGTCCGGAATTGGCGTGAATCACAACCCGATTCCTCGGCAGCATCTGTGTATTTAGGTAAAAGCTTGCTGACTACCCGACCTGATGAAGCGGCGACAGCTTTACAAGAGGCTATCCGACTGGATGGAAATAATGAATTTGCCTGGCGTGTCAAAGCATCCTTGCTCCACCAGCAGGGCCAACAACATGAGGCAGAACGAGCCTTACAGAAAGCGCAGGAGTTATCTCCCAGCGCACCCGGTAGTTATATTTTAAAAGCCGAATGGTTCTTTGCCGATCATAAATATCAAGAGGCTTATACTTCCATTCAGGAAGCGATACACAAAGATGCGGGGTTAAGCTCCAGTTGGCAGACCCTAGGCATGATTGCAGATAAACTCGGCAAAACCGAAGAATTGACCAAGGCTTATCAAACTGCATTGAGGCTGAATCCCCTGGATGACAAGCTAAAACAGGCTTTATCACAGGCTTTGGCTCGTCAGGGGAAAGCCGAAGCCGCACGTTTAATAATAGGCAGTAACGATACGGGAAAAAATATTGCCGACGCGGAAACCTGGCTGGCGCTGGCTAATAGCGAAGCGGTCCGTAAACATTATGCCGATGCAGAAAAAGCTTTCCGAAAATCTATAGATATTTCCCCTGCGCAGGCAAAAGCCTGGTTGGGTTTAGGCGCGATATTATCCGCTACCAATAGGGATAAAGAAGCAGAGCAGGCATACGATAAAGCACTTGGTCTTAAACCCGGCAATCCTACGATTCTTGCAGAACTTCTAACTGATCGCGGTAATGTTAGAAGTAAGCTTGGCGACAAGTTTGCGGCTTTGAGCGATTTTCAGGCAGCACTTCAAGCTGATCCTAATTATGCGAATACATGGCGTTCTTTAGGCATTCTAAAAATGGAGGCCAACGAATTTAAAGAGGCGGCAGATGCTTTCCATAAAGTTGTGATATCGGATAGTGTCAGTGTAACCGACTGGGTCTTGCTGGGTAAGTCTCTGGAACCGCTCGGCGAGAAAAAACAAGCTCTGGACGCCTTGGAAAAAGCCGAAAAGCTTGAGCCTGATAATATACATGTGCTCCAAAACCTGGCAGGCTATTATGGTCGAAATGCCAATTTGGAAAAATCTTTAACCTATATCGAGCGCTCGCTAAAACTCGATTCATCCGATTTTAATAATTGGAACAACAAGGGATTTTGCCTAATGAGACTAGGCCGTTTGCCGGAGTCCATCAGCGCCTTGGAAACTGCGGTCAAACTGGACCCCCAATCAGCCAAGGCCTGGATTAATTTAGGCGAAGTGCAAATGCGCAGCAAAAACTTAGGAAAAGCAATCCAGTCTTTAGAAAAAGCCGTAGAGTTGGCACCGTCTGCCGCCGATGCCCGTCTGTTTTTGGCGCAATCCTATTTGAACTCCCGCCAGCCGGAAAGAGCCATACCGCATGCCAATAATGTATTAATATCACAGCCCTATCAACCCCAAGCATTGGCAGTGCTGACCTTCGCCTATTTGATGAATAATAATGCCGATGCAGCATTGAATTTGTATCAAAAAATACAAGCTAAAAACCCTCAGACCGCTAAAGAAGTTCGTTCCCTAGCGGTTTCGCAAGGCTTGCCGGGTGCACTGACATTGCCTGAATGAACCGATTGGCAAACAAGCTGGCTTATGGAATACCAACATCAATTTAATTCTGCAAACTATCCGCGTGTTTATGTTGCCTCAACGGCATGGCGGCTTTTTATGGGGTTTTTCGGTGCTGTATTAAGCATTGGCGGACTGCTGGGCATATGGTATTTCGTTACCGGCCACGAAGTCCGCAACCAGACCGGAATGCTACTCATGGTCGGCATATCGATTGCCCTGTCTTTGCTGGGTTTCGCTTGTGCGCTGCCTATTCTGCGTTTTAAGCTGATTCTTACCCCAAATTCGGTTGAAATCCACGGCGGGTTCAAGTTTAAACAAATACGGCGCACTGAAATTGCCGGATATCGGACAAAAACGCTGCAAGGCATCAAAATTTTGGAATTAATGCCCAAGCACTCCAAGGCTGGAGCAATGAAGGTTGAGATGCTTTTTAATCCGGATACCTTGTTTCTGGCCTGGTTTGCAGGAATCGATGATTTGGATCGCATCGAGAGGGCTGCATCAACCCTTGAAATAGAACTGGACAGCAAGCTTGGCGATTCCCCGCAGCAGCGGCTGAACAAAATCGCCCAGGCAAAAAGGATTGCAAATGTTTTTAAGATCGCAACATCGCTAAGCCTGGCTTGGGCCTTGTGGTTTCCCCTGCCCTATGATGTTATGGTCATGACGATAAGTATAGTGCCATGGATTGCATTTGGTCTATGCTGGGTATCCGGTCGATCCTTCACTCTTGAAGATTCAGGCAATAACTCTTTACGGGCGGATCTGACCCTGCCGTTAATCATGCCGGGATTCATCCTTTCTTTAAGGGCATTACAGGACATACACTTATTAGACTGGACTGGTTTGATTCTGCCATCTGTCCTCTTAAGTATGATTCTGGCCTGCCTAGTGGCGTGGTTAACCCCCGTGTTACGAAAGAAATTCGGCAGACTTGTTATGTTGCTTGTTATGTTAATCCCCTATCCGGCATCTCTTATTTCAATCGCAAATGTCCGTCTGGATCAGGCACAACCGGATTTTTTTCGTGTTAATGTTTTAAACAAGCGGGTTACAACAGGCAAGGGTGCTAGTCAATATTTCACAGTGTCTTCATGGGGGCCTAACCAGGGCAGTAGCGATATCCAGGTTGGCAGGGATTTTTATCAAAAACATGAAATTGGCGCCAGTATATGCATTCCTTTGTATGCAGGGGCTTTGGGTTTGGAGTGGTATTCCTACGCGGATGGGCGAACATGCCAATCCTTCATGTGACTCAAGCGAACATTTCAACCGATCTATAGTTGCAGCTAGATTTTAGGCATAAAAAAGCCTGCATATAGCAGGCTTCGTCCGTTTTTTTTTATGTTTCGAAGTGGACGCCTAACATTTAAATATTAGGTTAATATCTTGCGTTTATTATTGTTGTTTTACCGGGTTACCGGCCGCTTTCCTCCCCCAAGAGAAAGCTTCGATTCTTTCGAATTGCTTCTACCTTAATCAAGCTGGGGAAATTCTATCGGATAAAAAGCCTATTGTCCAGAAAAAGTGCGACAAATTGTCGCAATAGCAAGCTTGGCTATAAAGTCTTCAATAATTTCATTGCCTTAGTGTTTCTTGTTTCTTAGGTGATGTTGCGGTAACACTATTCGCAAAGCCTGATTAGTTTTTCATATCAGTATATAAGATAATTAAACCTGATTATATCGTTATATTGGCTAGTCAAAAACAATTACACTGATCCTGAGTCCTTAGTGTCTCGTATCTCTACCTGTGTTCTCTGGAATTGGCGATTAAGGAAAATTGCCGACAAGGATGTAATCATGGCGGGATTCTTCCCGCCATTTTTTACTGTTTGATGAAAATATCCAGTTCGGCAGTCCTTCTAAAATACCAGGGATCAAGAGACTAATCCAAGTTGGGCCGGTAGTTTTTAGTGAAATGAAGCTCTGGTATTTTCAACATGAATGTTCTTATTCTTGTGTTCGTTGCCGTCAAGGTTAAAAAAACTGCGAATCTGTTCAAGAAGATTGTTTTGATGCAGCTTCATCAACTTGCTAATGGAATCCTGATCCAGTTTTTGTTGTAAACTTTCGACATTAATACGGCGGTTAACTAAAATTTTACTGATGTCTTCTGCAAGTTCAGGGCGTTTTTCCAGAATCGGTTAAAACGCTTCTTTATCCAGTCTATAAGCTAATATTTCGGTTTGGGCAATGATGGTAGCCGGTCGCGCCTCGCCAGTCATCAATCCCAATTCGCCCAATAAACCGCCGTCATGAATAGTGTCTATACGTTGACGAACGCCATCGTGGGATTTCAGAAATATGTCTGCGCTACCGCTGATGATAATAAATAACCAGGGCGCTACTGTACCGTGACGGGCGATGACATCGCCTTTCGCAAACGGCGTACAGGTCAGTTTTTCGGCGAGTTCGACCAACTCTTCATAATAGACGTTGTTGAAAAGGTTGACGCTGCATAAAGCATCTATTCGCTCATCCATGCTGCGAATTTTTTTGTTTAATTCATTTTTTTCATCAACTTTAGGCAGATGGCTATTGTAAAACGGATGCGGCATTTTGATACCGGCTCTTAACAAAGCGACGGAAATTCGGTTGTGAACTTCCGAATCGGTGGTTTCATCGGCTTCAATATCGATTAGCCAATAACGCATGACATAGCGTGCGCTATGCAGGTTAAAATCTACCAGCAAGCAATTTGCCGGTGGGTTGCTTGCGACATTGGCTACATGTCCATTTCGGATTGCATTTTCTGCTATTTTGATGATTTGTCCGGTCGAATGCTCGAATCCGGTCTCGAAATAAACCAAACGCCGCCATTGCACCGGTTTGCCATCTCTGCGCCCAATAACGGAAAATTTGGAATTTAACAGCACATTATTCGGGATTACCACTGTTTCCCAATTTCGTGTTTCTATGGATGTATATCGCCACTGAATATCTGTGACACGGCCATTGACATCGTCTACATTAATCCAGTCGCCTATCTTGATTAACTTTTCGAACTGGAGGGCAAATCCGCCAAAGATGTTACCCATGCTTAGCTGCATGGCAAAAGCCAGTCCGGCAGTCAATATAGCGGATGTGATGAGGATGCCCGACACATCGATGCCGATATAAAACAAATAGACCATCAGCCAGGCATAGTAAGCGGCTGTTTCTGTCAGAACTTCAAGGAAACGTAATACGTTTTGGCGGAATAAGGGTATCAGCAGTTTAAAGCAAAGCAAACTAAGCAGCCGGATAAACACTGCTCCACAAGCAAAAGTGCTAACCCTGTGTAAGCCGGTAGTAGAATTTGGCATATCAAGAGCAGAGAGTGCGTCGCTGATGACCACGCCGACTAGTGAGATTGCCAAGACCGAGAGCGGGACGACGACAAGTTTTTGATCCTTTGGCTGCCACCACGAGAGAGGGATAGAGATTAATAAAGAAGACAGCAGCAACAAACTGAAATGACTGTGATTCTGGATGAAAATTTGCAAATAATTCCAAATAATTTCGGGCTGAAACATTGTGAGGCCTTATCGATTAATTTCATGAAAGCGTAAAAAAGTTTGCAAAGATAAGTAAATATCGTAGCAGCAGATTTGGTTAGCGGTTGTGGAAAACGTCGAAGCATTAAACTTCTTTTTAGAGTTTGTAACTTCCATTGCAAGCCTATCCAGGTGACTGATAATTTTTATGTTTTTGTAGCCAGGGCAGGTGATAGTTTGAGATGGTTTCATAATTAAGACTATTCAGTCAGCATTAAGTGGTCGGTAGCAGCTGAGTACTAACAATTAAAGGATAAGGCTGTGTACTCTGTAAAAGATCGATATTTTTTTTCATGCAGAGCCGGGGCAAGGCCGGCGACCTCAGTGAGAAGTCCAAAATAATTATTTGTAGTGTCAACACGGAAGGTCTTAGTGAAAAATGTGAAGAAAGTTTAATTTTTGAGATAAGTTTCACAACATGTAATGTAAAAAGTAAAACTGTATCACAAAATAAAAAAATATGCGGGAATGTTGACGTTTTCTAGGGTAGTTGAAATGTCCAAAATCTTTTAGAGAATGAGAAGCCTACAGATTGGCATTTCCATACCTTACGGCTTGGCAGCTAAATGGTGAACAAATCGTTCTATCCCAATCGGATAGAGGCTTTAGGGGGGAGCGGCTTTAAGGTTATTTATTGATTTTGATACAAAGGTAGGGCAGCGATTCGGCTATCGATCAACTGAATCATTTGCTTATAGCTAGGGCTATCGACATTCTGGTATTTTTCCTTGAAGGTTGCTTCATCCATGTGTTCGGGTAAGTCCTGAATATCGGGAAGAATGGCTGAATAGTCCTTAATTTCCGACATGATTTGCTGGAGTCTGCGCGCCTGCCGCTGTGATGCGACAGCTAGTTGACCAAAGCGTGTGCCTGCCCGGTCAGCGCTGAGATCGATAAAGCTAAAGCCGCTACCGTGTTGTGCATCTCCGACTTCTTTTTCTATGCCCATCTGCTGGCTGAGCAAGGAAGTATCGACTGCGGTCAACAAAGCCGAGGCGATGAAATGTTGAGGTATATCTACGCGTTTAAAGGCAAACACAAGATATTCCTTACTGTAAACCAGACCCAGCGGCAGATAATGGCGCAGTTCGTTTTTATAGACATAGCTGGCAACAGCTATAATCACAGCGCGATTTTCCTGAATGGCATTTTCATCAGTCGAGCGCTGATAAGCCGTTAAAAACAAAGGTTGTAACAAATCGCTTAACGATAGCCGCCAAGCCGGATTATGCTGATTGACTATTTCATTGATCTGTTGCTGATATATATACAGATTCGGATAATTTTTGTGCTTGTTGATTGCAAGCTGCTTTGCGGTTTCAACAATCGAACCCAGATAACTCACTTCAAGTGTTTGTGGGGTAATGCGGATGTTTTTGACGTATTGGGTTATCGCTAGCCAATACTGGTTAAGGGCGGTGTGATGAACTATAAACGGAATCAGAAAATTTGCGGCACGGTCCGGAATGGATATTTCGCCGATTTTGAAAGATTTGATGATGATGGCGTCTCCATTCTGTTTCAAGACGAAATGGAAATCCAGATATCTGCCCCACGGGTTTTCCGGAACGAAAATAGCGATCTGGAATAAGATGCGGTCGCCAAGAAATTCAATCATCGTGGTATTTTCAACGAAATGGCTTAATAGATAGCTGGCTGCAATATTCATGTCTTTCTGATTCAGGCTGACAGTTTTAATGCTGTCCCTGTCTTCCGGAGCGACATGAAGAAGTTGTTTGGCTCTCTGAATATCTTCGCGATTCATGCCTTGCATGATTATGGTCTGCGGGCTATTGTCCAGCGCGAAACACAGTAGAATGGTCAGTAGCACTGCAATGCTTAGCAGGGTATAAAGCAGAATTTTGATCAGCTTTTTGAATAATGGTGAAGCCATCCAGGCTGGCCGTGTAAAATGCCATGGAAGACTTAAAAACCTGAAATTTTTCAGGAAGTCACTGATATTTCGCAACCGGCTTTTAAAAGAATTCAACATGATCAAAAAATAAAGTCACTTTTCAGCGTAGTTCCGGGAAATCGGCAGTCCCTTTTATATTAAAAAAATAGGTAACTATTCAGCAACGTTCCGAAGTGCTTATAGGAGGCGCATCTTTCGCGAAAGATGCGCTTCGCTATCGCTCAGCACATCCTATAACATCTTGTTTAATTGAAAGAATTATTACGCCGAATAGTTACAAAAATAGTTTTGGCTTCGATGATAACCTTAACCCGCACACATTAATAAGTCTAAAATTTACCGGCAGCACCTAACATATTCCCATCGATCTTGCCTAAGTTTTTTGTCTTGCTGCTAAATCATCGAGTCTAAAAAAAGAGTTGCCAAGACCGCCGGGTTGCGCGGAATTTTTTACAAATTTTCAGCATTTATCTAAAATCAAATTGAATTTCGCTTCCTTCAGGTACTGCATTTCCAGTTCCAGGTCGGCGAGAGTCAGGGGTGATTGTTCCAGCCAATTTTCTGGAAATTTCAAAATTATGTCGTTGTTTCGGATGGAAATCTTGAAATCGGGGCGAGGGGTGTGACGATTTCTGTGCAGTACGCAAGCCAAACGAAACACAATGGTCATAATTAGCGAATATTCTCGCCAAGGTGCGGTTAAATCAGCAAAGCGTTCCGGGCTGAGTTTTTTGCGCTGACTTCGAACCAGTTTGGAAAGCAGCAACTGGTCCTGTTTGGAAAAACCTGCCAAATCGCCATTCTCGATAATGTAGGCGCTGTGTTTGTGAAAATGGCTGTGTGCAATTTCGAAGCCGATCTCATGCAAATCGGCCGCCCATTCCAGAAATTGCAGGCTGTCAGGATTGTTGTTGAAACAGGGTTGTTCTTCGAGCTGTTCCACTGTGTAACGTATGGTTTCCTTGATCTGCTCCGAATGCCGTTGGTCTGTGTGATAGCGGATTGCAATCATCCTGCTGGTTTCCGAGCGAATGTCCTGATTGTAGATACGACCGACCAGATCGTATATGAGTCCTTCGCGTAAAGCACCGTCGGATACTGTCATTTGTTCGATATTCAGAGCTTTGAAGGTGGCGTAAATAATGACCACCGCGCCGATAAATACCGGACGGCGCTCGATGCTGAGCGCCGGGAATATCAACTGATCGTAATGTGTGAGTTTGAGGAGATGGGCGACCAGTTGTTCCAGTCCATCCATGGTGATGCCGTTATCGCTCCAGCCGGAAGTCGTAAGTACATTGCTGATGGTTTTCAGGCTGCCGGATGCACCTATGGCTTCTTCCCAATGACGCCGGTTAAATTTGCTCTGAACAGGTTCCAGATGCCGTTCGGCAAATAGGGTGGCTTTTTTGAAAGCTTTTTTTGTAATACGGCCTTTTTTAAAAAAATTCTGACTGACAGTTACGCAGCCTAGGTTCAGGCTCTCCTTGGTGTGGGGAATGCCTTGCTGGCCGATGATGTACTCTGTACTGCCGCCGCCTATATCCATGACGAAGCGGTTATTGGCAGAACTAGCCAAACTATGGGCGACGCCTTGATAAATCAGACGGGCTTCTTCAATGCCGGATATGATGTGGATAGGATGTCCCAAGGCTTTTTCGGCTTTGCCGATAAATTGCTGGGAATTTTTAGCCAGACGCAAGGTATTTGTACCGACGATGCTGACGCTATTGGCCGGAAAATTGCAAATGCGTTGCCCAAAGCGTTCCAGACAGGCTAATGCTCGTTCCTGGGTGGGCTGATCGAGGTTTCGATTGTGATCCAGTCCGGCGGCCAGACGAACCATCTCCTTCAATCGGTCGATGGTCTGTAATTTGCCGTCTTTTAGACTACAGATAATCATATGAAAGCTGTTGGAGCCTAGGTCGATGGCAGCAACAGTGGTCGGTATTTGGTGTGGCAAGGCTGTTGTCCTGTTCAATCGCTTGATGGGGTGGAAATTCTGGTAAAATTTGCCTATTTTTTACGGAATGCCAATTCCGCCTCGTCTCGTTGGCTTATTATAACTTAGAGAATGAATGCCTTATCTATCAAACATCTTAAAAAAACCTATAACAACGGCTTTGAAGCCCTGAAAGGTGTTGATCTTGAGGTTGAAAAAGGCGATTTTTTCGCCTTGCTGGGTCCGAACGGGGCAGGCAAATCGACGTTGATCGGCATTATCAGTTCTTTAGTCACTAAAAGTAGCGGTAGTGTTTCAGTGTTTGGCCATGATATTGACAAGGATAATGAAAATGCTAAAAGCTGCATCGGCCTAGTGCCGCAGGAAATCAATTTTAATCAGTTCGAAACAGTCAGGGATGTGGTATTGAATCAGGCCGGACTTTACGGCATATCCAGAAAACCTGCCAAACAGCGTGCCGAGCAATGTTTGCGGCAAATGGACTTGTGGGATAGGCGCGATACTGTCTCACGGCGTTTATCCGGCGGCATGAAGCGACGGCTAATGATTGCCCGAGCGATGGTTCATTCCCCTCGTTTGTTGATTCTGGACGAACCGACAGCAGGTGTGGACATAGAAATTCGCCGCGCCATGTGGCAAATGATGGAAGATGTCAATAAGCAGGGAACTACGATTATCCTGACCACCCATTATCTGGAGGAAGCCGAAAGCTTGTGCAGAAATATTGCCATTATCAATAATGGCGGAATTATCGAAAATATGCCGATGAGAAGCTTTCTGAATAAAATCGATATCGAGTATTTCTTGCTGGATATTACCGAACCCTTGGCTATTCCGCCGGTTATCGAAGGCTATCGTATTGAATTGGAAGGAAACCGGATGCTGAACGTCTCTGTACCGAAAAATCTTGGCCTAAATCGTTTATTCAACAATCTGAGTGAGCAGGGTATTAACGTGTCAAGTTTAAAGAACAAATCCAATCGGCTCGAGCAACTGTTTTTCGACTTGTTGCAATGAAACATTACATTCCCTTCATAACCATACTCGGTAAAGAGATCCGCCGGTTTACCCGTATTTGGCCGCAAACCTTGCTGCCGCCTGCTATTACCACCTCATTGTATTTCTTGATTTTCGGTAAATTGATAGGTAATCGGATAGGTAACGTGCAAGGTGAAACCTACATGGATTACATCGTTCCAGGCATTATCTTAATGTCTGTGATTAGTCATTCTTATTCCAATGTGGTGTCTTCATTTTACTCTACCAAGTTTCAGCGCCATATTGAAGAATTGTTGGTCGCTCCGGTGCCGAACTGGGTCATCCTGGCCGGTTATGTTTGCGGCGGCATCGCCAGAGGGGTTCTCGTGGGTATCGTGGTAGCAGGAATTTCCATGTTGTTTACCGAAATTCCGGTCAAACATTGGGGTATTGCACTCGCGGTATTCGTGTTGACCGCAACATTGTTTTCCTTGGCGGGTTTTTTAAATGCGGTGTTTGCCGAAAGTTTCGACGATATTTCCATTATTCCCAATTTTGTGTTGACCCCGCTCAGTTATCTGGGTGGTGTGTTTTATTCAGTGAACATGTTGCCGGGGATTTGGCAGCGGATAGCTCAAGCTAACCCTATTTTGTATATGATTAACGCTTTCCGTTATGGACTGATTGGCATTAGCGATGTGGAAATCGGTTTGGCGTTCGCTATAACGTCAGGCTTTGTGGTTATTCTCACAGTGATCAGTCTATTTTTGTTATACAAAGGAATCGGCGTTAAAAATTAACGGATTTCCCGTAAACCTCTAAGTTCCCTTTGCTCTGCCGGTTTGAAAAGAGGGTAGTTGATTGTTACAAGTTGTTCAATATCCGGTTTATAGCGTATCAGAAGGTGCCGGAACGTCCGTGCGGTATGCATTTGCTCCTTAGCGAAGTGCAGGGATAGGGGTAAGGATATCCTCGCGTCTCTGAGATTATCTTGAAACAAACGTCAGCCGTAACAATTCCACTGCGACCAATACAACTTCTCTGCCTCGGAATTTTAACTTCCAGGGTTGGTTGCTAAATAACATAGTTTATTAATTTTGCCTTTTTCATTTGAAGGAAATATCTTGGTTTGATGGTGAGTTGACTAAATTTACCTGGATCAAACAGTTGAATTTTGCCTCTATCATGATTTGCCTCAGTAAAAAATGTGATATATATCACATTTTTCTCCTCCTCTTTTTTAATGTTAATTCTGCTTAAGGCGTACTTAAGGTATATGCCTATTTTTTAAGCAGGAAATTAGTTAAATAACATAGTTTAATTATATTTTTTTCATCTATTCTCAGTTTGTCTGCCGAATTTACTAGGATTCCAGTTAGTAAAACCTATTTTTATTGTTTGGTACAAATATTGCCTGTATGTCCCTGGTATAGATTTAGATCTCTCAAATGTGAAGAAGGAAAACGACTGTTTCTTGCAGACGTACTGCTGTTTCACTTTGTTGAAGTGGCTGTTGACTCCGAAGAGCAGTACTCCTCTCATGTTGTAGAGTTTCGCCAAGATTTGGGTTGAATGTGTAAGTCAAGTTGAAAACATTTGCATCAGGGTAGTAACTCGGGAATAAAAGCGTAGCGCTTAATTAACTCATCTTTAAAAAATAAAACGGTAATTGCGTAATGACCAACAAGAAGAACAAACTGACATCCACTTTGCTGATTTTACCGGGCATCATGGCCTATGCATCATCGGCAGTTCAGGCTGATGACAATACCAAGGCCGCTACTATGCCGGAAGTGGTGGTCAGCGGACAATTGGAAGATCCCGCCGACCATGGCGACTTGGGGGCGGACGGTAGACCGGAGCCGAAGTCGCTAACCAATTTCGCTTCGTCTACCTCCAAAATTACCAGAGCACAAATCGACACCACCAATGCGGTGACATCCATTGATCCTTTGCAGTATGCAGGTTCCGGGATTTTTGCGCGGCAACGTTATATTGGCGACAACAACGCGCCGGTGAGCATGCGCGGCTCCAATCCCTACGAAGAGGGGCGTGTCATTGTGAATGTGGATGGTATGCCAATCTGGGACCCGTTTGATACCTCTTATAGTTCCGGGCCGCGATTTAATCTGGTTGGGCCAGGCGAAATTAAATCGCTTGATATAATGGGTGGGCCTTTTGCAGCCGAATACAGTGGTAACGCCATGGGCGGCGTCATCAACTACAACACCCGTATGCCGCAAAAACGCGAGATCTATACCGAAGCAACCTATATGAACCAGCCGTATAGCGGCCAGGGCACCACGGCGGATCTGCAAGGTTTTAGAACCTTCGGTTCGTATGGCGACAAATTCGGCGATTTCAGCAGCTTCTTTTCATACAACCATTTGGAGAACGAAGGACAGCCGATGACGCCGTTGTATCAAGTCGGTAACAGTACAACTGTCGGTCCAAACGGACCTATCGGTCAGAGCGGGCCGCCAATTGCTGCCAGTCATTCTGCACCCGTTGTTTATGGCGGTATCACTACAACAAACCCTCATGGTAACTCAACAGGTGGTCCGTCTGGCGCGCCTATGGTTCAATATGGTTCCGATGGTATTTATCATTCCAGCGACAATCTATTTAAATGGAAAGGAGCTTACGATATCAATAAAGAATTAAACACTATGGTGACTTTGGCTTTCGATAATCTCGATATCGAACACACCCCGGTGTCGTTTTTAACAAATGCCAGCAATGGAGCGGTCAACTATGCAAACTCTTCGGTTAATGTCAATGGTTACGGCGTCAGTAGCACATCATTCGGACAAAGCCAACAGATCCGGGATACCTTGACTATGGCCTGGACGTTGAATGGCCGGGTGGCTGGGAATTGGTTTACGCATACCAATATCAGCTATTTCGATATTCTGCACGACACTACGAGGGCATCAACCTATAACCCGAATGATCCGAAATTTCTAACTACCCCAACCGGCACTAATACTTCATGGGACAACTCAGGTTGGTTTAATCTGTCCTCAAAATGGAATAATGAAGAGTTTTTAGATCGTAAAGACCTATCGTTTGCCAGCGGTTATGAGTTTCAGCATGCAGCCATGTTTCAAACGGTCAATAATTTAAGTAATTACAGTCAGGATATCATAGCGTCAGGTGGTAGTACCTATCCGTTCAAAACCAAGAGCGGTGGTGTGACTGACACACAAGCGTTGTTCGGGCAATTGAGTTGGCGATTCTTGAAAGATTGGGATGCAACGCCGGGTGTTCGTCTCGAACGTTGGAATATGTATGATGGTACTTACTTGTCATCAAGCTCACTGAGTTCCATTTTTGGTGTAGCCCCCGCCGTTACTAGTGCCCAAGCTTTGTCTGGCGTTCTCAATCCTGCAAATCGGCAGGCGTCTAACTGGTCGCCAAAATTCTCGCTGGGCTGGCAACCGGGTAACTGGCAATGGCGTTTTTCGGTTGCCAAAGCCTATCGCTATCCGACCGATGCAGAACTGTTCGGCAACTCAAGCAGTGTCAACGGCAGCGTGACGTTGGCGAATGCTAATCTGAAACCGGAAGACGGCACGCATTACAATCTGTTTTCACAATATAATTTCGAAAACGGTTATGCCCGGTTAGAGATCTATCATGAAGATATCCGTAATGCGATTTACTCGCAAAACATTTTCCTGGGTTGCCAAAACGCCAATGGCGCCACCTCTTCCGCTTGTCCTTTGAGTTCTGTGTATTCTTCTATCGGGCAAGTGTTGACTGACGGTGTGGATCTGACTACTAATTTTAATCGGGTTATGAATACGCCTGTTGATGTGCAACTCAATGGCAACTTTGTGAATGCCACTATTGTCAGCAATCCGGACAATCCGACGATAGTCGGCAATCAAATGCCGTTGATGCCGCACTGGCGCACCAATCTGTTAACTACTTATCACTACGGCAGTGATTTGGACTTTACGGTTGGTACACGTTACAACAGTCAACAGTATTCGCAGCTCGATAATAAGGATAATAGTAATATCTATAACTATACTGCCTTTACCGCAGCTTATTATGTGGATCTGAAAGCTACCTACCGTTTCTATAAAGGCGCCCACTTTTCGGCAGGCATCAACAACGTGAACGACTATACGGCTTACTTTAACCATCCCTTGCCGCAACGTTCGTTCTTCGCGCAAATCGGTTATAAATTCTAAAAGTACGTAGGTTGTTGGGTTGCATGCTTTTCGCAACCCAACATTCGAAGCCGATGTTCGATAATAATCCATCGATTGGCTGAATCGGGATATCTCAATAGGCTGTGCTCAAGTTTAGCGAAGCGCATCAATCGTGAAAGATGCGCCTACTAGCGTAGGTACAACCTTCATTGCACTCATCATTGGTTGGTTTGATGTTCAAGCAATCCATCAAGATTTGCCGCTTCGAAAATTGGGTTTTCGTTTCAATAACCTGATGAAAAAATAATCTCTGGCAAACAGCAGCATAAAGACTGTGTTTGTTGTTAAATAGCGATTGATCAGCCGCCGGTCTTTAAGCATCCGGTACAGCCACTCAAGTCCATTTTTTTGCATCCAGAGCGGCGCACGGGAAACATGGCCGGAATGAAAATCGAAGGCTGCGCCTACGCCCAGTTGAATCGGCGTGTGTATGCGATCGAGATGAGCTGCTATCCACTTTTCCTGTTTCGGAGCGCCAAGTCCCACCCATAAGAAATCCGGGTTTGCTGTGTTGATTAAATCGACCAATTGCTGATCTTCTAACGAAGATAAGGGTCTGAAAGGCGGGGAATGCCAGCCGGCAATGTTTATACCCGGAAAGCGCATTTGCATGTTGCCGGCCAAATGGTCGACAACTTGCTGTGTGCCGCCAAGAAAAAAATGTTTCCAACCCCAACTGCGGCCTTGATCCAGGCATTTCAGCATTAAATCCGGGCCGGACACTCTGTTTTCCAGGTGTGCGCCGAGAATTCGGTTGGCGTACCAAACCAGAGGCAAGCCATCCATGGTGCTCCAGGCATTATTATAAATAGTCCTAAGTTCCATATCCGATAAACTGCTGACAAGGGTATGCACATTAACAAAGCAAACCTGGCGAACTGCTTTTATATCTACCCACTCTTTAAATATCTCTAGGGTTTTGTCATAATCGACAATAGAGAATTTAATGCCAAGGATATCCAAACTTTGAGGGGTTTGCATTGAATTTATAATAAACCGCTGTCCGGTATTGAAAACACTTTTGTAATTATTATATATCAGTGTGTTAGCGAAATTGTGAGAGCGCTCTTAAGGGTTTTTGATCTCCCAGATAAAAGACCGCATTTTTAATAACACCCGCTGGAAGGCGAGACGATTAAGTCTTAGCTGATTTTTTTATTCTGCTTGATCGCTTTTAATCTTTTTCGATAGTTGATTGTATTGTGCTTGCGCATTTTGTTGCCGTAATTTGCTCTCCAGGCTATCCGCTTTCGTTTTTCCTTGCAAAGTACTAAAGACCCCGGTCCCAGCAAACTTGGTTTCAGAGCCTTTTGGGCATGCGCTGTTTTGATAGCGGGTCCTTCCATCGACAATGCATTTATTGATTGCAGAAGATGCTGATGGCAAAAGAATAAGTATAAAAGTTAATGCCGTACTATAAAATAGTTTCATAAAATTACACCGCCGCCGATTAGGTCAATCGCAATCATACCGCATTGTCTGCAGGAATTGTTTTGCAAGAAAATAAAATCCTGTTTTAGCTAGGCGCCTCAACAATCATCATATAGTTCTTCATAGATCAAATTTTGGCATAGTCTGGAAGCGACAACATTTCTGTTGGTTTCCAGTCCATGTATCCCAAACTCCCGCCGAGGTTCTCCGTTATCAAAATTCTGTGTACCGAAATTTGCAGAGTGCTTAATATAAATTTTTTGAAAAATAATGCCCGGTTTATATCCCCATCTGTCTTATTATTTTCTTTACTTTTCAAAAGTGGGCATTCAATATAATTGTCGGCAGCACAGGGGACTATTATGAAAACACTCTATTACAGCCATCCCAATTTTTTGGCACATGATACCGGCGTCGGACATCCCGAGTCTGCCGATAGGCTAAAGGTGATTGATCAAGCGTTATCCGCTAAGAAATTTGAGGGTTTGATCAGAGGCTATCCCACCATTAGCGAAAATATAGAAGACAAACTCAGGCTGATTCACACCCCGGCAATGATAAAGCGGGTTTTAGGCAAGATGCCGGATCATGGTTTGACGCATCTGGATGCCGATACCGTCATATCGCCCGGTTCTAAGCAGGCAGCATTATTGGCTGTCAGCGCAGCTTGCGATGCTGTCGATAAAGTCTGTAAAGGCGAAGCGGATAATGCATTTTGCGGGGTCCGCCCGCCCGGCCATCATGCCGAACCTGAAAAGCCTATGGGTTTTTGTCTGTTTAACAATATCGCCATTGCCGCTGAATACGCCAGAACCCACTACAAGTTGGAAAAAGTCGCAATTGTCAACTTCGACGTTCATCACGGAAACGGCACGCAAGCGGCCTTTTTCAAGCAACCGCAAGTGCTGTACGCTTCCAGTCATCAATATCCGTTTTATCCCGGCAGCGGCGCCAGCTCGGAAACCGGCGTCGGCAATATTTTTAATGTGCCTTTACCGGCAGGAACCGGCGGCGCCGAACTCAAAGAAAAATACCTGAGCATTATTTTTCCGGCTTTGCTTGCTTTCAAGCCGCAATTGTTATTGGTTTCAGCCGGTTTCGACGCTCACAAGGACGATCCTTTGGCTTCTTTACAACTGGTGGAAGCCGATTATTATTGGCTCACACGGCAATTGATGCAGATTGCCGATAATTGTTGTAACGGCCGGATAGTTTCATTGTTGGAAGGCGGATATAATCTGAAAGCCTTGGCAGCCAGTGTTGCCAGCCATGTCGCTAGTTTGGCGGGAATAGTGCCGTAGGGTGGAACCTGAAAGGGTTCCGCCATTTCGTAACCAATGAGCGTTCGGATTTGTTGTTCAATTATGATTTGTTGGGAATGTGGCCGGATTGTTGATGTCTCGGGAATGGCGGATCGCCTATCGGCATCCACCCTACGAAAACTTAAATTAGGCTTTATTCAGCTTGCTTCGCCGTGCATCCATTGGATTTTGCGTCAGAGGCCGATAAATTTCGATGCGATCACCGGCACTGACAATTTTTTCCAAACCACAGATTTGACTAAAAATGCCGATTTTCTGTTTGGTCAAATCTATTTCCGGAAAACGTTGCAGAATGCCGGAAAAAGCTATGGCTTGTTCCGCCGAACTGTTAACCGCAATCCAGAGCGGAATAATAACTTGTTGCTGGGCATTGCCGTAAGCCACTTCGACATTGATGGTTTCATCCACCATAAATCGCTTTTGCGCGTTGCGTAAAAGATGTCACCATGGTGTTGCAGATCTGATTAAAAACCGGTCCGAAGGCTAAGCCGGCGAGTTTCCCGGAAATTTCGAATTCCAGATCCAGCGATATTTTGCTGGCATCCTCACGTAGCGGCATGAAATTCCAGACGCCCTCAAGCGAGGAAAAAGGTCCTTCCAGTAAACTCATATAGATCTTACCGCCTCTATCCAGACGATTGCGGGTGGCAAAGGATTTATGAAAACCCGCCTTGGCGATTTGAATTTCGCCATCCACGATGTCGTCTTCCCGGCGCAGGATGCGGCTACCGCTGCACCAGGGTAGAAATTTCGGATAGGATTCAATGTCATCTACCAAATCGAACATCTGCTTAGCCGAAAATTTGACCAGCGCACTTTTTTGCACGACCGAGATCATTAATAAGCTCCCAATACATGCAAAAACACCAAAAACACCGCAGGAGGGGCAACGTATTTGATCAGGAATTGCCAGATTTTGAAACCTTCAACCGGCATTTCCAACTCCTGTTCCGCATTGGCGGGTTTCATCATCCATCCGGAAAATAATGCTATGGTTAGGCCGCCGAGCGGTAACATCAGATTGGCGGTAAGATAATCCAGCAAATGGAATAAATTATTTCCGAAAAATTTAAAGTCGGCCCAAATGTTAAAGGAAAATACCACGGCTATACCCAGCGTCCAGCAGGCTGTGCCTGACCAAACGCAAGCCTTGTGGCGGTCGATGTTTTTGTTTTCCACTAGCCAGGCTACCGTAGGTTCGATCAAGGAAATCGAGGAGGTGAGGGCCGCTAAAAACAGCAGCACGAAAAAAAGTACCCCGAATAGCCAGCCGCCGGTCATTTTGCCGAAAGCCAGCGGCAGGGTCTGAAAAATCAGGCCTGGACCGGTGGCGACTTCCAGATGGTTGGCGAATACCAAGGGAAATATGGCAATGCCGGCCAGTAAAGCGACTACCGTATCGGCTCCGGCTATAAAAAAAGTGGTTTTGGCAATGGAAACATGTTTAGGCAGATAGGAGCCGTAGATCATGATAGAACCCATACCTAGGCTTAAGGTGAAAAAAGCGTGGCCCATCGCAGTCAGGACCGCATTGGCGTTGATTTTGCTGAAGTCGGGAGTAAATAAAAAATCAATGCCCTGCTGATAAGCGCCGGATGACATGGCGTAGCCGACCAAAACGATCAGAATAAAAAACAGGGCAGGCATTAAAAAACGCACAGCCTGCTCTAGGCCGCCCTTTACGCCGCGCATGACAATCTGCATGGTAATGACCATGAAAAGCGTATGCCAAAAGATTTGCTGAATGGGGCTGGCCATAAAATTCTCGAACAACGTTTTGATGTCGGCGGCATCGCTACTGAAAAAGCCGCCGAAAAAGGCTTTAGCGATATAGGCCATAGACCAGCCGGCAATGACGCTGTAATAGGCCAATATCAGAAAACCGGCCAGCATGCCCATCCAGCCCAGATAATGCCAGCGAGGATCGGCGCCCGCTTCGTCAGCCAGGGTTTGCATAGTGTTGATCGGACTTTGCCGGCCTCTTCTACCCATCATGATTTCCGCTATCATGATGGGTACGCCCAAGGCGGCAACACAGATTAGATATACGAGCACAAAAGCCCCGCCGCCGTTTTCACCGGTTATATACGGAAATTTCCAGATATTACCCAAGCCAACCGCAGAACCTGTTGCTGCCAGAATAAATGCGAAGCGGGAAGACCACTCGCTATGGATTGTTTGGGGTTTATCTGTCATTTGCGTAGCCCTGTTAGTTTTAAAGTCGTTATCTTGTCAATTATTTGGGTAAAATAACAAAAATCCCGTTTTCAGTCAGTCAAAAAAATCAATGCAAAGCCATGGCAGCTAAAAAATCCAAAAAGGACAACAAGCAAACCGACAATACAATTGCCGTTAATCGACAGGCCACTCACGAGTATTATATCGAAGAACAATTTGAAGCCGGTCTGGTATTGGAAGGTTGGGAAGTAAAAAGTTTACGCGATGGACGGGTGCAATTAAAGGAAAGTTATGTCGATATCAGGCGTGGCGAAGCCTGGTTGTGCGGTGCACACGTCTCGCCTTTGCTTTCCGCCTCTACCCATGTCAATCCGGAAGCGGTGCGCAGAAAAAAACTGCTGTTGCATCGCCGGGAACTGAACAAACTGATCGGTTCAGTGGAACGCAAAGGTTTTACGCTGATTCCATTGTCCATGTATTGGGTCAAAGGCCGGGCCAAATTGAAAATCGGTTTGGCCAAAGGCAAGAAGTTGCATGATAAGCGTGCCGCTGCCAAGGATAAGGATTGGCAACGCGATAAAGCCCGCATTTTAAAGCACGGTTAACCATGAATAGACATCCAAATCTGCTCGATAGCGATAGCAGTATTTTACTCATCGTCAACATACAAAGCAGATTGTCGGCGGTCATGCCGGAAAATGACGCTGCGTTAATGGCCGAAAACAGTATCAGATTGCTGGAGGCTGCAAAAATTCTTGGGGTACCGGTGCTTTTGACCGAGCAGTATCCCAAGGGGCTTGGTTCAACTTTGCCGGAGATTCTGGAGCACTTGCCGCCGCAAGCCGGTCTTTTCGAAAAAACCGGTTTTTCCTGCTGCGCTGCCGAAGGGTTAAATCAGTCCTTGGCTTTGAGTTCCCGTCGGCAAGTGATTCTGACCGGACAGGAAACCCATGTTTGTATTTTGCAAAGCGCATTTGAGCTTTTACAGGACGGGTATGAAGTTTACGTCGTTGAGGATGCGTCCTGTTCGCGCCGGGTTGAGCATAAATCATATGCTCTGCAACGCATGCAACAGCACGGTATAACCATAACTTGTCATGAATCGGTATTGTTCGAATGGCTGAAAGATGCAAAACATGCCGATTTCAAAGCTGTATCTGCTTTTTTACGATAAATTCGATAGATTAAGGTCTCGGGAGAGCCATCATGTGGAACTGGTCTGTATTGCTTTTATTTGTGTTGTTGCCGGCTTGTACTTCCGAACCGCAGATTCAAAAGGTTGCAGGTTTGGCGCAAGGAACGGCTTACCACATCAGTTATTGGACTGAACTACCCGTAGACGGGAAGGTAATAGAGGCCGAAGTTGCCGAGATTTTCGATAACATCGATAAGGTGATGTCGAACTATCGCCCCGATTCCACCATTGAATTGTTCAATGCCAGACTTTCTACCGTTAGTCAGGAGGTCGGTGCAGAAATTATATTATTGGTAGGTGTCGCAGAAAATGTTTATCAGCTCAGTCAAGGCTGTTTCGATTTGACTGTCAAACCGATGTTCCAATTATGGGGGTTTCAGGGCGATACCTTGACCATACCCGATCAGGCCGCTATAGATCAGGCGTTGCAGAGGGTAGGCATGACTAAGCTGGAAATCGTCGATGCCACGCATCTGAAGAAGAAGGAAGCAACTGTACAGGTGGATCTTTCGGCAATTGCACAGGGTTATACAGTCGGTAAAATTAGTCAGGCTTTGGAAGAATACGGTATCAAGAATTATGTGATCGAAATTGGCGGTGAATTTAAAAGCAATGGGCATAAACCGGACGGACAATCCTGGCGGATTGCGGTCGAGAAACCCTTGCCCGGCGAACGCAGCATCCACAAAATTGTGACAATGCCCAAGGATGCGCCCATGTCTGTGATGACATCCGGCACTTACCGGCATTATTTTGATGCTTACGGCCGCCGTTACAGCCATATTCTCGATGCCCGTACCGGTAAGCCGGTCAATCACGATTTAGTGGCAGTGACGGTTTTGCATGAAAATCCGACCATAGCCGATGCATGGTCCACGGCTCTGTTGTGTTTAGGCCAGCAGGACGGCATGCAACTCGCAAACAGCGAAAAAATCAATGCGATTTTTATCAGGCAGCAGGACAGCGAGCTATTGGAGACGCAAAGCGATGCTCTAAGGATCGCAAACAATCTAACGATACAATAATTCGTGTTAGTATCGTTTCTAAACAGCTTCGGGGGAGGGCGTATGTTTGAATCGACTGGAAATCTGTTGTTTTCGGTGCATGGTGGCGGTGATGGCGTCGGCTTATCCGGTTTGATCAGCAATTTTCTGGCAGCTATCGAGACTTTAATCAGCCTGCCGCCCGGAGAGCGATTTTCGGCCTTGTTGCCCGGTATTGCAGCGATGGAAAATATTCATCCGCTGTTTGTACATTTTCCGATTGCCTTATTATCGGTTTTTTTTCTGATCGACATCACTGCAAGCTTTTTGCAAAAGCCGGATTGGCGGCATACGGCAAGCTGGTTTTTATATTTAGGGACTGTTTTTGCCGGTTTGACCGTATTGGCGGGGCTGCATGCGGCGTCTACAGTGCCGCATGGCGAGGACGTTCATGAAATCATGGAAACCCACGAGCATCTCGGCATCACGATTTTTTTGCTGGCCACAGGTTTGTCGGTTTGGCGGCTGAGTGCTAAAGGCGTGCTACATGGCGCCGCGAATGTTCTTTATATGATTTTTGCCGGCCTGCTGTGTCTGTTATTGGTATTTGCCGCCGACTTCGGAGGGTTAATGGTTTACAAATATGGCGTTGCGGTTGCATCCTCTGAGGTCATGCATAAGGATGAGTTCAGTCAGCACGATCATGAACATTTTCATGAGCACGAACATGAACACATGCATTAAGAAAAGCCTGCGGCTTCATGATTTTTGTTAAGGCTGAAATTGTTCAGCCTTTTTTGTTGCAGGGAGTGATTTTCAGTTTTGCTGTGTTATTCTACCCGACCATTTTTTTATGAGACGAATTATGCGAACCCGCGTTAAAATATGCGGTTTTACCAGAGTCGAAGATGCTGTGTATGCAGCCGAATTAGGTGTCGATGCCATCGGTTTAGTGTTTTATACGCCCAGTCCGCGCCATGTCGAGATAGACAAGGCGGCGGCAATTTCCAGGGCTTTACCGGCCTTTGTTAGCGTGGTGGCCTTATTCGTCGATGCGGAACAAGCCCTGATTCGGGAAGTATTGAGCCGTGTTCGGGTGGATTGTTTGCAATTTCACGGTGATGAACCGGCCGTTGCCTGCCGTTTATATGATAGAGCGTACATTAAGGCGATACGCATGCAGGCGGCGGTCAATGTCGCACAATGCGAAACTGAATATGCCGATGCCTGCGGACTGTTGCTGGATGCTTATCATCCCGGCGTGCAAGGCGGGACCGGTAACGGTTTCGACTGGGATTTGATTCCGCAAAACCGCAGACTGCCGATAATACTGGCGGGCGGTTTAACATCGGAAAATGCAGTGCTGGCTATTAATGCAGTAAAACCTTATGCGCTGGATGTCAGCAGTGGTGTCGAGGCCAAGAAAGGCATTAAGGACGCAGAGAAAATGGCTGCGTTTATTAGAAAAACTAATCAAGCGATAGAGAACTATGACTGATAAATACGATATGCCGGATGCACAAGGCCATTTTGGGCCTTATGGCGGTATTTTTGTAGCGGAAACGCTAATGCCGGCTATTACCGAACTGAATGAAGCCTATCAACGCTATCTAAAAGAACCGGAATTTATCGCCGAACTCGATGCCGATTTCAAAAACTATGTCGGCAGGCCATCACCGCTTTATCACGCGGAACGATGGAGCCGGGAACTGGGCGGCGCTCAGATTTATCTTAAGCGCGAGGATCTTAATCATACCGGCGCCCACAAAATAAACAATACCGTCGGCCAGGCTTTATTGGCAAAACGCATGGGGAAAACCCGTATCATTGCCGAGACCGGCGCCGGCCAGCATGGCGTTGCCACAGCAACCGTTGCCGCCCGATTGGGTCTGGAATGTGTAGTGTATATGGGCGCGGTCAACGTCGCTCGGCAGGCTTTGAATGTCTATCGCATGAAATTGCTGGGTGCGACGGTGGTACCGGTTCAATCCGGTTCGAAAACCCTTAAGGATGCCTTGAACGAAGCTTTACGCGATTGGGTGACCAATATCGACAACACCTTTTATATCATCGGTACCGTTGCCGGGCCGCATCCTTATCCGGCCATGGTCCGAGATTTTCAGGCCGTTATAGGCCGTGAAGCCAAGCAGCAATGCCTGGAGCAGGCCGGCAAATTGCCCGACGCGCTAGTAGCCTGCGTAGGTGGCGGCTCGAATGCCATTGGTTTGTTTTACCCGTTTATCGAAGACAAATCCGTCAAAATGTTCGGCGTTGAAGCCGCAGGCGATGGTATCGAGACCGGCCGGCATTCTGCACCGCTCTGTGCGGGACGTCCAGGTGTGTTGCATGGCAACCGGACTTATCTGATGGCTGACGACGATGGCGAAATCATAGAAACTCATTCGATTTCCGCAGGACTGGACTATCCGGGGGTAGGGCCGGAACATTCGTGGTTGAAGGATATCGGCCGGGCTCACTATGTCAATATCACCGATAGCGAAGCGCTGGAAGGATTTCATGCCCTCACAAAAATGGAAGGTATCATTCCGGCGCTGGAATCCAGTCATGCTCTGGCCTATGTGACGAAACTCGCTCCGACCATGCGCCGGGATCAAATCATCATTGCCAATCTTTCCGGAAGAGGCGATAAAGACATGCATACTATAATGCAACGCGAAGGAATTAAAGAATGAGCCGCCTAGCCAGCAAATTTTCAGAATTAAAAGCCGCAGGCCGAAAAGCGCTGATACCGTTTATTACTGCCGGTGATCCTTATCCCGAGTTCACCGTACCATTGTTGCACGATATGGTTGCAGCCGGTGCCGATATCATCGAACTGGGCGTACCGTTTTCCGACCCGATGGCGGATGGGCCGGTGATACAACGCGCCAGCGAACGTGCGTTGGCGCACCATGTCGGACTACGCAAGGTTTTTAGCATGGTTACCGAATTTAGAAAAACCGATCAGCATACGCCTTTGGTCTTGATGGGCTATCTGAATCCGATTGAAATCATGGGTTACGAAGCGTTTGCCAATGCAGCGCAACGTGCCGATATCGATGGCGTTTTAACCGTCGATTTGCCGCCTGAAGAGGCTGAACGCTGTGTGGCCTTGTTAAGGGAGCGCGGGATCGACCAGATTTTTCTATTGGCGCCAAATAGCAACGGCGAACGTATCCGTAAAATGGATTCTGTCGGCAGTGGTTATCTTTATTATGTTTCTTTAAAAGGCGTAACCGGTGCCGGGCACTTAAATACCGAAGAAGTCGAACAAAAATTGCAGTTGATTCGCGAAAATACCGGTCTGCCGGTTGGTGTAGGTTTCGGCGTTAAAGATGCCGAGACTGCCAGGATTATCGCTAATATCGCAGATGGCGTGGTAATCGGTAGCGCCCTGATCAGTAAAATCGAAGTCAATCTCAATGATCCGGAACAGGCTAAAATTGAAATGATCGATTTGTTAAAATCCATGCGTCAGGCCATGGATAATTAAGCATTCAATCGGAGTAAACAAGGTTATGAGTTGGTTTGAAAAATTAGTCCCGTCGATAATCAGAACGGAAGCCTCCCAAAAGCGCACTTCCGTTCCGGAAGGTCTATGGAGTAAGTGTCCGCGTTGCGATGCGATTTTATATAATGCCGAATTGGAAAAAAACCTTCGTGTTTGTCCTAAATGCGATCATCATTTACGAGTTTCGGCGCGTGCCCGGCTGAACATGTTTCTGGATGAAGGCAACCGTCAGGAAATCGGCGCCAGCCTAAAGTCTAACGACCCTTTAAAGTTTAAAGACAGTAAACGTTATAAGGACAGAATCAGCCTGGCGCAAAAACAGAGTAACGAAAGCGAGGCTTTGGTCGTAATGAAAGGGAATTTAAAAGGCCGGGCAATCGTCGCAGCCGCATTCGACTTCGGATTTATGGGCGGATCGATGGGGTCGGTGGTTGGCGAGCGCTTTGTGCGCGGCGTCAATGAAAGTCTTAAATTAAATGCACCCTTTGTTGTCTTTACTGCCAGCGGTGGCGCACGCATGCAGGAATCGTTGTTTTCCCTGTTTCAAATGACCAAGACCAGCGCCGCATTAACCAGATTGGCCGATGCCCATATCCCCTACATATCCTATATGACCGATCCTACTATGGGTGGCGTGTCTGCCAGTTTGGCGATGTTGGGCGATATCAATGTCGCAGAACCCGATGCATTGATCGGTTTTGCCGGTCCCAGGGTGATAGAGCAAACCGTGCGTGAAAAATTGCCGGAAGGTTTTCAGCGTAGTGAATTTCTTCAGGAACACGGCGCCATAGACATGATCATTGATAGACGGAATATGCGCGATAAAATAGCTGATATTCTAGCCATTCTGTATTGTGAGCCGGTGATACCCGAACAACAGCCCGTTGAAGCTGTTCAGGACCAAAACAACACGACTGTTAACTTTGAATAACCGTTGGTAATGGCCCGTTACGATTCGCTGGATGCCTGGCTGAATTGGCAAGAACAGTTTCACCCCAGACCGATTGATTTAGGATTGGACAGAGTGGCGAGCGTTTACCGTCAACTCAGTGCCGATCATAACAAAACTTTGACAGTCACTGTGGCCGGTACAAACGGAAAAGGCTCGTGCATTGCCTTTCTTGAGGCTATTTATATTGCGCAGGGGTATAAGGTTGGTTCCTATACTTCTCCGCATATATTGCACTATAACGAACGGATCCGGATAAACGGCGAGCCGGTTAGCGATGCTGAGATTTGTAAGTCCTTTAACAGAATCGATGAGTTGCGCGGCAATATCAGTCTCAGTTATTTTGAATTCGGTACGCTGGCAGCGCTGGATATGTTTGCTGCTGCGAAAGTGGATGTGCAATTGCTCGAAGTGGGCTTGGGGGGCAGGCTTGATGCGGTTAATATTGTCGATCCGGATGTCGCTATTATCACAACTATTGCTATCGACCATGTTGACTGGCTAGGGCATACTGTGGAAGCGATAGGTAGAGAAAAAGCCGGCATTTTCCGTGGCGGCGTTCCTGCCGTTATCGGCGATGAACAACCTCCCTTATCGGTTTTGCAATGCGCTGAGGAAAAAAATGCGCCGCTTGCGCAAATCGGTAAACAGTTTTTTTATCGAAAACATACCGGCGGTTGGGATTGGCACACTGCGGATATTTTTTTTCAAAATTTGCCTGAACCCGCTTTTAAGGGAGAGCATCAATATCGAAATGCAGCGGCGGTGTTGATGGCAATAAATGCATTGCAACCGTTATTACCGGTTAGCGGCCCTGCAATACGTTGTGGTTTGCAAACGGCGAAATTGAAAGGACGATTTCAATTGATACCGGGCGATATACCGGTACTTTTGGATGTTGGGCATAACCCGCAAGCAGTAAAGACTTTAGTTGACTATTTACAGGAAGCATTTCCCGGCGTGAAAATTCATGCAGTTTTCGCCATGATGAAAGACAAGGATATTGCTGGGGTTTTGTCATTGATGCGCGAACATGTTGGGGTTTGGTATCTGGCGCCCCTGAAAAATCCGCGTGCCGCCAGTGAAGAATTGTTAAATAATTATTTTCTGCAACAAGAGATCGAATGTGTGAACACCGGCTTTAAAGATTTTTCGGCAGCGTATAATGCTGCACGGAACAACGCGTTGCAAGGCGAGTTGATTTTGATATTCGGTTCCTTTTTTCTAGTGTCGGAATATTTATCCAAATTTGCCTAGAGGTGATAAACATGGATCAAGAGTTGAAACAACGATTGATTGGCGCTGCGGTCATTACCGCGCTGGCGGCTATTTTTGTGCCGATGTTATTCGACGATCCTATCGATGAAACCGGAAAAAACATCAGTCAGTTAACAATACCCGAGATACCGGAAAAAGCGCAGGATGTGGAAATCATCCCTTTACCGGATAAAGCCGAGGATGTCGCTCCCGCTTTGCCGCCTGAAGATTCCTCGAAAACAGTTCCGCCTTTGGACGAGGAAGGTGTTCGCGAGACTGATGTTGAGGCTCCGAAACCTAAGCTTCGCTTGACGGGGAGGGAACCGCATGCCGCTGCCAAGCACCTTAAAGCGGCCGAACCGACTGCGGCAATGACCGTTGGCGATGATGAGCAGCCGATTGCTGAAGCCGAAGAAGTCAGTCCTGTAGTCAAACATACGAAATTACCGGCCCTGGTCTCGCCCAATCAGGTAACAAGCTCGCCGGCGCCTAAAGTGTTAAAGCCGGTTGTCAAAATGCCTGAAAGTAACGCCGCTGTCGAGAATGCCGCCAAACCGCTTGCAAATGAGGCCGGAACGCGCTGGTATCTCAATGCCGGTTCCTTCGGTCAGAAGGTAAACGCACAAGCTTTGCAGGATAGTCTTAAACAGCAGGGTTTTCCGGCAACCATAAAGGAAGTCACCGGTGAAAAAGGTACCGTATTTAAAGTTCGGGTTGGACCGATGCTGGATAAAGCCAAAGCCCAGGCGGTTAAAAATAAACTGACGCAAATTAATATCAACAGTTTTGTGTCGCCTGATGAATGAACAAAGCGTAAATAGTCCGAAACAACTTTAGCGGTTATGATGGAGTTATTGTCCACCGGCAAATGGGTTTGGGTAGACTATACCATTGCCGGCATACTTTTGTTTTCGGCAGTGATCGGTCTTTTACGCGGTTTCATAAAAGAAGCTTTCGGATTGTTGACCTGGATAGTTGCTCTATCGTTGGCTACACGCTATTGCCACGAGTTTTCTGCACTGTTTCAAAACACAATCACTTCACCTGTTGCACGTATTGGGCTGGCGTTTACAGGCTTGTTTATTGCTACACTGATTTTGGGGCGTTTGATCGGCTTTTTGCTTAGCCAATTGCTTGAAAAAACCGGATTAAGTATTAGCGACAGGTTGCTAGGCATGGGCTTCGGCATGATTAAAGGTGCTGTGTTGGTAGCAATACTGGTCATGCTGGCGGGGTTGTCGGCGTTGCCCGGCGACCCTTGGTGGAAGCAGTCTCAATTAATTCCGCCGTTTCAGTCTTTGGCCGTCTGGCTTAAAGATCATGTACCGTCAAAATTGACGGACTATATCAAATATCGTTAATTATTGAGTTTTATATGTGTGGTATTGCCGCTATTGTTTCCAATCAAAATGTCAATCAGGATTTATATGATGCTTTGACAGTTTTGCAACACAGAGGCCAGGATGCTGCCGGTATTGCAACCTGTGAAGGTTCCCGGTTACATCTGCGTAAAGATAACGGCTTGGCACGCGATGTATTTTCCAGCAGTCAGATGGTGAAATTAAAAGGTAATATGGGTATCGCCCATGTCAGGTACCCGACAGCAGGTTGCACCAGTTCTGCCGAGGCCCAGCCTTTTTATGTCAACTCGCCTTTCGGCTTGACTCTGGCCCATAACGGCAATCTGACCAACACCGAGGATTTGAAGGTACAGGTATTTGCCGACGACCAGCGCCATATAAATACAGATTCCGATTCAGAAGTGTTGCTGAATGTGTTTGCGCATGAATTGCAACAGTCAGGTAAATTGACCTTAAGCGTCAATGATGTATTCGAGGCAGTGAGCGCGGTGTATAAGCGCTGCCGGGGCGCCTATGCCGTGGTGGTGATGATCGCCGGTTATGGTGTGCTGGGTTTCAGGGATCCGCATGGCATACGTCCGATTGTGTTCGGCGAGCGCAAAACCGAGGATGGTACGACAGACTATATGATTGCCTCGGAAAGCGTGGCGCTGGATGTGCTGGATTTCCATCTGATCAGGGATATTGCACCCGGCGAAGCAGTATTTATCGAAGCGTCCGGTAAATTGCATACTAAACAGTGTACCGAAGAAGTCGATCACTGTCCCTGTATTTTCGAATACGTCTATTTTGCCAGGCCGGACTCGATCATAGACGATATTTCAGTGTATAAGGCGCGGATGCGGATGGGCAAGAAGTTGGCGAAAAAAATTCTAAGGGAATGGCCGGAACATGATATCGATGTGGTTATCCCGATACCCGATACCAGCCGAACCGCTGCTTCGCAGATGGCGCATGATTTGGGCGTCAAATTTCGCGAAGGTTTTATGAAAAACCGCTATATTGGCCGGACCTTCATAATGCCGGGGCAGAAAATGCGGCAAAAGTCGGTCAGGCAGAAGCTGAATGCGATTTCACTGGAATTCAGCGGCAAAAACGTGTTGTTGGTTGACGATTCGGTCGTTCGTGGAACTACCTCGGAACAGATCATACAGATGGCCAGGGATGCGGGTGCGAAAAAAGTTTATTTCGCTTCCGCAGCGCCGCCCGTCCGGTATCCCAATGTCTACGGCATCGATATGCCGGCTGCACATGAATTGATAGCGCATGGTAGAACCGAGCAGGAAGTTTGTGAAGCAATAGGCGCGGATAAACTGATCTATCAGGATATTGACGATCTTATCGATGCGGTCGGAAAAGGAAATCGGAATATCAAACATTTCGATACCTCTTGTTTTACCCACGAATATGTTACCGGTGATGTCGATGACGCTTATCTGGCTCGTATCGAAGCTTTGCGAAACGACGGTGCACAGGAGCAGCGCAATTCTCCGGGTTTTTATGTCGATATGAAGAAAGCCAAATAAAAGGGAAAGACTATGAACGATATAGACTGGCAGGATTATTCGCTGGAAACGCAGGCGATCAGGGCAGGGCATAAGCGCACGCCGGAAGGCGAACACAGTATACCGATTTTTGCAACATCGAGTTATGTGTTCGATAATGCCGAACAAGCATCCTTGCGATTCACTGGCAAACAGGAAGGGAATATTTACTCGCGTTTTACAAATCCAACTGTGAGCGCTTTCCAGGAGCGCTTGGCGATAATGGAGCAAGGCGAGTGTTGTGTGGCTTTTGCATCCGGCATGGCAGCCATTATGGCCGTGGGTTTGGCATTGCTTAAAGCCGGCGATCATATCGTTTGTTCCCGTAGCGTGTTCGGTACTACTGTGGTGGTTTTCCAAAATTATTTCGGCAAGTTCGGAGTTCAGACGGATTTTGTGAATCTCACCGACCCGGCAGCCTGGGAAGCGGCCATTTGACCCAGCACCCGGTTTCTGTTTCTGGAAACGCCGTCTAACCCCTTAATCGAAATCGCCGATATTCAAGTGCTGGCCGATATTGCTCATCGTCACGGTTGTTTACTGGTGGTGGATAACGTTTTTTGTACGCCGGTGTTACAAAAGCCTTTGGCATTGGGTGCCGATTTGGTTGTGCATTCGGCAACCAAATACATTGACGGTCAAGGGCGTTGCGTAGGCGGTGCAGTGGTCGGCAGCGCACAACTGATTGAAAAAGAAATCTACCCCTACCTGCGTAGCGGCGGTGCATCTTTGAGTCCTTTCAACGCCTGGGTTTTCCTATCCGGGCTGGAAACGCTTGCGATACGCATGAAGGCACATTGCGATAATGCCTTTGAGTTGGCAAAATGGCTGGAGCTACAAACCGGCGTCGCCAAGGTTCACTATCCGGGGTTGACGTCCCATGCCCAGCACGAACTGGCTAAACGTCAGCAAAGCCATTTCGGGGCTGTGGTCAGTTTCGAATTAAACGGCGGTAAGGAGCATGCCTGGAAATTGATCGATTCTACCAAAATGTTGTCGATTACCGCTAATTTAGGCGATGTAAAAACTACCATCACCCATCCAGCCAGCACCACGCACGGACGATTATCGCCGGAAATGCGGGCTGAAGCCGGTATAAAGGATAATCTGGTTAGAATATCGGTAGGTTTAGAGAACCTCGAAGATATAAAAAACGATTTGTTGAACGGTCTGTAGTTCTCTGGCTTAAAATTACAATATCGCAGGGAACAGGCTGGTCTGGTTTTGCACCTTGCTCTGCCTGTTTGAAATGGGCAGATTCAAAGAATCGGCACTCATTGCTTGCAATTCCCAAACAACTCCGAAGAAAGACAAACATGTTCGGTCGATTGATTGGGTTTGTATTATATAAACTGTTTATTGTTTGAACTGCTATAGCTGCTCAAGATTGCTTCTGAGACTAATCTCAAAAAAACGCTATAACCTGAATAATTACCAAGAAATAAGCTATCTTTGTTTCATCGAAGGACATCATTAGAGTAGAGACCTTAACTATGTTAAAGGATAGAAAAGAATATAGAAAAAATTTCAGTGCATCGGGGTTGCTGCATATCGGCGGCGAAACCCTACAACTGAATTGCTACGATGTATCGGTCAAAGGCGCCATGGTTGAAGTGATGCCAGGCGAATTGCTGAGTTCCTATGCAGATTTCCAAACCTTGCTGAAAGAAGATCAATGGGCGGAGATTTTTATCGAAGACTTAATGATGACCGGTCTGGTTTATATCGCCTGGGTGAAAAAGGATCGTAGCAGGATTATGTTGGGGGTGGAATTTAACCATGTACTCACTAATTGTAAAAAACTATGGCGTAAACGCCATAGTTACAGAAAGAAACAGATTTTTTCAGCGGAATTGATCGTCGAGAAGGATAGACTGAATGTCCAGGGCATCAATTTTTCGAAGGAAGGCATTTGTCTACATTTGGCGGAACATCATCCGGCCGTTAAGGTTGATGCTTTGGTTAAGGTCCACGTTAATGACTTTACAATGGATGCATTGGGCAAGGTGGTCTGGATAAAAAACCATAATGAATTCATTGTCTTGGGTTTGCAGGCCATCATTACCAAATAGCCGGTTTTAAGGCTGTGGAGAATTTTAGCCGCAACTATCATTCATGAGTCCAGCGGCATATCAAATTTTCAAAACAGCTTGGTTCGCCACCAGGGCTGTTTAGGCTGTCTTCCGCATCGGCCAAACTATGTGATTAAGGCCATGTTAAAAATTTCATCAACGAAGGTAGAAGGTTAGCCGCCATTATGCTGGAATAAGTTTTGTAAGCCGCTGCCGCCGCTAATATCAAAAAAATAATGCCGCTGATCTTATGCAGCAGACTTAGAGGTATTTTTTGCAAGAGTGTGTTTCCGGCCAATACACCCAATGCCGAAGTAAAAATCAGCGCCAGAGTCGATCCCAGCCAAATTGCTACAGGCTGTGCGGCCGTGCTGAAAGCGACAACGCTAAGTTGTGTTTTATCGCCGAATTCGGCCAATGTAATCAGCAAAAAGGTGCTCATAAATATGCTGTGAGTGCTTTTTTCGACTGTCACTTCGTCGTCATCATGGTCATTAAACAAGGCAATAAAACCGAATCCGGCAAACAGCAGGGCAATGCCGGCAGCGATTAGATAATCGGGTAACCAGGCGGCTATAGCTGAACCGAAAACCACGGCCAAGGTATTTAAGAACAGGAAGGCCGCGCTCGCTCCGAATATTACCGGCAAGGTACGATAGCGGGAAGCCAGCATCATGCAGACCAACTGACTTTTATCGCCGATTTCTGCAATTGCAATCAGCGTAAAGCTGGTACTTGCGGTTACCAAGAATTGGGTGAAGTTTTCGGGCAGGGTAATGCTTAAATGTTCCATTTAAAAGTTATATGTCACTTGGCTATTAATCGTTTCATAAGTCCTTGCACTAAGCAGACTTAAATACCCGGATGATCCGGATTTTGACGCCGTTGTCCCGGACCCAGGTTTAGGAGGCAGGACGCCGACTAAAGCCTACAGGGATGTATTCACGGCGTCCTGGGACCGGGACAACGGCGTCAAAATCCGCCGCATCCAAAAACCTCCAGTGCAAGAACTTATGAAACGATTAATACGTAAAACCTAGGAAAGCTTGCAGCGCGTATCCTTCGCGATTGATGCGCTTCACTGTCGCTCAACACATCCTTTTATATCCACGGCAGGCGAGGGCGTCCCAGCCCGCATCGTTCTCACGCTCCGTGCGGGAATGCCTCTTCGGATGCTCTGCGTCTACCTGATGAGCGAAAAGTCAGGTAATCAGAGGAGCTACTGTAAATGGCTGCCGGTTTCCCGTTGTAGGCTAGGGTCATGTTTTGCCGCTTATCAGCGTTCGGGGCAGGTTTACAACGAAATGTATTCGGCGCTAACCAAGCAATTTATCCAGAATCATCATGATGATAAAGCCTATCATCAGCGAAAAGGTTGCCGTGCGGGACCGGCCATTGACATAGGTTTCCGGGATAATTTCCTCGCAAATGACAAACAGCATGGCACCCCCGGCAAAGCCCATAGCGATAGGTAAAATCTCAGAAAACAGTGTCACCATGGTCACACCCAAAAAACCGCCGACCGGTTCGACCAGTCCGGTCAGGGTAGCGATGCCGACTGCTTTCCATTTATTGTAGCCCAAGCCGATTAACGGCAGCGCCACTGCTAAACCTTCCGGCAGATTCTGCAAGGCGATTGCGATTGAAAGCACCAGGCCTTTGTTGATATCGCCTGAGCCGAAACTGACGCCGACCGACATGCCTTCCGGGAAGTTGTGGAGGGTGATGGCTATAATAAACAGCGATATTTTTTGTAACGAATCGAAATTGTTTTCCACGTCCGAATCGAAATGCAAGTGCGGTAAACGTTTATCGGCAAAGTGTAAAAATAACGCGCCGATCATCATGCCGGCAGACACGACCCATAAGCCTTTGCCGGGCCAGATTTGATTCCCGAAATCGATACCGGGGACCAGCAATGAAAAGGCAGTGGCTGCCAGCATTACCCCGGCCGCTGCGCCTAGCATGCAACTGAACAGCCGTTTGGAAATATTTTTAAAGAATAATGCGGGTAAGGCACCGATGCAGGTTGCAAAGCCGGCTAAAAAGCTGGCGAAAAAGCCGATAACGACGATTTTGCCGAAAATCAGGTAAATGAGGCCGAAGATTACGAGCTGACTAAACAGAAAAAGTCCGGCAAAAACACTCCAGCGTTTTAAGGGCGGCAAATCCATTATCGTCTGATATCGTGGTAGCTCTTGTAGGCGCTGGTATTGATCTTCAAAAAAAGACTGAATGTTTTGCATATGTTTCCCCGCTGGATAAAAAGGCCCGGTCGGCAATTATACTTAAGCTGGCTCGAAAAACAGCAACAACTTTGCTACTTGCCAATCTGATTTTGTCATAGTTCAGCCACGTAGGGTATGCACTGCATACCCTACGTTGTTTGGAGACCATTAATCAACGATACCCTATCCTTCGGTTACAGACAGTTTTCGCCCTATACTTAGACTTGGCAGAAGAATGTTGCTAAACAGACATGTTTTTAATCGATATAGCGCTTGATCAAATCCCCGTAGCTGTCAATCCTGCGATCCCGTAAGAACGGCCAGATTTGCCGGACTTCTTCGCTACGGACCGGATTCAAGTTTGCCAATAACAAGGTATCTTGCTTATGGTCGGCGCTGGATAAAATCTCGCCTTGCGGACCGGCGATAAAGCTATTTCCCCAGAAGTCGATGCCGTTACCATGATCGGGAGCCGATTCGAAGCCTATGCGGTTGCAGGAAATTACCGGAATGCCGTTAGCGACAGCGTGACTGCGCTGAATGGTAATCCAGGCATCGAGCTGGCGTTGTTTTTCGGCCGGTTCGTCGCTGGGATTCCAGCCTATCGCGGTAGGGTAAACCAATAGCTCCGCACCTGCCAGCGCCATCAGCCGCGCTGCTTCGGGGTACCATTGATCCCAGCACACCAGGACGCCGATTTTACCGATCGAGGTGTTGATCGGGGTAAAGCCCAAGTCGCCGGGAGTAAAGTAAAACTTCTCGTAAAATCCCGGATCATCGGGGATGTGCATTTTACGGAAGGTGCCGGCAATGCTGCCGTCCTTGTCGAATATGACGGCTGTGTTGTGGTAAAGCCCCGGCGCTCTTTTTTCGAAAATCGTCGCAACCATTACCGTTTTGTTCGCCTTCGCTACTGTGGATAGCGTTTCGCAGGCGGGGCCCGGGATGGGCTGCGCCAACGCAAAACAGTTCAAGTCCTCGCTCTGGCAGAAATAATGGTCGAGATGCAATTCCGGCAGTACCACCAGATCGGCATTTTGTTTGGCAGCCTGTTCGATTTGAGAGATCGAATAAGCCAGATTGTTTTCCCTGCCGGCATTGCAGGGTTGCTGTACGGCACAGACAATGATGTTTTTCATAGGCTGGTTGATTCTCCGTGCGGGGGCAAAAGCCTTTCGGCAAATAATTAAAAATGCGCATGAGGAACTGCTAAAAATTCAAATTCACAAATGCCGGTATCTGCATGCTGGCACAATGCAGGCTGCCGTATTGGTGTACCAGCGGACGGCAGGGCGTGGCTATGATTTCATGTTCCGGAAAGTAGTCCGCCAGACGTTCCAAAGCCACCTTATCCATCGCATCGTCATAGACCGGAATCAGTACAGCACCGTTGATAATCAAAAAGTTGGCGTAGTTGGCTGGTAATTGTTGGCCGTGTTCGTCAAAAATGGGTTTCGGCAAAGGCAGGGGGACTAGTTGATACGGTTGCCCCGCCGGGGTGGTAAATGCCTGCAACTGTGCTTCCATGTTTTTCAGACCTTCATAATGCGGATCTTCTTTGTCATCGCAACTACAGTAGGCGATGGTATGGGCGTCCACGAATCTTGCCAGGGTATCGATGTGGGCATCGGTATCGTCGCCGGCCAGATTATTTTGTTCGAGCCATAAAATTCGTTTGGCTCCCAGATAGTTCTGTAACTGGCTGGCAATAGCCTCCGCCGATAACTGCGGGTTGCGGTTTGGGTTGAACAGGCAGTTTTTAGTGGTGAGTATTGTGCCTTGTCCGTCGGACTCTATGCTGCCGCCCTCCAAAACCAGATTGACTGTGGCGTTGGGATTGCCTTTAAAAATCGGGTGAGCGAACAAGGCCAGATTCAACTTATTATCGGCGTCATGAGGGTATTTGCCGCCCCAGCCATTAAACCGGAAGTTGAGCAATTGCAGTTTGGCTTTGGGATGCTGTAGCCATTCCAGACTCAGAAAAATCGTGTCGCGCACCCAGATGTCGTTGTAATCGGCCTGAATAAAATGCATCTGCTGAAGGTCGTTCAACTGGGACTGAATGTGTAGTTGATGTTCGCCGTCTTTGCAGATGACGATCAGCGGCTGAAAGCGGGTAATGGCTTTGGCGATAAAATGGTAAGAATCTTCTACCGACGACAGATTCGTAAAGTCGCCGCTTTCATGCGGCCAAGCAATAATGACGGCGGATTGCGGTTCCCATTCGGCTGGAAAACGGATCATGAATGACTCCCTGGAATAAAGCGCGATTAAAAAGTAATTATTCAGCGTAACTCGGATGGTTTATAGGATGCTCAACGATTGCAATTGCTGCGGTACACTGTCGTTCGGCATGCTATACAGGTCTGAGTTTAATAAAGCTGAATAAAAACCATTATTGTACCAATGCCGGACAGAGAATGTTTCAACGACATCAAATATATCCGGGTCGCTGTTTGAATTTGACAAATCGGTAATGCGGTTTTATAGTCGGCACCATGAATTTTGACTCTCTCCCCACTAAAAAGCGCCTTTGGCGGCTAGCCTTTTTTGCCGCTGCGGTGTTTCTGTTTTTCTAAAAATTTGATGCAACCGCGGGTTTTACCGCGTTTGCTTTGCTTATCGCCTAAGGCCCGCTCGAATCGGAGACTGTATGGCGTTAACAACCCAATCTAAAATATCCCGGCGAAATGCCTTGTTAGGTTATTGTTTGGCGGCTTTGGCCGCCATCGGCTTTTCAGGCAAGGCGATTCTGGTAAAACTGGCTTACCTCGAGCCGGTCAATGCGCTGACGTTGTTGGCTTTACGCATGTTGTTTTCCGCGCCTTTTTTTCTGATTGTCGCCGTTCGGCATACCGTTCAGAAAAAACTACGGGCCTTGCAAGGCAAAGATTATCTGGCTATTTTGCTGTTAGGTCTGTCCGGCTATTATTTGTCCAGCCTGCTGGATTTTATCGGCTTGCAGTATATTTCGGCAGGCTTGGAGCGCCTGATTTTATTTTTGTATCCGACCATGGTGGTGGCGCTTTCGGCTGTATTCCTGGGTAAACACTTCGGCAGAAAAGAAGCCGTAGCATTGTTGCTCAGCTATGCAGGCATAGGCCTGGTATTTTTCGATCAACTTGCCATACGATCCGCGCATCTGGTTCTGGGGGCCGGATGCGTGTTTGCAAGCACCCTCAGCTATTCCGTCTACCTGATCGGCGCCGGCGAGTTTATCGGCCGTATCGGTGCCTCGCGTTTTACGGCCTATGCCATGCTGGTTGCCTGCACGGCGACGCTACTGCAATTTGCATCGACACATCCTCTACAGGATTTGCTGTTGCCGCCGATGCGGGTTTACCAGTTGAGTTTTCTAATGGCGATATTTTCGACTGTGCTGCCGGTATTCTTGTTGTCGGCCAGTATCCGCCTGATAGGTTCCGGCCACACTTCGTTAATCGGCTCAATTGGTCCGGTGGCAACCCTGTTCATGGCTAATATATTCCTCGGTGAGGAACTGACAGTCATGCAAATCGGCGGCGCGGCACTGGTGATGCTCGGGGTGTTGAACTTAACCGTGAAACGAAGGTAATTTTTCTACAGAGAGGTTGGGTTGCAAAACGCGCAACCCAATCTGCCTAATATTTTTGAAGTTAAGACATTCCTCCGCACGCCAGCATCTCCCTGGCGTGCGCCAAGGTGTTTTCGGTGATGGTTACGCCCCCCAGCATCCGTGCGACTTCGTTGACGCGCTCTTCCACGCTTAAGCGTTTGACTGTGGACGATGTGACGGCGGCTTTCTGGTTTTTGGCGACAAACAGATGTTGATGGGCTTGCGATGCCACCTGCGGCAAATGCGTGACGCACAATACCTGACGATTTTCGCTTAAGCGCCTTAATTTCTGGCCTACTATTTCGGCAATGCCGCCGCCGATACCGGAATCCACTTCGTCGAAAATCATGGTCGGCGTGGTTTTATCGGTGCTGGTGGTGACTTGTATCGCCAGGCTGATACGCGATAACTCGCCACCGGAAGCCACTTTCGCCAACGGTTTGGCGGGCAGGCCGGGATTGGTGCTGACTAAAAATTCGATGAGGTCATGGCCGTTGCGTTGCGGGTCGGCCTGTTCCTGAGTGCCGATGTTGACGATAAATTCGCCGTGCGGCATGCCCAGTTCCTTAATGGTAGCCGAAATGCGTCGTTGCAGTTCGGCAGCGTAGCGGCGGCGGCTGGCGGAAAGTTCCTCAGCCAATAATCGATATTCGTTTAAAAGTTGCCCGCAAGCGATGTTTAAGGATTCGATGCGTTCGCTGCTGTGACTGAGGGTGTTGAGTTCATTGGCAAACTGTTCGGCCAGCTTCGGTAATTCTTCCGGGCTGGTTTTATGTTTGCGGCTCAGGCTTTGAATCACGCCAATCTGGTTTTCCAGCCAGTCCAGTTGCTGCGGGTCGGCTTCCTGATTTTCCAGAAAGCGGCGTAATTGTTGCGAGGCTTCGCTGATTTGAATATCCGCATCGGCAAGCAGATCGCCGACTGCGTTCAGTTCCACGGCATATTGCGATAATTCCTGGAGGGCGTGGATGCAATGGCCCAGCATTTCGGTTACCGATTGCTGATCGTTATCGTAAAGAATATCCAGTTGCTGCTGGCCGACACTGAGAATCTTGCCGAGATTCGCCAGTTTGTTGTGCTCGTCGGCCAACGCCTGAAAATCGTAGTTTTCCAGATCCAGTTGTTGCAGTTCTTCCAGTTGATAACGCAACAATTCCTCGCGTTCCGCCTGATCGCTACCGGCTTTGGTCAGTAAATGCAATTCCTTGTGCGCGGTTTTCCAGCTTTGCTGGCAGCCGTTCAGCCGCTCCAACAGTGCTTGATTATTGGCGAAGCTGTCCAGCAGGCGGCGTTGTTCCTCGCTGTCCAGCAAGGTCAGGTGGGCGTGTTGGCCGTGGATTTCCACCAATAAACGGCTTAGGCTTTGCAGGGTTTGCAGATTCACCGGACGATTATTGATATAAGCCTTGGAACGGCCATCGTCTGTGACCGTGCGGCGAACTAGGCATAGTCCGTCAGCATCCAGTTCATTGTCCAGTAGCCATTGCCGGGCCAGCGGGGCATCGGCCAAATCGAATTCGATATTGACTTCCGCCCGTTTGCTGTTCGGCCGCACATAGCCGGAATCGGCCCGGTCACCCAGCGCCAGCCCCAGCGCGGTCAGCAAAATCGACTTGCCGGCCCCGGTCTCCCCGGTTAGTACCGACATGCCCTGTTCAAGATCCAGATCTAAGGCGTCAACAACCGCTAAATCGATAATATTAAGATTTACAAGCATGCCATCAGGCGGGTTAGCCGCCGCTCCAGTTAAGTTTGCTTCTAAGGATATGAAAAAAATCGTGATCTTCAGGATGCAAAATTCTAATCGGTTTTTCGGCTTTTTTGATGACTATTTTGTCGCCTATCAGCACATCCGGTATTTCCATATGATCGCAGGTTACCAATGCATTGATTTGTTTGGTCTGGCAGAAGCGAATTTCGATTTCCGCCTGATCGTCAATCACGATGGGACGGTTGGATAAGGTATGCGGATTCAGCGGTACCAGCACCAAGGCATTCAGGGTCGGATGCAGAATCGGCCCGCCCGCCGACAGCGAATAAGCTGTGGAGCCGGTCGGCGTTGCCACGATCAGTCCATCCGAGCGTTGGCTGTTGAGGTAAATGCCGTCTATGCTGGTGACGATTTCGATCATGCTCGGCGTGACCCAGCGATGCACCACCACCTCGTTCACCGCCGTCTGCTGATGAATGATCTGCCCGTCGCGGATAATCGAAGCCTGCAACATCCAGCGCTGCTCGGTTTTATAATGTCCAAGCAGAATCTGTTCCAAACGATTAAGCAATTGTTCCGGGGAAATATCCGTCAAAAAACCCAGGCGGCCAAGATTCACCCCCAGCAAGGGGATTTCGAAATCGGCAGCGGCGCGGGCCGCGGTCAAAAACGTACCGTCGCCGCCCACGGCTATCACCAAATCGCAGTGTTCCGGCAATTGTTTGATAGGCAAGCCTGCTGCCTTAACCTCTTTAATCAATTCGGCGCTTTGGCTATCCAGAACCACGCCATGCCCACGGCCCAGCAGGTAGCGGTATAGCTCGGACAGCGTGGCGGCTATGCCGGGATCACCGAACTTGCCGATGATGCCGATGCGGGGGAAGCGTTGGGGCATGGTTGGGGTTTAGTGGTTAGGGTGGGTTGGATTATACAAAGAAATCGGGGGTAGGGCTCTTAAGTTGTTTAGGAGATTTTTAATCACTTTGCAGGATTTTCATAAAAAGCAATTTCAACTTGTTGGGTATCGAAAGAGGCCAATGCCTTTGACCGCTTTGTTTGTAAGTGCCCCCCCCCTGGGCTATGAATTCGAGTGGGTTTAGAGCAACGATACGCAACCCAACGTTGCTTGCTTCCATCCGTTGTGCAGCATGGCTAATGGCTTAGCCATTACGGATGACTTAAAAACAATGAAATTATTTAGGGTGAGCTTAGGGCGTGCGTATTAAATGCGCACACAGTCATTTGTATCCGGCTAAGAACCACGCTGCTTAATTTTAATTGCCATTACGGATGTTATTTCTTAGTAAAAACTTCGTCGAAAAAAACTTCTTTATCGAGCTCTTTTTGCCATAATCTGTGCCTTTCTACAGATTCCATGCGATTCCGGCATTGGATGGCGAGAAATCGGGTGGCCTCCATTATTCCCAAATTGTTGATCAAAGCATCAGTGGCTTGACGAATCAGTTGCTCTTCAGGCATTACGGTTTCGGTAGTCATGCTTACTCCTTGGCTATGAATTCGAGCGGGTTTACGGCAATGATACGCAATGTAGTTTGTGCGCACCGTTTTAGTAATTTGTCATCACAAGTGATGAAGACTTCCGCCAATTGTTCGGCAAAAGCTAAATGGGCAGCATCGGCGATGCCGAATCCCATGTCGATCAAACTCTCTGTACGATGTCGGGCTTGGATAAGATCGACATTCGCAAGAGTTGTCCAGGCGATCCAGAAGATTTTCCATTTCAAGCCGTTCGCTGGTTTCGTTAATCGCCCTAATTTCGTTGTAGTGGACTGGCGACACAACCGCACGGTACAGCCCTATTTCGATGCGCCTAAGAATGAGGAACATCGTATCTGTTTCAAGACGTATGCGAAGCTGATTTTGGTCATCGAACGGACGACAAAGAGCGCAAACATCAAGGTAGAGGGTTTTCATTTAATCAGTATACACCGTCTATGATTGTAAGCCCAAACCCTAAAGAGTTTGGAAGTATTAATGTTGATAGGTAAAATAATAATGGTCACATGGCCAACTGGCAATGGCGGTGAAAAACTTGATCAATGCGCCATCTGGCATTAAACGGCCTTAAAGGCTGATTGTGGACATTGAAGTTTGGAAAGCCCCGGTATTATGTAGCAAGTGCACAAACATAGAAATCAATGGGTTGCATGTATGTTTGCGTCTATATAACTAGGGAAAGGTAGGGCATATGCAATTCGTTTTGTAAGGACGATACACGGTATATACATGGCTTTGTGCAAGTGCTACATAATACCGGAAATTACAACGGATCAAATAAATGAATTCATTACAAATATACAGCACAAGATTGGTGTTCAACTCACTGAAGCTGATTTTACCATTTGTCAAAACGGATACCGAGGTTCATATTTTACCTAACCTTATTGTCGTTCGTTGATTAGGAACAATAAGTGGAGAGCAATTGAATCTGTAAAAAATAATAGATGATCTAAATAAAAAATGGAGAGCCAAAAGGCTCCCCATAATCTGATTTAGATAAAAAGATGAATGATAGCGGTTATGAAGTAAATCAACTCCACAACATTCAACTTTATCTCCAGAGACAATTTCAGCATAAAATTACCTTTGAAGAGTCTGATAAGGCTCAGACTATAAACCTTCGCGCCTTGTTCGGGCACTGACTCTTAGCGTATTGTTTTTATTGCCTTTTATCGCTTTCAGCCACGAATGATTAGAGATATATGCCTCCCTAATGCTCTAGAAAGTTAAAAGTTTCCAGGTTATCGGACAAAGACGATGTGTCTCCAACTCAAAGAAATTACACTAATCATTCTACATTTGAAATTTTAACATAAAAGTTTAGCATGTCAAATAAATATGATTCAGTTCGCTGCGATCAATAAAATATCACCCATAATCCCCACGTCACAATCATAACCCCGCAATTATAAAGGAAAAAATAAGGTGGGTTGGATTATGCAAAGAAATTAAGCCGGGGCGAGAAAGCGATTCTTTTTTGAACAACAGGCTTGGAGTTTACGTACAGTTGTTTGCAAAACCATACATATTTTTAGCATGAATGTTGCAACTTGCGCAAAGTCACTCGAATGGATGCGCCTGCTATACTACAAGCCTTCGATGTTTCGTGGTTCAGTTATTCCTATCATGCTGAGTTTGTACCTTATCAGCTAAAATTTGCCAGTCCGCCAAGCGTTCGAGTTTGTTGATACGCTGTAGGTAAGCGGTATCCAGGATCATGTCGAAGAGCCTGTCGGAACCGGATTTGGCAGAGGATTTTAATAAACAAGCGGCAACATGAACGGCTGTCAAGGCATTGATACCGTCGTAATCGGTTTCGTTGGGCGTGTTTTGCAGTAGGATCGCTTCTATGATGCGTGGCGGAATTTTCCATAGACTTAATACATAAGCGGCAACTTCCGAACGTGTAAAGCCGAAAATGCCGGTTTCCAGTTCCGGAATCGGGGTTTCGGTGTTTTTAACCTGCGCCATGAAGGTTTTAAGTTTCTCGCCGCCCCGCGACATGAAAAACAAAAGCCCCATATTGTGTAACAAACCGCTCAGATAGGCTTGATCCGGCCGGTCTTCCTGCTGGTTTTCCGATAACGCAATTTGCTTGGCCAGGTCGGCTACCCGGCTGGAATCCAGCCAAAGGTATTCCATATAACCTTCCAGTTCCCGGCTACCGACCGGAAAGGCGTGTTTGACATGTGCCGAGAGTACCAGGCTGCTCAGTTTTTTGACGCCAATCAGGTTGATGGCGTCGGTGAGGCTGGAGATGAGGCGATTCAAGCCAAAATAGGGCGAATTGACCAATTGCAGCAATTTTGCAGAAAGTACCATGTCATGGGCAAAAATTTCGGCAATCTCCCGTGTGGTACTATTCTCGTTTGCTATGGCGGCATTTAGTTCCTGATAAATTTTCGGTAGGCTGGGCAGTTGATTGGGGTCGCCGACACCGGCTATGATGCGCGGGTTACTGACGCAGGCCTGGATTTTGAATATCTGCGCAATCGACTCACGTAGCGTTTCGGCACTGCAAGGTTTACTGAGGTATTGATGGGCTACTTCCAGTCCGCTTCTCAGAGTTTCTTCATCTGCATAGCCGCTAAGAATCATGCGTACTGTGCCTGGATAGTCTTCGCTGACTTTTTTTAGCAATTCGTCGCCTCGCATCTCCGGCATCATCATATCGCTGACTATCAGGTCAATTGGCTGCTCAGCCATCAACTGCAACGCCTGTTGACCGTTTTGCGCAAAAAATAATTCCCATTGTTGCCGGTAAGACCGCAATTGCCGCTGGATACCGCTGATTACGTTCTCGTTATCATCCACAAACAGAATGTTTTTTTTATTCATGGGTTCTCATTGCTGTTGTTCAGGCCAAAAGGTAATCGGTATTGAGATGAATTGGTCAAGTCAGTGCTTGACGCAAAAAATCGTCGATAGCTATTTAATAAAAGTAGACCAATACTTCGAAATTGCGGCAATCGGGATGCGGTTTTGAGATTTATTCCTTATATTCAAGCCTGATGGAATTTCTTGTATAGCTTAGGTCAGCAAAAGGGCTAAGGTTTGTGATGCCACGGCGTGTTTTTGAGTCGAAACTTGCGGGTCGGCTGCGACATTATTTTTCCTCAACCAATTTCTGAACAACCAAGCTCCCGATCATATCGCCCTCGACATTGACCATTGTCCGCACTGTATCCAGAATCCTGTCTATCGGCAGCAAAATGGCGATAGCCTCGGTGGGTAGGCCGACCGATTGCAGCACCATGATCATCGTCACCATGCCGGCGCTGGGTATGCCGGGCGCGCCGATGGCGGCAAGCATGGTGGTGAAGAACACGATCAATTGTTGCGCAAAATCCAGCTCGATGCCGGCCAGATTGGCAACGAACAGCGCTGCGGAGGCTTCATACAGCGCCGTACCGTCCATGTTGACCGTAGCGCCTAGCGGCACCACGAAACCGGCTATGCCGGGTTTGACGTGCAGATGCTGTTCCGTGCAACGTAGCGTGACCGGTAAGGTTGCCGAACTGGAACTAGTCGCGAAGGCGGTGAGCAGGGCTTCGCGGGCTCCGCGAAAAAATCGCAACGGCGAAACTCGGGCTATTAGAAATAGCAGTAAAGGTAAAACGACAAAGCCATGCAGTAGCGTGGTGCCTAGCACTATCGCAATGAATTTGGTCAGGCTGGCCATCAGCGACAGGTCTTGAGTTGCCAACAATTTAGCGAGTAAAGCCATGACGCCGTAAGGTGAAAGCCGCATTATCCAGCCGACTAACCGGAGCATCAGTTCCTGGCTTTCCTGCATGAGCAGCAGAATATTACGATAGCGGTCGCCGCCAACTACCAGTGCTATCCCCAGGAATAAGGCGAAAACCACAATCGCCAGCACATTGCTTTGCTCTAGTGCCGTAAAGGGGTTAAGAAACAAGCTATGCAGGAATTTGGCGATGAATTCTGCGAACGTCATCTGTTTGTCGGCAAATCCTTGACGTGCATCGGCGAATAAATCCAGATTCAGTCCTTTACCGGGTTCGAACAGATTGGCGGCAGCCAATCCCAGGCCGACAGCTATCGCCATGGTTAGCATGAAAAACCCCAATGTTGCAACCCAGACTTTATGCATCTGACTATGCCGGCGCAGATTGGCGACGCCGACGGCGATAGAAGTGAACACTAGCGGCGCCAACACCATTTTCAGCATGTCGATAAACAGATTGCCGACCAGTCCGCACAAATAAATGCCCTGTTTACCGGGGTTGGATTCCGGGCCGAGATTGGCGAACAGTAAGCCAAGCGCAATGCCTAGCAGTGCGCCGATGAAAATCTGAGTATTTAACGCGATTCGCAAAACGCTCTCCTGATGTTTTTGAATTTCGAATGGTGATTATCCAGCCTTTATTATGGGGCTATCATCGTTCCCACGCTCTGCGTCTTCCTGATCAGCGAAAATCCGGATAATGAGAAGATTTGCTGTAGCCTAAAGAAAGATTCCGCATTAATTTAACAGGGATGTCAGGCACACTGCTGAGCATACGGACATAATATCTGCATTGATTCGCTTTCCATGCGGATATTTCGGTAAAATTGCCAGCTATGATGACATCCTTTCCTGATTCTGAAGCTTGCCTGTGCGGTTCCGGCCTGACATATGCTAATTGTTGCGCTAAATATCATAGCGGCGAGCTTTATCCGCCGACAGCGGAAGCCCTGATGCGTTCCCGTTTTAGCGCTTATGCGCTACGGGATATTGACTATTTACTGTCGAGTTGGGATGCCGGTACCAGGCCGAAAGAAATCGATTTTTCCAGAGAAACGGCAGAATGGCACAAACTGATTATTGTCGGCAGCAAGAAAGGCGGCGTACAAGACAGTAAGGGTGTCGTGGAATTTAAGGCATTTTATATCCAAGATAATGACGAGTATTTTATGCACGAAATCAGCCGTTTCGTGAAAACCGGCCAGCGCTGGTTTTATGTCGATGGCGTGATCAAGGCTGCCGGAAAAGTGGCTAAGGAAGTGGCTAGCGGTAGAAATGCGCCTTGCCCATGCGCCAGCGGCAAAAAATTCAAGCATTGTTGCGGGCGGTAATTGCCGGTTGCTGGATGAAGTGGCGGCTAACTTAGGGCAGTCATTTTATAATGTAGCATTTAGCGGAAAATGGCCGGCATAATTGATTGCTATCGGAGTTAACAACATGGCTTTAAACATCGCAAAACCTCTACAGTCTGTTAACGAACAGGGATACCTTGATGAGGTCCAATAATGTTTAACACGCTTCACCCGCAAATTATGGGCATCCTTAACGTTACCCCGGACAGCTTTTCCGATGGCGGTAAGTACACCGGTCTTGCTGTGGCCATCCGTCAGGCCGAAGCCATGATAGACGAGGGTGCGGATGTTATCGATGTCGGAGGCGAATCAACCCGGCCCGGTGCCAGCCCGGTCTCCGCCGAAGAGCAAATCCGCCGTACTGTAGCCGTGATTACTTCTATACATAGCAATAATCCCAAGGTACAGATCAGCATAGATACGACTTTAAGCAAAGTTGCACAGGCCGCCATAAAGGCCGGTGCCGGCCTGATTAACGACGTTTCGGCCGGACTCGGCGATGCTGCAATGCTGCCGCTGGCGGCAGCTTCGGATATACCTATCGTCCTCATGCATATGCTGGGTACGCCGCAAACCATGCAGGACAATCCTGATTACGGCGATGTGGTGGCAGAAGTCATAGCCTTTTTGCAGAATCGGGTGAACTCTGCTCTGGCTGCGGGAGTTAAAGCCCAAAACATCGTCATTGACCCCGGAATAGGCTTCGGTAAACGCAAACAGGACAATATCGACTTGCTGGCCAACCTTAAACTATTTGTCGATCTGGGTTATCCGGTGCTGCTAGGCGCCAGCCGCAAACGTTTCATGGGCAGCATCCTTCAGGTTGAAGAACCTAGCGAACTGGTCACAGCAACCGCAGTCACCACTGCGCTGGGTGTCATGGCGGGCGTTAATATGTTCCGGGTTCACGATGTTAAAGCCAATCGGCAAGCAGCCGATGTGGCCTGGGCCATCAAGCGTTCTCAATATAACGTGGCTCACAGGCGGTTTTGAAAATATGCCTTTCCAAGGAGTTTTGCGAAACATCTTCTGCCTTCACCTACCCTGGAAATCGAGGAGAGAGAGATGATGCAAACCGTTGAACTGGCTTTCGAAGCTTTTGGGGAACAACATAACGGTTCACCGCTACTTATTTTGCATGGCTTCTTTGCCTCGTCTCGTAATTGGCGTTCGATTGCCAGACAACTGGCAGGCCATCGCCGGGTTTTTGTGCTGGATATGCGCAATCACGGCGATTCGCCGCATGACGAACAGATGGATTATCCGGTAATGGCAGCCGATCTGCTCGAGTTTATGGAACGGCATAGGATCTTCACAGCCGATCTATTGGGGCATAGCATGGGCGGCAAGATTGCCATGTGGTTCGCCCTTAATCATCCGGAAAGAGTCAATAAACTGATTGTGGCCGATATTTCGCCGGTTAGCTATGTTTACAATTTCGACAAAACCATCAATGCTTTAAAGGATTTGCCCTTACACGGTATTAGTAATCGCAAACAGGCTGAAGAATGGCTGGCGTTTGCCATTCCCGATATAAATTACCGGCAATTTCTGCTACAGAATTTATTGTTACAGGATGGATTTTATCGCTGGCGGATTAATCCGGAATTTTTCCGGAAAAATGCCCATTATATTGTGGCTTTTCCGGAAACTGACAAAGTTAAGCCTTACCCGAAACCGGTGTTGTTTCTTGGCGGAGAAAAGTCCGAATACATTCATAGCCATGCTATTTATCGCTTATTTCCGAAAGCGCTGATTACTGAAATTGCCGGTAGCGGACATTGGGTGCATGTCGATGCCCCTCAATTGTTTTGCCAGGGGGTTAGCGATTGGCTGGAGGATGCTCAAAACTCATGAAATTTTGCCGGTCGAAAATTTCTGTCGGAGTTTGTAGTTGGATCGCTATTAGGAATCGAAGATCATCCCATTAAATGTTGGGTTGTGAGCAGCATGCAACTCAATTTACGCGCCAGCAAAGTCTCCACCTAAAAATCGCACCAACCGAAATTTTAACTACATTTGTCCTAGTAACGATTTGCGCTTTAGTACAATAGCCATAGACAAAAAAAACAGCTATGCTTATTACATCTTAAAGTAAAATTAGCACGGGGTTTCGGTAGCCAATGTTTTCTCAGTTTTTATCACAAGAGATTGCAGTGCCGGATCGGCTGTCTCTTCAGGATTTGCTGGATGATCGTGCCGCAAGCAACTTCAGCGAATATTTTTCTTTATCTTTTAGCCGTTCGGACGGCGTTACCTTGATAAGCTTGACTACCACGGGTAACGAACCGGTAACCTATACAACAGAGATTTCCAATTTATCGGCCATCGATTTGACATCGCTGGTTTTTGTTGCGCAACGCGTCAGACGCAACAGTTAACAGCTAATTTCAACTTCATAACCGGCATATTTGCGGATGTTGATGACGCCGCTATCGAATAATAGGTATTGGCCTTTTATGCCTTGTAGCATGCCCGCTATATCGGGTTTTTTGTCGAGATTGAACGAGTTGATTTTGCTGGGAAACTGTTGTACCGGGTAGCTAATCTTCAGGGGTATGGCACCCGATAGCGTTTTTAGCGCATCAGCACCGAATTGCCGGCGGATGCTTTCCAGGCTGTCTGTGCATTTTGCCAGCAATTCGTCGCGCAATGCCGGTAAATCCAACAATTCGACATTGTTTTTCAACATCTGCTGCCAACTGGTCTTATCGCTGACATGTTTGGCCAAGGCCACTTCCACCAGACCTGAAACATACCGGGAAGGGACTTCGAAAACCGGCAAGGCCTGCACGGCGCCCTGATCCATCCAGCGGGTCGGAATTTGCGTCTTCCGGGTAATGCCTACTTTAATGCCGGAGGAATTAGCCAGATAAACCACATGCGGCTGGAAGCAGTGGGTCTCGCCCCAAGCCGGTTCCCGGCAGGTGCCTGCGGCATAGTGGCAGGTTTCCGGCTTCATGATGCACATATCGCACTCGGCGAGACGGATGAAACAAGGGTAACAATAACCTTGGTTATAGCTTTTGGCGGTTTTTTTATGGCAATGCAGGCAGAAAATCCGGCCGCTGTAGTGTAATTCCAGCTTATGTCCTATTAGCGGATTTAAATCCAGTTCAGCTTCACCGACAGGTAAACGGTAAATGACCGGATTCTCCAGCTTTGTCAACATTTTTTGCAAACAGCCCAACACCCAATTCACCTCAGTGGTATTTTTAGCGGTAATTATACCGGCAGGGGCAGTTATTTTTCTAAAAAAGAATTTGCATTGCCCCGGAACATGAAAGGCTTGCCGGGTGCATCTTTCGCGATTGATGCGCTAACTCTCTCTATCAACACATCCTACAGAACTGATTTTATTTGCAGAAATTAGATTTTCAGGTATGTAAGGACATTTCCGGCAGAAGTTAAGCCTGTGTTAAAATTTGCACGTTTTGTCGGTTAGGCAAGATTTGGGTTTTTAGACCCGGCATTGTTTGTGGCCGATAACAATTTTACCGATTTTTCTTTAACTTCTATACTAGACATACTCATGAATAAACCCAAAAAAGTTGCAATCCTGACAGCAGGCGGTTTGGCTCCTTGTTTGAATTCCGCAATCGGCAGCCTGATCGAACGTTATACCGAAATTGATCCCAGTATCGAAATCATTTGCTATCGCGGCGGCTATAAAGGTCTGCTGCTGGGGGATTTTTATACAGTGACCCCGGAAGTGCGTCAAAAAGCGGGCTTGCTGCAACGTTTCGGCGGTTCGGTGATCGGTAACAGCCGGGTTAAACTGACCAATGTTAAGGACTGCGTTAAACGCGGCCTGGTTAAAGAAGGCGAAGATCCGCAAAAAGTGGCCGCCGATCAATTAGTGAAAGACGGCGTCGAAATTCTGCACACGATAGGCGGTGACGACACCAACACTGCGGCAGCCGATCTCGCCGCCTTTCTGGCTAGAAACGACTACGGCCTGACTGTCATCGGCTTGCCGAAAACCGTGGATAACGATGTGTTTCCAATCAAACAGTCTTTGGGCGCCTGGACTGCGGCTGAGCAAGGCGCGCGTTATTACTGGAACGTAGTTGCCGAAAATAACTCCAATCCGCGTATGTTGATTGTCCACGAAGTAATGGGTCGAAACTGCGGCTGGCTGACTGCAGCCACTGCACTGGAATACCGTAAATTGCTGGGTCGTAGCGAATGGCTACCGGAACTTGGCTTGTCACGTCAGTCCTACGAAGTCCATGCGGTGTTTATTCCGGAAATGGCGGTCGATCTGGCGGCAGAAGCAGCGCGTTTGCGTACAGTGATGGATCAGACCGATTGCGTTAACATTTTCGTTTCCGAAGGTGCCGGGGTGGAAGCCATCGTTGCCGAAATGCAGGCCAAGGGTCAGGAAGTGCCGCGGGATGCTTTCGGGCACATCAAACTGGATGCCGTTAATCCGGGCAAATGGTTCGGCGAGCAGTTCGCGCAAATGATAGGCGCGGAAAAAACCCTGGTGCAAAAGTCCGGTTATTTTGCCCGTGCGGCGGCGGCGAATGTCGAAGACATGCGTTTAATCAAATCCTGTGCCGATTTAGCGGTGGAATGCGCGTTTCGCCGGGAATCGGGCGTGATGGGACATGACGAGGATCAAGGCAATATCTTGCGGGCGATTGAGTTTCCACGCATCAAAGGCGGCAAACCTTTCGATATCGATACTCCTTGGTTTGCGGAAATGCTGTCGGAAATCGGTCAAAGCAAGGGTGGCAAAGTTGAGGTTAGCCACTAAAGGTTGGTAAAAATTCAGCCTTATCAGGGTGGGCACGGTTGTTGTGCCCACTCATGACGGCGGCAAGAAATTAAACCGCTTGCTACCGTTTTGAAATTCAAATTTAAGTGTCAGTTTGCAAAGTTGGGTTGCGAAAGCATGCAACCCAATCGCGTTAAGAATCTACGGCTTTTTGATGAAATGGCCATCCTTGCTACCATGCTCGTTTTCATCATCTTTGGTCAGCGGGTGCAAGGATAACGTGTCCGCCAATCTTTTTATTTTTTCGTTTTGATTGCCGGTGGCCGAACCGATACCTTCGCTGAGGTTGATTTTGAGTTTGAGATTATTCGGGGAGTCCGAATTCCTTAATGCCTCTTCCAGAGAAATGATGCCCCTTTTATATAATTTCAGTAAATGGCTGTCGAAAGTCTGCATGCCGATTTCTTCTGATTTTTCCATGACTTCCTTAATAGCATGAATATCGCCTTTACAGATTAAATCGCTGACCAGTTTCGTGCCGAGCAGGATTTCGATGGCAGCCACGCGTTTGCCGTCTATGGTCGGTACCAGCCGTTGCGAAACAAAGGCCTGCAAATTTAGGGACAAATCCATCAATAACTGGTTGCGGCGCTCTTCCGGGAAGAAGTTGATAATCCGGTCCAGGGCTTGATTGGAATTGTTGGCATGTAGCGTTGACAAGCATAAGTGGCCGGTTTCGGCGAAAGTCAGAGCATGTTCCATAGTATCCTGGCTGCGAATTTCACCGATCAAAATCACGTCGGGCGCCTGGCGCAAGGTGTTTTTCAGGGCATCTGCATAGCTGAGGGTGTCAACCCCGACTTCGCGCTGATTCACCAGCGATTTTTTATGTGGGTGAATGTATTCGATGGGATCTTCGATGGTAATGATATGTCCTGACGAGTTGCTGTTTCGATGGTCGATCAAGGCAGCCAGTGAAGTCGATTTACCTGAACCCGTTCCGCCGATCAATAGAATCAATCCGCGTTTCTCCATGATTTTTTCTTTGAGAATGCTAGGCAAACCTAGCGCATCGGCATTCGGAATGTCCACCTTGATATTGCGGATGACCAATGCATAGGCGTTGCGCTGTTTGAATATATTCACCCGGAAACGGCCGATATTTTCCTCGGTAATCGCAAGATTCATTTCCGGTACATGCTCGAAGCTGGCGCGTTGGTCGGCATCCATGATGCTGTTGGCGATTTCTTTGATGCGGGTGTTGCTAAGTTTGATGTTCTCCAAAGGCTTTAGCACGCCGTGAAATTTTGCGGCGGGTGGCGCGTTCGCAGTGAGGTAAAGATCGGAACCATCGTTTTGTACCATTATTTTCAGGTAGTCTTTAAGTTCCATAGGGATTTACGCCTTTAGTTGTTGAATCGGGCTTTAATTCTAGGTGAATTTTTGAATAAGTTGAAGCCGGAAATGTCGGTATGCGTATAATGGCGCGCTTTTTCCATTAATTAAGTATTTTTCTAGCAATGACTCAACAAAGAAAAGCGGTAGCCTTAATTTCCGGCGGCTTGGATTCGATGCTGGCCGCCAAGGCCGTTATGGAGCAAGGCATACATGTGGAAGGGATCAATTTTTTTACCGGATTTTGCGTAGAGGGCCACACCCATGCCATCCGTAAAAGACAGACCGATAAGCCCAAACGCAACAATTCCTTATGGGTTGCCGAGCAATTAAATATCAAACTGCACATTATCGATATTATCGAAGAATACAAGCAGGTGTTGCTTAATCCCAAGCACGGCTACGGCGCCAATATGAATCCATGCCTGGATTGTAAAATTTTTATGGTCAATAAAGCCAGACAATGGATGGTGGAAAACAGATTCGATTTTATCATTACCGGCGAAGTGATCGGCCAGCGGCCAATGTCGCAACGCAAACAAACCATGCCCATCGTCGCAGCCGAGTCCGGGGCCGACGATTTGCTGCTCAGGCCTTTATCGGCGCAAAATCTGCCGGCAACCCTGCCGGAGAGGAATGGCTGGATCGATAGAAACCGTCTCTTCAACTTCAGCGGCCGTTCGCGTAAACCGCAGATGGCTTTGGCCGCAGAATATGGCTTTAAAGACTACGCTCAACCGGCGGGCGGTTGCTGCTTTTTAACCGATGCCAGTTATTCGCAAAAATTGGTCGATTTATGGCATGCGCGCGGCGAGCGGGACTATGATCTGGATGATGTCATGTTATTGAAAGTCGGCCGGCACATCCGTCCGCAACCGCATTTTAAAATCATAGTCGCCCGAGAGGATGGGGAATCGCGTTTTATGAGCGGCTATAAAAACGAATTTATCAGTATGAATTGTGCCAGTCACCACGGACCACTGGCGCTCATTGACGGCAAAACCGATGAAGACGGCTTGATGCTGGCCGGGCAAATTGTCGCCCGTTACGGGCAGGGCCGGGAAGCTGATCAGGTTGAAGTCACTATTCGCGATCAGGCCGGTAATGAACGAAATATTTTTGTTAAGCCTTTGTCAGCGGAACAAGTTCTCGAAGAGTGGTTCGTATGAGTAGTGAAATACTTGATGCTCGCCGTTTGCTTTGTCCGTTGCCGGTGATTCGAACCCAGGACAAGGTGAAAACACTGCAACCTGGCGATATTTTAACCGTAGAATGCACCGATCCGGGGGTGATGCAGGATATTCCTGCCTGGTGCCGGATCAATGGACATAGAGTAGTGGAAATTCGATCGGATAACGGCATCTATACCGTTGTTCTTGAAGTGGGTTGACTCGGAAGCAGCCTTTATCCCAAAAAGACCGGTTTAGTCATTCAATATACCTTCATCCGATCATCCACTTTTTTAGTAAGATTCATGCGCGGTAAGATAAAAAGTTCGCGATTTTGTGTGTTTTTACATTGAATTGGGTTGTTAGATGTCTAAAGTATCGTAAAATCTTCCACAATACTCACTATACCGAATACCCTTCAAATTTCGGCAGAGATTCAGGGAATGCAGGGGGCTTTTACGCCAGCGGCATCAGCCGTTACCTCATCTCTGTGACTCAAGCCGAAGGGATGTATTCACAGTCTTCTCTGACGGAACTCCCCGCTCACGAAATTTGTTGTGCAAGACGTATAGTGCTGAAAACAAGCTTCTAAACTAATAGCTATAGGAAATAACATGGCAGTAGGTCAAACCGGTTTCCCTAAAATGCATGCCGTTAAAGGTATCAGGCTCGGCAGCAGTAATGCCGGTATCAAGCAAACTCAGCGCGATGATATTTTACTGATTGAAATGGCGGAGCAAGGCAGTTGTGCTGCGGTGTTTACCCAAAACGCGTTTTGTGCGGCGCCGGTGCTCATCGCCAAGGCCCATCTGCAACAACAACCGCGCTGGTTGCTCGTCAATTCCGGAAATGCCAATGCCGGTACTGGCAAGCAAGGTATTCAGGATGCCTATGCCTGTTGCGCCAAACTGGCCGGGGAAGTGGACGGTCTGGCCGAGCAGGTCTTGCCTTTTTCCACAGGCGTGATCGGGGAGCCTTTGCCGGTGCCGAAATTGCTGGCCGCCTTACCCGCCGCCATAGCAAATCTCGATGAAAATCATTGGGAGAGGGCTGCATTAGCCATCATGACCACCGATACTTTTGCCAAAGGCGCGTCCGAAATCATCCATGTAGACGGACATCCGGTCGTTATTACCGGCATCTCGAAAGGCGCCGGAATGATACAGCCGAATATGGCGACCATGCTGGGATTCATCGCTACAGATGCCAATATTGAGCAAACTTTGTTACAGCAATGTTTATCTCGGGCAGTTGAGCAATCTTTTAACCGGATCACCGTTGACGGCGATACTTCAACCAACGATGCCTGTGTGTTGCTGGCTAGCGCTTGTAGCGATGCCCCGCAGATTCAGGCCGATAGCGAACCATACCGGGTTTTTGCCGCCGCAGTCCTTAGGATTTGTAAAAAACTGGCCGAGTTGATCGTTCGCGATGGCGAAGGCGCGACCAAATTGATGCGTATCGTGGTCGAACAGGCGCTGACTGAGGCCGAGGCGGTACAGGTTGCTAAAACCATCGCCCATTCGCCGTTGGTAAAAACCGCATTTTTTGCCAGCGACCCTAACTGGGGCAGAATACTGGCTGCCGTCGGCCGTGCCGGTATTGAAAACATGGCGCTGGATAAAGTTGAAATTTATTTGGGTACGGTATGCATTGTCGAAAACGGCAGCCGTGCAGCATCGTATACCGAACAGGATGGACAACGGGTAATGAATCGGGAAGAAATCACCATTACCGTAAAACTGGGGCGCGGCTCGGTTAGCGTAGAGATATTAAGCTGTGATTTTTCCTACGATTACGTGCGTATCAATGCCGAGTATCGATCGTAAATGAAGTCCGATGCTGCATTGCATGTTGCAGTTGGCGTAATTCGCGATTCTCACGGCAATGTCCTGGTTACCCGGCGTGCCCGGCATGTTCATCAGGGTGGCTTGTGGGAATTTCCGGGTGGCAAGCTGGAGGCTGGCGAATCCGTGTTGCAGGCCTTGCGGAGGGAACTCTATGAGGAAGTCGGCATTGAAGTGCTGGCGGCAACACCGCTGATCAAAATCAGCCATGATTATGGCGACCGCCGGGTATTGCTGGATGTATGGAATGTCCCAGCCTATTCGGGTAGCGAGATGGCGCGCGAAGGTCAAGCCATGCTTTGGCTGGCACCGCAGCAACTTGGGGAATTGAGTTTTCCGGTCGCCAATCTGCCGATTATTAAAGCGGCGCAATTACCCGAGTATTATCCGATTCTCGAGGGGCGTAGCGTAGCTGAAGTGTTGAGCAATTGCCGGCGGATTTTGCAAGGCAATATCAGGCTAATGCAACTGCGGGTGAAATCTTTACCGCAGACAGATGTAGCGCAGGCGCTGGCCCCGGTGTTGGAAATTTGCCGGGAACGCAAGGTGCAACTGCTGCTTAACTCGGATTTGCCTATTAGTCCGGCGTTGGCGGACGGCGTTCACCTGAGCAGTCGTGCTTTGCTGGCTTGCGATGCCAAACCTTCCGGATATCCCTGGGTAGCGGCGTCTTGCCATAATCTGCTGGAATTGCGGCATGCTGAAAAATTGGCAGTCGATTTTGCGGTATTGGCGCCTGTACAGGAAACGGCAACGCATCCCGGACAAAGACCGTTGGGTTGGGAGGGGTTAACGGCCCTGATCGAACAGAGCAATATACCGGTTTTTGCTATGGGAGGGCTCGGTATTGACGATCTCGACAGAGCCCGTGAGGCCGGCGCGCAAGGTCTGGCCGGTATCAGTGCGTTTTTAAAATAGAACCAAGTTCGCCAATTTTGTTTTGGCGACTGGATTAGCCGTAACCTACCATTCCTCCACAGGCGTTTAAACCACCCCGAACCGGCGGCTTGCCGGAAAACCCCAATGGCAAATCGAGCATCCGACAAAACAAGGTTGGCGGACTTTTAGCTGTCGTAACCGGTTTCATCGTCTTCATCCGGCTCATTAAGCGTTTCGCCGGGAATTTTGAAGGCTTCTGTTGCCCAGTCGCCCAAATCGATCATTTTGCAACGTTCGCTACAGAAGGGTTTGAAAATTTCCTCGCTTATCCAGCGGACCGGTTTCTTGCAGGTTGGACAGGCGACTAGAGTTAAAGGTTTGGCGTTATCCATCAAAACATGCAGCGTGTTAGCAAAAACGAAACATTCTCAGTGAGTTGGCAGGGGCGGTTTTCGTCGCTGGATGGTTTCATGAAGCGGATGCTGAAGCGGTGCTTGCCGCCGCTGATTTCTGCAAAGCACGGTAAATTCGCAGCAATGCTAACCCGCAACAATTGCACGGGATGACTTTTATCCAGCGCCAACTGAAAGAATCCGGCTTGAGCCGTTTCCTGACTGGGAACGTTACTTTGTCTAATAAAACCTAAAATAAGGTCGATAGCCATCCTGATGTCGGTAAAAGGTTAAGTCCAGCGTTCCAGGTCCTTTTGCTGTTCGGTTTCATCCTGTTCAAGCCAGTAGTGGAAGGCCGGTAAATCGAAGGAACAACTGCCGCCCGGTATGGAATTGCGCTGGGAAATACTTTGAAACAGATCGCTTTCCATCACGCGGACGCCAATTTTACCGTTAGCGCTGTAAAGGTTGCGGCTGGCCTGATTCAGTTCGCCGAGTATCTCATGCAGTTTGTGGCCGTCCACGCTCTGGCTGTTGATCAGTTGGGTTAAAACCTTGGTATGGCGGTCCAGTTCCTTGATAAGTTCGGATTTCAGGTCGCTACGGCTGAAAATCGTCAAAATCTCAAGTAGCACGTCAATTGCGGCACGTTTATCGAAAATCGAAGAACCGGCCATGAAATGGTTGAAGTTGATGGAAGAGTTGTTCCAGTCGCATGAAAATCCTGACTCGTTCATTGAGCGGGAATTCGTAGGTGGTTTGTGTATTCAAGCCGATGAAGTCCTGACAGTGGCTAATAAAATATAGGAATTGTGCAGTCTTTTAATCCGTTCTGCAAGCTGTTCCAACGTTGTCGAGTTATCGATGACGTCATCGGCAAGTGCAAGCCTTTGTTCTCGCGGCATCTGGCTGCCGATAATGCTTAAAACCTGCTCGTATTCAAGTTTGTCCCGGTTTACGACCCGTTGAATTTGAGTGGCCTCACTACAATCGATGACCAACACCCGATCAACGATTTCGGATTTCCGGGTTTCCAATAACAACGGGATAGCGGCAATGCAGTAACGGCCTTGCGAATTTTCGATTTCCGCAGTTATCTGCCGGTATATCGGCGGGTGCATGATGTTTTCGAGCTGTTGTTTTTTTTGGGGGTCGGAAAAAGCCAATTCCCTGAGTTTGCCTCTATTTAAAGTACCGTCGGCATTCAAAATCTGCCGCCAAAACTTCCTGCCAGTATTTGCAATGTCGGTAAACCGGGTTTGACCAATTCTCTGGCAATAATGTCGGCATCGATAATGGTTATGCCAAGTTCCTGAAATAGGCGGCAAACCGTGGATTTGCCGCTGCCTATGCCGCCGGTCAGACCGATTTTCAACATCCGTTATAAACCGGCAGTCTGCAAATACAGACGATTAAGTTCGTTACCGTAGATCATGGCCAACCAGCCTGCTGCTGCCAGATAAGGGCCGAACGGAATGGGCTGACGGGCATCGTGCCTTCTGAAAACGATCAGCGAAATGCCGATAATCGCACCGACCAGTGAAGACAATAAAATAATAAGCGGTAAAAATTGCCAGCCCAGCCATGCCCCGAATAATGCCAGTAATTTAAAATCGCCGTAACCCATGCCTTCTTTGCCGGTTGCCAATTTGAAAAGCTGATAAACGCTCCATAAGCTCAAATAGCCGGCAACGGCGCCGATAATGCTGGCATGGCTGTCGGTGTACAAGGAGAAAATGCTTAACAACAAGCCTAGCCACAGCATCGGCAAGGTGATCGAATCCGGCAGCAGATGCCGGTCAATATCGATAAAGCTCAGGGCTATCAGACTCCAGGTTAGTAGCAAAGCAAACAGCATAGCCGTGCTGAAACCGAAGTGCCAGGCGACAACCGCCGAGCAAATTGCGGCCAAAGCCTCGATCAAGGGATAACGCAAGGAAATCGCAGTACCGCAATTGCCGCATTTGCCGGCCAAAAACAGATAACTGAGGACCGGGATATTTTGATGAGCCTTGATAACGGCTTTACAGGCAGGGCAGCGCGATCCCGGTAAGCATTAAATTAAAGGTTTCCTGCTCCTCGCCGGCAGGCAAATCCAGAAATTCCAGGCATTCCTTTCGCCAACTACGTTCCATCATGATCGGCAGGCGGTAGATGACTACATTCAAAAAACTGCCGACCAATAAACCGATGATAAAGACGATGCCGATTAGCAGGACTGGCGATTGTTGTAAAATTGTAAATAACATGGTTATCCAATGGACTAAAGTTGGTTAGGTTTAGGGCATGATTATCGTAATGACGAAGCCGTTTGCTTATGGGGTTCAAGGAAAAAACAGAGTAACCATTTAACTTAATATCAAAAGTCTAAAAGTTGCCGGCAACAGCTGAATTTTACCGGCCCTCTATCCTTTGCTCATCAGGAAGGCGCAGAGCATCCAAGGATGCGCTCCCACGCGAAACATGGGAACGGCCCGGTCAGATCTCACGTTCCCGGGAGTACGCTGAATAGTGTCAAATTCCCTTTATTAACCGACAGCCGCTCCCAGTTTGAAAATCGGTAAATACATCGCCACAATCAGTCCGCCCACCAAAGTCCCTAGTATTACCATGATGATGGGTTCCATCAGGCTGCTTAAATTATCGACCAAATTATCCACCTCTTCGTCGTAGAAATCGGCAACTTTATCCAGCATGGCGTCGATGGAGCCGGATTCCTCGCCGATCGCCACCATTTGCACCACCATATTGGGAAACAATCCGGTCTGCAGCATGGAAAACTGCAGTTGTTGTCCGGTAGAAACATCGTCGCGCATTTTCATCACGGCGTCATAGTAAACGATATTGCCGCAGGCGCCGGCAACCGACAGCAAGGCTTCGACCAGAGGTACCCCGGCAGTAGACATGGTACCCAACGTGCGGGCGAAGCGGGCAATGGAGGATTTATCCAGAATCATGCCCACCACCGGCAGTTTTAACAGGGTATTATCGAGAAAGTGATTAAAAGCCCGCGAGCGTTTTTTGAAATACGTAAAGACGTATCCAACCACGAACATCGTGCCCAGCACGGCCCACCACCAATCTTGCGCCCATCTGGAAAATTCGATCACCATCTTGGTGAAAGCCGGCAGGTCGGCGCCGAAACTTTTGAACAAATCTTCAAAAACAGGCACCACGAAAATCAACAGGACAGCCGTCACGATAAAAGCGACCCCCAGAACGGCGACAGGGTAGGTCAGGGCTTTCTTGATTTTTTTCTTGATCGATTCGGTTTTTTCTTTATAGGTGGCAATCTTGTCCAGCAGGGTTTCCAGTACCCCGGCCTGTTCGCCGGCCTCGACCAGATTGCAGAACAGGTCGTCGAAATACAGCGGTTTTCTGCCTAAAGCCTGCGCCAGAGTATCGCCGCCTTCAATATCCGCTTTAATGGACAACAGCATTTCAGACATGGCCGCATTGTCGTGGCCCTTGCCGATGATGTCGAAGGATTGCACCAGCGGCACCCCGGCTTCCAGCATGGTCGCCAATTGTCTGGAAAATACCGCGATGTCGCCGGAAGTGATTTTTTTGATTCTAGGTCCGAATAAGGGTTTGGGTTTAGGTTTGATCTTGATGACCCTAATCCCCATCCGCCTTAATTCGGCACGGGCTATGGTTTCGCTTTTGGCGCTGATTTGGCTTTTGGTTTTTTGGTTTTGCTTATCCAGGCCTTCCCAGATAAAGTCGATTTGTTCATCTTGTTTCGCCATGATTATTCCTTAGTGACACGGTCTATTTCTTCCAGCGAGGTAATGCCCTGACGGACTTTTAACAGGCCGGATGCTCTGAGGTCGTTGATGCCTTCGCTTTTGGAAAGCGTGGCCATTTCCATGGCATTGCCGCCGCTTAAAATTAAAGCCCGCATCGCTTCGCTAATCGGCATGACCTGATAAATCCCGACCCGGCCTTTGTAACCGTTGGTGCAGCGTTCGCAACCGACCGGTTCGTACATTTTAAAAGTGCCGATGTCTTCCTTTGTAAAGCCGGCTGACAGCAACACGTTATCCGGAAAATCGGCTTCCTTTTTACAGTGTTCGCATAAGCGCCGCGCCAATCGCTGGGCCATGATCAGGTTAACCGCCGAAACGATATTGAACGGCTCTATGCCCATCTGCACCAGTCGGTTGATGGTTTGCGGCGCGTCGTTAGTGTGTAGGGTGGAAAGCACCAAATGCCCGGTTTGCGCGGCTTTCACCGCAATACTGGCGGTTTCCAGGTCGCGGATCTCGCCGACCATGATAATATCCGGGTCTTGGCGCAGGAAGGCGCGCAAGGCTTCCGCAAACGTTAAACCGGCTTTGGGATTGACGTTAACCTGGTTAATGCCTTCAACGGTAATTTCCACCGGATCTTCGGCTGTGGAAATATTGCGTTCTATGCTGTTAAGCAAATTCAGCCCGGTATACAGCGATACGGTTTTACCGCTACCGGTTGGGCCGGTCACCAGCACCATGCCGTAGGGTTTGTGTATGGCAGCTAAAAAATATTTTTGCTGAACTTCTTCAAACCCCAGTTTTTCGATACCGAGTTGGGCGCTAGTCGGGTCCAGTATCCGCATGACGACTTTTTCGCCGAACAGGGTAGGACAGGTGTTGACCCGAAAATCAATGGCCCGGTTTTTGGATATCTGCATTTTGATCCGGCCATCCTGCGGAACACGCCGTTCGGCAATATCCATTTTCGACATCACCTTGATTCTGGAAATGATACGGTTGGAAATGCCGATAGGCGGACTGGCTATTTCTGATAATATACCGTCAGCCCGATAACGAATACGGAATTTTTTCTCGAAAGGCTCCAGATGGATGTCCGATACGCCGCGTTTGATGGAATCCAGCAGAATTTTATTCACGAAACGGACGATAGGGGCATCGTCGACATCCGATGTGTCTTCAACCTGTTTTTCATCGCCCGAGGAAATATCGATGTTATCCAGATCGTCATCCAGCAGATCCTTCATGGAGGTATCGGCCGCTTCCAGCGCGGCGTCAATCATTTTAACCAGTTTGCTTTCTTCGACCAGTATATTTTCAGTAGTGTGACGGGTATGAAATTTAATTTCATCCAGCGCCTGAAAATTGGTAGGGTCCGATGTGGCCACAAACAGGCGGTTGCCGCGTTTGAATAAAGGCAGGGCGTGGTGTTGGCGGATCAGTTTTTCGCTGACCAGCTTGATCGGCAGTAAGCTTACGTCTATCGCATCCAGATCGAAAAAGGGTACGCCGAACTCGCTGGATGCCACGGAAGCAACGATTTTAGGGTCCAGATGTTTCTGAGAAACCAGATAGGTGATCAGCGGTTGCTTAAGCTTTTGCGCTTCCGTGGTCAATGCCGCCGCCATTTCCTCAGTCAGCAGGCCCTTTTGAATAAGGCATTTTGTCAAGCCGCTGAATTGTACGATTGGGGGAGCTGTCGCCATGGGTGTCAATATCGTTTGATTGAACTGCAACTATAGATGAAATAGGGATTTTGTCCAAATTATCGGGCTTTCAGTCATTGGCGGTTATTGAATGCAGATTGAGTAAGGCAAATTGTTCCAGGGTCAGCGCTTCGGCTCGCAGATTGGGATCGATAGCCAAAGCCTGCATTTGTTTTTCGTCGATCAGATTTTTCAGCGAATTACGGATGGTTTTGCGGCGTTGCGAAAATGCCTGAGCGACTAGTTTCTGAAAGCTGGGTAAATCCTGGATGGCAACCGGCGGCTGGGCATGCGGCGTTAATTTAACGATGGCTGACGTGACTTGCGGTACCGGGTCGAAACTTTCCGGCAATACATCGAACAGCCATTCGGTCTCGCAAAAATATTGCATCATCACGCTGAGGCGGCCGTATTTCCTGCTGCCCGAATGAGCGCAAATCCGTTCCACGACTTCCTTTTGCAACATGAACAGCATATCTTGAATGCAATTGCAGTTTTCCAGCAGATGAAACATCAGCGGTGTTGAAATGTTATAGGGCAGATTGCCGATCACCCGGAGTTTTTCATCAGCTTGCGCTAACGCTGAAAAATCGAAATTCAGTGCGTCGGCACTGTGAACGGTGAGATTGCCATGCTTGGCAAATTGTTTTTGCAGATGGCTGACCAGATCTCTGTCCAACTCAACCACATCCAGATTGACCTGGGCTTGCAAAAGCGGTTTCGTTAACGCGCCAAGACCCGGGCCAATTTCCACCCAGTGCTGACCGGGGAGAGGACGGGCATGGGCCAGGATATTGTAGATAACGCTATGATCATGGAGAAAATTCTGTCCGAAACGTTTGCGGGCTTGATGAGTCATGTTGCGGTTTTATATGTCCTCAGTGGTAAATACAAATAAGTAAAGCGTATGAAATAAACCCGGCAATCTTGTAGATACTCTGAGCCGGCTCCACCATTCTATTCCGAAGTTTTTGCGGAGCTAATGCACTTCAAGTAACATTATACGGCCTAATATGTAGATTTTAATCGATTGACAGCTTTTATGTGGATTGAATCATTTCCAAGGCGGTTATTAGCGCGAATTGCAGGCTGCCGAGATTGGCTTTGCCTGTGCCTGCCAGGTCCAGCGCAGTGCCGTGATCGACGGAGGTGCGGATGATGGGTAGGCCGAGAGTGATATTCACGGCCTTACCGAACCCCATGTGTTTCAAAACCGGCAGTCCCTGGTCGTGGTACATGGCCAGAACCGCATCGGCTGCTTGCAGGTAGTTGGCAGTAAACAAAGTGTCGGCGGGTAAGGGGCCTTGCAGATGGATGCCTTCTTTCCTTAATAAATTTAAGGCGGGTTCGATAATTTCGATTTCCTCCCGGCCAAGGTGGCCGTTTTCGCCGGCATGCGGGTTAAGGCCGCAGACCAGTATTTTCGGTTCCTTAATCGCAAAACGTAGCCGTAAATCATGATCCAGCAAGCGGATGATAGCGGTTAATCTCTGAGGTGTAATCGCCGCGCTGACTTGCGACAAGGGTAGGTGAGTGGTTGCCAAAGCGACCCGCAAGCCGGGGGTTGCCAGCAACATAACCGGCGTGCCGCCGGTGATATCGGCTATAAACTCGGTATGGCCGCTAAAAGGAATCCCGGCATCGTTGATAATGCCTTTGTGGACCGGCGCCGTCACCATAGCTGCGAAACAGCCGTCCAAACAGCCTTCGACTGCGCGCCTTATGGTTTCCAGGACATAGCCGCTGTTAATGGTATCGAGTTGGCCGCATGTCGCGCTTGCCGATAATGTGACCGGCATGACTGTCAGTTGGCCTGCCTGATGTTTTCCGGTTTGCGATTGATCGAAAAGACGGATTTCCAGCGGTAAACCGAGCTGTAGAGCCCGTTCGCGAAGCAACTGCGGGTCGGCTATTGCCACAAGCCGGCATGGCTGATCGTATTGAGCCAGTTGTACGCAAAGATCCGGACCTATGCCGGCAGGTTCGCCGGGTGTTAGGGCGATGCGAGGCACTGAATCAGCCATAGTGAATTATACAATCTATCATTCTGAGTTAAATCGGGAGTTTTTCCGGTTTGTAACGCCTTAAGACATCAGCGAACAGGGTATGCTCCACAATAGTTTCGCAGTCGGCTTTCCGCTAAAGTCGGCGTCCAGAAGGGTTAGCGATGCCTTTTTGATGACTATATGCTCACAGCCGGTTTGCAGTAACTGAGCGATGACGCTGGAAAAGTCCGGTTCATGGCCCACTAGCCAAACATCGTTCATGCCCCGCTCTGCCAACTTGGCAAGTTCGGCAATCGTGGTTTTCGGTGAAGAATAAAGACCAAGCCAGTCTACAGATTCTATAGCCGGACAGCCTGGTAAACGTTCTTGCAATAATTTCGCTGTTTGTTCGGCTCGTAACAAAGGGCTGGAAAACATTGCACCAGGTATCAATTGTCTGGATTGGCAGAAATCCGCCACTCGTTTAACCTGTTTTTTACCTTTTTCAGTCAAATTCCGTTCCGCATCTGCGATGGCAAGGCTTCTATCTTCGGCGCTGGCGTGTCTTAGGAATGTGATCAACATATCGCAATGGCTGTATAAGAAAAAATTGATTTTATCTTAGTCTAGCGGTGTTCGGATCGAAAAGCCAAGTGTTATCCTCACAGCACAAATTTTGGCACTAAATGGTTCCATCAGAGAACGTCGTGAATACATCCCTATAGGCATGAGCGGTCCATGCCTGCTTAACCTCTGTCGGACTTTCTTAATATACAGTTTTGGCCATATCACAGCCAGGTGCGATTGGCGGGCGGCATTTTTTCTCTGAGCTTCAAAAACCGTTCATAACGGCTGACGGCAATTTCGCCTTTTTCGGCTGCCGAGCGCACCGCGCAATCCTTGTCTGCGAGGTGACGGCAATCGTTGAAACGGCATTTGGCTATGAAGGGTTGGAATTCACGGTATCCCCAGGCTAGTTGCGCTTCGGATAGTCCGGCCAGGCCGAAAATCGCCACGCCCGGGCTATCGATTAAATGTCCGCCTCCCGGCAGATGATAGAGCGTAGCGGCGGTGGTGGTATGGCGTCCGTGCCGGGTGATTTCGGAGACGCTGTTAATTCTCAAGTTTTTATCCGGTAGTATGGCATTGGTTAAGGACGATTTGCCTACCCCGGATTGACCCGCAAACATACCGGTTTGTCGGCATAAAACCTGTTGCAATTCCGTAATACCGATATTTTCTCTGGCACTGACCTTATAAAGCCTATAACCCAAAGACTGATAGTATCCAAGCTCCAGTTCCAAACGGTTGGGATAGGGTTTGTCGATCTTGTTGAAAATCAGTGCCGCATTGATATTGCAGTTTTCGCAGATCGCCAGATATTGATCCAGCAGCAGAAAATCGCATTCGGGTTCGGTAGCGAAAACCACGAAAATCGTATCGATGTTGGCTGCCACCGGCCTTACCTGTTCGCTACGGCTGGGACGTTGCAACACCGAGCGTCTGGGCAGCAATTGTTCGATGCGGCCCTGCCCGGGTGAAGAGAGGGATATCAGCACCCGGTCGCCGACTACTATGGTTTCCAGTTTTCGTAGCGTTTGGCAAAGCACAATCTGTTGGTCCACCTCGACAGCAATCCCCTGGCCAAGATGAGCAATGACCAGACCTTCGTTTAGGTCTGACATTAAGCGGACTGAATTTTTTCTTGAATATGGGCAATACGGATAGCCGCAGGCGGATGGCTGTAGTGAAAGGCGGAATACAGCGGATCGGGGGTCAGTGTGCTGGCGTTTTCCTCGTAAAGCTTGACCAAGCCGCTGATCATTTTGTTGCCCTGGGCATAGCGGGTGGCAAAATCGTCGGCTTCAAACTCGAATTTGCGCTGAAAATAGGCGCTGATCGGTTGCATAAACGTGGTGAACACCGGCGATACCAGCATGAAAAGCAATAAAGCCGCGGCATTCGAATGTGTGCTTACTCCCAGTCCGTCGAAGAACCAGTCCTCAGTGATCAGCCAGCCTAGCACCGCGAAGCTGATGAGCGTCATCACCATAGATGCACCCAGCATCTTGATGACATGTTTGCATTTGAAATGCCCCAGTTCATGAGCCAGTACCGCTTCCAGTTCCTCATCGTCCAGCGATTTAATCAGGGTGTCGAAAAATACGATACGTTTATTGTTGCCGAGACCGGTAAAGTAAGCGTTACCGTGCCCGGAACGGCGCGAACCGTCCATGATAAAAATACCCTGACTGTTAAAGTTGCAACGTTGCAGCAGGTTTTCGATCCTGTCCCGCAAGCCGCCTTCAGGCATCGGTGAAAATTTGTTGAACAACGGCGCAATAACGGTAGGGAACAGCCAACTCATCAGCAAGGAAAAGCTAATGACGATAAGCCAGGCATAAAACCACCAGAGACTGCCGATATTATCCATTACCCACAGTATCAGAGCCATTATCGGCAAGCCTATGCCCAGCGTCAGGCTAACGGATAATAATTGATCCTTAATAAATTGCGGTATGGTGTTTTTGTTGAAACCGTATTTTTCCTCGATTACAAAAGTTTGATAAAGACTGAAAGGGATTTCGATCAAAGTCATGACCAGAAAAATACTGGCGACAGCAGCAAGACTTGACCAAAGTTGCGGCAGATCGTAGGTTCACCAGAAATCGAATACCAGTCCGATACCGCCGCCTAGCGTCAGCGCCAGTAGGAAGATCATGCCGGCCAGGCTATCTATATCGCCCAGTTTGCTTTTTTCGACGGTATAATCGGCGGCTTTCTGATGGGCTTTCAACGAAACCTTTTCCCTGAAAGCCTGCGGCACCTGTTCGCGATGCGACAGCACATAGGTTTTTTGGCGTAAGGACAGCCAAAATTGAAGGCCATAGGAAATAATTAGCGCGATTAGAAAAATAACAGTAAAAGTGTTCATCAATGGAATAGGGATGCGGTTAACAATTAGCGACACAGATTAGCTAATGCTACAATTTGCCGCAACATAATTAAATAAATGACGGAAACGAAATGGTTCAGGACGCGAATAATCTTATCTGGATCGATCTGGAAATGACCGGTCTCGATCCTGATAAGGACTTGATTATCGAAATTGCAACCGTGGTAACCGATAAAAACCTGAATGTTCTTGCCGAAGGTCCGGTGTTTGCCATCCATCAAACCGATGCGGCACTGGCGGCAATGGACGACTGGAATCAGAAACATCACGGTCAGTCAGGTTTGATCGACAGGGTTAAAAATTCGAATATTAGCGACGCGGACGCAGAGATCCGCACCATCGAGTTTCTGCAACAGTGGCTTACGCCCGGTAGTTCGCCCATGTGCGGCAATAGCATTTGCCAGGACCGGCGTTTTTTGTATCGCTACATGCCGAAGCTGGAAGCGTTCTTCCATTATCGCAATCTCGATGTTTCGACAGTCAAAGAATTGGCCGGGCGCTGGGCGCCGGAAATTATGGATGGCTTCAAGAAAAAATCGGCGCATCAGGCGCTTGATGATATCCTCGAATCCATTGAAGAATTACGCTATTACCGGGAACATTTTTTTAAGTTTTGATGATTGTGCAATTTAGACGCATGCATGAAATAAACTCTACAATTTTGTAGGGGCGTAGGATGGGTAGAGCGACAACGACCAACATGTACGAGAACTTATGCAACAATTAATACATCCTCTCTTTTCTCAATTCAGGTAACGTATTGTCATGTTAGACCCCCGTTTATTCAGAAGCGAACTTGAACAGGTTCAGCAGCAACTCCAAAGACGGCATTTCGAATTCGATGCTGCGGCTTATCAGGCGCTGGAAGATAGCCGTAAAAACATTCAGATTAAAACCCAGGAATTGCAAAACGAGCGTAATACCCGCTCCAAAGCCATCGGTCAGGCCAAAGCCCAAGGCCAGGATATTCAGCCCTTGCTGGATCAGGTCCAGGATTTGGGCGACCAGCTCAAGCTTGCCGAAAACGAACTGGAGCAGATACAAGTCCGGTTGAATGCGTTGCTGGAAGGCATACCCAACATACTCGACGCAGCGGTACCGGCCGGGAAAAGCGATGCCGATAATCTGGAAATTTGCCGTTGGGGCAATTTGCCGGAATTTTCATTTCCACCCAAAGATCATGTCGATCTTGGCGAACCATTGGGTATGAGTTTCGAACTCGGCGCCAAAATCGCCAGCGCCCGTTTCGTGGTGCTGACCGGCAAACTGGCAAGCCTGCAACGCGCCATCATACAATTAATGCTGGATACTCACAGCAACGAACACGGCTATACCGAGACCTATGTGCCTTTTATGGCTAATGCCGACAGTTTGCGGGGAACCGGCCAGTTGCCGAAATTCGAGGCGGATTTGTTTGCCGTCAAAAACGAGCCGGCGTTTTATCTGATTCCGACCGCTGAAGTGCCGGTTACCAATATCGTTCGAGACGTCATTGTCGATGCCAAACAAATGCCGTTGAAATTTGTTTGTCACAGCCCCTGTTTTCGTAGCGAAGCCGGCGCTTACGGCAGCGATGTGCGCGGCATGATACGCCAACACCAGTTTGAAAAGGTTGAACTGGTCCAAATCGTCACGCCTGAGCAATCCGCCCAAGCGCATGAAGAATTGACCGCGCATGCCGAAAATATCCTGAAAAAACTCAGATTGCCTTACCGGAAAGTGCTGTTATGCGCCGGCGATACCGGTTTCTCGTCGTCGAAAACTTACGATTTGGAAGTCTGGTTGCCGGGTCAGCAAAAATATCGGGAAATTTCCTCTTGCAGTAATTTTAAGGATTTCCAGGCCCGCCGCCTGCAAGCGCGCTGGCGCAACCCGGAGACCGGCAAGCCGGAATTGGTACACACCCTGAATGGCTCGGGGCTGGCAGCCGGTCGAACTTTGATAGCTGTTCTGGAAAACTACCAGAATCAAGACGGGTCGATCACGGTACCCGAAGCATTGCGAGCTTATTTGGGCGGTTTGGAAATCATACGGTAACGCGTCGTATAAATTGAGGGTGGGTATGGCTGTGAAAATTGCGATATATCGTTCCCACGCTCCGGCGTGGGGATGCATCCTCAGACGCTCTGCGTCTGTCTGATGAGCGAGGTTGGGGGCCAACAAATGATCGTTGTTTAGGGTAATTTGAGATTAAGCTGAAAAGCCGCTATGTTTTAATATTTTCTGTGATGCCACAGACTAATAATTACGCCGTTTCAGACTATCAACGCGGAAATTGTTTTGTGTCGAAACCATCATATAGAGTATTATCAAGCCGCCCCGGTTACTTCAGTTTTGCTTAAGTCTATTGATTTAACAAGGGGGTTCAATAATAACAATCACTATTCAGCCGGTTTTGACGGTGGCGTTCATGCATACCCGTCTTTATCCGGGGTCTGACGGAAAATATCGTGAGGATATGCGTGAGCCGATCCTGGATAAGAATGTCCAGGTAGTATCTCCCGGTTCGAATTGTGCTGAATAGAGTGATGACAAATAACAATAAATTTAAAGATGGGGAGAAGACATGAGTGAATCCGACGATATGCAAGCAGCTTCGTTATACGATCGAATAGGCGGCGATGCTGCGGTTAACGCGGCGGTCAATATTTTCTACGGCAAAGTGTTAGGCGATTATACAATCAACCGTTATTTCGAAAGAAGCGATATGGCCAAGCAGGCCGAACATCTGAAAGCCTTTATGACATTGGCGTTCGGCGGTCCAAACAATTACACCGGCCGTTCATTACGCGATGGTCATGCCCGTTTGGTTAAAATGGGGTTGAACGACTCTCATTACGACGCAGTAGTCGGACATTTCGGGGCGACCTTGCAAGAATTGCAAGTACCGGCGGAACTGATTGCCGAGGCAGCAGCTATAGTGGAAAGCGTAAGAGGCGAAGTGTTGGGTAAATAAAATTGTATTCGATACCATCGCTCCCACGCTCCGCGTCACTGCCATTAAGTTAAGACTTTGAAAAATGCGGCATACCCAGGTTGGGCTAAGCGATTGCGCAGTCCGTAGGGCCGTAGGGCGGAACCTGACAAGGGTTCCGCCACTCGAAGCCGGTAAGCGTTCCCGGTTTGTGGCTGCTATGGTATGTTGGATAAACCGTCGGGTGTTTTGAAATTCAAGGCTTTGCGGATCGCCTGTCGGCATCCGCGGTCTGGAGTTGAGGCGGGTTATTCAGACCCGGCTAAAGAATCCGAAGCCATCCAGTATCGCTTACGTCTGTCCCGCTCCGATTCTACTTGTAGATCGGCCCGGTTGCTATGTATAGTAATTGCACCTTGGTCGGCACTGTTCAGCCAGGGCATATCCAGTTGACGATAGCGGTCCAAAACCTGTTTATGCGGAAATCCGAAGCGATTAAGGTGGCCGGCGGGAATTAAAATCAGCTTAGGGGCTACCATTTGCAGAAAATCGTAACTGGAGGAGGTTTTGCTGCCGTGATGCGCAGCAACCAGTACCGAACTGTTAAGTTGTTGGCCGTATTCCCGGACCAACCAGTCTTCGGCGCTTTGTTCAATATCGCCGGTCAGTAAAAAACTATGCGGGCTTGCGGCGATATGCAGTACGCAGGAGTTATCGTTTTCTTTGGCAAAAGCCGTTTCCGGCGGCGAAAGCAATGTGAATTGCACCTGGTCCCATTGCCAGCCTTGTCCGGCCTTGCAGTATTGTTTGCCGTTGCCTTCCGCCCACTCCGCAACGCTGCTGAAAACCTTATCAACCGCTATCCCTGTCAGCAGGGAATTTGCGCCGCCGCTGTGATCCTTGTCGCCGTGGCTGACGATCAGCGTGTCTATACGCTGAATGCCTTGCCGTCGCAAAAACGGCAATATGACCGAATCCCCCATGTCCGAATCTTCGGAGTATTTGTTGCCGGTATCAAACACCAGTGTATGTTCTGCGGTTTGTAGAACGACAGACAGGCCCTGACCGACATCCAGTAAGGTTAGCCAGAGGCTGCCGGGCTGCGGTTTGACGCTGCCGGCAAACATTAAGGGCAGAAACAGAAACACGCTCAGGTAACGGCCGGGAATGCCGCGCGGGGCCAGCAGTAACAGGACGCCTATGCCTGCCGGCAGCATTGCATACCAGGGCGGTTGCTGACTGAAGACGGTTGCAAAGGAAAGGCCGGCCATCTTCGTGAGCAGCCACCATAGCCCTTGCAGGATAAGATCGGTTAAACGTAAAATCAGGATAGCCGGCGGCGGAAATAGAAACAGTAGTAATACTGCCAGCAAAGCCAGCGGAACCGCCAATAGGCCGATGATCGGCACTGCCAGCCAGTTGGCTAACGGTGAAATCAGCGATAGCTGCTGAAAAAACAGCATCAGCAATGGCGCTAAACCGGCAAATGTAGCCAGTTGCGCCAATGTCGTCTCCCGCCAATAACCGCTACGCCCCAAACGGCCTGCCGAAACGTAGAGCAAGAGCGCCACAGCGGCAAACGACAGCCAGAACCCTACTGACAACACCGCCAACGGATCGAATAGCAGCACAGCCATTAAGGCCAGGAGTAGAATTTGTAACGGAGCGGTATTGCGTTGCCAGACAATAGCTGCCATCGCCACCGTCAACATAATAACCGCCCTTAAGGTGGGTATGGAGTAACCGGCCAAACCGGCGTAAAACAAACCGCTCAGCCAGCCGGTCAGGGCTGCAACCCGTTGCGGGGAAATGCTGAGTATGTTCAGCCATGCCCAGCCGCGTCTGGCCAGCAGGTAAACCAGTCCGGCGATTAAACTGATGTGCGAACCGGAAATAACTATCAGATGCGTGGTGCCGGTAGCTCTGAACACGTCCCATTGTTTCTGGCTGATGGTGTCCTGAGTGCCGATAGTTAGGGCCTTGATTACCCCGAGTTGCTCACCGTTAGGTAAGGCTGCATCCAAGCGCTCGGCGATAGCCTGCCGCCAGCTTGCGAAATACTGGGCAATGCCGGGTGCGGAGGCCAAAAGTTCCGGGGCAGGTCTATTGCGGACATAACCGGTGGCGCCGATATGGTTGGCGAACAGCCAGGCCTGATAATCGAAACCGCCGGGATTCATGTGCCCATACGGCTGTTTAAGCTTGACAGTCAGCCGCCAGCTTTGTCCGGCCCTAATCTGTTGTTGTGGGTAATACCAACTCAGGCGGATTTTCCCGGGAAAATGATCGGCGGGCTGGCGAACCGTAAAGTCGAAACTGACTCGTCCGTCTTCTTGCTGCGGCAGGTTGGAGACATAACCTTCTATAGTAATATTGCTATTTTGGTAACGGTCCGGGAGCCGGTCATTCAACTGCCACCCTGCAAACAGACTGGCCCACAACAAGCCCAATATGAAAAACAGCAGATGATTATAACGTTTATAAGCCAGTATTGCGGCAACAGCGCTCAGCAACAGTAGTTGCGGCGGGCTGGGCAAGGCCGGTAACTGCTGGACGGCAACGATACCGAGCAAAAATGCCAGGCTAGCGAGCGTCATGAAACCTTGGAAATTTTCGGGAGGGCGTTGGGCTGGTCCATGCTTGTTTTTTTATGAAAAGTTAATTGTCATTATAATCTTTTATAGGAGCTTTGCACCACGACGGAAGATAAAAAGCTTGCCGGTTGGCAGGTGCTCGAATCATTCCCACGGACCATCCTATCGTTCCCACGCTCCGGCGTGGGAATGCGTCCCCCGACGCTCTGCGTCTTCGTGCTCAAGACCGTAGGGCGGAATTGTAGGGGCGAAAAATTTTTCGCCCCTACTTTGGTTTGTTGGATAAACTGTCGGTATATTGCTGTCCCACGTTTGGCGGATCGCCTACCGGCATCCACCCTACGGGCTGAATCTTTAAAATTACCCGCAACAGCCGGATCTTAATGACCCTCAACCCGTTTCCCATCAAGAAGACGCAGAGCGTCTTGAGATGCATTCCCACGCGGAGCATGGGAACGATCACAGCTTCTTTCAGAAAATTTCTATACTTTGCCCCGATTGTTCGCAGATGGGGCTAAACGTTTCGCCGATTAATCGGTAAAATAACAGATTCGATCAAAATTTAAAGGCTTGCCATGCGCACTTCCCAATTCCCCCTTAGTACAGTAAAAGAAATCCCTGCCGATGCAGAAATAGCCAGCCATAAACTCATGATACGCGCCGGGCTGATCCGCAAGCTGGCGGCAGGAATCTACACCTGGTTACCTTTAGGGCTGCGGGTGTTGCGCAAGGTTAAACAGATTACCCGCGAAGAAATGAACAAGGCCGGGGCTTTGGAAGTGTTGATGCCTGCCTTGCAACCGGCAGAACTCTGGCAGGAAACCGGGCGCTGGGAAAAATACGGCCCGGAGCTGGCGCGAATGAAAGATCGCCATGAACGGGATTTTTGCCTGGGCCCCACTCATGAAGAAATCATTACCGATCTGGCGCGCAACGAGTTGAAGAGCTATAAGCAACTGCCGATTACGTATTATCAAATTCAGACAAAATTTCGCGACGAGATTCGTCCGCGTTTCGGCATCATGCGTTCAAGAGAATTTTTGATGAAAGACGCCTATTCCTTTCATCTAGATCAGGAGTCTTTACAGCAAACCTATGAGCTGATGTACCGCACCTACACCAATATATTTAACCGTTTCGGCCTGAAATTCCGGGCGGTCATCGCCGATTCCGGCTCGATAGGCGGTGCGGTTTCTCATGAGTTTCACGTACTGGCAGACTCCGGCGAAGACGCCATCGCCTTTTCCACTGCAAGCGAATATGCTGCCAATATCGAAAAAGCTGAAGCGCCTATGCCGGAAGGCACGCGTCCGGAACCCGGCGAAGCCATGTTGCTGGTCGAAACGCCTAATCAGCACAGCATCGAAGAAGTCAGCCGCTTTTTTAATCTCCCCGCCCGGCAATGCCTGAAAACCCTGATTGTCAGAGGCGAAAACGACACACTGGCGGCTTTATTGCTGCGAGGCGACCATGAACTGAATCCGATTAAGGCCGAAAAACTCAAAGGCGTACTGTCGCCGCTGCAATTTGCCGGCGACGCTGAAATTCTGGCCGCCTGCGGCTGCAAGCCCGGCTCCATCGGCCCTATCGGTCTTGAGATACCGGTGATTGCAGACCATAGCGTTACGCTATTGTCGGACTTCATTTGCGGAGCCAATCAGGACGGTAAGCACTATACAGGCACTAACTGGCAACGCGATCTGCCTTTACCCGAGCGGATTGCCGATTTGCGCATGGTGGTGGAGGGCGATGCCAGCCCGGACGGCAATGGTCAAATCACCATTGCCCGCGGCATCGAAGTCGGGCATATTTTTCAGCTCGGCAACAAATACAGCCAATCCATGAATGCCGCTGTGATTAACGAAGCCGGTAAAAACCAGATCATGATCATGGGCTGTTACGGCATAGGCATTTCCCGCGTCGTTGCCGCTGCGATAGAGCAAGGCCACGACGAGCGCGGCATCATCTGGCCTAACGAACTGGCGCCGTTTCAAGTGGCGATTTGTCCGATGAATATGCACAAATCGGACCGGTTGATCGATGCGGTGGAAAAAGTCTATCGGGACTTGCTGGCTGCCGGGATTGAAGTGCTGCTGGACGACAGAAAAGTCCGCGCCGGGTTCATGTTTTCGGATATGGAACTGATAGGCATCCCACATCGCATCGTCATCGGCGATAGGGGCCTGGATAGCGGTACCGTGGAATATCAGGGCAGAAAGGATACCGAAAGCTGCGAAGTCGCATTTGCCGATATAGTCGGTTTTATCCGGAGTAAGTTGAGCTAAGAAAGGCGAATAAAAACTCATCGCCCCACCTCCGTCGCCCATCGTAAATAGCCGAGACACCCTGCCAAATCCAGACCAACCTTATCGTTAATCGTTCCCACGCTCCGGCGTGGGAATGCATCCCTAGACGCTCTGCGTCTTCTAGGCAAACATAAGGTTTTCATGCAGCGAAAGTAGATTTGTTACACCCAATCCTCCAGCGTTCCCATCACCACCGATCAATATCAATCAACCCCGCGAGCCCCGAATAATTAACCGCGCTGGAATATCGCCAGTGTTCCGGTAAATTGACATAGCCCCGCTTCACAGGATTGTCGGGTAAGAAAAAAGCATTACTGCCTCTTTCTCCCCTAAGAACCGTACTTGATAGTTTCCCATCATACGGCTCAAGCCTCTACGAAGGCACCTTTTCGGCACCCGGTTTCACTACCAAATTTATCGGCGTTGTGATGCTGTCCCTGGCAATAGAGATGGTGCATCTGGAGGTTGCTTGCAGCATTTGTCCCGCCATCAACCTTTTTTACAATCATTCTAACCCCCCAAGGAGGGTTCCGTTTAATCGGTTGCTGACAATCAGGACATAAGCGGTCTTGCTTCAACCAAATACGGTATAGCTTCCTTCGGCCTCTCGACGTGTTCAGCATTTTTTTACCCCACCGGGATTCGAAATACTGCACCCATTCCGGGTCGTGCGGATTAGCTCCCGATCTGATTTTGACGTGCCGTTGTATTGGCGTATCAGACTCTTTGAGCAGGACTACTTCCCTTTGTTTTCCATCTTTTCTTTCTTCTGTAGCGGTAAATATCCAGTTTCGGGTGCCGCTGGTCTTAAAGTATTTATCTTTAATCCATTTGCTGCCCTTGTTCGGGTGCCTTCTTACCGCCCATTGCCATAGCATTGACCAAACGTTGTGATCCACACGAGCAAAAGTTTCCTTGGCGACGATATGCCGGTGATAATTTGCCCACCCGCGTAAAATCGGGTTGAGCATTTTTATCAGGTTGGCTTGCTTCGCCATTTTGTTGCCTTTGATAACTTCACGGATTTTGTCAAGATGTGCTTTGACGTTCGCATGTGACGGTTTTATCAGTAGCTTGCCGTTGTATTTGCGAACATTCCATCCGAGAAAGTCAAACCCTTCCTTGATGTGCGTTATTTTGGTCTTTTCCGGCGACAGGACTAACCCGCGTTCCGCCAGAAATTCAACTACGGCGGGTTTGACTTCATTTTCCAGCCATTCTTTTGAATCACCGGTGACAATGAAGTCGTCCGCATAACGCACCATATTCATTTTCGGCCATCTTCGGTTGCTTTTCGGAAATCTTGCCGATAGCATTGTTTCCAAACCGTCCAATGTCATGTTTGCCAGCGCCGGACTGATAATTCCCCCTTGCGGGGTTCCGGACTCTGTAGGGAAGCGTTCGTTATGAAACACGTATCCTGCCTTGAGCCATTTCTGTAGAATCGATTTGTCCGTGGGGACGTGATTGACCATCCAGTCGTGGCTGATATTGTCAAAACAGCCTTTGATGTCGGCCTCCAGCACCCACTCTGCTGAGTTCTTCTTAGCCAGCACAATGAAACATTGCTCCCCCGCATCGGCGGTTGAGCGATCTGGTCTAAACCCATAAGAGTTCGGGTCGGCCATCGTTTCCGCGATGGGTTCCAACGCTAGCAAATAAAGCGCTTGCATGGCGCGGTCTTTCATCGTGGGAATGCCTAAAGGCCTTGTCTTGCCGTTTTTCTTCGGAATTAAAACTCGCCGAAGTGGAAGTGGCGAATAACCCCGCCGCTTCATAGACGCTATCGCTTTAGTCTTTGCTACTGGCGTTTTCCAGGTTGATTGGTCAACACCAGGAGTGTTTTTGCCTTGATTTCCAGTCACCCGTTTTACGGCTAATGCTCTGCCGCTAAACGAGTGGGTCAGCAGCCATTGCAGGGCTTTCACCTTGTTATGTCTACCTTCCTGTGTGGCCTTCACAATACGCGCTTGCAGCCTCCTGACTTGACGATGAACGTCGGCCCAGTTGATGCCGTGCCATATCATGTCTGAAGGTGCACACGCCAATGTTGCAGCATTCATTTGCTTTCCTTCAGTTAAAGTGGTTCTACAAACTCTCTTGTGAAGAGAGACCACGAGGAAGTCTGCTCGCTTTCGCGCGGTGTGATGTTTCAACCCCTATCCGCCCGATTACAGGACAGCATTCGCTTTTTCCTCTTTCCTTTACCCGCATTACCCTAGGCGTTCCTTGCAGTTCGCTTGCCCACTATTCCGGGCAGTCATACGGGCTTACCGTGTTTCACATCCGTTACATGAATAGCGTAGACCCTGTCTATCCCCCGGTGACCTTTGTTCCTGTGTTCGCACACTAGAAACGAACAACCGATCACATACCTTTTTGGTTCAAGCCTGTCAGCATCTTTGGCTTGTTTTACATAACGAGGTTTATCAACAGTTCACATATGTTGGTCATACTATCCAGCCTAGCGCCCCAGCCGCCTGATGCTGGCAGCATTGGAATCACCTCGCGGCTTTTCCTCCTCTTACGAGGGGCTTCATTGTCCCGATGGCTTCAGACTGAGCCGTTACCAGCTTAGCCTGCATCGGTAGGCTATCGTTGAGGAAACAACGAGTCTCACTACCTTTTTCAAGGTGAGACAATAACGGATGCAACTTTCACGTCGCACAGAATGAATATAATCCAACTTTTGCCGAATGATGTCCTCGCTAAAAACCAGTTCGGCATGAACGCCTTCCTGCCAAAACTGAAACTCGCGGTCTTCCTTGTGGGCGATTTTAGAAAAATTGAAGCGCTGTAATAATCCTTTCTCCTGACGTGTTTTCAGATAATCCAGGATTTGCCGAGCGGTATAGGATTTAAAACTACTAACGCATTTGTTCAGGTCTTGAGCCTGGGCGATGAAATGTAAATGGTTTTCTAAAATCACGTACCCGTATAGCTTTAACCCGACATGCTGTCTTTGGTATTGCCAGCAGTCCAGCAGGATTTGAACCGTCTCCGGGCGGGTAAACACCGCAAGCCATTCCATTACGGTGCAGGTCATAAAGTGCGGTTTATCCGCTTCGGTAATGGTGTAACGGCTTCTGCCCATATTATTTATTTAAGTGGGATGGTATTTGTAGAGGACGCAGAGCGTCCCGGGATGCATTCCCACGCCGGAGCGTGGGAACGATGGGCTACCCGTGAATAGCGGGGTACTTTGCCAAATCAGACCAACGTTATTATCGTTCCTACGCTCCGGCGTGGGAATGCATCCCCCGACGCTCTGCGTCTTCTTGAATAACCGTAGATTGCCATATTTCAAGAAATAAGCCAAGATAATTATCATTAACCGCTGCAATTTTTAAATTATGCCCGAATGATTAAACAATAACAAATGGACCGATTTCGAAATTCAGGTTTACCGGTTTTAGTGTGTTGGTTTTTGTCTGCGATGGTTTTCAGAAACCATCTTTTCTAGAAGACGCAGAGCGTCTGAGGATGCATTCCCACGCCGGAGCGTGGGAACGATAGGGGGGCGGCTAGCGCATCAGGTTAAACATGGCTTTAACCGAGCCGCATTTTGGGCAGCCCCAGTCTTCCGGCACATCTTCCCAGCGGGTGCCGGGGGCGACGCCTTGTCTTGGGTCGCCCAGTTCTTCATCATAAACATGACCGCAGGTTTTGCATTTATATTTTCTGTATTCTGCCATTTTCTGTCCTCTGTGTGGATTGAAGGGTTTACAAATTGCAAGCCATTCTAACCCATGTCTTCGGACTAAAAAACCATGAGGATTTTGTAGTATAAATGCCAATATTCAAAATAATGCATAGGACATTTTGATCTATGGACAGAAGTATTCTCAGGACTGACAAAATTTGTCAGTTATGGCTGTAAAAGATCAGTTTTTTGTTTTTATCAAGATTGTTGATGCGTCGAAATTAACATCAGTAAAGCAATTGCTGTCGTGGTATTGCTGAAAATATCAGTAAATTAAAGGGGTTATAATTTTATAAAATATACTGGCACGTAACATGCTTTATAGCAATTGTCTTAAATTCAATTGGGAAACTTAATATGAAAATCAACACACAAAAACTACAACAAGGTTTTACCTTGATCGAATTAATGATCGTGGTCGCGATCATCGGTATTTTGGCGGCGGTTGCTATTCCGGCTTATCAGGATTACACTATACGCGCCAAAGTGACCGATGGTTTATCTTTAGCAGAGTCGGCTAAATTAGCGGTTACAGAAAACGCTTCATCGGGAGTGAATTATGATTCTGGTTGGACGCCTCCTCCAGCTACTCCTAATGTTGCAGGTATCACTATCGCTCCTGCTACGGGCGACATCACCATCACATATGTGGCCGCATCGGGCATCACAACCGGTGTGGCTGGTGTTGCCGGTACTCTTACGCTAGTACCGCTTGATGGAGCTGTTCTTTTTGCGGGTGGAACTGGCGGTTGTGCTGGTGCTGTACCTTGTCCTACGAATGGGACTTCTAATCCGCCGGTCAACGGAGGTGTTACATGGAACTGCATTTCTGCTTCTTCGCCAGCGGCGAAACTTGGAACTATTCGGGGAACTGTAGCAAGTAAATATGTGCCTGCAAATTGCCGTTAATTGATTATTAGTACTGTTGAGAGGGTAACAGATTATTGCTTACATTAATCGAGACAGCTTTGGGAAAAGGAATATCTGCTAGAACCGCTCAATCTTTCGGGTTGAGCGGTTTTTTTATTTATACAGACTATACTTCCTACAATTATAGAAAACAATTAAAAACAGCGAGGACTACAAAATATTCCTGAATAAAATTACAATTTATTATTAATCCTATTCGGTGAATCATTTCATCGGATCTATAACTTGAACTCAGAAGATTAAAGTATTCAAACTATGAAATTCCGTTTTTATGCTTTCGGCATTCACCTGCTTTTATCGGGCATTATTGCCACTCTTGCACTGCTTATGGTTTTTAGGGTTTGGTATACCACCCCTCTTGATGAGGCCATTGGCGTCGGTCCGATTTTCCTATTATTGCTAGGGGTGGATGTAATTATGGGGCCTACGATTACCCTAATCGTATATAAACCTAAGAAACCCTCCTTAAAATTCGATTTAACCGTGATCGCCTTGTTACAGTTGGCGGCATTATTCTACGGCATGCATACCATTTTTGAAGGACGGCCTGCTTTTATTGTTTTCAGTAAAGACCGATTCGAGATTGCCAGGGCGTCCGATATCGATCCCGGCAGCGCGAAGACTGCCTTACAACAAGGTAATCAGGTGGCAATTGCCGGATGGACAGGTCCGTATTGGGTGGGAGCGCAGCCTTCCCCAGACCCCAAGCGGAACGAACAGATCCTGTTCTCAGCTGTACATGGCGGTCCCGATTGGCCATTATTGCCGGAACTTTATGTGCCGTTAAGCCAGGTTAAAGCGCAAATTCTGGAAAGAGCCCAGCCATTACAGGCGCTACGCGACTTGCACGGCAAAGACCGGCATGTCCTCGATTTGTTGGCAAATTGGAAAGACAGCGAAGTCAAATGGCTGCCCTTGCGCGGCAAAGTCAAGGATATGGTGGTTTTGGTTTCTGCCGGTTCCGCCGATGTGATCAAGATTCTCGATATCAAACCTTGGCCGGATGATTAGCGAAAAATCCAAATTCTTTCACAGTCTCCGGAGCGTGGGAACGATGTGGCCGGTATCGGCAGCTTATCGATTTTTCCAGGTTTGGTTGATTTCTTGCAATCGTTCCGGGGTGCCGATATCCAGCCATAAGCCATCGAATTTTTCGCCTCCGATGCGCTGTTGCCGCATGGCCTGATTCAGTAAAGGCCGGAGCTTTAACGGGCCGGGCGGGATATTGTAAAACAGGGAGGGATGGTAAACCCCTATGCCGCTGAAGGTCAGTTTTTCGGGGCCGTATTCGGATAACAGGCCGTTTGCGGATAGGCTAAAATCTCCTTGCGGGTGGTGCGGCGGGTTGTCGATTAACACCAGATGGGCAAGGTCTATGGCTTTATCGCAAAGTTGGGCCAGCGGGCAAGCGCAGATAATATCGGCATTGATCACCAGAAACGGTTTGTCGTCCAGCATAGGTAAGGCTTTGGCTATGCCGCCGGCGGTTTCCAGCGCGGTTTCGCCTTCGTCGGAATAGTCGAAAACAACGCCCCAGCGTTGACCGTTGCCGCAATAGGTCTGAATTTGCCGGCCAAGATGGGCGATATTAATCACGATGTGTTTAAACCCGGCCGCGGCTAAATTCTCGATACTGTATTCGATCAGGGCTTTGCCGTTTACTTTCAGCAAGGGTTTGGGGGTGGTGTCCGTCAAGGGCCGCATGCGTTCGCCGCGGCCCGCCGCCAGTATCATGGCTTTCATAGCGCCGCCTGATATACCGGCAATACCTGCCGGTGCAGAAAGCGATTAAATTCAGCCAGTTCCGGGTAGATTTCGCAAACCTCAAGGATATAATCAAAAGTGCGTGGTATGTCGGCCAGATAGCCGGGTTTTCCATCCCGCAAATGCAGTCTGGAAAAAATGCCGATAGCTTTTAGATGGCGTTGTAAACCCATCAGGTCGAACCAGCGTTTGAATTGTGCAAAATCCACTGCCAGCAGTTTAGCATTCAGCAATTGCCGGTAATAGCGTTCCGCCCATTGCTCAACCTGGGTTTGCGGCCAGCGGATATAACAGTCGCGCAACAAGGAAACCGGGTCGTAACTGATGGGGCCGACAACTGCGTCCTGAAAATCGATGATGCCGGGGGAGTCCCGGTCTAAAACCATCAGGTTGCGGGAGTGATAGTCCCGGTGTACGCAGACCTGCGGTTGTTGTAGCGCAGAATCTATCAGCAATTCGCGCAAGCGGATATTGACGGCTGCCGGCAACACCAGGCCGAGCAGTTTTTCCAGAAACCATTCATGGAAAATTCCAAGTTCGCGATCGAGCATGGCCTTGTCGTAGGCAGGTAATCCGCAGTTGTCGATATCAATGCCGGTTTGTAGTTTAAACAGAGTGTCCAGCGCTTGCCGGTAAAGCCGGTCGGCATTTTCGGCGCGCAGGCTGTCGAGCAGGCTGGTCGAGCCAAAGTCTTCCAGTAACAAAAAGCCTTGTTCGATATTTTGCCGGTAGATGGCCGGCACATGCAGGCCGGCGGAGTTAAAAAGTTCGGCAACGCGAATAAAAGCCAGGATATTTTCTTTATCGGGAGGCGCATCCATGACAATCTGTTGAGCATTGTTGTGTCCGATCCGGAAGTATCGACGGAAACTGGCGTCGCCGGAAGCGGCTTCAAGATGGTCGATATCCAGGGAAAGACTGTTGCGGAGCCAATCGATAAGGGTTGTGATGCGTTGATCTGTATAGGGTAATGACATTATTTATAAAAGCGGTGCATCCTAAGGTAAAATACTCGGCAACTATCCAGCGTAGAGGGCAAGTGCCGGAGTAAAGTCCGGCCAACAGCATTCTATGAGATGCGCTAAGCTTCTTTCAGCACATCCCGGCAATCTGCCTCTATTAATGCCGATAGATGCGTATTTTATTCGATTTATATCCTGCTAAGTCAATTTAGCCGCTTTTGCCTATACATGAATCTTCGGTTTTTTTATTTATGGTTAGCTTTAATGTCTGTCTCAGGGCTTGCCCAGGCTGCCGGTAATGGCGTATGGAATTGCGAACAGACCAAAAACGGCGAATGGAACTGTCTGAATCAGGATTCGACAACTAACGAACCAGCCAGTCCTCAAGTCATCAAAACGCCGGTTGGCAATCCAACCCCTGTTGAAACTGCAAAACAGCCTGTAGTGCAGCCGCAACCCCAACCGCAAACGGTGCAAGTTCAGCCGCCGGTTTCGCAGTCGGCGACGCAACAAGCTCCGGCAGAAAACGTTATAGCCCAACCTGTTCCGCCGCAAGCGCCGGTTTCGACAGAAACGGCTCCAACAATCGCTGCCAAGCCGGCGATAGGGGAAGAATCTACAGATTTCGCTGAACAAACTGTTGTGCAACCCCATCCGCCAAAGCCTAAGGTTCACATCACTGAAAATCGTAATCCGCGGCTTAAGCAGGTGGAACCTGTACAGGAGAAAGTCATCAGTGCGGCGCTACCACCACCTCAGCAAAAACCCGGCTGGACTTGTCAAGCCGGAAATGGACAGCCGAATTGGAACTGCAATCTTGTCGGGCCTGAGCCACAGGGCGAGGCGCAAGTGGTGGCGAACAACCAAATCGATACGTTCCGATTGTTAACACCTAGCTTTAGTCATTCTCAAGAACTGACATTCCAGACGCTACGCGGCGAATTCAAGCAGGACCCATGGCAAAATTGCGAAAACTGGGCAATGAAAAAGCCTAGATTGAAAACGGTTCCGCAGGAAGTTCGCGACAATGCCATTACCGATGTACACGCCGATTTTTCCGAAGCGTTTGAAGGCGAAGTCATGTCCTTTTCCGGTAATGTCGATCTCACCCGTGCCGACCAGCACTTATTGGCCGAAAAGGCCAATTACGATTCCGGTGCAGGGACAATGGATGCCCAGGGTAATGTGATATATAGCGAAAGCACCCTGGCCTTTGCCAGCGATACCGTAGCGATGAATTTAAATACCGATGAGGCCACTCTTAGAAGGGCATTGTTTATTTCCGGGGATGGGCCGTTGCGCGGCAGTGCGGACACGATTTATCGAGACAGCAAAGATCTGAGCCGTTATAACGACGCGTCTTTTACCAGTTGCGCACCGGGCAACCAGGATTGGATAATGCATGCCTCGCGCCTGAAAATCAATCAGGATAGCGGGCAGGGTTCGGCCAAGGATGCCTGGATGGAATTTAAGGGCGTGCCGGTGATCTATACGCCATATATCTCGTTTCCGACCGATAATCGCCGCCTATCCGGTTTTCTGGCGCCTAACTGGGGACAAACGACCCGTTCCGGTTTTTATGTGGCTGCGCCATATTACTGGAATATCGCCCCTAATCTCGATACAACCATTACACCGCGCTATTTTTCCGGTCGCGGCGGGATGCTCAGCAATCAATTTCGTTATCTGACGGACATATCCAAAGGGTCCTTCGGTGCTGAATATATGCCGAACGACCAAAAACTGGGTAAGCCGCGTTATTCTCTAAGTATCAAGGATAAGAGCTTTTATTCGCCGAACTGGAATTCGCTGGTGGATCTTAATCTGGTTTCCGACAAAACCTATTTCAACGATTTGAATAATGCCTTGGGTTTTACAAGAAACAGTTTTTTGCCCAGTTCGGCTTATCTAAATTACGGCCAGTCGGGTTTCGGCTTCTCTGCCGGCATACAGCACTATCAATCTGTCGATCCGGCCATCCTCAGCACCTCTTTACCTTACGATCTGCTGCCCAGAGTAAACATGAATTATTTACACAACTTCGAAGGCATGCCGCTTAGGGTTGGCCTGGAAAGTCAGTACAGCGATTTTTATCATCCGACTCTGGTGAACGGTCAACGTTTAATGGTCCAGCCATCTATTTCTATGCCGTTGGAGTTAACTGCCGGTTTCTTTATTCCGAAACTTTCCGTGCAGTCTACCCAGTATCAGTTAAGCCGTCAGAGCGTAGCCGGATTGCCCTCTAGCATTAATCGCACTTTGCCGATATTTTCGGTCGATAGCGGCTTAAGTATAGAGAAAGGAGTGGATTTTGGCGCTACCCCTTACAACAATATTATTGAGCCGCGTTTTTTCTATTTGTACATACCGAGAAAGGATCAAAGCGCTATTCCGATTTTTGATTCGTCTGCATTTGACCCTAACTTCAATAGTTTATTCCGCGAAAATAGTTATAGCGGTTATGACCGCCTGCAAGATGCCAATCAGGTTACTTTGGCGGCCACGTCGCGATATATAGATTCGGTAACGGGTCTGGAGCCGTTGAAAGCTAGTTTTGGCGAAATCTTTTATTTTCAGGACAGAACAGTTACTCTAACTTCGACCAATCAGCCTTTGCTAGTGCCTGTGTCCGTACAGACCAGTAAAACCTCAAATTTTGTCGGCGATGTCAGCGGCCAAATCAGCCAATATCTGTCTTATGCGACCGGCGCCCAATGGAATGCCGAAAATAACCGGTTTGCCCGTGGTCAGGTAGGGCTAAAGTACCGGAATCAACCCGGTCAGATTTTCGATATCGGCTATCGATACCGCAGCGCCACTGCCAACCCTTTGGTTGCGCCGACACTGGTGCCGGGAACGACAAATGTACTGGCGGATATTTCGTTAGCCGATGTGTCGTTCCGCTGGCCATTGTTCGATCAATGGTATGCGTTGGGGCGTTGGCAGTATTCTTTGAATTTCGATAAAACCCTGGAAAGTTTTATCGGCTTTGAGAAAGAAAATTGTTGCTGGCGCTTTCGTGTCATCGCTCGCCGTTATATTAACGGTGCTTCAACGAGCAGCGTCATTACTCAGAACCTTACCCCGGAAACCGCGTTTTTCGTGCAATTAGAGTTGAAAGGCCTGTCCGGTTTAGGCGACGATGTCGATACTTTCCTGCAGACAGCGTTGAATGGCTATCGCCCGGTCGGTTTTTATTAGCTGAATTCGGTGCTATGCTCTTCGATGGCTAGGGCTTGATGGTATTAATGCCTGCTAAGGAACGGACATGAAATAAACACGGCATTCATTAAGGGTGGGCACTACTGTTTGTGCTCACGCGTGACGGTTATCCAGCCGACCAAGTTATTTCATGTGCGTTCCTAACCCTTTTTTTGCTGAACGAGTATTCAAAAATTTAAGCATGATCAAAAGACTTTTTATCGCAGTTTGGGTTTTAACGGCACTTTTCGGCACCGATATTCAGGCACGAGTGCTGGACAGGATTGTCGCAGTGGTTGAAGACGATGTTATTCTGGAGCGCGAGCTTAATCAGGAAGTAGCGGCATTCACCGCAAAATTAAAAAGCGGCAATGTGATGATGCCGCCGGATTTTGTGGTGCGTAAACAAGTTCTGGAGCACATGGTGGTGGACAAACTGCAAAGGCAACTGGCGGCAAGGTCGGGAATTCAGGTCGGCGATGAGCAACTCCGCAGCTCAGTGGCTGAGATCGCCGGCAGAAATAACTTGTCTGTAGAAGCCTTCCAGGTAGAGCTTGGTAAAGAGGGCATGGATTTCAAGGCATTTGAAGATAAACTGCGTAACGATATTATCATCAATCAGCTTAGAGGCCGCGAAATAGGTTCCCGCGTCAAAGTCACCGATGCCGAAGTGGCTCACTATATGGAAACGCAGAGTAAGGCCGGGGAAAGCAATTCCAAGTATCGCATCGGTCATATTTTGATAGCCGTATCAGAAGCCGCTTCTTCCACTACGATACAGAAAGCCAAGGAAAAAGCCGATCAGGTGGTCAGCGAACTGCGTACCGGCAAAGATTTTAAGCAGATGGCTGTCAGTGTCTCCAATGATGATAATGCCCTAAAAGGCGGTGATCTAGGCTGGCGTAGTCTTAATCAGATTCCAACCCTGTTTGCCGATACGGTCACCGGTATGAATCAGGGCGATGTTTCAGATCCTATACGCAGTCCCAGCGGTTTTCACATCATCAAAATACTGGAGATGGAAGGCGCCGGGCAGCACATTTCCACCAAAACCAAAGTTAGGCATATTCTGATTAAAACCAACGAGCTGATAGACGATGCAGAAGCGCAAAAGCGTCTTCTGGCACTACGCGAGCGGATTAAGGATGGTGATGACTTTGCTGTTTTGGCGCGCGGGCATTCCGATGATAAAGGTTCGGCGGTCAACGGCGGCTCATTGGATTGGGTGGTTCCCGGCGCATTGGTGCCGCCCTTCGAAGAGGCGATGAATAAACTTGAAATCAACGAAATCAGCAAGCCCGTACAAACCCAATTCGGCTGGCACATCATACAGGTGTTGGGCAGAGAGACTGAGGATAATAGTGAACAATTTAAAAAGGAAAAAGTCAGAGAGGAAATTCGCAAACGGAAGATCGACGAAGAAACGGAACTTTGGTTAAGGCGTTTGCGGGATGAGGCTTATGTTGAAATCGTTATGGATAGATTATAAATGGAAAAATTCGATGCTTCGACCCCTAGAGATAAGGACGCAGATATAGAAAGCCGGCTTCAACAAATTATCGCCGGTCAACATCTGGCTGCTCAGCGCGAACTGGTTCAGTGTTTGGCCGCGAGGCTGAATGTCGGAGTATTGGATTGTGCAGCGGCTTTGCTTTATCTGAATCAGCCGCAGATGCATTCGCCGTTTAAACCCGTCGATGTCCGCAATATAGAGCCTGTCAGGACAAATTATCGATCCGTGCGTTATCGATTGGATGTCGGTAGCCAGCATAATGTCGGGAAGGAACAGATTCAGGCTGTTCTGATCGAAGAATCCGGCGTTGACAAAAAAAGGATAGGAAGAATTGATATTCGTCAACATTATACCCTGGTGGAATTGCCCGAAGGCATGCCTGCCGATATATTTCAAATATTGTCGGAAGCGACCCTCGGCGAACGTAAATTGGCTATCAAGCGCGTTAAACCTAACCGGAGATCTGCTAACAAGAGTTAGCGGAAAAGCTGAAAAGGCCGTTGTCTCCCAAGTCTAAAGCTAACGCCATCGCCAAACCGGAATATTTACTCAACACAATCGTTGTGGAGGGTAAAATAGCCGGTCAAGCCGATTTAGCGGTAAGCACCAATCATTTGCCATAGTTACTATGACCATCCAATATATTAATAGTCCCGAACAACTTGACGCTCTTTGTCAACAGATCAGCCAACAGACATGGATTGCGCTGGATACTGAATTTCTTAGAGAAAAAACCTATTACCCGAAATTTTGCTTGCTGCAAATCGCCACTCCCGATTGGGTGGCTTGCATCGACCCGCTGGCGATAGGGGATCTGTCGAAATTGCTTGAGGCGATTTACAATCCCAATATCGTTAAGGTTCTGCATGCCTGCCGGCAGGATCTGGAAATTTTCTATCAGATAACCGGCAAGATTCCCGGTCCGATTTTCGATACGCAAATTGCCGCGCCTTTGTTGGGATTTCAAGAAAACCCCGGTTATGCGATGCTGGTATCCAGCTTTCTGAATATTAATCTTAATAAAGCTCATACCCGTACCGATTGGTCGGAGCGGCCTCTCAGCGAAGATCAGATCCAGTATGCGGCTGACGATGTGATTTATCTTTGCAAAATATACACGCTGATGTGTACTCAATTGGAAAAGCTTGGCCGTCGCGACTGGCTTGATAGCGATTTTCAACTGCTGAATAATCCGGATCTATATCAAATGCCGCCGGAAAACGCCTGGTTGAAAATACGCGGTAAAAATAAACTGACCGGTAAGCAGCTGTCCATCATGCAGGCTTTGAGCGAATGGCGGGAACGTACTGCCCAGGAGGAAAACAAACCGCGCAACTGGATGTTACAGGACGATTTGCTGTTGGAATTGGCAAAACTACAGCCGGTGACGTTAGCTGAATTGGCGAAAATACGTAATGTGAGCGAACGTACGGTTAACCGCTATGGCAAGGTTCTGTGCGAATTGATTGCCGCCGCCCGCCAAAATCCTCCCAAACCCTTGAATGAAAAAGATAGGTCAGCCAAAAAGACTCAGCAACATGAGGCGGTGCTGGATGTTTTGAGCGCAGTGGTCAGGATTAGAGCTGAAGAAAACTCCCTGAATCCAATTATCCTGGCTACCCGAAAGGATCTTGAACAACTGCTGTTTGCTGAGGAGGAGTGTCTACTATTACAAGGTTGGCGCTATAATATGGCGGGCCGGGAGTTACAGGGTTTGTTGCAGGGGGAGTATACCCTGAGCATAAAACCTGACACCGTGACCATCAATAAAGTTCAAGGAAATGATGTTTAAAAAAGAGCAACTACCAAGCGTTCATGGCAGCCGCAAAAGAAAGTTTGCATTTTTCCGTAGCTGGTACCCGGGGTGATTAAAATCGTTTCCGGCTTATTATTCTGTCGCTAGCGGATGCGCTTGATGGTAAAATGTTGCCAAAAAATTCTTTAGGGCTCTTTATTAATTAAATTCGCGATTCTATTTTTATATTCTTGGTCGCGCTATTTTTTAAAAAATAATGAACTCACCGGATTATTGACATAATCCGGTGAGCAGGCTTCTGTATTTTCGATATGAACAAGTCGGATTGTTTGAATTAGAGCAATTGAAGGCGACAAACCAAATCTATGGTATGCAACTTTGCTATACCGATTTATGCGATATTATATTTCGGCGTTATTTACCCATAGATCGTGCTTGTTACATAAGCTAAGGGCGTAAATGGTCCCGGTATGATTTTTTAGGATAAATGTTGACACAGCCATAGTATCCTTAGTGGGATCGAACATATGTTCGTTAAGGAATTTATAATCTTTATCCAATAGGATATGTTTGACAATGTAATGTTCGTAACCTTTCATTTCATGTGGCGTCACTATTTTTATACTGGTTTCATCCCCCGCTTTACTTATTTCAATTATTGGTAAATGGGTTGCCTCTTTACCGGCCCAACGGCCGGTCGCTTCTTTAGTATAGTAAATATCCGCTCCTGGTGGAACAGGTTTACCGGCTTCTGCCAGCCCTGAGGCAGGTGCGATTACCGCAGCTCCAGCACTTGCAACGCTTAAACGAATAAAATCTCGACGTTCCATAAAAAAATCCTTATTATGAGTAATGTTAATGATTCTTGGCTAAAATGTAGATGTAACAACTTCGTCGTCAATAATAATGTAAAAATCAAACTTGGTAAAACCCATTTTTTATGCATTCTATTCCAGGCTTTTTTATGAACAAAGCCGCTATATCCCTCGACAAAACCTTAACAAACATTCACAAACAAGGCTAACCTCATAATCTTCTAATGAATATTCAACATAAAGCACATCCGTGGCATGGCATCCATCCTGGTGACGCCGCGCCCTCAATCGTTACGGCATTTATTGAAATTGTTCCGTCGGATACCGTGAAATACGAAATCGATAAACTCACCGGTTATTTAAAAATCGATAGGCCGCAAAAATTTTCCAATATGATACCCACGCTTTACGGGTTTATTCCGCGAACTTATTGCGCGGAAAAAACCGCTGAATATGCCGCCTTAAAATCGGGTAAAACCGTTTCGAAAGGTGACGGCGATCCGTTGGATATTTGTGTATTAAGCGAACGTAGCGTTACTCATGGCGATATTCTGTTACAGGCTATTCCTATCGGCGGATTCCGGTTGTTGGATGGCGGAGAGGCTGACGATAAAATCATTGCCGTCATGAAAGGCGATGAATTTTATCGGCAATGGCGGGATGTCTCCGATTGCCCGGAATCTTATATCAATCGCCTGAAACATTATTTTCTGACATACAAACATTTGCCTCACGAAGATAACGTTTGTGAAATAACCGATGTATATGGCCGCCACGAAGCACATGAAGTCATAATGCGGGCAATGTCGGATTATCAATACCATTTCGGTTGTCAGGATCAGGAGTGAGAAAAATCTCAGTCGTAGGAGAAAAGCACCCCGCTTGTCGTAGTATTTGCCTAGTCATCAAGTCAAACATGCTCAAATGCCGATTTAGCAGCGTATAACATCCGGATTTGGCAGGTTTGTCTTGATTTCTATACGGCTATTGATGTTTTTTCAACGGCTTCTGCATTTTTACGAATCAGCTAGGTTATGAATGAGAGAGTAGGAGGGATATCGAATCGCCCGGAAGCATTCTCTGTGCGAATTGCCGATTGGCCTAGTATATTTTGACGCATGACTTGAAAAAATGAATTCGGGACAGTTCTGATTCCGCAATCTCCTAGATATCGCAGTGTGTTGTCATCTGATTGTCATTTTCTAGCGGTATTCTTCAAATATTTGCGGCTATTCTGTTATTCCTCAACAGGACATTTGCCCGGTTTTGCTAGATATGAAATATTCTGCAACATTAAAAGGCAAGACTTTTATGTTTTGCGATCTACGCACCTTGCTGGCCAAGGCGTCTCCACAACGGGCTGCGGACGAAATGGCAGGGCTGGCGGCAAATTCCGAGGTTGAACGGGCTGTTGCTCAGCAGGTGCTGGCGGAGGTGCCTTTGTTGCAATTCCTTGAAGAACCGCTAATTTCACCGGAAAAAGATGAAGTTTCGCAACTGATATTGCAACAACATAATCCATTGGCGTTTGCGCCGGTTAAATCGCTGACGGTTGGCGGTTTTCGCGATTGGCTGCTGGCTGACTGTAGCGATTTATCGGCCTTATCCGCTGGCTTAACGCCGGAGATGGTAGCCGCTGTCAGTAAAATCATGCGCAATCAGGATTTGATCGCTGTTGCTCGCCGTTGTAGAGTGATTACCCGTTTTCGTAATACCATCGGCCTGCCGGGACGTCTTTCCAGCCGCTTACAGCCGAACCACCCGACCGACGACCCGCGAGGTATTGCGGCCAGTATACTGGATGGCTTGCTATACGGTAGCGGCGATGCGGTGATAGGCATCAACCCGGCTACCGATAATCTCGATAATGTCTACGCCTTATTGAATCTGCTGGATGATATTATCAACCGTCACCAAATACCGACTCAGTCATGTGTACTCTCGCACGTAACCACCAGTATGGAATTAATGCGGCGCGGCGCACCGATAGATCTGGTTTTCCAGTCTATCGCCGGTACCGAAGCGGCGAATTGCAGTTTCGGTATCAATTTGAGCATGTTGCGGGAGGCGCAGGCCATGGCTGAGTCATTAGGCCGTAACCAGCAGAGTAAACATCTTATGTATTTTGAAACCGGGCAGGGCAGCGCCTTATCCGCGAATGCTCATCATGGCATCGATGCTCAAACTTGCGAAGCTCGCGCCTATGCTGTTGCCAGAGAGTTTTCTCCATTTCTGGTGAATACCGTGGTCGGCTTTATCGGTCCGGAATATCTTTACGACGGCAAACAGATTATACGCGCCGGTCTGGAAGATCATTTTTGCGGCAAGTTGCTGCGGCTGCCGATGGGTTGCGATATTTGCTACACCAACCACGCCGAAGCCGATCAGAACGATATGGACAATCTGCTTACCTTGCTGGCTGTCGCCGGCTGTAATTACATCATGGGTATCCCCGGCGCCGACGATATCATGCTGGCCTATCAGAGCACTTCGTTTCACGATTGCCTGTACCTGCGGCAAGTGCTGGGGCTAAGGCCCGCGCCGGAATTCGAGGCATGGCTGGAAAAAATGGCTATTTTTAACGGTGGCAATGGCTTGGCCGATACGCGTATCAGTACGCCTTTACTGGCTAATTTTGGCGGCTTGAACGGCGTTACGGCATGAACGATCCCTGGCATAACTTGCGGCTGTTTACTCAAGCCAGAATTGCTCAGGGCCGGGCCGGGTGCGGATTGCCCAGTGCTGCTTTGCTTGATTTTCAATTGGCCCATGCAGAGGCCCGGGATGCGGTTCATCAGGCTTGGGATGTCGATCGATTTGCGCAAAGCGTCAAAAATATCGGGCTGGAACCTCTCTGCCTTAAAACACCTGTGACCAACCGCGAGCAGTATTTGCAAAGGCCCGATAAAGGCCGTTGCCTGGACCATGCCAGCCGGGAATTGCTCAAGACTCGCCCCGTCGAAGCGATAGATGCCGTACTGGTTTTCAGTAACGGTTTGTCTTCAACGGCAATGGAAATGCACGGTCTTTCGTTATTGGAAGCGATCGTCACCGCTTTTCAATCCCGGCCGCTACGCCTAGGTCCTATCTGTCTGGCGCCAAACGCCAGAGTCGCCCTAGCGGATGAAATCGGCTCTCTGCTCAATGCCCGGTTGTCTGTGATCATAATAGGCGAACGTCCCGGTCTCAGTGCTGCCGATAGTCTGGGTGCTTATCTGACTTTCAGTCCGCAAATCGGCAATACCGATGCCGAGCGTAATTGTATTTCCAATATACGCCCGCCGCACGGCCTTTCTTATCAGGCAGCAGCAGCCAAGCTGTTGTATCTGGGTTCGGAAGCATTGCAACGTGGTTTATCCGGCGTAGCCTTAAAGGACGAAATGCCGATGCAGTTTTTGGATTGAATACGGTTTTTAATCGGTGAGTTGGAGAACATAAAGCAAAATTTGAAGGGTTCAGATAAAATCTCTAATAATCATGGCAATGGGTGAAGTTTGATTTTATTTTTTGCAACACTGTCAGTCATGTCACAAAAACAAGGTAGGATAGGGTTAATTTGCTGCTTATCGAAGACAGGATTGTCAACAAAATAACATTAACCCTATAATGGTTTTTAGTTGCTAAGCGATGCAATTTTTTATCCCTAATTGTCTATTCCGGAGAAAGTCATGAAAAGCTGTTTTAGTATTGCCGCCGTCATTTGTTTATGTTTGAGCGCAAATGCCGCTCATGCCTATGGCAGCACTCCAAGTTCACATCATTGCGATAAACCGATTTTTTCGGATTTCCAGCCTTCGGTGAATAAATATCTGCAATCCTTTAGCGAGTTTTCGTTTTTGGCATCGGCAAACACCACGCCGCTTTCAATTAATGTCAATCTTAGCCTGAGCGGCAGCAAAATACACTTTGGCCCAAAGGATTTGATTATTACCTCCCATTCAAATGGACGTCTGGAAATTAAAGGGAAATTGGACCGTCCCGTTGAGGGCGGCTTTGCCCGGTTAAGCGTTACAGCGCATAGTACACCCGGTTGTGAAGTTACCGATGGTTATCTGATTAGAATTCATTAAGCTCTTTCACTATATGCCCTTTACAAAGCGAATTTTGGCAATGGAGAACTTGCCGGAGGACGCTGTGAACAAATCCCTATAGGCTTGAGCCGGCAATAGCCACATGGATGTGGCGAGCGTATTGTCTTAGCAAATGGCCCCCATCAAAATCGTACCTACCTATTGAACGTGTTTGGTATAAAAACTGTTTCACCGACTGCGACTATGTGATAATACGAGGCTTTATACAGGTCTTCCAACGACAGGCACAAAAAATGGACGAGAACAAAAAAAAGGCGCTGAGCGCCGCATTGATGCAGATAGAAAAACAGTTCGGTAAAGGTTCTGTGATGCGCATGGGCGATTCTGCGGCCAGTCGCGACATCGACGTGGTATCCACCGGTTCCTTGTCCCTGGATATTGCACTGGGTTGCGGCGGTTTACCGCGCGGCCGGGTGGTTGAAATTTTCGGACCGGAATCATCCGGTAAAACCACGCTAACTTTGCAAACCATTGCCCAGATGCAGAAATTGGGCGGCACTGCTGCTTTTGTCGATGCAGAGCACGCACTGGACCCTGATTATGCGGAAAAAATCGGCGTTAACATCAGCGAATTATTGGTATCGCAGCCGGACACCGGCGAACAGGCATTAGAGATTACCGATATGCTGGTGCGTTCCGGTGCTGTCGATATCGTCGTTATCGATTCGGTGGCGGCACTGACGCCGAAAGCCGAAATCGAAGGCGATATGGGCGATTCGCATATGGGCTTACAGGCGCGTTTAATGTCGCAAGCATTGCGTAAGCTTACCGCCAATATCAAACGTTCTAATACGCTGGTGATCTTTATCAACCAGTTACGGATGAAAATCGGCGTCATGTTCGGCAACCCCGAAACCACCACCGGCGGTAACGCATTGAAATTTTATGCTTCCGTGCGCCTGGATATTCGCCGCATCGGTTCCATCAAGAAAGGCGATGAAGTCATCGGCAACGAGACTCGCGTTAAAGTGGTGAAAAATAAAGTGGCGCCACCGTTCAAGCAGGCCGATTTCGAGATTCTGTATGGCGAGGGTGTGTCCTTTTTTGGGGAATTAGTGGATTTGGGCGTCGAATTCGGCTTCGTGCAAAAATCCGGTTCCTGGTATAGCTATAACAATGAGAAAATCGGTCAGGGCAAAGATAATGCCAAACAGTTTTTAAGAGATAATCCGGAAAAAGCCAAGGAACTTGAAAAGTCGATACGTGAAAAAGCCTTTGCCGCCCGGCATAATGCCCCGGTAGTCCATGCGGATGACGAAAGCGAGTTCGCAGACGGCGATTGAGCGCCGCAAGGACATAGAACAGATCTGTCTGCGTTTGTTGGCCCGGCGTGAGCATAGCCGCCGCGAATTGTCGGATAAACTGGCACTGAGAGGATACGGACAGCAGGAGGTTGAGCCTGTGCTGGAGACAATAGCCGAGCGTAACTGGCAAAATGACGAACGATATGCTGAATGCTTTGTCCGGCAACGCATCGAGAATGGTTATGGGCCTATGCGGATTCGTTATGAATTGCAACAGCGGGGTATCGGCAATCTAGATCTGGATGCGCTGGCCGAAGAACAAGCCGGCGGTTGGGAAAATATCCTGCTGGCAGTGTATAGAAACAAGTATGAAAAAACCTTGGATTTGACGGCTGCCGAATGGTTAAAACGCAGCCGGTTTTTACAGCAGCGCGGTTTCAGTGGCGAGATGATTAAAGCGCTGTTTAAGGATTTAAAGATTAGTTTATCCGGTAAGAATTAAGGGTGGAGTATCGTCATCTTACGGTTCTTTAAAAATCGATGATTGTGTTGGCTATTCGCCGTTTCCATTTACGTGTGTTGAAAAATTATAATTAACTGAACCAAGCATGATGAAAAAAATGACCAGCGCCGAATTGCGTGCCGCCTTTCTGGAATTCTTTCGCCAACGCGGCCATGCCGTCCAGCCTTCCAGTTCGCTGATTCCGGGTAACGATCCGACCTTATTGTTCACCAATGCCGGGATGGTGCAATTCAAAGATGTGTTTCTGGGCCGGGAAAAGCTGGATTTTACTCGTGCAACTACCAGTCAGCGTTGCGTTAGGGCTGGAGGAAAACATAACGACCTGGAAAATGTCGGTTATACGGCTCGTCACCACACATTCTTCGAGATGCTGGGCAATTTCAGCTTTGGCGATTATTTCAAACGCGATGCCATCAATTTTGCTTGGGATTTTTTGACTAAAGAACTGGGGATTCCACCCGAAAAACTATGGGTAACGGTGTTTGATGAAGATTCCGAGGCCGAAGCGATCTGGCTGGAAGAGTTGAAAATCGATCCGTTGCGTTTTTCCAGAATCGGTGCCAAGGACAATTTCTGGTCTATGGGCGATGTCGGCCCTTGCGGTCCTTGTACCGAAATTTTCTACGATCATGGTGAACATGTGCCGGGCGGCCCGCCGGGCGGCCCGGACGATGACGGCGATCGCTATATCGAAATCTGGAATCTGGTCTTTATGCAATACGACCGCGATAAAGACGGCAATCTGACGCCTTTGCCGGCGCCTTCGGTGGATACCGGCATGGGTTTGGAGCGTATTTCTGCGGTTTTACAGGGCGTTCACAGCAATTATGAAATCGATTTGTTCCAAAATTTGCTAAAAGTAGCTGCGGGTCTGGCGGGTATTCAAGATTTGAACAATAGTTCCTTGCGCGTAGTCGCCGACCACATCCGTTCCTGTGCTTTTTTGGTGGCCGATGGGGTGTTACCGTCTAACGAAGGCCGCGGCTATGTGTTGCGCCGCATCGTTCGCCGGGCCATACGCCACGGTTACCGGTTGGGTATCCTCGATACCTTCTTCTACAAACTGGTCGCGCCCTTGGTAGCGGAAATGGGCGAGGCATACCCCGAACTGGCTAAAGCACAGGAGCAGGTCGAACGGGTGCTGAAAAAGGAAGAAGAACGGTTTGCGGAAACCCTGGAGCAGGGCATGAAGATTCTGGAAGCTTGTGTCTCCAAACTGGATAGCCATGTCATTCCCGGCGATATAGCGTTTCTGCTTTACGATACTTACGGATTCCCGGTGGATTTGACTGCCGATTTCGCCCGCGAACACAATCTTAGCGTCGATCATGCCGGATTCGAAGTGGAAATGAGCGCCCAGCGCGACCGGGCGCGTGCCGGCGGCAGTTTTGCGGCTGATTACGATCAGGATATAAAACACGAGAGCAGCACCGAATTTACCGGTTATTTCCATCTTGATGGTTCGGTACGCATAGTCGGCTTGTTCAAAAAAGGTCAACCGGTTGCAAGCATGGAAGCCGGAGATGAAGGCGTGGTGATTCTCGATCAAACGCCGTTTTACGCCGAATCCGGCGGTCAGGTTGGCGATACCGGCCGTATCGAATCAGTTGGTGCCATTTTTGAAGTGCAAGATACTCAAAAGCAGGGCGGCAAACTGTTTTTACATAAAGGTAAAGTCTTACAAGGCACGCTGAGCGAAGGGCAGTCCTGTGAAGTGAGTGTTAATGCCGAAACCCGTAAGGCCACCGAGCGCAACCATTCCGCGACTCACTTGCTGCATGCCGCCTTGCGGCAGACGCTGGGAAGCCATGTAGCCCAGAAAGGATCGCAAGTCAACGAGGAGCGCTTGCGTTTCGACTTTTCGCATTTTGAACCGATGACGGCGGAAGAGATTGCCAGTATCGAACATTTAGTTAATGAGCAGATTCGCCTTAATAATCCGGTAGCCGCCGAAATCATGGCTAAGGATGAAGCCGTGAAAGCCGGGGCGATGGCCTTGTTCGGCGAAAAATACGGCGATGAAGTCAGGGTATTGAAAATAGGCGATTTTTCCACAGAACTTTGCGGCGGAACCCACGTCGATAGAGCCGGGGACATCGGTTTATTCAAAATCGTTAGCGAAACCGGCGTCGCAGCCGGGATCAGAAGGCTGGAAGCGGTGACCGGGCAGGCAGCGATAGACTGGATTGAGCGGCGCGAAAAAGCCTTGCTGAATATTGCCGGACAACTGAAAAGCTCGCCGGATAAAGTTGCCGAAAAAGTGCATCAGCTACTGGAAAAAAACCGAAGCCTGGAAAAAGAACTTGAAAAACTTAAATCCAAGCTTGCCAGTTCAGCCGGCGATGAACTTAGCAGTCAGGCTGTGGATGTCAATGGTGTAAAAGTTCTGGCGGTCAAACTCGACGATGTCGATCCCAAAGCGCTGCGCGATTTGGCCGATCAACTGAAAAACAAATTAGGACGTGCCGCATTGGTGTTGGCGGCGGTCAACGGCGATAAAGTCAGTCTGATTGCCAGCGTTTCCAAAGACAGCATGGACAAAGTCAAAGCGGGAGAGCTGGTAAATTTCGTTGCTCTCCAGGTCGGCGGTAAAGGCGGTGGCAGGCCGGATATGGCTCAGGCCGGTGGCAACGATCCGTCCGGTCTGGCCGTTGCGTTGCAGCAAGTGCCGGGGTGGGTGAGGGAACGGTTGGGTTAGCGCAAGCGTAGTCGAACATTACCGGGTATGTGTTTCCAGTTTTGCACTCATTCAGCGTGTTAATAAGGTTAAGCCTGTAGGATGTGCTGAAAAGTGAAGCGCAGCAACCGCGTAAGATGCGCCGCTTACGTCGGTAATATCCAACCGGCAATTCAACAAAGACTGAATAGTAACCAATTTTTTTGAAAACAATTGGCACATTTATCACTGAACATGCTGACTCCCACAACATCACTTTTGAGCAGATGAGTTTTTCGCTAAGCGGACTCAGCATATTCCTAAAATAAACCGTCGCGTTAGCGGCACACTAAATAAAGCCAAAAGGTCCAATAAACATGGCATTGTATGTTTTTAAATTTGGCGGCACTTCGGTCGGGACTCCCGAGCGCATTAAAGCCGTCGCCGAGAGAGTTAAAAAAGCCCACGATGCGGGCGATCAAATCGTGGTGGTGGTTTCGGCCATGAGTGGCGAGACCAACCGTTTGGTGGGTTTGGCGAAACAAATGCAGGTGCAACCGACCGAACGGGAGGTGGATGTATTGTTGTCTACCGGCGAACAAGTCACTATTTCCCTGTTGAGCATGGCCTTGCACAGCCTGGGTTGCGATGCCTGTTCCTATACAGGCGCGCAGGTGAAAATACTCACTGACAGCAGTCATACCAAGGCGCGGATACGAGAAATCGAAGACGCTAAAATTCGTGCCGACCTGGCTGCCGGTAAAGTTGTAGTGGTCGCCGGGTTTCAAGGTGTTGACGAACAGGGCAATATTACCACTCTGGGCCGTGGCGGTTCCGATACCACGGCGGTGGCTTTGGCAGCAGCGTTAAAAGCCGATGAATGTTTAATCTACACCGATGTGGACGGTGTTTACACGACCGATCCGCGCGTGGTGCCCAAAGCACGGCGGCTGGATAAGATTACCTTTGAAGAAATGCTGGAAATGGCAAGCCTGGGCTCAAAAGTCTTGCAGATCCGTTCGGTTGAGTTCGCCGGAAAATATAATGTTGCGCTACGGGTATTGTCTTCATTTACCGAAGGCAACGGCACCCTTATTACCTACGAGGAATTTGAAATGGAAAGAGCTTTAATTTCAGGCATTGCATTTAACCGGGACGAGGCGAAGCTGACCATGACCGGTGTGCCTGATTTACCCGGCGTGGCGTCGAAAATTCTCGGTCCGATTGCAGCCGAAAATATCGAGGTCAACATGATCGTGCAAAATGTCGGCGAAAACGGCTGCACGGATTTTACCTTTACCGTTAACCGGAACGATTTCCTTCGCGCGAAAAGCGTACTGGAAGGTTCGCTTAATGAGTTGGGCGGCAAACAGGTTAGCGGCGACGACAGCATCGTTAAAGTTTCTATTGTCGGTGTCGGCATGCGTTCTCATTCCGGGATCGCCAGTACCATGTTCAAAGTACTGGCCGATGAAGGCATCAATATTCAGATGATTTCCACATCCGAGATCAAAATTTCCGTAGTGATCGACGAAAAATATCTCGAATTGGCAGTTCGTTCCCTGCACAAGGCTTTCCATTTGGATAAAGAGTGAGCCGGCAGTCCCGGTAAGCTATTAGGCGCGGGTACAAACGACAGTGCCCACCCTACAAGATTGCCGAGTTTATTTCATGCACATTCCTTACCCAAATTTATGGCTTTATCGTCAATCTTTCAAAATTGCTTTTTTACTTGACTGACAAGCGAATTGTTTGGGCCAATCCTTAAAGTTGAATACCTGCCCCTCAAATTTGACCCTATCAATCGCGGCAAAATCCAGATCGGCGTATACCCATTGCGTTTGATTGAGTTCGCCTATCGCCAGTATGCCGTTATCGGGAAACCCCCGGTCTGCCGGGGTGTAAATCGCCGCCGCGCCACAGTTTACATCGACGGCTTCCGACCATTCGGCAGTGCCGACTAGCGAAGCTTGCGCCACATAGCACTGATTTTCCAGTGCTCGCGCCTGACTACCTATCCTGACGCGGTTATAGCCGGCCAGCGTGTCTGTGCAACTCGGTACTAGAATCAGCTTTGCGCCCAGTTCTACCTGTTGGCGCGCATAGTGCGGAAATTCGCTGTCATAGCAGATGTTGATGGCTACTTTGCCAAAAGCCGTGTCGAACACTTTTATCTCCAGGCCTCGGGAAATAAACCAGTGTTCGTTTTCAAAACGCGTCATGGTCAGCTTTTCCTGAAAATCGACATTGCCTTGCGGACTGAAAAAATAAGCGTGGTTGCGGAACTCGCCGTTGGCATGAAGTACCGGAAATGTTCCGGCCTGAATGTAAACCCGGTGTTCACCAGCCAGGGTTTGGAATAATTGCAGGTAATCGGGCAGCAACGTTTGTAAGGCAGTTAATTGTGCCGAAAGGGACGAATAAACCACCTTAGGAAACAACGATGCCAGTTCCATGCAGGCGTATTCCGGGAATAATAGGATATCTGCTTTATTATCGGCTGCTTGTTTCACCCAGCAGCGGATTTTTTCTTCGAAAGCTGTCCAGGTTTCCAGAAAGCTGATGTCGTATTGGGCGCTGGCGATTTTAGGCATGGTCTCGTCTCAGCCAGAAAGTCATGGGTTTTGCAGTGGCTTCGTTTTCGTCCAGATCTTTCCAGGTGTAGGTAGTTTTAAGCTCAGGATGTTTGACATAGCCGCGTTTGTTCCAGAATGCGTCCAGCGGTACGTAATCGGCAGGACGGCGCGGGTGATCAAGCGGACGTTCTACACAACAGAAGGTGATGTGCTTGAACCCGCCTAGATCGGCAGCGTGTGCTTCGCGTTGTTCGAAAAATTTTACGCCAATGCCAAAACCGCGATACGCTTTGTTCAATACCGATTCGCCGCAATAAAAAATGTCGTCGGGATTGTAGCCTTGTTCGAGAAACGGCTTTTTGACTTCGGGTGTCTCATATTTAAGAGGGATAGCTGTTGAAGCGCCGATGATTTTCTCGTCGTCAAATGCCAGCACGATTACGCTTTCTGGGCAATCGATATAGGTTTGCAGGTATTTTTTTTCGTACTCATAATCGCCGTCGTACAGATATGGGAAGTCGCGAAATACTTCAATGCGTAGCCGTGCCAGTTCCGGTATATATTGGATCAGCGCTTGACCGCTAAGGCGCTGGATGCGTATGTTACTGCTCATGGTTTTTACTATATTGGATCAAAAATTAAAGTTAAAGGTATCTATTCAGCGAATTCAATGAAAAGCCTTGTGGGCATGTCGCTATATCGTTCCAACGCGGAGCGCGGGCACGATGTGATAGGTATCTATTCGGTGTGATTAAAGTAATGTCCGTATTTTAAACTAGGTTATTGGATGTCTATATAAATTTAGAGCAATAAATGGTCATTTTGGTTATGAAAGCCATTTGGCATAAGTTATGCTGGAAATTAATCGAACCCGGTGTCAATTAACCAGCAAGCGAGGCAGCAATTATGGATACCAATAAAGCTGAAACAATACATAAAATTCGTAGGCGAAATCGTTGTAATCACCAATCTCTTTCAAAGGAATATGTACACGGAACGCCAACCGGAAATTACGTGTGTGCGATTTGCGGTTTGCACCTCAGTGCGATATTGCGAGCCTCAAGTCAATAAACATGGGTTAGGATGCCCAAAAACAATGTAAAATACCCAGCAACCGTACTGTCTTCGCCAATATGCCGATGTTGGCAAGGAATAGCTACCTGATTGGAAAGCCAGTGTTATCCGGCTTTCTTTTATTACTATCTGATTATAAGTTGTCAGTCTGTCATCTTCAAAGTCAAAATTGTCAGTTATAGTGTCGGAATTGTCATATCACCCATGATCCGCTGTGTATAACCTCATCGCAGTCGATAATGCCGGTTACCGGAATTAAGGTCTTAATTAAATAATGAAACGATTTTTTTTACTGATGCTGTTGATCTGGCGTCAACAATTAAAACTGTACTTTAATGCAGCGATCATCGGCGCAATTGTCGGTATTTTTATATTGGCGCCAAGTTACGACTATATTTATGCGCGGGAACAAGATTCCAGTCCCTTGTCGTCCGTTGCCTATGTGCTGAGCCAGTTGAAAGAATTGCTGATGGGCAGAATTAACCATGACAGTTTTGTGTTGATGATGTTTTACGCGGAAATCGGCGCCATGCTTGGACTGCTTTCTCTGATGTCATACACATTCATTCATAAAAGACTGATCCATATAGATTATTTGAAATCGGAGCTCGACAAGGATTTGCCGATGATTATCAGGCAGGGGGAAGGGCCGTATATCGAATTTAAATCTTCCTTGCGTTGGGATTTTGCGGAATCTCGTGCTAATCGTGCTCTGGAATTTGTGGTTTTGAAAACCCTGGCCGGATTTTTGAACAGTCCCGTAGGTGGCACATTGCTGATCGGCGTGGCCGACAATGGCGAAATGCTAGGGCTGGAAAAAGATTTTCAAACCTTAAAAAAACCCAGTCAGGATGGATTCGATCAGGCTTTGATGACCTTGATTTCAACCAGTCTCGGCGCAGATATCTGTCCGTTCGTTCATGTGCTTTTCCATGTTATCGATGATAAGACTGTTTGCAGAGTGATAGTCTCGCCCTCATCCAGGCCGGTGTTTTTAGACCAGGCAAATACCCCGAGATTTTTTGCCAGAACCGGCGGTGCGACCCGTGAATTAAATATTAAGGAAGCGTTGGGGTATGTTTCCGGGCGATGGAAACGTAATCATTAGTGTTAAGCGAGTTGATGTAATAGGTTTCTCTGACGAGCGTTTACAAGTCGGCTAATATTTTTACCCATCCGCGCTATGGCTTTGTCACAATTCCTTACGTTTATGAGGAATTGCCGAGCGATGAAATTGTTTATCTTTAAACCAAACCAGCCTGCGGAAAGCCAATAAGAAAAAAATCAAAAATAAATACAGAAAAGGTTAGAAAGATTTCCTTTCAGTTGCCAAAAATAATGAATAATTGCAGCGATGGATGCCATATAAATGAGGCGATGCAGTTTCTTCCAGCTTTTACCCAAAGTTTTCTGCGCTAATTTCGATGAAGTGACGCCAAGCAAGAAAACCATTATATAGGCGATCAGGCCAAACCAGATGTAGGAACTTTCGACAATATCGATACCGATAGTCCGCCATTCCAGCGCATGATCGACAAATAAATAAGCCAGGAGATGCAAGGTCGCATAGAAAAAAGTGAACAGACCGAACATTTGCCGGTAATCGGTCATGCCGCGCCATTTGGTAATGGTTTGGATAGGCGTAATAGCAAGCGTTATACACAAAAAACGTAACGACCAGTCGCCTAGGCGGATATGCAATGCCTGAATCGGATTTCCGCCAAGACGATCAAAAACGATATCGATAATGATCCAAAGCAAAGGAACAAGACAAATCCCAATCGTTAACTGCCGGAAATTAAGGGTTCGGAAATACATTAGAAAAAATGCCTTAAGTCCATATCGCGATACATCCAGGCAACTTCTTCTCCATAACCGTTGAATAATTCTGTTTTTCGGCGCGGAGTAAAAAACTTGCTCCCTAGTTGCCGCTCGCTGTATTGGCTCCAGCGCGGATGAGGGACCGATGGATTGACATTCGCGTAAAATCCATATTCGTTAGGTGCGGATTTATTCCAGGAGGTTAACGGCGCCCGTTTTAGCAATTCAATTTTCACGATAGCTTTAATGCTTTTGAATCCGTATTTCCAGGGCACAACCAAACGTAATGGCGCACCGTTTTGTTTGGGCAGAATGTTGCCGTACATACCTATAGCCAATATCGTTAAGGGATGGGTCGCTTCATCAATTCGCAAGCCTTCGACATAAGGCCAGTCCAGGATGCTTTTGCTGGACTGTAGCGGCATTGCTTCTGGTTGATAAACGGAGGTGAATTTGACAAATCTTGCGGTTGACAAAGGCTTAACGGATTTTAATAGATTCACCAGCGGAAAACCGATCCATGGCACGACCATGGACCAGCCTTCTACACAGCGGAACCGATAGACGTACTCTTGTATGAATTGCTGATTTAGAATGTCTTCCAGGTGAAATTTCACAGGATTCTCAATCTCGCCTGTTATTTCGATAGACCAGGGCTCGATTCCAAGATTTTGCGCCAAAACCGTGGCTTCTTCTTTTTTGAATGAAAATTCGTAATAGTTAGTATAGTTTTTGACGAGTTCAATGGGGGTGATGTTGGATGAAATCGCCAGAATGTCGTTTTCTGCTAAATGATTCCATCTCGATTCGGTATTTGCCAGCGCGGATGAAAGGCCTGAACCTGTAATAGCGGAAGCCAGCATGGCTTTTATGATGGTACGGCGTTGATTAAATATATGAGGATCTGTTATTTCACCGGCAGGAATATCTTTTTTGGATTTAATAGTCATGGCTAAATATATCCCTGAATGTTAATTGATTATACCCATCTAGAGGTTGCCGGTTACTTTTTGCCTTTCGGAATCCAGCTTAATAGTTCTCGTATTTTTCGTTCCGTAATAAATGCCAACGAAAAAAGTTGTATAAAATTTTCGGCCTCGATCAGTTCCAAGCCTATAGTTTCCGGTACTAATTCTATTCTGGTGCCGAACATTCTGTCCCAGATCGATAAAACGATGCCGTAATTGCTGTCATGCTCCGAGCGCAAAGTAGAGTGATGTACCCTATGCAAGGATGGAGTAATGATGAATTTAGAAAGAAGTTGTTCGTTTGGAATGGAAATATTCGAATGATGAAAGAATATAAAAAACAGCTCTATGATTTCGATGGATAGAACCAGATAGGCGCTGACGCCGATCATAACCACGAAGACACATTTATAAATCAATTCCAGAAACAAATCGAAAACATGAAAACGAAAGCCGGTAGAGACATTAACGCTTTTGTCACTATGATGAATTTTGTGAAATCGCCATAAATACTCATTTTTATGGCTTACGAAATGCCAAATGTAAATGGCTAGATCAAAAAATCCGAAAGCCAGCAGCCATTTTAAAGGGGTATTTTCCATGCCGCCTAACAAGCCGTAGCCGGAAAATTGTTGTGCGATCAAAAATAATGAAGAGGCTCTTATCGCCGTTAGTATTAAACTGTTAATTAAAAATGCAGTGGTATTGGTTACGATAGATTCTTTGTAAACCTTAATAGGATAATGAAAATAAGGTTTGAATTTTTCGACAATTAATAGCAAAGCAAAAGCCAATACGGCTAGTCCGAACAGTCCTTCATTAAAAATCAATTCGCTATGGTCGTTGGCAATTTTAATCTCATTCATGGTTTAACCCAATTATCCAAAGGTATTAATTGACTATAACGTTAATTTAGACTACTCGATGTAGTGTTATATTTGTAATTATGACCGAATGATAAACAATTCCTTCAGTGTATTAACTATAGGGCTAACTCTAAAAAAGACAAGGCATACGATAAAAAGTTCAAAAATAATTATTTTGCATTTAACAAATCGGTTAAAGCTTTAATTTCATCGTTAGAATTAATTCGATGCGTTATATCGTACTGTACGCCCAGATAATAAATTACCCGCTGCTTTCTGTCTAATAAGGGGATTATCTTCAGGTGATTGTGAAATAAAGAGCCATCTTTTTTGTAGTTTCTCAAGGTGACTTCTACAGTTTCATGTTTGCTTAAAGCCACGGCGATTTTGTATCGCGCTTCTTGATCTCTATCTGTCCCCTGCAGGAAACGGCAATTTAAACCAATAATTTCCTCCTGGCTATAACCCGTTAAACGCTCAAAAGCCTTGTTTGCATAAACGATGGGTGCATCTTCTAAATCCGGATCGGCTAATGTTACGCCATTAACGCATTCGTCTAAAATAGCAGAAAGCACTTGCGGTATAATTCCGCCATCTTTGTTAATAATAAGAGGCATAGCTCAACTCCGATAGTACAAAATTGTGCAAATCAATTGCATTCGGCTGTTAATAAATTATTAATATTCTCAATCGTGTTTTCTGCGCCATCTTCAATAGCAATACGTAAAAGTTTTTCGAAAGGACGCATAAACATCTCAACTTCTAAAAGTTCGAACTTAAAAGTCAATCGTGTTGGAACGCATTGTTCTTCACCTTCAATGATATAAGTATGTTGATAGGGCGCCGTTATACCTTTAAAAATAAATTTCATGTAAGGCTGGTATTCGGTTATTTCGAAAATCGATTCAATCAGTAAACCATTATCTTCACGAATCTGCTTTGCTTTGGCGCCAACAAAGACCTGATCGGAGTCTAAAGGCTGTAGATCAACAACCTCGGAGGCCCATTTAGGGTAATTGACAAAAAAGTTATCTGCGACAAATATGAAAACTTCTTTTGCAGGTCTGTTGATTTCAATGCTCGCCTCTCCGGAAATCGACTTGGATGAATCGAATGGTAACTTGATTTGCATTGTATTCCTCTAGCACGAGAGAATCAGAACTTTAACTCTACCATGATTTTTTGCATAAACAACAAACAGATCCAGCACAGAATTGCATAACTTGCTTTTTTATTTCTTTATTAAAGAACTGTGTAACTGCCATTAACTCAGGAGTCATGCTTGGTTTTAGGTAGCTGAGCCCGAAAACTCTCGAAGAGGATAGGGGAGGGAGGCATTTCTATACAGTAGGATGCTGAACGATGGCGAAGAGCATCATTCGAGACTGACGCTCTTCCATTATACTGAAAAAGCGTCAGCCGCAAACCAAAAGGCAAGCTTTACAGCATTTTATTGGTAATCAGGTCAATTTCAATAACGTCTTTGGGGGAGTTTGCGTCGCTATTATTAATGCTGTGATATTCGAAGCGTATACTTGGATTCCGGTCGGTGGCCGATGGTTTTGTGACGATAGCTCTTAGATAACCTTCTTCTAAAATCAGGCAGTTCAATTTCGGATCAAGATTTCGGGTGTATTCCTTTGCCAGCTCTTGTTGGGCATCGATGCCATAACCGCCGGCACCGGCGATCAGATAAGGAATGTCGCGTCGATCGATTTGACGAACTATGCGCTGGTAGAGGTGGGCGTGTCCGCATAACACCGCATCCGGCCAGAAGCCGGCCTGTTGGAATGTGCGATCAAAAGCTGCGCTGGCCTGGTCTGTCGCGGCTTCATCCGGAAACCAGCGCGGGCAATGGTGGATAGCCAGCAGGACTGCTCGTCCTTCAGTTTGGCGAAGTTCTTTTAAACGTTTTAACTCATGGTAGAGAAATAACAGTTGCTGTTCGTCCAGCCAGCCTATGGATTCACTACAGTTACTGTAAAGACCGATAATTGAAACCAGCGGCGCGTTCAATGTGAAGTAGACTCCCGGCTGGATCATGGTGCTGCGCAGAATCCCGCCGGCGCCTTCCCAGCGGCCGGGACTGACAGCACAAAAGGCTTTTTGAAAGGCATCCAGCGAAACCATATCGGTATCGTAAGTTACGCCGTCATGATTGCCGGGAATGGCAAATATCGGTGCCGGATAGGTTCGGAACGGCTCGTAAAACTGGCTGTAATAATAGTCTTTTTCGCCATAGTAATAGACTACATCCCCTAAATGAAACAGAAAAGCCGGTGGTAAATGTTGGGCGTTGCATGACAACAATGCCGTGACGGATTCTTCCGTTGCGAGATTGGAGCCAGCCGGGGCGCCGCTATCGCCCAGCAGGTCGAATACGATTTGTTCCAAGCTTTCATTTTTAGTGTAGCCTTGCGGATTTTGGCCGGTAACATCCGTTAGCTCAAGGGTTGGATAGCGGCGGGGGGTAGGTACCGGGCCTCTGGTTTGCCCCGTCGAGTACTGCATGACGAAGGGGGATTTGAATGTGGCGGCATCGTTATCCTCAATAAAGGGACGATCCGCGTCTTCCGGGTGCCGGTCGGCAAAAATAAAGATGGGTGCCTCGCCTGCCGGCTGTAAAGCAACTGTTGGCGTTAACAGTACATTACGGATATCAGCCGCTGTCCGATCCAGCTCAGCAATGCCGGTTTCAGCCGGATTGCCGTTGTCGTCGGTATTCAAGGTTTGGCTGTGAAACTTGACAAACAAGGCTCTAGGTCCGCTAGGCAACAAAAAAATCAGGCCGCCGTCCTGTTTCGGGCCGTTTTCCAGATAGTGGTCGCTGCCGCCGGTTATCTGAAAACTTCCCTGATTCATATGGATATTATCCACGCCTTGAAAACCGGTCGGTTCGGCGCGGCCAGTAAGTTTGTTAACCGGGTAGCCGGCGCCGAATACCGCGACCGGGCAATTCGACTCGGTAGCCTGGCTTAAGGCGGCTTGAAAGGCATCGCGGAACGGATCTGCGTCTTCCGGGATGTCCTGGAAGGATTGGTTATCCAGGATATCGCCCCGAACAAAATCCAGGCTTGGGAGAGTTGGATGATCGCTGGCGGTCAAGAAAGAATCGGTGGCTCCGATCTGTTCAATCGCGGCAGTTAAGGCTTTTAAACCGGACCTGCCGTCGCGATTGACGTCGATATCCTGAAACTGAATTTGCGGATCGCCGGTTTTGACGCTCGACTGCAAATTTACCGCAACCCGGAAAAGCGGATGACCGGCATTTTTAGTTTGCACCATTAACAACCAATGCGGATTGCCGCCATGCTGAGGCTGCGAGCCAACCACGGTGCCAATCAATAAGCCATATCCGGAGAGCGGCATAGCGGATTCCCTTACAATATATTAAAGAATAAATCAGGCGATAGTCACAACTGAAAGCTTAGCTGTAATGTTGATTATCGTAAATTACGAAACCGACCGGATGATGCGTGAAATGCAGTACCGGTAGCGGTGGCGTAGTGTCGTTATCCTCGGTTTTATAAGCTTCACCGGCGGTGATGTATTCGCCTTGTAATTCGATAGGCGTATTTTCGGAAAGATCTTCAATTTCATGATTGAGACCTTCGTTATCGCCAAAGCGGACCGCCACGAATACGGTGGAACCGACCAGGCTGTCGGCGCTAAAATCGGCCCCCTGCAGAGACAGCACTTGTTCGATTTTGACATCGAAATGTTGATGATTGGCGCCATGGTGATTTTCCGGACCGGCGTATATTTTGACAACCGTTCCTTGAACATGTGCAAGCGGTGCACCCAATGATTGCTGAAAACTGTGGTGAGGCAAAATGACATTAGCGCGGTGATGGCTTCGAGACATGTTTAAGTCCTTATCGATAAGTTATTGGATAATTAAATCAAAAGCACAAAATTTGGATGTTAGCCCCGGCTACTTTAAATGGCCTGTATGACATCTTAATTACGAGAAAAGGAATTATGGTGTTTTGTTCGAATGCTATTTCATCAGCGCAAACAATGGCTTTAGCGTTACCTTCAAGCAAATATGGGCATGATTTTTTGGGTTAGCTAAAATTCCCGGTAACTATTCAGCCGATATTTAAATGGCTTATAGGATGCTGTCAACGTCAGGAGGCGACTCGACAAACTTGACCTGATTAAAAACGTTAATGGTTACAATATCTGTAATGTTCAACGCATATCGATGGCTCTAAAAGCCACTGCTTCCACAAAATCCATATAAGTCCGTCAATATCTTGACAATAAATTTCTAATTTATTGTTTTTTATACAAAAAAACAATGGCCTAAATATTGCATTTTGCTTTTCAACTATTAAAAGCAGAAGCAGAAATGACGACCATCAATCTTCAGCAAATCCAGAAAACCGAACGTCTGACCGATGCGTTCAGAATATTTAACGAGCTTTCCGAAAATCTTGCTCTTTCCTATAAGGGCCTGGAAGAGCAGGTTGCCAGACTGAACGCAGAGTTGGCGGCAGCTCGTGACGAACGTGTCAACACTCTGGTTGAAAAGGAGAAACTAGCCAGCCGTTTGCAACAGATTTTAGCGGCCTTGCCCGCTGCGGTCATTATTCTTAATGCCTATAGCCAGGTAATCGACTGCAATAATCATGCGATTGATTTTTTGGGCGAGCCCTTGTTGGGTCAAGACTGGCAAGCCGTGATGATACGCAGTCTACAAACTGTGGCCGGTTCGCCGCGCGAACGCAAGCTGCTGGACGGCAGAAGGGTGAATATAACCCGTAATCTGCTGAGTAACGATGCCGAGCAGATCATATTACTCTCGGATGTCAGCGAATTGCGCTCTTTGCAGGATATGTTGGCGCAGCAGAAACATTTAAGCGCAATGGGGGAGATGGTGGCCAGTCTGGCCCATCAGGTCAGGACGCCGTTGGCGACTGCGGTTTTGTACGCTTCGCAAATGAGCAAACCGACTTTGGCAGAAGATAAACGGCTGCAATTTTCGCAAAAAATACTGGAGAGGTTGCACTATCTGGAGCGTCAGGTTAATGACATGCTGATATTTGCCAAGCAGGGCCGTTTGGCAATGCAAAGCTTTTCGCTACAACATTTATTAAAGCAGGTTGCAGACGGTATGGAGTCTTACGGCGTTGGATTTGCAGTCCATAGCCGGTTGCAAACCGAGGTGCTGTTGGGTAATCAGGATGCTTTACTAGGTGCCTTAATGAATTTGCTGAATAACGCTGTCGAAGCCGGGGCAGACAATATCGCATTAAATGCGCAGCAAATCGATGACGGTAGTGTCCGGATCGCTATAGTCGATGATGGTCCCGGTATCGACGAACAACAGCAGCCGCGTTTGTTCGAACCTTTTTACACTACCAAAAGTAATGGCACCGGACTGGGATTGGCGGTAGTGGAGAGCGTGGTTAGCGCACACAACGGCAGCATTGTCTGCCATTCCAAATTGGGCCAGGGCGCCACTTTTACCCTGACTTTGCCTTGCAGCTATGAGTATGGATTGAGTCTGTCCGCAGCCAGTCTCAGTTTTCACCAGGAGAGAAACCATGAAGCAATATGATATTTTGATCGCCGAAGATGATGAGGCTTTATGCGAAGCCTTGTGCGATACGCTGGATATTGAGGGTTACCGGGTGCTTACCGCCAAAAACGGTACAGAGGCGCTTAGTCTGCTCGGCAAACACAGTTTTCGCCTAGTCATCAGCGACGTGCAAATGCCGGTCATGGATGGATTTGAACTGTTGCGCAACATCAAACACCTCTGCGAACAAACGCCGGTATTATTGATGACCGCTTACGGTACTATACCTAAAGCCGTGGAGGCGATGCAGGCCGGGGCTGTGGATTATTTAATCAAACCTTTCGAAGCTAAAACCTTGGTCAACAAAGTCCTCTATCTGATTGCCGCCGCTCCGCAAGCGTCTTTCGAACGGGTTATTTCCGATGAAAAAATGAAGAAACTTTACGCTCTGGCCAGCAAAGTGGCTAAAACCGATGTCACCATGTTGCTTGAAGGCGAAAGCGGCACCGGTAAAGAGGTCATGGCCCGCTATATCCATCGTAATTCTCACTACCACGCAGGTCCCTTCGAGGCTATAAATTGTGCGGCAATTCCGGAAAACATGCTGGAAGCCATGCTGTTCGGCTATGAAAAGGGCGCGTTTACCGGTGCGACTCAAGCTATGCCGGGCAAATTCGAACAAGCGCAAGGCGGAACGCTGCTGTTGGATGAGATTTCGGAAATGGACCTCAGTCTACAAGCCAAGATTTTGCGGGTGTTGCAGGAAAAAGAAGTTGAAAGGTTAGGTACTCATCGCAAAGTCTCGCTAAATGTCAGAATTTTGGCGACCACCAATCGCAAATTGAAAGAGTATGTACAGCAAGGCCGTTTCCGTGAGGATTTGTATTTTCGGCTGAATGTCTTTCCTCTGAAAATGCCGCCCCTCAGAGAACGAATCGGCGATATTTTGCCGCTGGCGATGGAGTTAATGATCAAACACAGCTCCTCCGGAAAAGGGGGGTACAGTTTCGATGCGGCGGCGATTGCTAAATTGCATAGCTATAGTTGGCCGGGTAATGTCAGAGAGCTGGAGAATGTGGTACAGCGTGCCCTGATTTTGCAAAGCAATGGCCGCATCGGTGCCGAAGATCTGATTCTTGAGGATGAAATCCTGCAAATGCCGACCATTCAAGAACAATTGCCTTATTTGGCTGAAGCCGCGAGTGCCGATGAACTGATGGATGGCATGGCGGTTGCCAGTTTGGGGGATGGAGTTCGCTCTGCCGAGGAGAAAATCATTTTGCAGATGCTTTGTGAAGCCAGCGGTAGCCGAAAAACAACGGCTGAAAAGCTGGGTATCAGTCCGCGCACTTTGCGCTATAAAATCGCCCGGATGAAAGAATCCGGCATTATGGTTCCGTGTTAATCCGTTGGCTTGAAAAATGCTTGCGTAATTGCTAAAAGTCAAAAAAGGAATGCTGTCATGTCAGATATGAATGTCAATCAATTATTGGCCCAGATGCGAACCATGTCGGTTGAAGCCGGCGGTAAGCCGCAGCAAAGCGACGGGAGTTCCGGCGATTTTGCGGCGATGCTTAAGCAATCTATAGATGCGGTCAATCAACATCAACAAACAGCGGGCGCGCTCGCCAAGGATTTCGAAATAGGCAAGGGCGATGTCAGCTTGGCCGAAGTGATGATCGCTTCGCAAAAAGCCAATGTTTCTTTCCAGGCCATGCTACAGGTACGTAATAAATTAGTCGATGCTTATCAGTCTGTGATGAGCATGCCGATGTGATGTCAACTGAATAATCATGAGCGAAATTGACAAAAATTTTTCGCTGGAAGTCACTCCCCAGATTCCGGCAACCGAAAATCAAAGGATACATCCTGCCCTGAAAAGGTTGTTGAATCTGTCGGCAGCTAGGCAGCTCGGATTTATCCTGGCTATGGCTGTTAGTGTTGCGATTGCTGTTGCTGTCGTTTTATGGGCACAGACACCCAGCTATGATTTGCTGTTTTCGAATATTGCCGAAAAAGATGCGTCTGAAATCCTTGAAGCGCTGGATAAATTAGGTGCTAAATACAAAGTTGAATCCGGTTCCGGCGCTATCCTGGTGCCTGCCGGTAATGCAAGGGAACTGAAAGTTAAGCTTGCTGCCCAGGGTTTACCGCGCAGTACCAGTCTCGGTTATGAACTTCTGGACAAGGACAACGGTTTCGGCGCCAGTAAAAATACCGAAATGATCCGTTTTCAACGGGCGCTGGAAGGCGAAATCGCTCTGACTATTCAAAGCATACAAAACGTTAAATCCGCTAAGGTGTTGTTGGCGTTACCGGTACAATCGGTCTTTGTGCGCGAGCATAAAAAACCCAGCGCCTCTGTGATTGTGGAACTGTATCAGGGCAGGTCGCTGGAAAAGGAACAAATAGAATCTATCGTGCATCTGGTCGCCTCCAGTGTGCCGATGATGGAAGCTGGACAAGTGACGGTTGTCGATCAAAAAGGCCGATTGCTGAACAGCAAGGAATCCTCGGAAGACATGTCAGTGTCAACCAAACAGTTCGAATACAAAAAAGACATAGAAGAGCATCTGCGCAGGCGCATCGAAAATATTTTGTCGCCACTGGTGGGAAACGATGGCATGAGTGCGCAGATTTCCGCCGATGTGGATTTCACCGTCACAGAAAAAACTCAGGAAATGTTCAATCCCGATTTACCTGCTTTGCGTAGCGAACAAACGCAGGAAGAAAACAGTACCCTGTCTAAGGTTCAGGGCGTGCCAGGGGCCTTGTCCAATCAGCCGCCGCCTACCGGGGTGGCGCCGGAAGTTGCCAGCGGACAAGAAAAGCAGGCTAATGCCTCGTCCGGTTCAGCCACAAAATCGGCTACCCGTAACTTTGAGCTGGATAAAACCATCACTCATACCAAGCTGGCAACCGGTGCCTTACGGCGGCTATCGGTGGCAGTCGTGGTTGACGATAAAAAAACCAATCTGGAAGGTAAACTGACCCAGCAAGCCTATTCGCCGGAAGAACTCAATCAATTGCGGGATTTGGTCAAGCAGGCAGTCGGCTATGATGTTAGCCGAGGCGATCAGGTGACGGTAACCAATGTCGCATTTAAGGTGCCGGAAGCGATAGAAGCCGTTTCGGAGCATTTCTGGGAACAGGCATGGTTTGTCGATTTGATGAAAATCCTGTCGGCTCTGGCAGTGGCTTTGTTGTTGATATTCAAAGTTTTGCGGCCGGTATTTGCAACCCTGATAGGCATGGATGAAAAAGAAGAGAAACTGAAAGCGTTGGAAGAAGCGCAAAGAGCCGCAGAAGAAATGGGCGGTGTAGTACGCTATGATGAAAACGGCAAACCTATCGCTGTTAGAATAGATGACGAGACCGGTGAAGTATTGGGTGTGACTTCTGCAGCAGAAGATCTGTTATTGCTGGAAGCGCCGCAAAGTTACGAAAAACGTCTGGAATATGTGCAAAGGTTGATTGATGAAGATCCGAAATTGGTAGCCCAAGTAATTAAAATTTGGTTGAAAGAAGATGGCTGAGGAAAATAAAGAATTAAGTCGTTCGCAATGTGCTTCGCTATTGCTATTGGCCGTCGGTCAGGAAAGGGCTGCTTCGGTGTTGAAACACATGGGGCCTAAGGAAGTGCAACTGGTGGGCGCAACCATGGCGCAACTTGGGCCGATCACTTCGAGTATGGTGGACACGGTTCTGGAAGAATTTATTGTCGAAATCAAAAACGAAACCGGACTAGGGCTGGATTCCGACGAATATATCCGTAATATGCTGACCAATGCACTGGGCGCGGATAAGGCAGGCAATATTATTGACCGTATCCTGCTGGGCGCCAATAGCAAGGGTATCGATCAGCTGAAGTGGATGGATACCCGGTCGATTGCCGATTTGATTAGGCATGAGCACCCGCAGATTATCTCGATTATTCTTACCCTGCTGGATGCGGACCAATCTGCCGATGTGCTGACACTGCTGCCGCAAAACATGCGTTCCGATATCCTGATGCGGATTGCGACTCTGGAAGGCGTGCAACCGGCTGCCTTGCGAGAACTGGATGACATCATGGAGAAACAGCTGACCGGCACCGATGGCGTCAAATCCTCGCAAATTGGCGGCATCGATGCTGCGGCAAGCATCCTAAACTTCATCGAAAGCGCAATCAGCGATCCGATGATGCAGGATATTGGCGAAATGAATGCCGATCTGGCACAGCGTATCCAGGACAAGATGTTTATATTTGCGGATCTGGTCAAGGTGGACGATCGCGGTATTCAAACCCTGCTTCGCGAAGTTTCCACCGATCAATTATTGTTGGCCTTGCGTGGCGTAGACGGTGTATTGCGCGACAAAGTATTCGCCAATATGTCCAGACGTGCTGCGGAAATGCTCAGAGACGATCTGGAAGCTGCGCCGCCTGCGCGCTTGAGCGAAGTCGAATCGGCTCAAAAAGATATTTTGTCGATAGCCAAACGTTTATCCGATGCCGGAGAAATAGCATTGGCCGGCGGTGGTGGCGATGAATTCGTCTAAGATCGCTAAATTTTCCGAATCAGAACTTCAAGCACTGAAAACCTGGGAGGCGCAGGAAGACTTCGGTCTCTCGCGATCCGAAACTGTCGAAGTAGTCGAGGCTCCGCGCACCCTGACTGTCGAAGAAATCGAAGCCATGCAAAAACAGGCTTATGCGGAAGCTTTTCAGCAAGGACGTGTGCAAGGTTTTGAACATGGCACGTTAGAGGGATTCGAAGAAGGTAAAAGGCAGGGTTATGAAATAGGCCGAGTGCAAGGCTACCAAGAGAGTTTGCATTTGTTGCAAAAGCAGGTTGCTGACATGATGCTGCTGATGGAAGCGTTCAGCGAACCGTTTCAAAAGCTGGATGAATCAGTCGAAGAGGAACTGGTCAAGCTGGCGATTACGATTGCCGGTCAAGTCATTCGCCGCGAGATCAAGCAGGATCCCGGTGAAATCATCGCGGTGATCAGGGAAGCCGTGAAGGTTTTGCCGTCTGCTTCCCAGAAAATTACCCTAACACTGCATCCTGAGGATGCAGTGTTATTGCGCTCGACATTAAAGCTCGATGACAGTCTGCCGGCGTGGCGGTTGCTTGAAAACCCTTTGCTGTCCCGTGGCGGCTGCACGGTGGAAACCGAGACATCCAGAATCGATGCCACGCTGGAACATCGGCTTGCCGCCGTCGTGGCTAGCGTATTCGGCGACGAACGGCAGCAGGATCTATTCTGATGGTCCCTGCCGCAGATCGTTCTCAGCAGTGGCTGGAGAGATTGAAACCTTATCGGCAGAAGCTGATCGATCCGCTTGAATTGGTGGTGGAAGGGAAATTGTCGCGCATGGTTGGTTTAACGCTGGAGGCAGAAGGTTGCCGGGCAGCAATAGGCTCTTTATGCCAGGTGGAAACTAAATCCGGAAAGAAGATAGGGGCAGAAGTCGTCGGTTTTGCCGGTGCGCGTTTATATTTAATGCCGACTGGCGATACTCATGGCTTGGAGCCGGGTTGTCGAGTGATACCGCTCGGTAAAAACAGTCTGTCCCGTGTCGGTTTCGGTTTGCTGGGCAGGGTGCTGGATGGGGCAGGCAATCCTCTTGATAACAAAGGACCTTTACAGACAGATGCCAAGGTTTCCTTAACCGGAGATACCATTAATCCCTTATCGCGTAAACCGATTCGCGAGGTGCTGGATGTTGGGGTAAGAGCCATTAACGCCGTGTTTAGTATCGGACGCGGTCAGCGTATGGGCTTGTTCGCCGGTACCGGCGTGGGTAAAAGCGTATTGCTGGGGATGATGACTAAATTTACCAATGCCGATATTGTCGTGGTTGGCCTGATCGGCGAAAGGGGCCGCGAGGTGAACGAATTCGTACTAAAAATATTGGGCGAGGAAGGTTTACGACGGGCTGTGGTGGTGGCTTCGCCTGCCGATGATTCGCCATTAATGCGTGTGCATGGTGCATTGCGGGCAACCAGTATCGCCGAATATTTTCGCGATCAGGGGCTGGATGTCTTATTATTAATCGATTCATTGACTCGCTACGCCCAGGCATACCGCGAAATTGCCTTGGCCATCGACGAGCCGCCGGCCACTAAAGGCTATCCGCCTTCGGTTTTTGCCAAATTGCCGCAATTGGTGGAAAGGGCCGGTAACGCTGACGAAGGCGGCGGTTCGATTACGGCTTTTTATACGGTATTGACGGAAGGCGATGATCCCAACGATCCGATTGCCGATGCAGCACGCGGCGTATTGGATGGGCATGTGGCTTTATCCAGGGAATTGGCGGAATCCGGTCATTATCCAGCAATTGATGTTGAGGCGTCGATCAGCCGGGTGATGCCGGATATCGTCGAGTCCGATCATCTGAGAAAGGCCAGAGAATTACGGCGGTTGTATTCTACCTATCAGCAAAATCGCGATTTAATTAGTGTCGGCGCTTATCGTCCAGGTGCCGATCCGCGTATTGACAAGGCCATCGAAAAAAATCCGGCAATCATGGCATTTCTACAACAGGATATGGATGAGTCGGTGGATTTAAGCAGAAGCCTGAATGAACTGACTACGCTATTGGCTATGCCGTGAAGAAAAAATCCGAACGCCTCAAAATGATTACCGATCTGCATGCGCGTCAGGAACAGGAGGCGTTGCAGGCCCTGGGCCGTAGTCAGCAAAAGTTGCTGGAGCTTCAAACGCAATTGCAACAACTGCAAAAATATCGCCTGGATCATAAAGCCAAAGTCGAGAAGCAAACAACCGCTATGAGTATTAACCAGTTTCTGGAATTTAGGGCATTTGCCGATAAGCTGGACAAGGCTATAACAGGTCAACAGTTAGCGGTTAACATTCAGGAACAGGATTTGCAAAAGGTCCGTAAAAATTGGGAAGAGAAACATCAGCGGACTAAAAGCCTGCAAAAAATAAGCGATCTGGCGCTTGTTGAGGAATTGAAAGCCGAGTTTAAACAGGAACAGCTAGAGCAGGATGCCCGTGCCGCACGTTCCGGAAAAAATGGCATCAAAAGTGCATGATTCAGCATAACATTTTGGGAGAAAGGCTATGATGATCCAAAGTTCAAATCCAATATCCGTATTGCCAGGATTGGAAAACACTGGCAACGCTGCTCAAATTTTGCCGGCGGCAGGTAGCAATACCGTAGCGTTTACCTCTAGCCTGTTGCAACAACTGGCTATGCTGCAAGACAAATTGCCGAATAATGTTGCAGTCGAACCAAATGTTTTGCCCGATTTGCAAGCTAATCAAAGTTCGAATGCGGCAAATACCGTGGGGCAAGATGTGCAGAATTTTGCCGGTTTATTCGGAAAAGCTTCGCCGACGGCAAAAAAAACCGACCCTGGTATTAATCTCGACGATACCCTGAATACCTTGTCCGATGTTCTGCAATATTTACAAGGCTTGAATGCCGATCCAGCCGTTCCGGCCCAGACTCAGACTGCCGGAGATGTTGCAGGCCAGACTCAGCTTATAAAAGATCATACTGCCGATAGCTCATCCGATGCGGATCAGGTTGTCGATCCTTCTGCCTTAATGGCTGCCATGTCTGCTTCGTTGCAACAAATCCAACAACTACCTCAGACCCAGCAGCAGCCTCTGACGCCGCTTCCAGCGCTAAAACAATCGAAAGATCAAGCTGTCTCAAACCAGATTCCGGTCTTATCCGATTTATATACAAATCAGGATGTATCGGTATTGAAAAACTCATCCCCAAACGGCAATTCGGGCAGCAGAAATGAAACAAATAGTGTTGTTCAGAACGATAACGGTAAATCAGCCAATAGCGATAAACAGACCTTAGCATTTGATGCTAATAATGCTGTCACCATGGGTACGGCGTCAAATCAGAATAATACCGCGCAAAACACCGGGCAGGAAAAACAGACGGCAACCGGGAATGATGGGTTTAATATATCAGTATTGGCTGACCAAAGCCCAAGCATTGATGCCGGTAAAAACCCTACCCAAATCGCAACCGATATTGCCAATCTCAATCAGGCAGTTAGCAACGGAAAAACGATTCAGGCGCCGGCAATGGTTAAAAACATTGCCCATCCCGAATGGAATACGGAACTGGGGCAAAAGTTGATCTGGATGCACAACCAGGATATCCCCTCTGCTGAACTGAGGCTTAATCCGCAACATCTGGGACCGATTACTATTAAAGTGGATGTCGATCAGGGGCAAACCACCGTCAGTTTTACCGCCCAGCATGCGGAGGTTAAAGAGGCTATCGAAGCGGCTATCCCAAAATTACGGGAAATGCTCGGCAGTCAGCAATTGAATCTGGTTGACGTTAATGTTTCCCAGCAACAATCCGATCAAAAGCCGGGAAATGGTTTTTTTCAGACAGCCGGCGGTCAAGGCCAAAGCAATAAATCCAGGCAAAGCGGTCAGCAAGTTAATTCGGCAATTCAGCCATCCCTTGATATAGCCGATGAAATCGAGTCCGGTCGTGCGATCGCCAGCAATGGGTTGTTGAGTCTATTTGCTTAGAGATGGGCGGGATTGTCAATCTGTCGTACTTTCATCTGGAGTAATGCAGTTGAAAACCATTTGGAAACGTGAGTCTGATGGTCTGAGCCAAGTAATTGAATATTAATATATTTTTCTCTATATTCTTATGTCGTGCACATTTAGAGAATATGCTCGCGAATCACAGATTCATCTTCCTCGACTAAATTTTTATTTAGTGAACTAGATATTAACTTTAAAACATTATCATTTAGGGTTTGGCGTAGTGTGCCTAAAAAAGTCGGCGGAGCCACTAAAATAAGCTTGCTGTAATCATGATTGACACGCCCTTGTTCCAATTTCTCGGCAATCTGCCTGGCAAACACCTCGGCTGCATGATGTTTAAAATCGGTCGGCGATTCAAAGGTATGATCACCTTCACCATGTCCTCCGGCAATGCCGCCTTGACGATCACTGACTTCATCCTGCTCGCGCATTCTGCTTTCCGTATGTACCAGACTGTCAAATTCCAGTAACGGTTCAGTCCGGCTCGCTAGTGAGAAAAATCTTGTTCTGCTGCTGTCTGCTACCACAACCCAAGTTACTGACATAAAACCCCTTAAAATTTCAATTTATGTTTGCTGTTAGGAGCAAAGACGATTTTTTTGGATGTAAAGCTTAAAATTCACTGGAGAATTATCTAAAAATAAAACGTAATAAAACGCAAGTATCTTTCAAGTTAAAGGAAATCATCAAAAAGCGTAAACATTATCGATAGAGCATCGAAAAAATTCAATCCGTATAAATACCCATAGATGTTTTTAGATACCGATTAATCGTTCTTGCATTAGATTACCGCTTAGAGAGGAGATACACTCAACTTATTCGGCTTTTGTATTGTCCACATACCCAAACCACGCATTGTCCGGGGTTTGTCCTAAAGGTATCTGCGTTTCTGTTTCTAAAATTACCTGCCGGATTAATAATGTTTGTATAGACTCATCGAAAAAACATAAACGATTCCTGCCTGCATTCTTGGCCTGATACATCGCTATATCAGCCTGTTTCAATAAATCATCTTCTGTAAGTTTGCAATCAGCAAACATCGCTGCACCTATACTGGTCGTGCATAGATACTCGTGACCATTAATACCGTAGGGTTGATTCAAGGCGGTCATGAGTTTTTTACAGGCAATCGCAGTCTGGCTGGCTGCGGTTTCGATATTCTCGCTCAGGTTTTTCAGCATTACAACAAACTCATCTCCCCCCAGTCGAGCAACCGTATCGCCTTCCCGTACGTTAGCGACCAAGCGGTCAGCCACGCATTGCAAAAACATATCCCCAAAACCATGACCATGCCGATCGTTCAGGATTTTGAAATTGTCCAGATCGATAAACAAAAGCGTGCCATGCAACTTGCTCCGAGTACTGTCGGTCATGGCCTGATGTAATCTGTCGAAGAGCAGCCGGCGATTAGGTAAGTTCGTCAAAGGATCGTAAAACGCCATATGTTCAACCTGTTCGTATGCCGCTTTTTGTTGGGAAATATCTATCAGGACGGCGACATAATGGGTTATCGTGCTTATTTCTTCATTATATATGGCTGTGATGTTGAGCCATTGCGGATATATTTCACCGTTTTTACGCTGATTCCATATTTCACCGTGCCACGCTCCGGTGGTTAAGATACTTTCCCAAACAGCGCTATAAAAAGCTCCGTCGTGTTAACCTGAACGGAAAATATGGGGCGTCCGGCCTATAACATCTTCAGCCCTAAAACCGGTGATTTTTGTAAAAGCCTCATTCACAAGTAAAATGACTCTGTCGGCATCGGTGATATAGATGCCGGTTTGTGATTTAAAAGCCATAGTGGCTAGTGTGGAGTCGTTCTGCTTAGTCTTAAGCAGGCTGAGGTCTATTATGCCAATACTCAATGTTGGAGGTTTACGTGGCGTGGTTTTACGCTGACAAACAACATAGACCGGCCTCCTAATGTTGTTGCTGACCGATAAAACCAATTCAAAACCTTGCGGTTCAGATTCGAACGTCTCCTCCAGCATGTTTAAGAATTGTTGTTGCCAATGATTTTTATTGCCAGATTCGACAAATTCTGCAAATGAGCTATATATCAAAACCTTGCAATTGGCTCCCAAAAGTTTTTCACCGGCTTGATTGATTTTAGTGATTAACCCTTTCTCATTAACGATGAGATAAGGAAAAGGTGCATCTTGATAGATATCTAAATATTCCGTATGAGAATCCTTTAAAGCGGAAAATGTTCGATGCAATTTCCGTTTTTGCATCTCTAACGCAACTTTTTTCGTCTCCGCTTTACCTAGGCTATTTTCGCGGATATGGTTTTGTTTCATGTTATGTATGCTCCTGTGATTCTGCCTTAAATCACATCTGTAGTTTTTCATAGGCGCTAATAATACACATTTCTTAATTTTTATTTGTAAGGGTTTCTAATTGGCTTGGAGGTTGGCAATCATAAATATTTATTTATTAAGCTATTCCGAAACCTATATGAATATCAGTTTTTATCTAAGATGTTGCATCGGTCACGTTAATATCGATAGTTAGTGGCCAATCTGACAAATATTCCACTTTCTGAACCTAAATATTTAGCGTTAAAGATCGGTAAAAGAAACTATTTAAACGGTTGTAAACATCTCTCAATTCAAATTTATTCAAGCTCATAACTTACCCCAGTTCTTTGCAATGATAATTAGTTTGTTAACTTTTATAAATATATTAATATGTGTGCAATATAGGGGTTGTATTGTTCGTGAATTAATTAAATAACAATAAATAGAATACACCTATAAGTATTGGTTCATAATTATTTATTATAGAGATTTTTAATGGTAATCAAGTCATGCATAGCTTAAATGTAATTAAATACGCTATGTTTGCCTTGATTGTCAATTAGTAAAAACACTTATAGACAGGTGTCCGGAAATGTACCCAAATGTAATTGTAAATCAATAGTCATGATTTATCCGGTAATCTGAAAAAAAAGTGCAAAAAAGACTGAGTAAGTGATCCGCTAGCAAGGGGATAAAAGGTGATTTATGGCTTTTTGTTTTTCCGCAACAGATTTGGCAGAAAAAATAACTGATGATATATGTTAATTCATCAACTCCTTCTCTATTCATAGGCAAAGTGAAATAAAATGAACTGCCTTTTCCAAGTTCACTATATGAAACGCAGCATGTTCGGATGGTCTTCGCTTATCGAGGTTTAAAGTAAAGTCTCGTATCCATGCCTTATTTCTTGGATGTATAAAATGGTGTCAAGATTTTTAGTGGTTGAAATTACGTATTCCCGGGGACGATATGTGTTTTCATTATATTCTTAGGTTTCCGACTCGATTTGTTTCCGCCTGATTTATGTTGCGTAATTAACGGCAATATTATTAGCTGCATCATTTTGGCAGTCCAAGTTTTATAAAGGGTACCAAATTCGGTTTTGAGAACCATATCGGTAAATAATCGAGAAACAACTGCCAAAAAATGCTGCCGGTCACGGTAAAACCTAATGCTTGATCTCAAACATATCATCATCTGTAAGCAATTTTACCGGATGGTGTTCAGGCGCCTTTCTTTGTTAATATGATTGTGCAATAGCCGATCATTAATAGAGGAGTTTTCTTATGAGTGAAGAGTTCGAAGTTAAAGGCCTGCACGAAGAAGTGTTGGAGGGTGGGGAGGAAAACGAAGGTGGTAAAGAAAGTCGAGGCTTCAACAGCCGGCTCGCAGTGATGACGGCTATTATGGCTACTATTGGTGCTTTGCTTTCTTACGAGGCTAGTGTTAGTCTGGGCGAAGCTATCATCTCCAAGAACGATGCTTCTATGCAGAAGACCTCGGCATCCGACCAGTGGAGTTACTATCAGGCAAAAAGCAATAAACAAAATTTAGCTGAACTTGCAGTTAAACTGACCACTGGTCAGGATCGGGAAGACGCTCGGAGCGAGGTTGCGCGCTATGAATCGGAAAAAGCCGACATAAAAAAACAAGCTCAAGAATTTGAAAAACAGGCTCAGGAAGCCAATGAGCATTCTGAACGCTATATGCACTCTCATCACCGCTGGGCGACCGGGACGACTGCATTGCAAATTGCTATTTCACTCGCCGCAATTGCGCTTTTGACCCGGCGCAGATGGTTGCAATTTGCAAGTTTGTCTTGTGGCTTTGTTGGTGTTGTGCTTGGTGTGGTTGCTTGGCTGGGGATTTGAAAATTATCTGTCCCAAAGTTATTCAATTCAAATATTATTATAATATTCAACAATTATTGTTGAATACGAAAGTGTTGGGTGTTATTTCTATTTAACTGTATTCTCTCCGTTTGCATTATGACTGTTCAAATCCGCAATCGGAGAGTCCGGTAATGAATGGCTGTCCTTCTCTTCCAATTTTTGAATCACTGGAGACAATATGTCACTAACCCCGGCTTTATTTCCCGAGTTGATTAGCCGTATAGCCGAAACTATCAGCAGCCATGCCGAAGCTGTTACCGAGCTGGATCAGGCAATCGGCGATGGCGACCATGTTATCAATTTACAGCGCGGTTTGCAGGCTTTACAAGTCGAAAGCGATGGAATTAGCGTCCTGGACTGGACGAACGCCTGGCAAAAAATCGGCATGATTTTAATGTCGGCAGTGGGTGGCGCCTCCGGTTCGCTTTATGCAACGCTTTTTATCAGTCTATCGAAAAACAGTCGTGACAGAAATATCGATCTACAGAATTTTGCCGAAGTATTTGCCTTGGCTATTGAGGCTGTCAAGCAACGCGGCAAAGCGGATGCAGGGGAAAAGACCATGCTGGATGTCCTTGTCCCTGTTGCTGCTGTTTTAAAACAGGATGCTGCGACCGGTAAAGCACCGTCGGCCATTTTGGATCATGTCTGCCAGGTTGCTGAAACAGGCGTGGAAGCTACTCGAGACATGCTCGCCACTAAAGGCCGCGCTTCATTTCTGGGAGAGCGAAGCCGAGGCCATATCGATGCTGGAGCGAAAACCGCCCAATTGATGATTGCAGCTGTGGTATCGGTATTGAAACCGCAAATTAAAATCGATGCGGCGAATTAAGAAACCGATTCAAAAGTTTTTTGGATCGGCAACCAAACCATGAACAGCTTAATGGGTCGTATGGACCTGGTGTCAACACCCCCATCGCAATGCGGCGGTATTCACAGGGGCATCCCAGTAATGCAGCATTTCATCATCCAGAAGCGTCAGAGTTAGCGAACAGCCTGCCATATCCAGTGAAGTCGTGTAATTGCCGACCAGCGAACGCAGCAGATTGACACCTCGCTTATTCCAGTATCGCCATGCCAGTTCGTAAATAAGGTGTAGTTCGACCAGCGGTGTCGCGCCAAAACCGTTGACATGCAGCAGCACTTGCTGACCGGGTTGCGGATCGAGTTCTTGTTGAATATGGCCGGCGAGTTGTTCGACTATCCGGCTGGCGGAGACTAATTTGCCGGTTTCGCGGCCGCGCTCGCCATGGATGCCGACGCCCATCTCCATTTCGTCCTCGGCGATGGCAAAAGTCGGATGGCCAAGGGCGGGTACAGTGCAACTGCTCAGCGCCACTCCCATTGATGCAGTGGCAAGATTGACCCGTTCTCCCAACGCCTTGCATGTTGCCAGGTCAGCGCCGTTTTCAGCAGCAGCGCCCACAATTTTTTCGACAATCAGGGTACCGGCGACACCGCGCCGGCCTATGCTATGGTTTTTAGGCAAAGATACGTCGTCATTTACCAACACTGTCGCATTTGGCATTTCCAGCATTTCCGCCGCCATTTCAAAATTCATGACATCGCCGGCATAATTTTTGACGATAAACAATACGCCGCCGCCGCTTTCCACCGCTTGAGCGGCAGCCAGCATTTGATCCGGGGTCGGCGAAGTAAAAATTTGCCCCGGACAAGCGGCATCCAACATGCCGAAACCGACAAAGCCGCTATGCAAAGGTTCGTGACCTGAGCCGCCTCCTGAAATCAAGGCTACCTTGCCGGCTTTACCTGTATTGCGACGAATGAAATTCGGCTGAGTATTCAAGTTGACGATTTCGGCATGGGCTTTTGCGAAGCCTTGCAGACTGGTTTCCAGTAAAGTTTCCGGGTTATCGATGAATTTTTTCATGTTTGTATTTTCCTAGAAATGCGGATTTAAGATTGCTCGCGTAGCATCCGGGTGACAGCGCGGATATCAGGCATAACCCAGGTCGGCGCATAATTAACATGCTTTAGTTCTTCCAGTCTGGAAATGCCGCTCAATACCATTAGACTGCGGATGCCGGTCCGTACCGCCCCCAGTATATCGGTATCCAGCCTGTCGCCTATTGCCACGGTATAATCCATATCAATTCCCAGTAAATCCATAGCTTGTTGATAGATAATCGGTTCGGGTTTGCCGATAATGGTGGGTGCAACGCCGGTTGCGGCCTGTATGGCTGCCAGAATTGCACCGTTGCCATGGGTGATGCCAAGTTCGGTCGGCAATGAAGTATCGCCGTTGGTGCCGATGAAATAGGCCCCGGCACGAATATTTAAGGTCGCAGTTGCAATTTTATCCCAGGACAAATCCCGATCAAGCCCACACACCACTAAATGAGCGCGCTGTCCAGGGCCGGTCTCGTAAAGGCCGGTCAGCGTAAAGCCCAGGTCGAGCAAAGGTTGGCGCGCACCTATTCCGCCGATCACGAAGGCCCGGGTATGCTCCGGATGGTAATGCTTGGACAAATATAAAGCTGTCGCCATGCCGGATGTCAGAATTTCATTCAAGTTGACTGAGACGCCCATTTTTGCCAACTTTTCAACATACTGCCCGGCAGTCATGCCGGCATTGTTGGTTGCCAGCACAAAAGGCAGAGCCAATTCGCGCAGGGTTTTGAAAAACTTGCTAAGGCCGATTTGTGGTTGATCGCCGTGCCATAGGACGCCGTCCATATCGATGATCAGCGCGCGAATATTGGTGAAAGGTTGCATAAATCTGGTCTCTGGTCTGATATCTTTAGAAAAAATAATTTGCGAGCTTACATATATTCTGCAAAAGAATTGCATAGAATGCCCGCGAATGTCCAGTCTCAGCGAAACACCTAGTGCCATTAGAACTAAAGGGAAACAAGTGGTCCAATACCCAATCCGGACTTAGGGGAACGATTGCCGTCAATCTTTAGAATTGTAATTTTTTTTCGATCGAACCCGTGTCAGGTGAAACGTAACCGGTATGCCACAGTTCAGTTTATAATTATTAATCGGTTTGAGTCAGAGTCAAGGTTTGCAGCCCGTGTGGTTGGTATTGCAGAAGTCGATTTTGTCCAGATTTCAAAATCTTTCACTAACTATTCACGTGACAAACGCATCTGCGGAAATTTGAAGTACGTTCGGTATGGATTCGGTTCAAGCATTAGTCTGAACAGTGAACCTGTTGTTGAAGGAAGCATTCGTCCTAATATCCATTTTTCTGAGATTGCCTAGCTATTTTTCTTGACTAATAGAGCATTCCCTAGTTTAATAGCGGCTCTTAGCGCCCAGGTAGCTCAGTCGGTAGAGCAGAGGACTGAAAATCCTCGTGTCGACAGTTCGATTCTGTCCTTGGGCACCATGATTGATTATGTTAAACCGCCCAGGTAGCTCAGTCGGTAGAGCAGAGGACTGAAAATCCTCGTGTTGACAGTTCGATTCTGTCCTTGGGCACCATGTCTAACATGTTTTATAGACAGCCCCTTTATGGGGTTTTTTTGTTTTGTGAGCTTCCTGTCAGGTGGTCGCAAAGTTGATGTTTAGGGAAGAGCCAGCGGCTCTTTTTTTTTGGGTTTTATAAGGCGAGGCGGTAATGAAACAGGCTCCTGAGCATTTGGTGAATCTGATTGAACCAATTGTGGAAGGTCTTGGCTACGAGTGTGTGGGAATCGAATATAACCCGCATCCACAGCATGGCATGTTGCGAATATATATCGACAGCGAAAACGGTATTTTGCTTGATGATTGCAGCAAAGTCAGTCATCAGTTGAGTGGGGTTTTGGATGTGGAAGATCCTATTCAAGGTAATTACCAATTGGAAATTTCTTCTCCGGGCGAAGACAGGCCGTTTTTCAAACTTTCGCAATTCCAACGCTTTGCGGGCAATATGGTCACCATTAATCTGTTTAGCGCCATTGATAAACGCAAAAAAATTACCGGACAGATAAAAACTGTTGAAGGTGACGATGTTCTGCTTCAGGAAGGCGAGCAGATTTTTAGAATTCCATTTCAGGCAATCAGCAAAGCGCGTTTGGTGCCGGAATATTTAGTAAATAAAGGAGGTCGCAATGGCAAATAAAGAAATTCTATTGGTAGCAGATGTTTTTGCTAATGAAAAAGAAATAGACAAGGAAATAATCTTTCAGGCCATCGAATCAGCACTGGAAGCCGCGACCGTCAAACGTTACGAAAATCCTATCAAAGTCAGAGTTTCCATTAATCGCCATACCGGCGACTATACGACTTTCCGTCGCTGGCTGGTAGTGGAACCCAATGCCGAAATTAACGGCGATGTGGAATTTCCCGGCTCGCAGATTCTTTTGGAAGTCGCGCAAATGGATAATCCGGATATTCGGGTCGGCGATTATATCGAAGAGGAAATCGAATCGGTGGACTTCTGCCGAATTGCTGCGCAAACCGCAAAACAGGTTATTATTCAAAAAGTACGGGAAGCCGAACGCAGAAAAATTGTTGAAGCTTATCAGGATCGTGTTGGCGAATTGATCACCGGTATTGTCAAACGACTGGAAAAAGGCAGCATTTATCTGGATCTGGGCGGTCATGTCGAAGCCTATATCGCCCGCGAAGATATGATACCGAAAGAACCGGTCCGCATGGGCGACCGTATCCGCGGTTATCTTAAAATCGGTCCGCTCGGAACCGCGCGGCCCACAATTGTTCGTTAGCCGGACCGCGCCGGAGTTGCTGATTGCCTTGTTCAGGTTGGAAGTGCCGGAAGTGGGCGAAGGGATGATAGACATTATGGGGGCTGCGAGAGATCCAGGCTCCAGAGCCAAAATCGCCGTCAAGGCCAATGATCCTCGTCTGGATCCTATCGGTGCCTGCGTCGGCATGCGCGGTTCGCGAGTGCAGGCCATCTCCAACGAACTGGCAGGCGAACGGGTGGACATTATTTTATGGAATCCAAACGAGGCGCAGTTTGTGATCAACGCAATGTCCCCGGCTGAAATACAATCGATTGTCGTTGATGAAGACAAACACAGCATGGATGTTGCCGTATCCAGCGACAGCCTTTCTCAAGCAATTGGCCGTGGTGGTCAAAATGTGCGCTTGGCGACCGAGCTGACCGGTTGGGAATTAAATATCCATGATGCTGCGCAAGTCGATAAAAAACACGATGAAATTGCCGCCAAAGCTAAGAAAGAGTTTATTGAACTTCTGGATGTCGATGAAGAAATCGCCGATGTCCTGGTGGAAGTCGGTTTGAGCAATATTGAAGAAATTGCCTATATTCCAGTCGAAGAAATGTTGGAAATCGAAGGATTCGATGAAGAGCTGGTCGAAGCTCTGCGAAGCCGTGCCAAGGATGCTTTGCTTATCAAGGCGATTGCCTCCGAAGAAAAGATCGAAACTTCCGTACCCAGCCCGGAACTGCTGGCTTTGGAAGATATGGACGAAGAATTGGCACACGAAATGGCGGCTAAAGGGATCGTTACATTGGATGATCTGGCCGAACAAGCGATTGACGACATAATCGAATTTTCCGGTATGACAGAGAATCGTGCTGGTAAACTAATTATGAAAGCCCGCGAATCCTGGTTCGCTGAAGACAAGGATTAAGGCAGGAGGACACTATGAGCGATAAAACAGTACAGGAATTAGCGGAAGTTGTCGGTATCCCTCTCGACCGTTTTTTAGAGCAACTGAAAGAAGCCGGCTTATCAGCCGATGCGCCTGATGATGTTATTAACGAAGAGGAAAAGGTCAAGCTTTTGGCGCATTTACGTCAACGCCACGGCAAAACTGCAAGCGATCAGGAAGCGGTGTCCCCTAAGCGCATCACATTAAAGCGCAGCACCAGAACGGAACTGAAGCAGTCCACTGCGCCCGGCAATGCTACGAAAACCGTCAGCGTTGAAGTGCGTAAGCAAAAAACTTATATCAAACGTAGCGAAACGCAAGTTAAAGATGACCAAAAAGAAACCGAACTTGCGAGACATGCGCAAGAAGAGCAACAACGATTAAAATTAGCTTCGGAAGAGGAAAAACGCAAGCAGCAGGAAGCCCAGATACAGATCGAGACTACCAGCGTAACAGAAGAGCCGCCGGTCGTAGAATCGGTAGTTGAAGAACCGCAAATCACCATCGAAGCAGAAATAATCGAGGTGCTGGCCGAATCCCAGCCAGTTGTTATTGAAATTCAAGCAGAGCCGGTGAAAGCACCTATCACTGAAGAAGCTATCCTCGAACAGGAAAAAAAGCAAAGACTGGAAGCAGCGGTACAACGCACAGCCGAAAAAGTCAAAAAACAGGCAGAAGCCAAGCAGCAACAAACCCTGCATAAGAAAAAACAGGAATTCAAGCCAACTCGTCCGACAAATACAGACATTGATTTGGATAATCGGGGCGATGCCGGGCGTCGCGGCAAAAGTAAAAAAGGGAAGTCGCGCCGTGAAAAGCCCGAGTTTGATATCGGCGGTGTGCCATCCAAGCATAAATTCGAAAAGCCAATAATCCCTGCTGTCAAAGAAGTTACTATTCCCGAGACCATTATTGTCTCCGATCTGGCCGCTAAAATGAGCGTTAAGGCCGCCGAAGTGATTAAACATTTGATGAAGCTTGGCATTATGTCTACCATAAACCAGACCATAGATCAGGAAACGGCTGTGATTCTGGTTGAGGAAATGGGACATGTCGCAATCATGCAAAGCGAAGACGACTTTGAACAGGAAATGCTGGCAGAAGTTAAAAGCGAAGGCGATGAACGTAAATTATTGTTCAGAGCGCCTATTGTCACCATTATGGGGCACGTCGATCACGGCAAAACATCGCTACTCGATTATATCCGAAAAACCCGTGTCGCCGCCGGCGAAGCGGGTGGCATTACACAGCATATCGGCGCTTATCAGGTTAAAACCGATCACGGTGCCGTGACTTTTCTCGATACGCCGGGTCATGCCGCATTTACTGCAATGCGCGCCCGTGGTGCGGAAGTCACCGACATTGTCATCGTCGTGGTTGCCGCCGATGACGGCGTGATGCCGCAAACTAAAGAGGCAATCGATCATGCTCGTGCCGCGAATGTACCGATTATTGTGGCTCTTAATAAAATCGATAAACCGGAAGCCAATCCGGACAAAGTCATGCAGGAATTGGCCACTTTAAATGTAGTGCCCGAAGAATGGGGTGGCGAGGTGCAGTTCTTAAAAGTTTCGGCTAAAACCGGTGCGGGAATTGACGAACTGATCGAAGCATTGATTGTTCAGGCCGAAGTCTTAGAATTAAAAGCGCCTGCAGAAGGCATTGCTTCCGGTATTTGTATCGAATCGCGTCTGGACAAAGGTCGTGGTGCGGTAGCAACGATTTTGATTCAGAAAGGTACTTTAAGCAAAGGTGAATTTGTATTGTGCGGTCACGAATTCGGTCGAATCCGGGCCATGTTCGATGAGAATTCGCATGCCATAAAATCGGCCGGCCCGAGTGCCCCGGTTGAAATTCTCGGCTTGTCCGGTACTCCGGATGCAGGCGATGAATTTCTGGTGGTACAAAACGAAAGAATTGCCAGAGAACTTGCAGCTCATCGAGAAGACCGAAAACGTTCGAATCGGCACGCAGCGCAGCACGCTTCGAAACTTGACGACGTTTTCTCCAGGATGTCGGCCGGTGAAAATCTGACCCTTAATGTCGTCATTAAAACCGATGTTCAAGGTAGCTTGGAAGCTTTACGAGAATCCTTGATCGGTTTGTCCACGGAAGAAGTTCAGGTCAAATGCATCTACGGCGGCGTTGGCGGTATCAATGAAGGTGACGCTAATCTGGCTTTGGCATCCAGTGCGATTTTGATTGGCTTCAATGTTCGTGCCGATGCCGTTGCCCGCAAGCTCATCGAAGAAAAGGATATCGATCTGCATTATTACAGCATCATTTATGAAGCGATCGATGAAGTAAAAAGAGCGATCAACGGTATGCTGGCACCTGAGATTCAGGAGAAAATTGTCGGTCTTGCCGAAGTTCGCGATGTCTTCCGGTCACCGAAATTCGGTGCGATTGCCGGTTGTATGGTCATCGACGGTTTTGTCAAACGCAATCTGCCTATTCGTGTGCTGCGCAATAATGTGGTGATTTACGAGGGCCAGTTAGAATCCCTGCGGCGCTTTAAAGACGATGTTAACGAAGTGAAAATGGGTATGGAATGCGGTATCGGCGTTAAAAACTACAACGATGTTAAACCTGGCGATCAGATCGAAGTATTTGAGCGCATAGAAGTGAAACGGGAAATATAAATCATGCCAAAAGAGTTTGGTCGCAGCCAGCGAGTCGCATCGCAAATGCAAAAAGAGCTGGCAGCGATTCTACTAAGAGACGTTCATGACCCGCGTCTGGGTTTTGTCACAGTCAATGAAGTTGTGTTATCCAAGGATTTGGCAGTCGCAAAGATCTATATCACCGTACTGAATAGCGATGAGCACAGCAAACAGAGCAATGTGGAAATCCTGAATGAAATGTCGCCATTTATCCGTCATGAACTTGCGAAACGGATGCGTTTGCGGCATATCTCCGAATTGCATTTCCGTTACGATCATTCTTTCGATACCGGTATGCGCGTTTCCGAATTGCTCCAGGATTTAGACAAGCCTCAGCAGGACAATTGATGGCAAAACGAAAGACAGGGCTGGATGTACATGGCATCCTGCTGCTCGATAAGCGTCAGGGAATTTCTTCCAATCAAGCTCTACAGGAAGTTAAGCGTTTATTTAATGCCAACAAAGCCGGACATACCGGAAGTCTCGATCCTCTGGCAACCGGTTTGCTGCCTTTGTGTTTTGGTGAGGCAACCAAGGTTTCGGCGCTGATGCTGGAACATAACAAGCGATATCGGGTGGTGGTCGGGCTTGGCATAATGACGGATACCGGTGATGCCGAAGGCAAAGTCATTAGCCGAATACCGGTGCCGGAGCTTTCCGAACAGACCTTGCACGATTGTTTACTGAATTTTACCGGCGAAATCGAACAGGTTCCACCTATGTATTCCGCTCTCAAATATCAAGGAAAAAAACTCTACGAACTGGCTCGCGAAGGTAAAACCGTGGACCGGCCGGCTCGGCGCATCAGTATTTTCGCACTGAATCTACTTGAGTTTAGCCATGATTGTCTTGTGCTTGATGTACTCTGTTCGAAAGGCACCTATATCCGTTCCTTAGCAGAAGACATCGGTCATGCCCTCGGCTGTTGCGGCACAGTCATGGATTTACGCAGAACTGCTTCCGGGCCGTTTCATCTTGCTCAGGCATTTACTTTCGAACAACTACAGGCAATGGACGATCAAAGACGACAGGGTAGCCTGATAGCCTTGGATGTGCCTCTGGCCGATATTCCATGCGTCCAGGTTTCCAGCGAACAATGTCATTGCATTAAGCAAGGTCAGCAGGTTGTTCTAGCGTCTCAAACGTTTGGATTGGTTAGAATTTACTGCAAACAAGCCTTTTTAGGGTTGGGGGAAATGCTATTAAATGGTAAACTAGCGCCGAAGAAAATATTAAATTTGGAAAATCAATTAACTTGAATATACCGAATAAATGCATCATTGGTTTCTACACCCTATTGTGGAAACAATGCTTAACCTTGCCGTGCATGATACGGCTTTTATCTAAACTTTAATTCGATAGGGATTAATAATGTCGTTAACCGCAGAACAAAAAAAAACAATCGTTGAAGAATACCGTTTATCTGACTCGGATACCGGTTCCACCGAAGTACAGGTGGCTTTGCTGACTGCCAACATCAACCAATTGACGCCGCATTTTACCGCGCATAAAAACGATAACCATTCTCGCCGCGGATTGCTGCGCATGGTCAACCAGCGGCGTAAGTTACTCGATTACCTGAAAAATACCGAGGTGGCCCGCTATCGCACACTGATCGAACGCTTGGGTATCCGTAAATAAATGCGGCTTTTGGAAACGGCATAACTTGTTGCCGTTTCTGTCGGCAATCTATTCAAAACAACCTAACCTAACGCAGGAACCTTATAGTGACTCCTATCAGGAAACAATTTCAGTACGGCGATCATCTCGTCACATTAGAAACCGGTGAAATTGCCCGCCAAGCTCATGGCGCAGTAATGATCGATGTCGAAGGCACTTCGCTTCTGGTAACAGTAGTTGGCAAAAAAGAAGCCAGCGGCGGTGATTTTTTTCCGTTGACTGTCAATTATCAGGAAAAAGCCTTTGCTGCAGGCAAGATACCAGGAGGTTTCTTTAAACGCGAAGGACGTCCAAGCGAAAACGAAACCCTGATTTCCCGGCTGATTGACAGACCGATACGTCCGCTTTTTCCGGATGGATTCACTAATGAAGTGCAGATTATCGCTACCGTGGTTTCTCTGAATCCTGATGTTGATACTGAAATTCCTGCGCTACTAGGCGCTTCCGCAGCATTAGCGGTATCCGGCCTGCCTTTCAACGGTCCGCTGGGTGCCGCATGTATCGGCTATATAAACGATGCCTATGTTTTGAACCCTTCACGGCCCGCCCTGAAAGAATCGCGCTTGCAACTGGTTGTGGCTGGCACGCAAAAAGCGGTGTTGATGGTTGAGTCCGAAGCCGATCTGTTATCTGAAGAAATCATGCTCGGTGCGGTCTTGTTCGGTCACGAACACATGCAAATCGCGATCAACGCTATAAACGAATTTGCAACCGAAGTTGCCAACCCGGCAGTGGTTTGGACGCCGGCAGCCAGTAATGCGGAACTGAAACTTGCCGTTGCCCGTGAAGCAGAGCAAAACATTAAATCCGCTTATCAAGTTGCCGAAAAACTGGTTAGACAGGATCAACTTAGCGCAATTAGAAGCGCAGTGGTTGAAAAATTGACTGCCGACGGCCAATTTAGTGAAAATGAAATCAGGAATGCCATTGAGCATTTGGAATACGATGTAGTGCGTGGTGCCATTTTGAATGATCGCAAACGTATCGACGGACGCGATTTAAGCACGGTTAGACCTATCAGCATCAGAACAGGCGTGCTGCCCAGGACTCACGGTTCAGCTCTGTTTACGCGCGGTGAAACGCAAGCGCTGGTTGTCGCTACGCTAGGCACAGACCGCGATGCACAAATTATCGATGCTCTGGCCGGCGAATATAAAGATCCGTTCATGTTGCATTATAATTTCCCACCGTATAGTGTTGGCGAGACCGGTTTTGTCGGTTCACCGAAACGCCGTGAAATCGGTCATGGCCGATTGGCAAAGCGCGGTGTCGCAGCCGTATTGCCGAATATGGCGGAATTCCCTTACGTTATCCGCGTGGTTTCCGAAATTACCGAATCCAACGGTTCAAGCTCAATGGCCAGTGTTTGCGGCAGCAGTTTGGCGTTGATGGATGCTGGCGTGCCGATTAAGTCGCCGGTAGCCGGTATTGCCATGGGGCTTATCAAGGAAGGCGATAAATTTGCGGTATTATCCGATATTTTGGGCGACGAAGATCACCTTGGCGATATGGATTTTAAAGTAGCCGGTTCCGAAAACGGTGTTACAGCTTTGCAAATGGATATCAAGATCGACGGTATCACCGCTGAAATCATGAAAGTAGCGCTGGAGCAAGCCAAACATGGACGCCTGCACATTCTTGGCGAAATGAATAAGGCTTTGTCCAGCACTCGTGAACAGATGTCTGATTTTGCCCCACGTATCATCACCTTTAAAATCGATCCGAGCAAAATCCGTGAAGTTATCGGTAAAGGCGGCGTTACAATTCGGGGTATCACCGAACAAACCGGAGCCAGTATCGACCTAAATGACGATGGCGTGGTCAATATTGCTTCCGTTGACAAAGCGGCTGGTGAAGAAGCTCGTCGCATGATTGAAGAAATTACCGCTGAAGTCGAAGTGGGCAAAACCTATGAAGGGAAAGTAGTTCGCCTGATGGATTTCGGGGCATTTGTTACAATTTTACCTGGTAAAGACGGCTTAGTGCACATTTCGCAAATCTCTGACGAACGTGTTGAAAAAGTGAGCGATAAATTGTCGGAAGGTGATGTAGTGCGCGTAAAAGTCCTGGAAATTGACCGCCAAGGGCGGGTTAGATTGAGCATGAAAGAAATCGATAGCTAAACTCATTTCTGATTGCATTTGTAGATATATACGAAGGGAATTGCCCACAAAAAGCGTTGGCTTTTAGTGGGTGTTCACTTACGACCACTGCGTGATTCCAATAGCGGATACCTGCTCCTTATTCTAGATTCTCAGCTATCGCTTCATACAGGCAGCAGGTTAGTGTTAATGTTAATGGCATATAATTTTATGAATCTACGTTAACACAGGAACGGTTTTGCGCGCAGAATTGTATATGCGATAGAGATATTGTTGAAATTTCATATACTTATATTGTTCTCTGAAGCAGCAGTCAACTCAGATCTTTGGCTATGGTTGACTTCATGTTGCCGGTTTGATAAAATTAACTGAGGATTCAATCCTTGACGAACAATACAGAAATGCGAATCTCAAGAAGGAATAAGGGGTTAGCGCTTATATATACAATGATTAAAAACATTTAAGCTTTGGAAAGCTTAGCTGCTTTTGACTTAACATTTATTTAGAATTGTTGTTTTTTGTTGTTAATTTCTTTGTCCAATTTTAAATCTTTTGCTCACCAGTCCATCGCGCAAAGTTTAATTTTTTATAAGGATAATGAGTAACCCTCATATCAAAGTCATTTGGAACTTATGTAAAGTTAAACTGGTCTATTTTCTTAGTAAAAATTTTGCCCAGATATGTTCAGATCGGTAGTGGTGAAAGATGATTACGGAGATGACGTTTCGGCATAGAGGCTTAGACTGGAATAGCCTTTTCAAAAAAATGTTGAAAAAAATGCTGAATGATTTATGTTGGCAGGTTCTAATTGACTGATAGTCAATTCTAAGCTGTAATGTCTGCATTTAGTCAGGTTTTTTTGAGGTTCTTGGCTGTAAAAATCGAGTCAGCAATAATGGAGCGCAACTTCGTGTAAGTTGAATTAAGTTTAAATTGATTTCAAATATTAATAAATGTCAGCCTTAGTTACCGTCATAATACCTTCCTATAATTGTGAAGCCTACATTGCTGAAACAATCAATAGTGTTTTGGCACAAAGTTACCCTTCTATTGAATTAATAATTGTTGACGATGGTTCGACTGATAAAACACAAGATATTATTCGGTCGTACGGCAACAAGCTGAAGTTGATAAGTCAAGACAATGCGGGTGTTTGTGTTGCCCGAAATCGCGGTATACAGGAGGCAACCGGCGAGTATATCTGCCTGTTGGATCATGATGATTTCTGGTATCCGGATAAAATATCGCAGCAAGTTAAAGCATTCCAAACATTTCCCGAAAATGGTGTTGTTTATAGTAGTTTTGCACTATGGTTTCCTGATTCAAATAATGTTTTTCCAAGCCCCGAGAGTTTTGGTTTTGCATCGGTTGGAAATGAAATTGATCAAACATTTTCCGGCTGGATATATCATCTGTTACTACTGGACAGTTGGGTATTAACCAGTACAGCAATGTTTCGTACCGAGGTTTTTAAGAAATGCGGCCTATTTGATGTGGCTTTACCTTACAGTGAAGATTGGGATTTGTGGCTACGCATCGCCAGAGAGTACCCTTATCTTAAGTTACAGGCAACCACTACTCTTTATCGCCAACATCCTCACCAAGGTAATAAAAAAATACGCGATATAGATTACCGAACAGAATTGCTTATTAATGCAAAAAACAAGTGGGGCTTATGCGGTCCGGATGGACAATGTTTGTCAAAATGGAAATTTAACCGCCAATTAGCCGATTATCATGCAGCTTATGGTTTACATCACCTACAGGCAGGCAGTAAAAAATCCGCAGTCAATTCATTTTTGGAAGCTTGGCGTACTTATCCGTTTAAGCTGAAATATATTGCCTACATTTTCGCAAGTGGTTTGGGCTGGAAACCTAAATGGTAAACTGAAGTTTTTTTCTATAGCGATCGCTGCTAAGGTTTTATCTTATTATTTTTTAATACGTGGCGCGACAGCTTAGGGGGTATTCTGAGCACACCAGAGATTAGCAATATCGGCACTATAAATCTTCGCCGGTTTTGGGTACTGCAAGGCTTGGATTTTATCTGTTAAACCTGATGACAACAATTTAGTAATCGGTAAAATAAGATCGATCACAAAATGACTGTTACCAGTGCGGGCAGGCGAAACGGTAGAAAACTCATGCCAACAGGCTGGTACTTTATCGATTTTGACATCATGAATACCCCATCCTAAGGTTTGCCGATCAATCACAGCGAAAACATCCCGATTTACATTGTTAGGTAGGGGAGCAGGGATTTCGGAAAAATCGTGAATCTTAAGGTCTTCGCAGCTTTTATCGTTTAGAGTTTGATAAAAGCAGGCAATTCGACCGTTATTGACAGAACCATAGATTTCATGCTCCGGGTGTGAATCCGAAAATGCTAATAAAGCTCTGCTATTGGCTGTAAAAACCTGATAATCCTGTTGTTCCAAGGCAGATAAAGCAAAGCCGCCGCTGATAGCCAGAAACATCAGTGGAAAAGCAGCCTTATTCGGCAAAACAGACATGGTTGTGCCTGCAATAATTGCAATTGGCGCCAAAAACAAACTAATATAATTAGATTGCTTCATGGCAAATTTAAGCGGTGAGATTGAAACAGGAAAAAAAGACAGTACCAGCAATAAAGATGTTAACCAAAAAAAAGTATATTTTAAGGCGTTATTATCCTTGGTAAATATTAAGGTTCGTAAAAAGAATAATCCAGATAGGGCATACAGTGGCGCTAACCAGGTGTGTTTTATATCCAAAAACAGATAATGAAAGTAATACCAAGGGTTGTCTTCACCTGTATTTGCTCCGATAAAACTGTTTTTCATCTGGCCAATAACGGTTTTAATCGCATGAAACGGATCGCCTGAAATAAACTGCATTAAGGCGAAGTGCGCAAGAACCATGAGTATTCCGCCAATAAAAAGATAAATCCATTCAAACCTGAGTTTTTTATAGCATATGGGGTAAATCAAAAAAGCAAAAAAAGTCAAAGCGGAAAGTTCTTTTACCCAAAACATGCAACCTAAAAGTATGCCTGTTATAAAATAATTACTTTTTTTAGATTCGTTTTCAGCTTTGTAAAAATAAATAAAGCTTAGGGTGAGGAACATGGAAACAACAGGGTCTGCATGCAACCGGGTTGAAACGGCGACATGCAATGGAATAAAAGCGATAAAAAGACCGGTAAATATTGCGGCCTTATTTCCAATATATTTCCAGGTAAATAATACTATTGCCAGAATTTCGGTTAAAGAACAGATTAGGGGCCAAAGATTGGCCGTAAACATATTTAAACCGAAGATTGAAATAATTAATGCAGTAGGGATATTGTAGCCGTAGCGCAATGCACCATTGTAATTAGCGCTTGTCCAATATCCATGGGCAACATCCAAAGAACGGTTAAGGTAAACAATTTCATCGGATCCAATTGGCCCATTGAAGAAAACTATTCTTATTAAGAAAGACAATAAAAGTATTAAAAACAAGACAAAAATGCAGTTTTTTTGCTTTTCGAATACTTGGTAAGAATTCATTTATGATGCCTAATTAGTTAAGAATTTTGGTGGGTAATATTAGTTATACAGTGATAAAAGTGTGTTAGTAGCTTCAAGAGTTAAATATATTTGAGAACTATTCTCGGCAACAGTATCAGCGTGATACAAGAAGATTTTAGCGTTCAGCATTGGATGTAGACCTATTTTAAATATATATCGAGTAAGCTAGTGGTTTACTATTGTGAGTTTCAGAAATTAAATAATCTCTTCTATAAAGTATTTGGGTCTTTGCTTTGTTTCCAGGTAAGTTTTCGAAATATATTCGCCTAATATGCCGGTGCTTAATAATTGAATGCCGCCAATAAAATAAATTGGAAGAACAGAAGAGGCCCATCCGGGAATAGTTGAGTTCATGGTAAACTTGCCGATTATAATCCAGATGACCATAGCCAAACTGCCTAAGCTTACCAAAAATCCAAGCCAGAATATCATCCGCAACGGCATGACGCTAAACGAAGTAATGCCATCCGCAGCAAGAGCAAGCATTTTTCGAAGGGGATATTTCGATTCTCCTGCAAAGCGCTCATTTCGTTCATAGTATACTATTGCAGTACGAAAACCTAATTGAGGAATAACTCCACGTAAAAATAAATTTACTTCCTTATAACCTTTGAGACAATCTACAACTCTTCGGCTCATCAAACGGTAATCCGCATGGTTGTAAACAAGATCTACACCCAAAAACTTCAAAACGCGATAATATAGCTGGGCAGAAGTTCTTTTAAAATATGTATCGGATTTTCTTGATGAGCGTACCCCGTAGATAATCTCATATCCCTCGTTGTGACGAAAAATCATTTCTTTAATGACGTTAATATCATCCTGTAAATCGGCATCTATTGAAACTATTACATCGCCTTTTGCGCTAAATAGACCGGCAAGAAGTGCATTCTGGTGCCCCCGGTTTCTAGAAAGTTTTATACCGTGTATACAATGATTTTCAGAGTTGAATTTTGAAATCAAATCCCAGGTTTTATCTTTGCTTCCATCGTCAACATAATAAATTCCGCTGTTTTCAGATACTAGTCCACTTTGCTGCATCTCAGTCATTAAAGCTAGTAGTCTACTATTTGTTTCCGGTAAAACCTCTTCTTCATTATAGCAAGGAACAACAATAGCTAAGTGGGTTTTCAAGTACAATCTAGATAGATTAGGTTGGATTGTTTTTTCTGGACTTTCAGAGGAAACCTTGTTTTTTCTAAAAACAACAATCTTTTGCACAAAATAAGAAAAAAGTGTAACTGGAATCAAGGCAATAGCGCCGGATTCATAGGCATTAAAGCCATACGCAATAAGTTTTCCGATTAAGAATATATTAAAAAAATAAATCAACAACCAGCAGAATGCGAAACGAAAAAATAATCGATTATTATTATTTTTGAATACGAGTCTGCCTTGAGTAGTGAAGCTGAATATAATGCTTATAATTAGAGAAAATAGGCTTGCAATTTTAAATTCAAGCCCGAGAAATAGAAATAAACTATATAATCCGTAGCTGAACCCAGTGTTAATGGTCCCGACTATTAAAAATCTAATAAATTGCGTATTGGCTTTTTTAAGGTAAGAAAAATTATTTTTTCGTTCGGTTGTCTTTTGTGATTTATTTGAAAATCCAGATGATTTTCCGATTTGTTTTTTCATATGCTATGAATCGCTTTGCTAAAAATACAATTACTCATAAAAATTATCGTTTAAAAACATAAAAAATTAAGATTCTGATTAGCCTTTTTATTTCATTCATGAGATTAAAATTTTTTTCTGAAAATAATGATATATTGGTTTATATAAACTTATAAAACAGAAGTCTTAGAAAATTATTAATTCTAGCCATCAAATTACCTAGAATCCGATCAACAAGGGTAATTTGATATGAAGGATTATTAGAGCAACGGTTTATGAATCTGATAAAATCATCGCTTTGGCGGGAACCAATATCTATACTCCAGGAACCCGGAGCCACTCTGAATGAGGCTAGCTGCTTGTCAATATAATAAGCGTCGCCGTTGAGTAATAAACGGAACCAATAATCAAGGTCAATGGGATACGAAATGCTGCCATCAAAGACTCCGGTTTTTTCGGATAGACTTTTACGAAACATCACAGCACCGGGTTCCCCAATCAGATTTGTTCCTGAACGTATACAGTGTTTTATAGCCGCATGACTGGGGATCACACCTTCTCGGCGTAGTGGGTATCCTCTGCTGGTAATTATTTTCTGGCTGGAATCGATGATGTTACGAGAAGAGAATACCAAAGCAATTGATTGACTCAGGTCATTTTCTAACACGTTTATCTGATTGCGTAAACAATCCGGTGCTAGAATATCATCGTGGGGTAGCAGTTTGAAGTATTTGCCCTGGGCTACGGCCAAGCATTTATTCCAATTGCCTTCCGGTCCAAAATTTGCGTCATTTTTTATATAAAGCAGTCTTTTATCTTGAAACTGATTAACCACTTTATGAGTTTGATCGGGCGAATTGTCGTCAATGATGATTAATTCGAAATCAGTAAAACTTTGAGTTAATACTGATTCGATAGCCGCACCAATATGCTTTTCTCCTTTATAGGTAGGAATACAAATAGAAACTGTTGGCGTTGAGCTAGTATTCATCGTGATAAATATATTCCCTTTAAAAGGTTACAAATTAGCTAATGATAATAAATAAAAAATAGAGTGACAACTTCGTACTGAATTGATTATTTTAACCGCCTTTCATGCGTTCATAAAAGCGGCTAATCAACCTGAGCAATATGTGTATTAACATGATATTGTTCTTAAGTTACATTAGTCAGTTGGATTTAACTATTTTCAATCTATTTTAAGCTAGGTACTGTAAATTGAATTTTAAAAAACAATTTACATTATTGCGGATATTGCATAATCTAACTTTTCGTAAGATAGGAAAGCATTTTGGCTTTGAACGATATGAGAATATTGCTCTGTTATGCATATTGCTCAAGCTCCGGACTCTTACGACATGTTTATGTCATTAACCCACTCTTTGGTCCAGGATGTTATTTGGTCACGCCATGCAGCAGTGGAAAATGTATGGTCGGCTTCGGCAAAATAGTGATGAACAACGCGCGATTCTTTAAGTAACGATTGCCATTCCGGGTCGGCCTTGACGGTTTCCTGGAATTCGTCAGCAGTTAAATCGCGTCCGCTCAGAATTAATAAGACCGGAAAGGTAAAACTCTTTAAACATTCTCTCATCCTTGCCGGTAAGGGCAGATTTTCGTCGATTTTGCTGATCTTATCGGTTAATTCCGGCATTTCGGTTCGGTCAATGGATTGTTTCAGCATCTTCAATAGAGAAATAGCCGATTCAGCATAATCGAATCTTAATGTAAATATTTTCCTCCAAAAATCTTTGTTTAGCAAGCGTCGCAGATAGTAATGCTTAAGATAAGTTTTGGCTGCTCCTTGTTGGGTATACACCCAAGGATTTATCAGTACCAAACCTTGTATTCGGGTGTCTTGATATGCATAAAAAGCAGCGGCGGAAGCTCCGTCACATAAACCCCACAGCACAACATTTTTAAGGGTTGGGCAAGTCGTTAAAAAAATATCGATAGCCGCCGCTATATCATCATCAATCTGCTCAAAGCTTCGCGGCTCACCTGATGAATCTCCCATACCTCGGACATCAAATCGCATAGTTGGTATACCTTGCGCGGCAAGTTGCCGAGCTAGCAATAAAAACTGGCGATGGCTGCCAACTCGGTATTGAGGGCCGCCAACAATGACGAGTACGCCGACAATCGCTTGTTTATCGGTCTGATTGATAATCCCGACTAATTGATCCCTCAGGCAATTGAAAACAACCGGGATACCAAGTGTGTTTAGTTCGTTATGCATAAAAATTAAGGAATAGAGCTAATTATTTGATGTTATATATTAATCGTTTCATAAGTTCTTGCACTGGAGGTTTTTGGATGCGGCGGATTTTGACGCCGTTGTCCCGGTCCCAGGACGCCGTGAATACATCCCTGTAGGCTTTAGTCGGCGTCCTGCCTCCTAAACCTGGGACCGGGACAACGGCGTCAAAATCCAGATCATCCGGGTATTTAAGTCTGCTTAGTGCAAGAACTTATGAAACGATTAATATTTGTTCTGAAATCATGTCTTTGGAAGCAACAATAAGTTTTTTCACCGATAAACTTTAATTAATCGGTCCAAAGGTTATTTCATTGAACGAAAATAGAGTAATCGTAAACACTTCCTTATTTTTAACCTATTTCTGTAGTGTGAGTTTTGCAATCGGCCATTCCGTATCAGGGTATATTCTGATTTTCAGTTTACCGGTAAGGGTAGCATCATTTTATCACACAGGTTCTTGAGCGAAAAACTGTAGGTCATAGAGAATTAAGGTTTTTTTTGAAATTGTGTAATGATATGGTTTAGCATGGTGCATTTTATGGACATCAAGTTAACTTAAAAAATTGTTACTGACAATGTTTTCCTGATTCTTGTCGGTGTCCGAGGCATCATATATACCCCTACACCTCATCAACATAAAGTCGATTCTCAAGTACATTTTCTTTATTTGTACTCTAACTGGTAAATACTGTGTCTAGTGGAATACTTCATAACCATTGTGCAAGTTTTTTCTCGCTAGCCCCGATCAAATCTATGGCTTCACAGATTTCTTGGCTAGACCAAAATAAATCGCCTACCACTTTTGTTAAAGAGGTGCCTACGTTTTTTTCGTGCAAGCTTGATATGAATTGACTATTGCCAAGGCCAACCGGGCTTTCAGAACTTGATACTACTTCAAATATGGCGATTTCGTCGACTAATTCCAGGTTTAATTGATCGGCACGTAAAGCCATTAGCGGGCTGATCAGGTCAGGGTTCAAAAGATAGCCGGCAACTTCAATGGCTTTTCCAGCCTGTAATTTCTGTTTCAGATCGGAAGTTTTCTCCTTTGGAGCGTTGCTATCCATCATTGCTGCAGCGACACGCAAACGTAAAAACTGAGTAATAAAGGTATCGCCGTTTAAAACCGGTTGCCAACAGAGTAGATGCCCGATTTTTTGAAGGTTGAGACTTGTAAAGGCCATTGCCAATAAACATCCGGTTCTTAAACCCCATAAATCAACGCTATGTGCGCCTTGCTGTTTTAACCAGTCGATTGCAGAGCCGATATTTTTTAGCCAAATGTCGAAAGTTGCTTCACCAAACTCACCGAAACTATCGCCGGTACCAAACAAATCTAATACGAGAACAGCGTATCCTTGTTTGGCGAAAGTATTTGCTTGCAAAGAAACCATCCGTCGTGATTTGTTCATCTCTTCCGCAAAAGCGGGGACATGTAAAATGGCCCGATTCATTGCATTGTCGGCGGGTGGATAGAAGATGCAGAACAGGTGTCCCGATTGAGACGGGATGAAAATTGGTTTCATAACTAAAGTATCAGTGCCTGAATTTAAGATTAATTTATTTTTAATATAGTATTTAATAAGTAACGATTCTTAGACTTGTTTTTATTGGAGTAAGTCATTGATTTGTCATCTTGAAATCCAAAGGGCAATAAGTTAATCCATTGAGGTTTTAAAAGAATAATGTTAAGTCATCAACGTTCTTATCTAAGTAATAAAAAATGTTTTTAATCTAAATATTAGAACAATTTTGCGCGAAAATGAATGCAGAAACCTTAGTCTATAAATTACTGTGGTGGTTCATGCCATTTTATGTTCTACAAATGTCAGCAGCGAACCGACCGTTTCAAAAACTTCTGCATCGATTTCATCGTCGTCTACGGCAAAACCGAAGCGTTCTTCTAGTGCGGTAATGATGGAAACAACTGCCATCGAATCAAATTCAGGGATGGCTCCAAGTAGTGGCGTGTCACTTCGCATTTTAGCTACAACATCGCTGTTAAGTTGCAAAACCTGTGACAAAATTTCTAGGATCTGATTTTGTAATGCCATTAAATTATCCTTAAGACTATGATTTTGATGGTTGTAAATTGAAAGTTGGAAATGAATTTTCAGAAAATGAAACGTGTAAATAAGGTCGGACAGTCGCTATGGTCAATTGTATAGAACCCAATTGTGTAAAAACTGCCCATCCTAGAACCTTGGCACCCAGTCGTTTGTGTGAAGATAGTGACATTGCATTAAATGCGGAGATTCGACTCAAGGACCAGTAACAATTTTCCGCTAATAGTTTAGCTGAAACTTCATCCCATAATTTTAAAAAAACGGGGGATAATCTAAATTTTGGGACAACATACACATCAAAGTCCCAGACGGCATGCTCGGATTGCAAATCATATAGACATCGCACCTCGTCTTCCTGATACCGAGGCTTTACATACCAAATGCAACCGGCAAACTCTTCTCCCTTATAGGCAGCAATGCATACCGCTCCTTGCCGGTAACGATCTGCCAGAACTGCTCGGGGGCGTGGGCAGGGATGTGAATCCAGTTGATCAGGCAGCAATTCGACAATCCGTAGAAGTTGACCTTTGTTTTTTGGTAGCAGTGGTTGGGTGTTTAATGATTGTGCAACTAAGTAATATTTGTTAAAAAATAACTTTATGGAAAGAAGGGCAGTCATTCGATTGGCTAAATAGAGACTGGCGTTAATGCTACCTAGCTGATGAACCAGTTGAGCCAGTTGTTTTATTTTTTGACTTAAAGTCGATAAGTTCATTGTAATGTTAAAGTAATTGACATAAGAAGCGGCCTTATGTTTGCTGCTAGGTTTTCAAGTTGGCGCTCGGTTCCACTTGATTGGTTTGTGGCTTAAAAGGTTTGTATTGCAGGGATTATGCTCAAGGATGCGGCAGTTGCGACGTTAGTCTGCCGAAAATTCCTGCTTTATGATGTTTGCATTTTACACCAGAAGTTGAATTTTTGAGCAAGGGAAATAACAACTATCAAGCATGGAACATAAACAGGGTATTTCTTTATAGTTCTCTTGACTGAGATGGTCAGGAAACGAGAATCGGAGAAAACAAAGGTTGGAGTGTAACCAACACATTATAGATTTGATGTGCGAAGCGTATAAGAAGTATTTAGTCCGTTCGCTCTTAAGTCTACATAAAAATCATTTATGGTATCGCTTATTTAAATACTATTTAGTTATAATATTGAGTATTATAATGATACGTTAAATTTTCTAAGTATGAATTTTTCAGCACCATCAGGGTATCTGCTTAGCCACCATAAAATGAATGTACTTGCTAAATATGTTGTCATGCCTAAGCCCACTTCAATTAACAAGATCAATATTTCCATAGTAGTTTGATGAGATAAGAAAGCTTGCTCAAAATAAGAGACACAAGCAACCATTAGGACAGATGAAGAAAAAGGTCTCCATAATACAGAAATAATGGAGATTATATTTAACTTTATCAGGTTTGCCACAATTAACAAGTTTATAGGTAATATAATCATGTTGCTGAAAAGATAAGCTTTAGCAATTCCTATTACACCTTGGCTTTCCATTAAAATAATCAGTAGAGGCAAGAATAACAAAAACACATGGCATGCAGATATAATTGTTAGATAGCGTGGTTTACCAACAGCCATATAAAGTGAACCTATATTGGTTTGCAAGGCTGTAAATACACCGGATATAGCCAGGATTTTTATTAACGGAATAGTCTCAAGCCATTTTCCGCTGAGTACCACGATTACCATAGAGTTAGACACCAAAGCAATTCCAATGCCAGCCGGGACTACACAAAAGGCAATTATCGATAAAACATCAAAAAAACCTTGATGCAAGGCTGCGGAATCATTGGCCATTTTGGAGTAACCGGGCAAAACAGCTCTATTTATCGGTGCGACCAATTCTGTTGTGGGTAAATTGGAAAATTCGTAAGCAATGGTATAAACACCTAAGGCATGGCTACCTGCCACTTTACTGATAATAAAATCCGCCATACGGTGATAAGCAAAAAAAATGCCGTTATTAACAAATAACCACATTGATAAGCTGAACAATTCTTTTCGACTTCGTAAGCATAAGCGAGGACGGTAGGGGTGTATGTAATAACTGAGTAGTATTTCCAGTATTGTGCCGGCGAATGTTCCCCAGATTAAAGCCCAATAATTACGCAGGGTGAATGCCAATATTATGCATACGCTAAAACTTATTAATTTCTTTGCTAGTAAAAAATAAAATTCTTTATGAAACTGCAATTCTTTCCGAAACGCTACCGGTCCGATATTGCTAAAACCGCCCAGCAATGTGCTTAAGGCAAGCACATAAAGTATGTATTCCAGTCGGGATTCATTGTAAAAAATTGCGAGTGGATAAGCTGATATGAATAGCACAATCGCTAACGTTAAGCCGAAAATGACGTTGAATGTCCAGGCGGTATCGTAGAGATGGCGGTCAGTGTTTTGTTTTAAAATCAGAGCAATATCAAAATTAAAGTTAGTCAATAGCAATAATAATCCTAAAAAGGCGGTAGCTATTGCAACCAAACCAAAATCCCCAGGTTCAAGCAATCGCGCCAGAATAATGGTGCTAACCAAACCTATACTTCTTTCCAGCATTTTAAAGGCTACCATCCATGCTGCGCCTTTTGCCATTTGATTGGAAATGCTGACCATATTCTTCTCACAGATACTAAATATTGCTAGACGTAAGCGCTAGCTTTCCCCTTTGGGAAAGGAAATAGAAAAGGTGTGTTTTGAAAAAAATCTAACCTCTTTTATTATAGTTTGAAATTGCTGTTGCCGGATGGCTCCATATCATGAGGTTTTTTTCATTTCCCTGTCCAAGAAAATTGGTAATAGCACGCCAAAACTAATTAAATGCCATGGTAAATCGAAATAAGATAAACTTAAAAACGCCCCCCCGACAAGATAGGCTATAAAGCTGACTTGTAACATTAAAGCGAGTTGGTTAATTTGTTTTAATTCCTCAACTTTATTTGTTCTTTTAATGACTCTCTTCAGGTTTCTCCAGGTCAAGAAATAAATCAGCAAAAAAAGAATTAAGCCAATCCAGCCATGATCGCCTAAAACGCCGAAATAAATGCTGTGAGCGGCGTGAACATCCAAAGGATTGGGGGCATACATATAGAAGGTTTCTGGTGACCAACTATCGAAACCCATACCGAAAAGGCGATGATTTGCGGCATTATAGGCATACTCCCAAGCATTCAATCTGCCCATTGCCGAAGCATCTTCCTCGTATGTGTTTATGGTATCCATGCGTTCATGCCACGAGGAAGGCATTATCAACATGATTACGACGCTTAAAACAAGCAGAACAATGCCGTTTAGGGCCTTATTTTTGCTTTTTAACCAAAAAAACATAACGACAGCGGCAAAAGCGATCAGAGCGCCTCTGGATTGTGAGCCTATCGCCGAAATAAAACTTAACGGCATGGCTGCTAATAGGCCATTTTTAACCCACTTTTGCTGGCTTATTTGATACAAGTAAGCCATTAACGGTATGGTCATTAAAATTGCAACGGCAAGTCCGTTATTGTCTTCTATGAAGCTACCGGCTGGTCCCCAAACCTTTTCCCCGCCACCCGTTAGTATGGTAAAAACACCGCCTTTCACCGAAAAATAGCCTATGGATAAAACAATAACCCAGAGTAAATTATTCAGTTTTTCCATGTCGGTTATTAATAATAGTGTGATAAAAATAATCAACTGAATTTTGATGACCTTCATAAATTGTAAATAAGCATCATCTGGAAAATAGGCTCGTGCCGTACTGATACCCATGACAATAATAAATAAAATCCAAACAATGGTAATAATATTAATAGGAAATTTTTGGGTTGCCTTGGCAAACATCATGGCAGCGATAGTTACAATGGCTGTAATTTGAGCAAACGGCATATCGTAAGCAAAACCGAACGATAAGCGATGAGGGTTCATGTAACTGAGCCAAGACCAGACTAGCACGCCTATATAGGGTTTTTTCAAGGTTTGTAACAACCCGTAAACTACAATAAGGCTGACAAGAATATCGCGCATGGTTATTGACTGGTTTTTATGTACATGTTAATCATGCGCAACATGAATTTTAAAGGGGTTTTATCCCATGGCGTAAAACGTGGCAATTGCCATATATCGCTTGTTTGATCGCAAACTCCCCAGCGGGTTGAAACTGCTGCTTGAAAACCAGCCTTTGAGACGAGCGGGATTTGTTGTAGGTGATAGTCTTGATTCGGCTTGCCGTTTGGGTAGGCAAAAAAGCGAATAGGGCGGCCTAAAATGCTTTCCAGGAATGTTTTATTCCCGGTGATTTCAAGCCAGGCTGCTTCGTCGTCAAGTTTGGCTAAAATTGGATGAGTGACAGTATGCCCGCCAATTTCCATGCTGTTTTCCTGTAGTTGTACGACCTGCTCGCTGGTCATCATCAAATTGTCAGGCAGGTTATGCGATTGGGTTGCGATAAAAGCCGCGTGTTCTGCGCGAATTTCCGGATCTAAATGCTTGATTTGTTGAATGATCTGCGTGGCAGATTGGCATTTTTTTTCTTGATCGGAGACGTTAAAGTGTCCCAGGCCGATCTTGCTTAAATCCAACTGCGTTTGCTGCAAATTCCTGACAGATTCGATCACAGTGTCGTTCCACATCCGGCCGCCGTTTAAAAAGCCGGTAGCAATAAAAAAAGTGGCCGGTAGGTTGAAATTTTTTAAGGATGGGCAGGGCGTTGTGGTAGTTGTCGGCGTAACCGTCGTCGAAAGTAACGCATGCTGCACGGGAGGGTAAATTTTGTGCCTGCCATTTTTGTAGAGCATCATTTAGAGGCAATACGTTAAAGTATCCGGATAACAGTTCCATCTGCCAAGTAAATTCAGTTATATCAACTTCGCCGGGACGCATATAGTCCGGTGTATCTAGAACTCTATGAAATATCAGAATAAATAGTTTTTTACGTTTCCCTAAACCGCTGGCTGCGGTAGCGATTACTTTTAAAATTTTCAAAAAAAACGAATGATTCATTATTATGTAGATATCGATTTGAGATTTCTTGCCGAGAAATTTTGTTGATTCGCCAAAATTTATTATATCCAGTTTTCAGTCTTAAAACTGCTGCTTTTTACTTATTTTCTGTGCGCAATGAACCAAAATGCCGGGCACTTATCAATTTGGCAGTCAGAGATAATCTGCTAATCATTCTTCCTTTGAGGGTTAAGCTTTTCACCGTCCTTTTGAAAATTTTCTAGATATTGGTAGTGATTTGCATAGAAATCAAGCGATATTGGAATGGTGCAGGTAGGTATCCTTCAAACTTTGATAATGCCGGTATGAGTATTCTAAAAAGGCTTTTTCCGAGTCGTTCAACGACCTGACTTGTCTGGCTGGAGATCCGACATACAAAAAGCCGCTTTGCAGTTTTTTTCCTGGTGGGACAAGAGAACCTGCACCTAACATAACAAAATCGTCTATCACTGCGCCGTCCATGATAATACTACCGATGCCTATGAGACAATAATTGCCAATCGTACAACCATGAACGACGGCGCGATGACCGATAGTGACACCCTTCCCGACAATTAACGGATGTCCTTGCTCTGAATAATCGCCTGCATGGGATACATGCAAAACGCTACCGTCCTGAATGTTTGTCCCTGAGCCTATGGCGATGGCCTCAACATCGCCTCGGATGACTGTGTGCGGCCATATTGAAACATCGTCACCGATGATCACATCGCCGATGACTACCGCAGCTTCATCAATGTAAACATTGTTACCGATTTGCGGTTGCTTGTCTTTAAAATTTCTAATGGACATAAATGCTTCCCAAAATTCTTCGTTGCTATTTTATATTCAGGGATATTACTTAAGAATCATGTTTTTCACCAGCCGAAGAAAATTTATTAAATTTTTCGGTCAGCCTTGCGGATTCCTCAATGGTAGCTTTGCTCGAAAACAGTTCGTCGAAGTTTTGTAATGTTCTCAGGTTCCTACCCATTAAATTGGGGCGAATATATGACGTTCGAACGGATATTGCTTTGGGAAGGCCTGTGAATTTGATAGCCCGTTTTCTAAAATTAAAGCCGAGATGTTGCGATATTGAAACGAATTGCTGCGATTCATGCCACGCTCTAAAGACCCGAAAGCCAAAACATGCCTGCCGAACTTAAATCTTAAACGGCGGCAGCTTTCTCAGTATCTAGCTTTAAAGCATAATTGTGCTTGATCTAATATCCAATAATGTTACCAGTCCAGCAATTATTTTGCGATTAGGCCGGTAAAACCGTTTTTTTTAGCAAAACCTTGTAAATCTTGGTACAGTCCCAATATAGCTTTGCAGTAAAACGCCTTGTAAATAGCCATGATTTGCCCTTAGCTAAGCGTGAGCTAAAATCCAATGAGGCCATGAGGGAAAGTGTGTTTGATAAAGCCATTGATGTGCAAAGGATTTTTGATGAATTCAAATTCTGTTATAGGAAACAAATGAAATGACCCATTCAGTTACTAAAGACGATCAGGTTCCCGTTTTGCCGCTACGCGATGTCGTAGTTTATCCGCATATGGTCATTCCTTTGTTTGTAGGTCGCGGTATGTCTATCGATGCGCTGGATGCTGCTATTCGGCAGGATAAGCAAGTACTACTGGTTGCGCAAAAACAGGCCGATGTCGATGAACCCGGTTTTGAGGATTTATATAAAGTCGGTACTTTGGCGAATATTCTGCAACTGCTTAAATTGCCGGACGGCACTGTCAAGGTGCTGGTTGAAGGCAGCAAGCGCTGTTCGATTACCAAATATCAGGAAATTGATGATTATTGCGCTGCAACCGTGGTTGAACTGGAAGATGAGATCAACATTCCCGAGCAGGAAATGGATGTTTTACAACGTACAGCCGTAAATTCTTTCGATCAGTACGTCAAATTGAACAGCAAAATTCCGCCGGAAGTCTTAAATTCCCTGGCCGGTATTGATGATGCAGGCCGGTTGGCCGATACCATGGCTGCCCATATGGCTCTAAAAGTCGAAGAAAAACAGTCCATGCTGGAAATGTTGGATGTTGCCAAGCGTCTTGAAAATTTGATGACTTTGATGGAAGGCGAAGTCGATATATTGGAAATGGAAAAGAAAATCCGTGGTCGCGTTAAAAAACAGATGGAGAAAAATCAGCGCGAATATTATCTGAACGAGCAAATGAAAGCGATTCAGAAAGAACTTGGCGAAATGGATGAAGCAACTAACGAAATCGAAGAGCTGGAAAAGAAAATTGCTTCTGCCGGCATGTCGAGCGAAGCAAAAACCAAGGCGACTGCCGAATTGAACAAGCTGAAAATGATGTCGCCGATGTCAGCGGAAGCGACCGTTGTCCGGAATTATATCGACTGGATGGTCAATGTACCCTGGAAAAAGAAAACCAAGGTGCGTCACGATCTAAAGCTTGCCGAACAGGTTTTGGAATCCGAGCACTATGGACTGGAAAAGGTGAAAGAGAGGATACTCGAATATCTTGCCGTACAACAGCGGGTAAAACAGTTGAAAGGGCCTATCTTGTGTCTGGTCGGGCCGCCGGGGGTTGGTAAAACCTCATTGGGGCAATCCATCGCCCGCGCTACCAACCGTAAATACGTGCGTATGGCCTTGGGAGGAGTCAGGGATGAGGCGGAGATACGCGGGCATAGACGTACCTATATCGGTTCGATGCCGGGTAAGATTTTGCAGAATCTAACCAAGATAAAAACCCGTAATCCGATGTTTTTATTAGATGAAATCGATAAAATGGCAGCGGATTTTCGCGGCGACCCCGCATCGGCATTGCTGGAAGTCCTGGATCCCGAACAGAATCACACTTTTTCGGATCACTATCTGGAAGTCGATTTTGATTTGTCCGATGTCATGTTCGTGGCGACTGCCAACACCCTGAATATTCCGCCTGCGCTCATGGATAGAATGGAGGTGATTCGTTTGGCAGGTTATACCGAGGACGAAAAAATTAATATCGCCATGCGCTTTTTGATTCAAAAACAAATCAAAAACAACGGCCTATCAGTTTCTGAAATCACCATCACAGAAACGGCGGTTAAAGACATCATTAGATATTATACCCGGGAAGCCGGTGTCAGAAGCTTGGAGAGGGAAATATCGAAAATATGCCGCAAAGTGGTTAAAAGTTTATTGTTGAAAGCGAAAAAATCCAAAATTACCGTATCGGAAAAAAATCTGGATAAATACCTCGGCGTCCGGCGTTTCAATTATGGCAGGGCGGAAGACAAAGATCAGATCGGTCAGGTTACCGGTTTGGCCTGGACAGAAGTCGGAGGTGAATTGCTGACCATCGAAACGGCAGTGATGCCAGGTAAAGGCAAACAATTGGCAACGGGCAAACTCGGTGAAGTGATGAAAGAATCTATCGAGGCTGCTGTCACAGTAGTCAGAAGCCGTGCCGATATTCTGGGTATTGACAAGGATGTTTTTCAAAACAACGATATTCATATCCACGTTCCCGAGGGGGCTACGCCCAAAGATGGGCCTAGTGCGGGGATAGGCATGTGTACGGCCATAATTTCTGCTTTGACCAAGATTCCTGTGCGTGCCGATGTGGCAATGACGGGAGAAATTACCTTGCGGGGCGAGGTATTGCCGATCGGCGGATTAAAAGAAAAGTTACTGGCCGCGCATCGCGGCGGTATTTCTACCGTGGTCATTCCAGCCGAAAATGAAAAAGATCTGATGGAAATTCCTGAGAATATCAAGCAAAATCTAGCGATAAAATGTGTGCGCTGGATCGATGAAGTATTGGAAATTGCTTTGCAATACAATCCCTCTCCTCTAGGGACTGTGGCGGAGAGAAAAGAAGCCGGGGTAGCGAAAAGCGAGATTAAACCGCAGCCGGTTGTAGCACATTAAAAAACCGATATTGGATTGAAATCACCGGAAACCATAAAAATAGCGGCTTACAGCGATTTATACGCTTGACACGGGCAGTTGGCGGTTGTTATAAATATCGCCTCTTTCACATGTCGAGAGGTCGTAAATCGGATGATTGGAGGCCCGGTTTGTGGCGGAAAGTTAACCGCTTGATTGCTAAGCATAATTAATACTACAACAACCCAAGGGGAAATAAATGAATAAATCGGAACTTATTGATGCAATTGCTGGTGCGTCCCAATTAACTAAAGCCGATGCCGGTCGGGCTTTGGACGGTTTCATAAAGGCGGTTGAGAGTGCATTGAAAGCCGGGGATTCCGTTGCCTTGGTTGGTTTTGGCACTTTTGAAGTAAAAGAAAGAGCTGAGCGTAAAGGCCGCAATCCGCAAACAGGTGAAGAAATAACTATCAAGGCTGCAAAAATTCCATCATTTAAAGCTGGTAAATCTTTAAAAGATGCTGTAAACTAGCAGCTCTTTAGTCGGGTGCTTAGCTCAGCTGGGAGAGCATCGCCCTTACAAGGCGAGGGTCGGGGGTTCGAACCCCTCAGCACCCACCAGACTTAGGAGCGGTAGTTCAGTTGGTTAGAATACCGGCCTGTCACGCCGGGGGTCGCGGGTTCGAGCCCCGTCCGCTCCGCCAAAACAGAAACCTCGGGCCGTTTGGTTCGAGGTTTTTTTTTGCTTGCTACAATCATTACCTGAAGAGATCAGGTTTAAATCTGTTGAAGGACAGGACTTATGCTATTAAAGATTAGAGAAAAGGTACATGGCGTATTTGCGTCGATCATTTTGGTACTGATTTGTGTGCTTTTCGGCTTGTGGGGTATTCAGAATTACCTCGGGGGAGGCAAGGAAGCACCCATAGTGTCTGTTGGAGACAAGGATTTTTTCCAGAAAGATGTCAATCAGGCTTACCAGCAATATGTGCAAACCTTGTCCGGAATGAAGTTTGATGAAGAAACCATCAGAAAACAGGCAATGAGCAAATTGGTGCAGGATGAAGTCTTGTTGCAATATGTTCAGGATGAGAACCTCTTAGTCAGTGACGAAACCGCCAAGGAATTTATTAAAAATCTGGAATATTTTCAGAGAGACGGTAAATTCGATAAAGGCCAATATCAGTCTTTGCTCGGTTCGCAAGGCATGTCGTCCGATGAATTTGTCAGGCGTATAAAGAAAGCCATACTCATGGAGCAATTTCAGCGCTCGATCATCGACAGCAGTTTCGTTACGCCAGCCGAAGTTTCCGGATTTTTTAAAATTCAAAACCAAAAACGCGATCTGGAATACTTAACCGTACCGCTGGTTGCGGCCAATGAAACGCCGGCTGACGATGAAATCACCGCCTATTACCAGCAACATCAAGATGCATTTCAGACCGAGGAGCAGGTCTCCATTGACTATGTTGAGCTTTTTCTCGATAAGTTGGCGACGGAAGTCAATGCTAACGAAGAACAATTGAAAGCTTATTATGAAGAGCAGAAATCCCAATTCGGCACCAAAGAGCGCAGAAGGATCAGTCACATTTTATTTGCCTTTACCAAAGACCCTTCTGCCGATGCACAGGCATTGCAAAAAGCCCTGAAAGCCAAAGAAGAATTGACAACTAAGGATTTTGCCGCATTGGCCGCCGAAGTGTCCGATGATAAATTGACCGCGAAAAAAGGCGGCGATTTAGGGTTGTTTAACGTCGGCGTTATGGAAAAGGCCTTTGAGGACGCAGCAACCAATCTTAAGTTGGGTGAGGTTTCCGCGCCGGTTAAATCTGCTTTCGGTTACCATTTGATTAAGGTGACCGAATTGGTGCCCGGCGAAGTAAAATCTTACGAAGCCGTTAAACCCGAATTGCTGAAGAGTTATCAAAAAGCCCAGGCCGAAAATAAATTTAATGCCTTGGGAGAAAAACTGACCGAGGTTAGTTTTGAAAACCCGGATAATCTGAACGCTGCCGCTAAGGTGCTGGGCGTTGAGATAAACAAAACCGGGCTGTTTACCCGTAATCATGGCGAAGGTATCGCTGCTGAAGAAAAAGTGCGCTTGGCTGCATTTTCCGAAGACGTATTAAAGGGTATTAATAGCGAGCCTTTGGAATTGGGTAGCGATAAACTGGTCGTATTGCGGATGCAAAGCCATCTGCCGTCGGCAATCAAGGATCTGAAAGAAGTTAAGCCTCAGGTCATAGCCGCATTGCAGCATGATAAGGCTCAGCAAAAGGCGATAGCCACGGCGGACAAGATTAAATCGGAGGTGTTGGCAGGCAAATCCATGGCACAACTCTCGGAAGACTTTCATTTACCCTTGAAAAAGATTAACGGTTTAAGCCGGGTCGGCGGCGACTTGCCGGCTGAGGTCAGTCAGGCGGTTTTTAAGGCTGCCAAACCTCAGCCCGGTCATCCCAGTGTTGTGGTTATTGACGAAAATGCCGGTGGAAAAATTGTTGCCAATATCGTCAAAGTGACCGAAGGCGAAATGACGGATGCCGATAAGGCTAAGCAGGCTGCCATTGAAAAAAATATGGCTGCGGCTTTCGGCAAAGCCGAATTTCAGGCGGTGCTGAATGCCCTGCAAACCAAGGCCGAAATCACCTTTCATCCGCAAAAACAGTAAGTATTAGCCGAGTAACGAAAAAGGGAGCCTAGGCTCCCTTTTTTATTGATCTTAGGTTTAAATGTTATCCTGCTGCCAAGCCGGCAATATTGTAGCCGCAATCGACGTAAGTGATTTCGCCGGTCACGCCGGAAGCCAGATCGGAACACAAAAATGCGGCAACATTACCCACTTCGTCAATGGTGACATTGCGTTTCAAAGGGGAGGTATCGGCAGCCTTGCTGAGCATGGATTTAAAGTTGTTGATGCCGGATGCGGCCAAGGTTCTGATCGGCCCGGCGGAAACCGCATTGACGCGAGTACCTTCAGGGCCCAGTGCCGCCGCCATATAGCGGACATTGGCTTCCAGGCTGGCTTTGGCTACGCCCATGACATTGTAATTGGGGATGGCGCGATCGGCACCCAGATAAGTCAAGGTCAATAATGAACCGTTACGGCCGGCCATCAATTTTCTACCTGCCTTAGCTAAAGCTGTAAAGCTATAAGAGCTGATATCGTGGGCGATTGCAAAATTTTCACGGCTGGTAGCCTCCACATAATCGCCATCCAGTGCTTCGCGAGGCGCAAAAGCTACGGAGTGTATGATGCAATCCAGTCCGTCCCAGTGTTTGCCTAGTTCGACAAAAACATTATCGATATCCGCGTCTTTGCCGACATCCAATTCCACGGTAATATTGGAACCGCATTCAGCGGCCATTTCTTCGACACGGCTTTGTAATTTCTCATTTTGATAGCTGAATGCCAACTCGGCGCCTTCCCGGTGCATGGCTTTTGCAATACCCCAGGCAATGGAGCGGTTGCTGGCCAGTCCGACTATCAAGACGCGTTTACCCTGCATGAAACCCATAGGTTTGTACCTCTTATTATTTTAATGGCTTGTTGATAGAATAACCGCAAGTATCTATGACCCATCTTACGTTGTCCAGTACTTTGTCATTCGGCATAATGACGGAAGCGCGGCGGGTATGCCGCCCCCTTTAAATACGCTGAGTAGCTGCAAAACCTTAAAGAACACGCTTCACTGCAAATCAAAACTGTTCAAGGAATGAGCGTGCCGTCTAAAATTTTCATAAGTTTAAGGCAACTGTCAGCAACTATTTCTCCAAAAGACTCAGATTCTTTACAATAGCGTACTATGTAGCCAGTTTAGCTCGAAAAAATTGTTTCAAAGTTTGCTGTCAAATTTATTAAACCCGAAAATATGCAAAATCAAACCACTGCTCGAGATTGGATTCTCTATACGCTACTTGGCTTGCTGATACTTTTGCTGGTGTTATGCATGTATCAGATCGACCGTCAATGGCTAAAGCTGACTGACATGCAAACAGCCATGGCAGATCAGGCGAAAATCATGCGCGAACTGCGTAGCGCAATCGCTGCCGGTCTTGTTCAGACCGTCTCGGCGGATAATTCCGCGCCAGGCAAACCGGCCGTCGCCCAAGTCTTCAAGCGCGCATATGCCGCGAGCCGCCTGCCGGATTATGCTCAGGGCGACTGGAATGTCGAGGCCTTTTCTACTAATATAAAGACCATCACGCCGCTGATTTCAAGCGATGCCTATGCCTCCAATGTGCAAAGCTATGTATTGGAAAGTTTGATTACCCGTAATCCTGACACTTTGGAATGGGAAGGTTTAATCGCCAAAAACTGGAAAGTCAGCGAAGATGGCCTGGTCATCAGTTTTCAAATGCGCGACGATGTACGTTTTTCGGACGGAACCCCGCTAACCGCCGACGATGTGGTTTTTACTTATAATTATATAATGACCGATGCCATCCAGGCGCCGCGCGAAAGGGCTTATCTGGATAAAATCAAATCTGTTAACGCCACCGGCAAGTATGAAGTGGTGTTCACGTTCAAGGAACCGTATTTCGAGGCGTTGTCCCTGGCGGGCAGCATGGCTATCATGCCTAAGCATTTCTACTCGGCTTATTTGAAAGAACCGCAAAAATTCAATGAATCCAAAGGTTTGTTGTTCGGTAGCGGACCTTATCGGCTTAATGATCCGCATAGCTGGACGCCGGACAAAGGCAATGTGGAATTGGTTCGCAATGAACGCTATTGGGGCGATGTTCAGCCGTCTTTTAGCCGAATTTTGTGGAAAATCATTCAGAATGATAGTGCGCGTTTAACCACTTACCGAAATGGCGATATCGATTCCTACTCTGCACGGCCTGTCGAATACCAGTCTCTGAAAAACGATGAGCAGATTATGGCTAAAAGCCGGAATTTCGAATATATGCCGCCGGTAGTGGGCTATAGTTATATCGGCTGGAATGAATCGCGGGCCGGAAAACCGACCCGATTCGCCGACAGACGGGTCAGGCAGGCCATGACCTATCTGACCGATGTACACCGTATCATTAAGGATATTTTTCAGGATTATGCCGAATCTGCGCTTAGCCCGTTCAGTACCGGCAGCAAGCAGCACGACAGCCGGTTGCAGCCCTACCAATACGATCTGGACAAAGCCAAAGCCTTGCTGAGCGAGGCCGGTTACCAGGATCGCGACGGCGACGGTGTTTTGGAAGATCAGGCTGGTCAGCCTTTTGAATTCAAATTGACCTATTTTCAATCGAATGAAGATACCAAGCGCATGGTGCTGTTGTTAAAAGACTTGTATGCCCGCGCCGGGGTGCGGATGATTCCGTTTCCGCAAGAATGGCCGGTGATGCTGGAAAACATCGATAAAAAAGATTTCGATGCAATTACCCTAGGCTGGACTAGCGGAATTGAAACCGATTTATACCAGATATTTCACAGTGCTCAGGCGCAGAGCAAAGGCGATAATTTCGTTGGCTACAAAAATCCGGCTCTGGATAAGTTGATTGACGCCGCGCGCCGTACTGTTGACGAAGCCAAGCGCATGCCGTTATGGCAACAGGCCGAGAACATACTCTATGAAGATCAGCCTTATACCTTTTTGATGCGGCGCAAGAGTTTACTGTTTGTTGACAAGCGCATCCATAATCTGCAAATGAGCAAATTAGGCTTGAATTTAGGTTCTTTGCCCCTGGAAAATTACGTTCCGGCCAACCAGCAGAAATATACGCAATAAAGGGAAAGTCCATGTTGACCTATTTACTGCGTCGCGTGCTGTTGATGATTCCCACTTTGCTGGGCATTACCATGGTCGTGTTTACGGTCATGGCCATGTCGCCTGGCGGTATCAGCGCCCAGACTTTGGTCGGCGGCATGGATATGAAGCCGGAGGAAAGACAGGCTTTACTGAATTATTACAACAAACGCTATGGACTTGATCAGCCTGCCTCGGTGCAATACTTGCGTTGGTTGAACAATGTCTCGCCTATCGGTTTTATTACCGATGAGCAGGGCAGACGAAAAGCGTTTTCTTTCAGCAAGGGCATGGATTTAGGCACCAGCTTTCAATATGGCCGCCCTGTCTCGGATATTCTTGCTGAACGCATACCCATCACACTGCTTTTAAATCTGGTCACCATCCCGGTGACCTATGTAATTGCCATTTGGGTGGGCATGAAGTCGGCTACCCGGCGCGGCGGTTCATTTGATGTCGGGGCAGGCATATCCATGCTGGCCTTATGGTCTATCCCGACCATGCTGGCCGGTGTTTTATTGCTGGGTTTTTTTGCCAACGTCCAGCATTTTCAATGGTTTCCAACCGCAGGTATCGGTAGTATCGAGGCTGAGAATATGCCGTTTCTGCCGCATTGGGGCGAAACCGGTTTTGTGCGGGGTTTTCTGCTGGATAGGCTATGGCATTTGGTATTGCCGGTGATTTGTCTATCCTATGGCAGTTTTGCAGCGCTTGCAAAACTCACTCGAACCTCGATACTTGAAAATCTGAATGCCGATTATGCCAGAACGGCTCGTGCCAAGGGATTGGCGGAAAACGATGTCTTGTGGCGGCATGTGTTCCGCAACAGCCTGTTACCGTTGATTACCATCTCGGCTGGACTGTTACCCAGCTTGCTGGCCGGTTCATTGATCGTCGAAAATATATTCAGTATTGACGGGATGGGGCAACTGGCCGTGGAAGCCGTTAAAGGCCGGGATCGAGAATTGGTGCTGTCCATTACCTGGGTTAGCGGTTTTCTGACTCTTATCGGCTATTTGATTGCCGATATCTGTTATACCTTGGCCGACCCGCGAGTAAGCTATGACTGATGAGACGATAAGCCGCGAATCCTTTTCGGCGCGGATCTGGCAGAGAACGCTGCAAGGCACTGGTGTAAAGCTGGGGTTTGCCTGGGTGGGTTTGTTGGTGTTCGCTGCCGTTTTTGCACCGTTTCTATCCAATTCCATGCCCTTATTGATGAGCAAAAATGGTGTCATCACTGCGCCGGTATTGCAATATCTGAGCGTGGAGGATGTCTGGATATTGGCAAGTTTTATTATTGCAATGGCTGTTTACCGGCTAAAGTTTCCTGTGGCTAAGCGTATTCTGCTGTTTTTGCTTGGAGCCGCTGCCGCCGCAGTGTTGGCCAATCTGTTTGTTAAACCGCCGGTGCTGGTTATTTACGACGATTTCCGTACTGCTGCCTATAACGATGTCGATTGGCGGATCATGCCGCCCAATCCCTATGCGCCTACCGATTATTTTCGCGATTTAGGCAGTAAAGGCCTGGAAGCGCCGTTTGCCTCCCAGGAGCGTATCCACTTAATGGGTACCGAAGAGAATGGCGCGGACGTATTCAGCCGGATGATACACGCTTGCAGGATATCCTTGAGTATCGGTCTGATCGCTTCCGGCATTGCCTTGCTGATCGGCGTGGTTGTCGGCGGTTTAATGGGCTATTTTTCCGGTATCGTCGATATGCTGGGGATGCGTTTGGTCGAAATATTTGAAGATATTCCCACCCTGTTTTTGCTGTTGACCTTCGTGGCGTTTTTCGGCCGCAGTCTGTACATGATGATGGTTATAATCGGCGTAACCGGCTGGTCGGGATATGCGCGCTATGTGCGTACCGAATTCCTTAAACTGCGCAAACAGGATTATGTGCAGGCCGCCGTCGCCAGCGGCTTACCGCTCAGTTCCATATTATTCAGGCATATGCTGCCGAATGGCGTAGCCCCCCTGCTGGTGGCGGTGAGTTTTGGCGTGGCAGGGGCGATCCTCTCGGAAGCCACGTTGAGCTTCCTGGGACTTGGGGTAGTGGATGCACCCTCCTGGGGGCAAATGCTCGATCAAGCCGTCAAGTCCTCGACGTTTAACTGGTGGATGGCGGTCTTTCCCGGCGGAGCGATTTTCATGACCGTGTTTGCCTATAATCTGATTGGCGAAGCCTTCCGCGATGCCATCGATCCAAAACTATCACGTCAGGCCGGGGTGAATACATGAGCCGGCCGCTGCTGGAAGTCCGCAATCTGTTTACCTATCTGCAAGCCGGCAGTCAGCAGGTTAGAGCAGTCGAAGATATCAGTTTTAGCATTCCCAAAGGCGAAACCTTTTGCTTGGTAGGGGAGTCGGGAAGCGGTAAGTCGGTTAGCGCTTTGTCGGTGATTCGTCTACTGCCCGATGGCATAGCGACGCATCCGCAGGGGGAAATACTGTTTAACGGCGAGGACTTGCTGAAACTGGACGATCCGGGCATACGCGCAATTCGCGGCGCTAAAATTGCCATGATCTTTCAAGAACCTATGACCTCGTTGAATCCGGTTTTGAGCATAGGCGAACAAATTACCGAAGCCCTGCAACTACACCATCCGGAAATGGATATGCTTGAGGCCGAACAGCGTACCGTCAAAGCCTTGGAACAGGTGCAGATAGCCCATGCCGGCCGCCGGTTTCGAGATTATCCGCACCAATTGTCCGGCGGGCAGCGGCAACGGGTGATGATAGCCATGGCTTTGGCTTGCGAACCGCGACTCTTGATTGCCGATGAGCCCACTACCGCTCTGGATGTCACTGTACAGGCCGAAATTCTACGCCTAATGCGCAAATTGCAGGACGATACCGGCATGAGCATGCTGTTTATCACCCACGATTTCGGAGTGGTGGCGCAGATGGCGCAATGGGTAGGGGTAATGCAGCATGGCAAGCTGGTGGAAATCGGTTCATGTGCCGACGTATTGCATCATGCCCGGCATAGCTATACCCGGCAGTTACTGGCGGCATTGCCGGAAAATTTAAGCAAGCCGGTCGAAGTGCAAACAGCAAACCAGCATAACGGCACCGATCTGACGAATCGGCAAACGCCGCTATTGAAGATAAGCAACTTGAAAGTCTGGTTTCCGATCAAAAAAGGCTTGTTACGCCGCACCGTAGACTATGTGCGGGCCGTTGACGGTGTGTCGCTGCAAATACCGCAAGGCCGCATTGTTGCGCTGGTTGGCGAGTCCGGTTGCGGTAAAACCACGTTGGGGCGGGCAGTGCTGCAACTGGAGAAGCCGACCGCCGGCAGTATTCAACTGGAAGGCCAGGAACTGACCGGGCTTTCCCCCCGTGAATTGCGGCCCTTAAGGCGAAAAATGCAAATCGTCTTTCAGGATCCGCAATCGTCGCTTAATCCGAGGTTGCTGGTCAAAACCACCTTAACCGAACCGATGCAGGTTCACGGCATCGGTGCAAATTTTGAAGAACGTATCGAACTGGCGGGACGGATTCTGGAAACCGTGCAACTCAAGCGCGAATATCTTTGGCGGTACCCGCACGAATTTTCCGGCGGCCAGCGGCAGCGCATCGGTTTGGCCAGAGCGCTGACGCTTGATCCGGAATTCATCGTCTGCGACGAAATAACCAGTGCGCTGGATGTGTCCGTGCAGGCGGAAATTCTGCAATTGCTATTGAGTATCCGTGAGCAACGTAACTTGACACTGTTGTTTATTACCCATAATATCGGCGTGGTGGAATATCTCAGCGATCACACTGTGGTCATGTATAAAGGCGAGATTGTCGAGCAGGGTGAGACTACACAGGTTTGCAGTTACCCGCAACATGCCTATACGCAAAAATTGCTGGAGGCGGTGCCGAGGATGTTGGGTAAGAAGATATAGTAGCGAATCTTGTTTGAATGTCGAACAGATGTAAATTCGCTAACTTTCCCGTGAACTTGTATTAATCGTTTCATAAGTTCTTGCACTGGAGGTTTTTGGATGCGGTGGATTTTGACGCCCGACTTCCCATGAGTGGCTGAAAAAAAACGGGTGTTTACCTTGCTTTCCTGATGTGAGAACAAAAACTACGTTACTGAGTAACTTAAAGACGGCGGTTGGAATTGTCGCTGCTTTGCAAGGTATGAAGGGAATAAAAAAGCCGGCCCCCAATAAAGGAGCCGACTTTTCACATTAAAAATTATTTGCCGGCAGCATGCTCTTCGTGGGTTTTGGCTGCGGCCTCATGCTCTTTTGCAATGGCTGCGTGATGTTTGGCTAATGCTGCATGATGCTTGCTTAACTTATGGTGCTTAAGTTTTTTATGTTCGGCTGCCATTGAATGATGATGTTCAGACATTTTTTTATGGTATTCGGCAGATTTTTTGTGATGTTCCGCCGCCGCCGCATGTTCTTCAGGTGTTTTTGCAACGGTATTTAAGTTTCCTGGATGCTCTGGCGCAGGTGTTACGTCTGCAAAAGCTACTTGAGCACCTAAACCTAAGGTAAAGATCAAAGGCAACATAACTGCAAAACGACTTAATGGTGTTTTATTCATAGCGTTCCTATCCTCTATTATTAGTTTAAACGAGTACCGCAGTGCAAAATTTTATCGATTTTTGTTTATCAAACCCATCTATAACCAAATGTACAACGTAGCCACATTACAATTGAATCTTTTTCCTGTCAATGGATAGATATTTGCAAATACCGATCTGGTCAAGTTCATATCCAGTTATGACTGTGTTTACAATTAATTTTCCTGATTAACAAGATACTTGCCGATAGGGGCAAAAACTGCCCCTCACGACTTTTAGAGGATAAATGCAGCCACAACCAGGCAGAACGGTTATGCCGCTTTTTTAGGTAGAGGGCTGTCCGGTTTCTATCATCAGCTTCAGTTTCGAACCGGGTTTAATGTCGGCGCGGTTTTTAGGGACATTGTTCCATTTCCGCAAGTCGGTGACATTCACGTTAAATTTTTTCGATATTTGTCCCAGCGTTTCGCCGGCTTTGACGGTGTAACTGATCTGTTTGAAAGTAGGTGCGGTCAATGCAACCGTTATGTCGCCGCTCTTTTTGATCAGGATTTTTTGTCCGACTTTCAGCGATTTTTTATTGGACAGTTTATTCCACTCTACCAAATCATCGGTATCCACCGAAAAACGCTGAGCCACATTCCAGATCGTGTCGCCTTTTTTAGCAGTATAAATCTGCTTTGAAGGCAATGACGGTTGTTGTGCTTGGGAATGGTTGCTGTTAATACTACTGCTGCTGTTACTGTTAATACTACTGTTGTTACTACTACTATTGCTTGCGACAGTCGGAATGTATTCACCTTTTAACGACTGATAGGAAATGGGGATTAGCAGCACGTCGCCTTGTGCAACCTCTTCGTCATCCCTATGGTTAATATTCAGGATTTCTTCAACCGAGGTATTGTTTCTTTTAGCGATGGCTTTTAGATTTTCATGTCTGGCTACCGTGTGATGAACCCATTTGATTCTCTCGTGGTGTGGTAATTCAGCCAGTTTTTCTTTAAAGGAATGGGCCTTGTCAACCGGAATCAGCAAGCGATGCGGGCCTTCAGGATCGGTGCTCCAGCGGTTAAAGCCCGGATTCAGTATGAAAAAGTCTTCAATCGGCGTTTGCGCCATTTCTGCCGCTTTTCCCAGATCTATCTGCGACTGGACATCAACCAGTTCGAAATAGGGTTCGTTAGGAAACTGGTGCAGATTGAGGTTGTACTTTTCCGGGTTGGCAAAAATTTTGGCAATTGCCATCAAGCGCGGAACATAAGCAGATGTTTCGTTATTCAGGTCCAGAGACCAATAATCGGTCGGCAGGCCGCGGTCAATATTTCTATCGATGGCGTTCTTAATATTGCCCTTGCCGGCATTGTAAGATGCGAGCGCTAAAAACCAGTCGTTATTAAATCCCTCGCTGAGTTCCTTCAGGAACGTGGTGGCTGCCTGAGTGGATTCAACGACATCGCGGCGTCCATCGTACCAACTGTTTTGTTTTAAGCCGTACAGGCGGCCTGTAGGCGGTATAAACTGCCATAGCCCGGACGCTTGAGCCGGGGATTTGGCATCTGCCCTGAAAGCGCTTTCAATCACCGGCAGCAAAGCCAGTTCTCCGGGAATATTTTTTGCTTCGATCTCTTCCAGGATAAAATACAGATAAGGTTCAGCGCGTTGTTGAATGCGGGACAGGTATTCCGGATTTTTCAAGTAGAAGTTTACTTCCCGGTCAATTCTGGCATTATCGATTTCCGGTAATGCGTAAAGTGATAGCATTCTATCCCAAATGGTTGAATGCTGTTCCTTGTCATTTTGTTTGGAGGCGCGGAGTTTTCCGCTGCCGCCCCGTGTAAAAACCGAAAATTTGCTGCTGGAAGTGTCGGTAATTTGATCCTTGTGTGCGGTTTGACTACAGCCTGTCGCCAGCAAAACAGGCAGTAGATAGGACAGATGTCGGGCCGATTTTTTAGAAATTGAGCGGGGCATTGTCTGTACTCGCTAAAATAAAAAAATTGGATGGTAACATGGCCTAAAACAAAAAGCCAAAAAACATACCCTTTTGGACAATGACTGATGAAAAGAGAATTTCTATTTGCTTTATACCAAACTCCGCGCGGTAAGCTGTTGCAGGCGATGGAGGCTCAATATTTAAAACGTTCGATTACCAGCAGTTGCAAACAAAAACAATTGCAAATAGGCGGTTTAGGTTGGGAAACCGATTTTATCGATTGTTCTCTGTATCAGAATTATATAATACTCGACGGTAAAGGGTTGGGTTGTGATTGCGCCTTGAAAATTAATGCTAAAGCCTTTAATTTGCCGATTCAGACCGAATCGATCGATATGATCATTCTTCCACATTTGCTGGAATTCGATGCTCAACGTTTCCAGACCATGCGCGAAATCAATCGCGTTTTAAAGCCGGGTGGGGAATTGATTATTTTAAACTTTAATCCGTTCAGTTTAACGGTTCGGAGTCAATTCTCATGGGATAGAAAATTCGCCGATTCTTGGCGCGCGCATTTCATTAGTAGAACAAGAATATTGGATTGGTTAAAATTGATGAATTTTGAAGTGCTGGCAACTGTCGAATTCGGACTTGATACTTTCAAGATCACCTATGGGGTACCTAAATTTTGTACGTCCTCCTTATTTTCGATTGCCTATGCAATAAAGGCCGTGAAAAGACAATATTCGCTGATTCCGTTGACACCTGTTCGCCAAGAACAGAACAGCATGGTCACTGCCGGTATTGTTTTAGAAAGCCTGTCTTATGAGGAAGAGAAATATGACTGAGACGGTAAGCATTTATACCGATGGTGCTTGCAAAGGTAATCCCGGGCCGGGAGGTTGGGGGGTGTTTTTTGAATATAAAGGCCGGCAAAAAGAGCTTTGCGGCGGAGAAGCGGAAACTACCAATAATCGCATGGAGCTTATGGCGGCGATACAAGCCCTGGAAACCTTAAACAGGCCCTGCAAGGTGAAACTACATACCGACTCCAAATATGTGTTGCAGGGCATTACCGAATGGCTGAGCAATTGGAAAAAACGCGGTTGGAAAACGGCCGCCAACCAGCCGGTGAAAAATGACGCGCTTTGGCGGCGGCTGGATGATGCCATTCAACGCCACTCTATAGAATGGGTATGGGTAAAAGGCCATGCCGGGGAACCTGGCAACGAACGCGCCGATACCCTTGCCAATCAGGGCATAGCGCGAATAAACAGACCATAGGCATGTACGGATGCGCTGGTCGGTTTACATGATTCTTTGCAGCGATAGCAGTTTGTATACGGGTATCACCACCGATGTCAGCAGACGTTTCCGGCAGCACGCCGACAAAAAAGGCGCCAAATACTTTCGGCGTTGCCGGCCTTTGCAGCTTGTTTTTGTCGAGGAAGGCCATAATCGCGGTTCCGCAACGCAGCGGGAAGCGGCCATCAAAAAGATGAAGCCCGAAGAAAAACGGCAATTGATTGCGGAATCGGGAGATAAAAATAGGATGGACTAACCCCCAGCCACCGTTCTTTAAGGCTTGAACTTTGATGTTATTAAACAGTGCAACTCTACTGTTGTTGCGTTATGCGCAACATGCTAGAGTTTAACCATGATTAAATCGTTTCGCCACAAAATTCTCAAGAAGTTTTTGTAACCATTCATCGTATTCACGGCGACAGGGATGGACGCTATCGTTCCCACGCTCCGGCGTGGGAATGCATCCCCTAGACGCTCTGCGTCTTCTTGTTTAATGGGCAGGAGATACGCGATCCGGCATTGCTGGTGATTTTACGCTGAGTAGATACAAACTAATTTATTACTGGCATCATCATGATGCATATACCATTTGATGATTAACGAAAGTGGGCATGAACTGATGATCGTTCAGAATTTGTCGTGATGGATTGCCTGGAAGTCCGTTTTAGCGGCCATGCCGTGATGCGTATGTTCGAGCGCGGCCTATCTAAAGATCAGGTATTGGCTATTGTCAAAACCGGGGAGCTGATTGCCGATTATCCGGATGACAGCCCTTATCCAAGCTGTTTATTACTAGGATATATCGATAATAAACCGGTGCATGTCGTTATCGCCCGCGATGCCGTTACCGGAATTTGTTTTGTGGTGACTGCTTATCAGCCTAATCCACAATTATGGTCGGCAAATTTTAAACTCAGGAGGGTTAAATGAATTGTGTAATTTGCAAAACCGGGGAAATTCACCCTGGACACGCAACAGTGACGCTTAACAGGGATGGCGCGGTAGTGATTATCAAGCAGACTCCGGCGGAGGTCTGCGACAACTGCGGGGAGTATTATCTTTCCGAATCCGCCACGGAATCGGTTTTGGCGCTGGCCGAGGATGCCTTGCGCAAGGGCGCCGAAATTGAGGTTTTACGCTGGGCAGCGTAATTCGTTAGGATTGCTTTTAATGACTATGCATAACCCACTACATCCGGGTGAGTTCATACGGGAAGTATATCTGGAGCCATTCGAAACCAGCGGCAGGCAGCTTGCCGACAAATTGGCCGTATCACCATCTACATTGAATCGCATTCTGTAGTAAAAGTTGCATCAGTTCGGAAATGGCGCTGCGCCTATCCAAAGCTTTAGGCCGCTCTCCTGTGAGTTGGCTGACGGTAGCGGGTGAAACCTGAAAATTGATCTATATTACTTTGCTAAAATCAATCCAAAACATCACCAACCGAAGTCATGGCATGTTATCAAGAACAGGTTGAAAATTATATGTCATTTTTTGACACACCAAAGATCTAGGTTTATAGTTTTCAAATCCAGTGGCGAATTTACTTTAAGTGCGTATTCAAGGTTGTTCATAGATAGCTTCCACATAATCGCCTTATTGGTCGCTCCAGAACGCTAAGAACCGGATGTCAGGAAAAAACAATAAAAATGGAAAACGAATTTTTTAGCAAACCCATTCTCAACTCGCCTTATGCCTACCCCGCCAGGCATTGGGAGCTGGATGATAAAGGTCAGCCTACCCAACAAATTATCGAATCCCGCCGCTGGGCAGAGTTCATAACCCCGATACCCAAGCCCAAAAAACGCAAGGGTGCTGCCGAACAGCGGCAACTGTTTGAGTTTGAGGAAAACGATTCAATCTCTTCATCCGATCAGCGTTACGATCCCACCCCGATAATCAACGAATTGCGCCACCATGTGGATGCTTGGCGGAAGCTAGGCAATCCCAACGAATGGCGGGTTACGCCGGAAACCGCCCGTTTGCTGCAACACTGGCGTTCTTATCAATTTAATGGCGTCCGCCCGTTTTTCTGTCAGGTCGAAGCAGTGGAAACCGCTATCTGGCTGACCGAAGTTGCCCCCAAAATGGGTAAAATCGGCAAAAAATTTTTAACCCACCTGGAAACCGCCAATCAGAACGCCAACCCGGAGCTAATGCGTTTGGCGCTAAAACTGGCTACCGGCGCCGGTAAAACCACTGTGATGGCGATGATCATCGCCTGGCAAACCATCAACGCGGTACATAAACCGAACAGCAAAACGTTTAGCCGCGGCTTTTTGATCGTCACCCCTGGACTAACTATTCGGGATCGTCTGCGGGTTCTACAACCCAACGATCCCGACAGCTATTACCAAAGCCGCGAAATCGTACCCAACGATATGCTGGCGGACATAGAACGGGTCAAAATCGTCATTACCAACTATCACGCCTTCAAGTTGCGCGAACGCCTGGAATTATCCAAAGGCGGACGACTGTTGCTGCAAGGTCGTGGCGGCGATCCGCTAAACACCTTGGAAACCGAAGGCCAGATGCTGCAACGGGTAATGCCCGAATTGATGGGTATGAAGAGCATCATGGTGCTCAATGACGAAGCCCATCATTGCTACCGGGAAAAGCCCAACCACGATGATGACGATCTGAAAGGCGATGAAAAAAAGGAAGCTGAAAAAAACAATGAAGCAGCCCGATTATGGATTAGCGGTTTAGAGACGATTAACCGCCAAATTGGCGTGCAGCGCGTCATCGATTTATCGGCTACGCCGTTTTTCCTCAGAGGTTCAGGCTACGTCGAAGGCACCTTATTTCCCTGGGCCATGAGCGACTTTTCGCTAATGGACGCCATAGAGTGCGGCATTGTTAAATTACCGCGAGTACCGGTCGCTGAGAATATACCGGGTAACGAAATGCCGATGTTCCGCAATCTTTGGGAGCACATCGGCAAAAAAATGCCCAAAAAAGGCCGGGGCCAGTCCACGGCGCTTGATCCCTTAAGTATACCGGTAGAACTGCAAACTGCTCTGGAAGCCTTATACGGACACTACGAAAAAACTTACCATCTTTGGCAACAAAGCGGCATAAAAGTCCCCCCGTGTTTTATCGTCGTCTGTAATAACACCAGCACATCAAAATTGGTTTACGACTACATCTCTGGGTTTCAACGCCAAAACGAAGATGGCTCCAGCTCGCTAGAAAACGGCCGACTGCCTTTATTCAGGAATTATGACGATTACGGAAATCAGCTTGCCAGGCCACGCACCTTATTAATAGATAGCGAACAGCTCGAATCCGGCGATGCCCTGGACGATAATTTCCGAAAAATGGCGGGCGATGAGATCGACCGCTTCCGGCGCGAAATTGTGGAACGCACCGGCGACAGGCGGCAAGCCGAGAACCTGACCGATCAGGAACTGCTGCGCGAAGTGATGAATACCGTCGGCAAGCAAGATCGGCTGGGCGAATCTATACGCTGCGTAGTCTCGGTATCCATGCTCACAGAAGGCTGGGACGCCAATACCGTCACGCATGTGCTAGGTGTCCGCGCCTTCGGCACGCAACTGCTTTGCGAGCAAGTCATAGGTCGCGCTTTGCGCCGCCAGTCTTATGAATTAAATGAAGATGGCTTATTCAATGTCGAATATGCCGATGTGCTGGGCATACCGTTCGACTTCACCGCCAAACCGGTCGTAGCGCCGCCGCAACCGCCCCGGCAAACTGTCCATGTCAAAGCCGTGAGACCGGAACGCGATGCCCTGGAAATTCGTTTTCCCCGAGTGCAAGGCTATCGGGTAGAGCTACCGGAAGAACGTTTGACTGCCGAATTCAATGCCGATTCCATTCTGGAGCTTACCCCCGATCTGGTCGGCCCCTCTGTCACCCAAAACGCCGGCATCATCGGCGAATCGGTCGATTTGAATCTGGTGCATACCGGCGATATGCGGCAATCCAGCCTGTTGTTTCATTTGGCTCAGCGCTTGCTATACAGCAAATGGCGCGATCCGGGCGATGAAGCCAAAATGCATTTGTTTGGGCAACTCAAACGCATCACCAAACAATGGCTGGATAGCTGTCTGGTGTGCAAAGGCGGCACCTATCCCGCGCAATTGATGTATCAGGAACTGGCGGACATGGCCTGCGAACGTATTACCGCCGCCATCACTCAGTCCTGGGTAGGCAGTTGACCCATCAAAGCCGTACTCGATCCCTACAATCCCAGCGGCAGCACCGCTCACGTCAGCTTTAACACATCCAAGACCGAGCGCTGGGAAACCGCCGCCCATCGTAGCCATATCAACTGGGTGATACTGGATAGCGACTGGGAAGCCGAATTCTGCCGAGTGGCGGAAAATCATCCATTGGTAAAGTCATACGTTAAAAATCATAGTCTGGGTCTGGAAGTTCCTTACCGCTATGCCTCGGAAACCCGTAAATACTTGCCGGATTTTATTGTCCGCATAGACGATGGTCATGGCGAAAAAGATTTGTTAAACCTGATTGTGGAAATAAAAGGCTACCGCCGTGAAGACGCCAAAGACAAGAAAAATACCATGGAAACCTACTGGGTGCCCGGTGTCAATAATCTAAAAAGCTATGGCCGCTGGGCGTTTACGGAATTTACCGAGGTTTATCAAATCGAAATGGATTTTGCAGCCAAGGTTGAAGCTCAATTCGATACTATGCTAGACGAATTGCTATCTAACAGCTGAAACCAAATGAGGACACTATGTTAAAAAGCTACGAAGCGACTTTGGATCATGGTCAACTAAAGTGGCTGGCCGATCAGCCCAATATCGACAATGCTCGGATTATCGTCACCATCCTGGAAGAAACCGGGCCGAAAATCAAACGTCAACCGCCGCCGTCTATTGCCGGCAAAGGTAAAACCTTGGGCGATATTGTAAGTCCTCTATTCGACTAAACGCGCAATGATGTTAAAAAACAGTTAATTTAATAAATCAAAATGAAATTAGAGCTGATTCATAGTCTTACCGAAAATTTTCAGGCACATGCCCAGCAAACTGAGAATGGTATTGAGTTTTGGCTTGCTCGTGATTTACAACATTTACTGGGTTATTCTAAATGGGATAACTTCTTGAATGTTATCACTAAGGCCAAAATAGCCTGCGAACTTTCAGGTCATATGGTTGCTGACCATTTTGCCGACGTCAGCAAAATGGTCGAGATTGGTTCCGGTAGTCAACGTGAAGTAGACGACATCATGCTGACCCGCTACGCCTGTTATCTGATCGCCCAAAATGGCGACCCCAAAAAACAGGAAATCGCATTTGCCCAAACCTATTTTGCAATTCAGACTCGGCGAGCAGAACTAATCGAGCAACGTTTACTGGAAGCCGAACGCATTTCTGCCAGAAAGAAACTCACTGAAACAGAAAAAGAGCTTTCGCAAGTCATTTACGAGCAAACCGGCGGCAATCAAGACTTTGCTACTATCCGCAGCAAAGGCGATCATGCCTTGTTTGGCAAGTCCACGCAAGCCATGAAATCGCAATGGAAAGTACCGGATAACCGTCCGTTGGCCGATTTTGCACCCACTATTATCCTAAAGGCCAAGGATTTTGCTGCCGAGATTACCATTTTTAATGCCAAACAGCACCAGATGGCATCAGAGCGAGCTATTTCCAAAGAACATATTACCAATAACCAGGCAGTCCGAAACACGCTGCTGGAACGCGGTATACGTCCTGAAAACCTACCTGCGGCAGAGGATGTGAAAAAGGTCGAACGGCGACTGGCCTCTGAAGAAAAGAAATCTTTAAAAAACCCTGACGCTCTGGATTCCTAATTTAACACTTCACCCTTATGGCAAAAGCACCCGATAAACTCAGCGTCGAAACCCTAAAACACGACGAAGCCACCCGCAAAAATATTCCCACTGCGGAATACCAGTCGGTAATGGCTAAAGATGAGCAGAACCCCATCCGCCTTGCCTATGAGCGCCGTAATCGTGATCTTGACCCGCAACTGGTGTGGCGTGGCAAGGATGTTCAGGACTGGTCGGACTTGGTGGTGCATGCACCGCCTTTGTATATTCAAGAAAAGATTCACCCCAAGGTGTTGATTGACGATTTGCTGCGCCGCACGGAAGCGGACAAAGCACCAGAACCTGATCAAATCGATTTATTCGGCGATTTTAACGGCGTACCGGACGAAAACGCCAAAACAGAGTTCTACCAGCATGACGCTCATTGGACTAATCGCATGATTCTAGGTGACAGCCTGCAAGTGATGGCGAGTTTGGCTGAGCGCGAAGGGCTGCGCGGCAAGGTGCAATGCATTTATTTCGATCCGCCTTACGGTATTAAATTTAACTCTAATTTCCAATGGTCTACCACTAGCCGCGATGTCAAGGATGGCAATACCAATCACATTACCCGCGAACCGGAACAGGTTAAGGCGTTTCGGGATACCTGGAGGGACGGCATCCATTCCTATCTGACTTATTTGCGTGACCGATTGACCGTGGCGAGGGATTTATTGACGGATTCCGGGTCGATTTTTGTACAGATTGGGGATGAGAATGTGCATCGCGTAAGAGCAGTCATGGATGAGGTATTTGGAGATGAGAATTTCCTTAGTGAAATCGCGTTTCAGAAGACTGGAGGATTTGCACCTTCTGGCGTTTCAAATGTGATTGATTTTGTAATCTGGTTTGCGAAGAAAAAATCTTTGGCGAAGATACGTTCTTCTTACATGTATATGCCGCGACCAGATGGAGATGATCCATATTACCTTCTGTTTGATAATCCAGATGGTAGTCAAGGGAGACTTACGCCAGACAGACGTTCCAGACTTAACGATGAAGACCAGTTAAAAACTTTCAGATATGGCCCATTGAAATCTGATGGTGCCTCATCAAAATCACAATTATTCGAGTTTCGCGGCCATAAATACGCGCCAGGAAATAATAGCCATTGGAAAACGAATTTAGATGGCATGGAACGACTCGCAAAAGCAGATCGAATTCTTCAGACAAAAACAGGTGTACATCACAAGTTATATTGGGGAAACTTTGCTGCAAAACGCATTGATAACATATGGTTAGATACACAATCTGGCGGTTTCGGTGATCAGAAAATCTACGTAGTTCAGACTACTCCACGGGTTGTTCAACGTTGCATGCTAATGACAACCGACACTAGTGATCTCGTCCTTGATCCCACCTGTGGTTCGGGCACTACTGCATATGTAGCGGAACAATGGGGACGCCGTTGGATCACAATAGACACCTCACGCGTTTCTTTGGCTCTGGCTCGTTCTCGCATCATGGGCGCACGTTATTCATATTACCTATTGGCCGACAGCCGCGACGGCCAGCACAAAGAGGCCGAAGTCACCCGTAGCGTACCGTCCAGTCTGCCGACCCGTGGCGACATTCGCCACGGTTTCGTCTATGAACGTGTTCCGCATATCACACTGAAATCCATCGCCAACAACGCCGAAATCGACGTAATTTGGGATAAGTTTCAGGAAAAATTGGAACCTTTACGCGAGCGGTTAAATAAGGCAACAGATCAGCAATGGCAGGAATGGGAAATTCCTCGTGAAGTTGATAACAAATGGCCTGAAGCTGCCAAGAAACTCCATGCTGACTGGTGGAAACAGCGTATCGCCCGGCAACAGGAAATCGACGCATCCATCGCCGCCAAAGCCGAGCATGAGTTCCTGTATGACAAACCCTATGAAGACAAGAAAAAAGTCCGGGTAGCCGGGCCTTTTACCGTGGAAAGCTTGTCGCCGCATCGGGTGCTGGCGGTCGATGAAAACGACGAACTGATAGACGGCATTGCCGAAGCTGACGGCGGTTATAGTGAGGAACGGGATTTTGTGCAAATGATCCTGGAAAACCTGAGAACCGCCGGGGTGCAACAGGCGCATAAGGAAGACAAGATTGTGTTCACATCGCTGGTTCCCTGGCCCGGCGAACTGATTTGCGCCGAAGGCCGTTATCTGGAAGGTGATGAAGAAACCGGTAAGGAAAAACGCGCAGCCATTTTCATCGGCCCGGAATTCGGCACAGTCTCCCGCCCCGATCTGGTCTCCGCCGCCCGTGAAGCCGGCGATGCCGGTTTCGAGGTGCTTATCGCCTGTGCCTTCAATTACGATGCCCATTCCGCCGAGTTCGAAAAATTGGGCCGCATCCCTGTTCTCAAGGCCCGCATGAATGCCGATCTGCACATGGCCGCCGATCTTAAAAATACCGGCAAGGGCAATCTGTTTGTGATCTTCGGCGAACCGGATATCGACATTCTGCCTGCCGATGGCGATAAAATCCAAGTCAAAGTTAACGGCGTAGATGTCTTTCACCCCAACACTGGTGAAGTTCGCAGCGATGGCGCCGAAGGCATCGCCTGCTGGTTCATTGATACCGACTATAACGAAGAAAGTTTCTTTGTTCGCCACGCCTATTTCTTAGGCGCAAACGATCCTTACAAAGCTCTAAGAACCACGCTGAAAGCAGAAATCAACGAAGAGGCCTGGGCAAGTTTAAACAGCGATACCTCCCGACTCTTCGACAAGCCTAAATCGGGGAGGATTGCGGTGAAAGTGATCAATCATCTGGGGGATGAGGTGATGAAGGTGTTTAGGGTCAACTGATGACTAGTTCAGTCCTGTATTTTTGTAAGCCGTCAGATGTCAAAGCAATAAATTGTTAAGGATTTTAGGAAATGAACTTCCGCATCGCCGACACTTTCACCGATAGCCTCGCCAAACTTACCGGCGAAGAGCAAAAAGCGGTGAAAACTACAGCCTTTGATTTACAAATCAATCCAGCTAATCCGGGTTTAAGTTTTCATAAACTTGACCGAGCCAAGGATAAGAACTTCTGGTCTGTGCGTGCTAGTACCGATATTCGGATTATTGTCCACAAAACCAGCGATAGCCTGTTGTTGTGTTATGTGGATCATCATAATAATGCTTATCATTGGGCCGAAAGGCGCAAGCTGGAAACCCATCCCCACACCGGTGCTGCTCAATTAGTCGAAATTCGCGAACGGATCGAAGAAATTTCCGTACCGAAATACATCGAAATCCCACAAACACTTGCCAGAAAAACTTTGTTGTTTTGCAACCAGTCAGATACTGACTTGTTGGGTTTTGGAGTACCGCCCGAGTGGTTGGCTGATGTCAAACTGGCCGATGAAGATAGTATTCTGGAATTGGCAACGCATTTACCTGCTGAGGCAGCCGAAGCCTTATTAGAACTGGCAGTAGGGGTTACGCCCAAAAAATCGGAGCCGGTGATTAAATCGACTGATCCCTTCCAGCATCCCGATGCGCAACGCCGTTTCCGGATCATGAATAATATTGAGGAATTGGCACAGGCTCTGGACTATCCTTGGGAAAAATGGACGGTTTTTCTGCATCCGGCGCAACGACAATTGGTCGAACGTGACTATAGCGGCCCGGCTCGAGTTTCAGGATCAGCAGGCACAGGTAAGACCATCGTTGCGTTGCATCGTGCTGTGTATTTGGCACGTCGTTATCCTGATGCCAGGGTGTTGCTGACCACGTTTTCGGAAACTTTAGCGAATGCATTACGAACCAAATTAAAACGCTTAATTAGTAATGAGCCTCGTTTAGCCGAACGACTGGAAGTGCATGACATGGATGCTATTGGTCAACGGCTGTTTGAATTGAACTTCGGTAAACTTAAGATTGCTGACCAGACACTCATCAGGCAACTCATTAAGCACCATGCGGAACAGGTGCCCGAGCATAAATTTAGTGAACGATTTTTATTCACCGAATGGGATCAAGTGGTTGATGTCTGGCAATTGGATAGCTGGGAGTCTTACCGCGATGTTAAACGGTTAGGTAGAAAAACCCGTTTACCAGAAGCACAACGCCAACTGTTGTGGGGTATTTTTGCACAAGTTAAATCCGCTCTTGTTGCTCGGCAATTATTGACAACAGCCGAAATATTTACTCGCTTAGCTAATCATTTAGTTAATACCGGCCACCCGGCATTTGATTATGCGGTAGTTGACGAAGCCCAGGATATTAATGCCGCTCAATTACGATTTTTGGCTGCTTTGGGGACTGGTCAAGCCAACGCTCTATTTTTCGCCGGTGATCTGGGTCAACGAATTTTCCAGCAGGCATTTTCTTGGAAATCATTAGGTGTTGATATTCGTGGCCGTTCCAGAACCCTGCAAATTAATTACCGGACATCACATCAGATACGCAGACAAGCAGACCGGCTATTAGGGCCTGAAATAATCGATGTGGATGGAAATATTGAGGACAGACGCGGTACGATTTCGATTTTTAATGGGCCTCAACCGGTAGTTTTAAAGTTAGAAAGTCCTGATGCAGAAATCAAGGCCGTCGGTAATTGGTTACTGGAGCTCATTAATCGCGGCGTAAAACCGCATGAAATCGGTGTGTTTGTCCGCTCACCAACCGAATTGGATAGAGCAATTTCTGCGGTATCAGCCGCGAAACTGCACTATAAGGTGCTGGATGACCATGTGGATACCCTAAATGGCTATGCCTCGATTTGTAGCATGCACTTAGCGAAAGGCCTTGAATTTAGGGTGGTAGTAGTCATGGCTTGTGATGATGAAGTTATTCCTTCTCAACAAAGAATTGAGACCGTAGCCGATGAGGCGGACTTAGAGGAAGTTTACGAAACTGAACGCCATTTGTTGTATGTTGCGTGCACTCGCGCACGAGATTATTTGTTAGTCAGTAGTGGCAATTTGCCATCAGAATTTATTGATGATTTAAATGCAAATGATCCTACGTAGCCAGAATATTCACGACAAAGGGTTGTCACTAAATGATGTTGCATTTATTACTGAAGAAGCCGATGCGGCTCAGCCTTCAATCCGCGTGCTTGAAGGGGATGTGTTGCTAAATATCACAGGTGCATCAATTGGTCGAACAAGCATTGTTCCTGAACAGTTTCCGCCAGCCAATGTAAATCAACATGTTTGTATTTTGAGACCGATTAGAAAATTGGTTCAATTTCGATATTTACATCTCTTGCTGTGTTCACGTCAAGCTAAAGATCAGATTTCAGCCCTAGAAAATGGTACTTCAAGAGAAGGGTTAAATTTTCAGCAAGTTGGGGGGTTATTATTTGTATTTCCACCTTTGTCGGAGCAATTAGAAATCATTACATTTCTAAAAAACAAAACTGAAGCAATTGATAGTCAGAGCCAAATGGTAACTTCAGTTATAGATCATCTTAAAGAATACCGTACCGCCCTAATCACCAACGCCGTCACCGGCAAAATCGACGTCCGCGATTTTAAAATCCCAGAAACAGCGCCGGAGGTCGGCCATGCCTGACATCATCCCCTGCCCGCCGATTACGCCGCATGGCTGGCGGAACTCAAAGCCCGCATCCACAACGCCCAGCAACGCGCCAGCCTGGCGGTAAACCGGGAACTGGTGCTGCTGTATTGGCAAATCGGCCAAGATATACTGGCCCGGCAAAACCGCGAAGGCTGGGGCAGCAAAGTCATCGAGCGCTTGGCGCAGGATCTGCGCAACGCCTTTCCGGATATGCAGGGGTTTTCCCGCGCCAACTTAATGTATATGCGCAGTTTTGCACTAGCCTGGCCGGAGTCGGCAATTGTCCAACAAGCTGTTGGACAATTGCCTTGGGGACATAATCTGGTGTTGCTAAGCAAACTGAAAACCCCCGAATTACGCTTAGGCTTATGCGCAACGCGCCATTAGGCATGGCTGGTCGCGGAATGTGCTGAACATACATATCGAAAGACGTTTGCTGGAACGTGAAGGTCAGGCCGTCAGCAATTTTTCGGCACAGTTGCCAACGCCAAATTCCGATCTGGCGCACGAGTCGCTGAAAGACCCTTATTTGTTCGACTTTCTCGGCGTTGGCAACGAAGCGGATGAACGGGCGATTGAAGGCGCGATTGTGGAACATATTACCCAGTTTTTACTTGAACTGGGCGCCGGCTTTGCCTATGTCGGGCGGCAGGTTCATCTTGAAGTTGGCGGTGACGATTTTTTCATGGACTTGCTGTTCTATCACCTGAAACTGCGTTGCTATGTGGTAATTGAGCTTAAGGCCGGACCGTTCAAACCGGAACATACCGGGCAACTGAGTTTTTATCTGTCGGCAGTCGATGCGCTAATGAAGTCCGAACACGATAATCCGACCATCGGTTTACTGCTTTGTAAAAGCAAAAACAAGGTGGTCGCGGAATACGCGCTACGTGACACCAATAAACCGATGGGCGTGGCGGAATACCAATTGATCGAAGCTTTACCGGTCGAACTGCAAACCAGCCTGCCGAGTATTGCAGCGATAGAACAAGCTTTGTCCGGCGATGAGAACAGCGTGTAGAGGGAAGATGCATACCCGGAATGTTGATGTAGATGATGACGTTGAGCTGAAATATTACCGGTTACAGAAAATCAGTGAAGGAACCATTGATCTTAAAGTTGGAGAAGCCGATCCCTTATATGGACCAACTGCGGTTGGCACTGGGCAAGCAGACGAAGAAGTCCAGTTATCGACACTGGTTGATAAACTCAATGAGCGATTTGGCACTGAATTCACCGTTGCCGATCAATTATTTTTTGATCAAATACGTGAAACAGCCATTTTAAATGAACAGTTACGCCAAGCGGTGTTGGCTAACACGCTAGAAAATTTCGAACCGGTTTTTAACAAGCAATTAGAAAACCTGTTTGTTGAACGTATGGATGGAAACGAAGAAATTTTTGTACGGCTGACGAACGACGAAGCATTTCGAAATATAGCGGCCGGCCACTTGATGCGGGCGGTTTATCAACAAATACGGAGTGCAGACGGCATTTCAAATTTACCGGAATGATAGGCAAATTGGAATCGTTTATCTTGCGTCTACAATGGCTCTCTAGCAATCCTATTTCTCATTTCATCTATTCCACCCAATGGTGTATTTTGTGCGCATTCCTTGAAAATCATATTCAACTATATATTAAAGACAACTTAGGAACACAATGGAGTACCTATGCGTTACTGGCTAATGAAATCCGAACCCAATGCTTTCAGTATAGACGATTTGCGTAATCGCCCGCAACAAAGCGAGCACTGGGATGGCGTGCGCAATTATCAGGCCCGCAACATGATGCGCGATGAGATGAAGATCGGCGATCGGGTGTTTTTTTATCATTCCAACTGCGAAGAGCCGGGCATTGTCGGCATCGCTCAGGTCGTACGGGAAAGCTATCCCGATTTCACGGCTTTCGATCCCGATGACAAACATTTCGATCCAAAAAGCAACCCGGACAAACCGGCCTGGTTTATGGTCAACGTACAGTTTGTCAAAAAACTTTCGCGCACGATTAGCCTGAAAGAATTGAAACTAAAGCCGGAACTGGGCGATCTGGCTTTGCTGCGCCGTGGTAACAGATTATCCATCATGCCGGTGAATTCTGAGCAATGGCAATTTATTTTGGCGCTGGAATAGGGGCCTGCTTTTCTACGCTCATTAAACCGGCTTCCGTTTCCGTCTCAAATAGCGGTTTCTCGCCGGAACGAATATGCACATCGTGTTGCGGAAAAGGAATTTCGATATTGTTTGCCATTAAGCTTTGGTAAATATTTTTATGCAGGGCGTGCCGTACGCCGGACCGGTCAGTTAACTCGTGAACAAACACATGAACCCTAAACTGTAGCGCACTATCGCCGAAACCGTGAAAAACTACGTTGGGCGGGGGCTCCGGTAATACAGCCGAGGTGGTTTTAATCGCTGCTTTAAGCACCTGCTCGACCGAATCAATGTCCGATCCGTAGGCAACCCCTACCTCCACGACCAAGCGCGTGACGGTATCGGAAAGAGTCCAATTGATTAAACGATCCGTAATAAAAATTTTATTCGGCACCACCAGTTCTTTTCTATCCCAATCGACAATATGCGTAGCCCGCATTTGAATGCGGCTGACCCGTCCGGTGACATCCCCGACAGTTACGGTGTCGCCCACGCGTATCGGCCGTTCGAATAAAATAATGATACCCGACACCATATTGGCGAAGATTTCCTGTAAGCCGAACCCTAAACCGACACTTAGCGCCGCTACCAGCCATTGCACTTGAGACCAGCTACCGCCCAGTTCGTTGGCGATCAACAGAAATGCGATAGCGGTCAATAGATAGCGCATAAGTTGAATGAGCGCATAACGGCTGCCTGGAGTCATTTCATATTTGCCTACCGATAGCAGATCCACTAAGGCCGGAAAATTACCGACAAACACGAAGGCTAAACCGGCATAAGCCAGAGATAACAAGAGATTGATCAATGTTACCGGTTTTAGGCTTTCCTTGCCTTCCACCATTTCGCCATGTTGCCATAATACTACGCTGTCGAATACCGAAAAGGCGACCAATATTTCGCTCCAGATCATCCATAATCCCAGCAAAACAACTACCATGATGATAGTAGTCAATAGTTTATGGCTTTGCCGGTCGATTTTCGAAATATCGAGCAAGTTCTCCTCGACAGGGATGCCCGTTTCTAAATTGGCGGCGGCAGTCTGTTCCTCCTGCTTGCGCTTTTGCCTGGCATTCTGTAAGGCCAATTGCCGCTGGGTAACGGCTAGCCAACGTTGAGTCAATTCGTGGAACAATACGGTAATGAAAATCAACCTTAAGGTGAAGACCATTTTTTGTTCCAATTCCAGCGCGCTTTGATAATAGCCGGCCACTGCAAAGCCGATAATGACCAAAGGCAGCGACAAGGCAATTCCATACCACAGGTAAGGCAGCCACTTCATCAGGTCATTAGGTCCTTTATTGAGGTGTTTGCCGAGTCCGGTCACCGGGTGAGCCAGGCGGTGAAACAAATAGGTCATTGCCAGCATCATGACAATGAGAGCTGTCCTTCCCAGCGCCATGCTGTGTTCTGAAAATACATCGCTTCCGGTCATGGACGTCATAAAAATGCAAGGCACCAATACGAAACGCGCCCATTTGAATTGACTGTAAAGCAGGTAGGTATTGCTGTCTTGCCATAGAAACAGTTTTTCCGCTATGCCTTCCGGCTTGAACAGACGGAAAAAGAATTGAACAGCGCATAAAGATACGGCGCCCGAAAACAAGCCTGTTGCGAAGGCGCGGCTGAAAAAATCGTTATTGCCGCTTAATGCCAAAACCCCGCCAAACCAGGTCATCAGAAGAGGCCAGGATAAAGACAAGAGCAGGATATACGCCAACGCTTGTAAAGTCTGTCCAAAACTATACTGATGCTGAAAACTAATGTTTTTCTTGGGCAACAGATTTTGCAAGCGGTTTTTAATAATAGCCGCAAAGTGCCAATGCATGGCGATTAATCCCAAACCGACCAGTAGCAATAAAGGGAAAGCTTCTATGCCTTGCCGGAAATTGACAGCTACCTGCAGCCAACTGGCGGGGGAGGTGAACCACAACAGCGAATTTAAAATTTCTTTAAGATAGTACTTGTCTATTACCGGAGCGCTCGGCACCCACAGCAAGCGTTTATCAAGATAGTTACTGTATTTATCGGCTATGGTCAGCATTTGCTGTAAGCTGAAATCGACATCGCCGAGAACGCGAGCGTATTCTGCATAAACTGTTGCCAAACGAGCGACCAGTTCCTTTTGATCGTTCAGCAACATACGCAATTCGGTTCGAATTTTGAGCTTTTCGCTATCGCTGGTATCCGCCGAAATGCTTTCATTCATGCGTACTAACAACGCAGCGCCGATATCGGTGAGATTTTTCTTGGCTTCTTCCAATTTGAATGTTTCCAGACTGGTTTGGGCGATTTCGTTCTGAATATTAGTATTGAGATCGCTATATTGCTTATGTTGCGGGAGATTGCGGCGCTGTTCGCGCAATAGATTTCCGAGCGCCGGACTCAAACCCGCCAGATTGATTTTTTGTTCGGCGTTTTGAAAGTCCTTTTCCAGTTGTTTGTAGCGCTGATCCAATTCATTTTTTTGATTCTGAAACTGCTCCATGTTTTTGGTGATGTCTTGCAATCTGCGATTGTATTGCATGTTTTCTTTGGTCGCGACCTGTATGGAAGGATCTTTGCCTTCCGCCGCTTTTTCAGCCTGCTGTAGTTCCAGCTGTTGCTTGTCGATTTCCTGCTGGCGTCTGTCGAGCAGGAAATTGTCTAAATCGGCAATCATTAGGTTGAGTTGCTCGCGTTGCAAATTTAGTAAATGAATGCGGTCATTTTGAGCTTGCATGCGCAAAGGATCGCTGATATTTTCCATTTCCAGCGATTTCAGCGTATTGTTCAAGAGTCTGATGCGGGTGTCCAGCCGGGTCTGCATGGCTTCCTTTTCCTGGCTGTTTACTAAGGGTCTCAATGCCAGGCTTTGTTGCTCCTGTTGGCTAATGATCTGCTTATTCTTGATTTCGGCTATCCTTTCACGAATGGCTTGCGGCCGATTCATCTGGTCGCCGATCTGGTTTTCCACACGGTTGATTTCGGCGTCAAGGTCGCTGAGCTGGGTTTTTTCGGTGATAAGCTGTTGTTCCAGTTCGTCGGTAGGAAAAATCGCGAACTTTTCCGGCTTGCGGTTTTTCAGGCCGCTTTCGGCGCCGGCTATCTGCCGCGCCATTTGTTTGGCTTCCAGAGGCAGGCTGGTCATGGAATGCTTAAAAGATTCGGCTTGAGCTTCTTGTGCCAATGCTTCTTTAAGGTTATCGGCGCTTTCGGTATAGGCGTCGATAATCCGTTGTTTCAGCTCTTCCGGCAAACCTTGTTTGTCTTTAACGATCTGTATCTTTTGTTGGATATCGGCTTGCGATACCAGCTTTAAGGACGGATTTTGATCGGCACAGAAGCATGGGCTTAAACTGAAAGAGAGCAGCAGTACTGCCATGACAATTGATTTGGTAAAATTGGAATTCATGCAAACAAAGAATAATGTCTTAATCAAAAAAATAAAGGTTGCAAACTATCATGGGGGGAAAAGAAGGTGTTATCAAATATCGGCTTGATCACCGGCAAAGCGAACTTGCGTCTGACATCGATTTCAAGGAACTCAATGCCTGGCGGTCAATACTCTATCAGCTAAAACTGATTGGCCGGGTAGCGGAAAAATACGACGGGCTCGGTTTCGGCAATATTAGCCGGCGTTTGGTTCCGGGCGGTGAAGCATTTATCATTACCGGTAGCCAGACCGGGCATCTTGCTAATCTCACAGAGGAACACTATGCACTAATTCATGCCGCATCGCCACAACATAACAGCATTCAATCTTCAGGGCTTTGCCGTCCATCTTCGGAGGCATTGACTCATGCCGGCGTTTATCGGTTGGACCCATCCATACAGGCAGTCATTCATGTTCATAGCCCGGAATTGTGGCAAAACACCCAGCGCTTGCAATTGCCGCATATTGCCGCAAACATCCCTTATGGAACACCTGAGATGGCGCTTGCAGTAACCGCGTTATTTAATTCCGGTCAGCTAGCTGCTTTGCCTATTTTTAGTATGCTCGGCCATGAGGATGGAATAGTCGCTTTCGGCACCTCGTTGATAACGGCAGCCAACTTATTGATTACCATGTTGGTAAAGGCTCGTTGTTGAGTAACTCCGTCACAATGGATAGAATATAAATCTATATTAGACTTTAATGAAATTCCTGTATGCCTGAAATTCTTATTTATACCGCTGCGCGTTGCCCTTACTGTACGATGGCCAAAAAGCTTTTTGAGCGAAAAGGCGTGGTTTACACAGAAATTAATGTCAACTCTACACCGGGTCTTCGTCAGGAAATGATGGAAAAAACCAAACGACGCACGGTGCCGCAGATTTACATAGGCGACAGGCATATTGGCGGGTTTGATGAATTGAATGCCCTGGACAGACAGAAACTACTCGATCCCTTATTACATCCTACCACAACGTCTTGCTAACTCAATATCTAACACAAAACGGTTGCGATGCCCTCTAAAACCTAATTAATGTATTCTGATTAGCTGAACAATTTTGCTAATCAGGGAATGTATTGAATTTATTAATAAGAATGGTTATCATTTGCACTTATTTTTCGATTGATGCATTCGGAGCCGTTCCATGGTACATAAACTTATCGCCGCCCTGCCGCTTTCAGTCTGCGGGATTCTTGTTGCCGGTTTTTCCATAAAAGTTTGTGCCGATGTCGATCCCTTCGAATTTCAAGTCTACGGATATCAAACCCAAGGCCAAGGCAATCTAGACCCGGAACTGCTTTCCAGCTATATCGTATCGGGACATAAACAGGGAGACGGCGGTACTTCGCCTACCTATGCCAGCCAGAGTATGATGCGTTATGCCATTGAGTTAGAATACGGCCTGACAGATAAGATAGATTTTGCTTATTATCTTAATCTGGCCCGTCCGGATGGACAGGATTTCCAATATGCCGGTTCGAAGTTCCGATTTCGCGGCCGGTTTGCCGAAGCAGGAGAGTTACCGGTGGATCTGGGCTGGTATAGCGAAGTGGAGTGGTGGAGTTCCAAATTTAACGACGATCAGCTTGAGGCCGAATTTATGCTTACTCTGCAAAAGGATGTGGGCAACTGGACTTTTATCGTGAATGCCCCGGATATCGATAAAGTTATTATCGGCGACAACCGTAAAGAAGTGTTTGAAGTCGGCTATCGGGGCGAGGCAAGTTATCAACTGACGGAGAAAACCCGTTTGGGTCTGCAAGTTTACGGGGCGCCCGGCAAAATTAATGATGTCACTCCCTTGGGTCAGCAACAGCATTACGTAGTACCTACCTTGCATACGGTTTTGCTCGATACCCTGCGTTCGTCATTCGGTCTGGGATTCGGCCTGACCGAGGGCTCGGACCTGTTTTTTCTGAAAGCCAATTTCCATTTCGGCGGGGATATTAAGGAGCGGATTTACGACTAAAGAAGTTGCGTATCGATCATCGGGGTGTTTGGTTAAATTATGTCCACGATGGTGCTTAAATAGCCTGACAAGCATGATAACGGGTATTTTCAAGAACCTTGGTTCCCAAGTTACAGACTTGGGAACCAAGTGCCTGGCAGAATCCTTACAGGATTAACAAAGCCGTTTTCACAGCTATTGTGGCAAAGGAAAGCCGTTTTTTACAGCTTCTATGGATTTGCTCTAATGCTCGCCATAGAGAAGAAGCGATTTATTCTTTAGTCCAGTTTGCGGCCAATTGTCCTGATAGCTGGCCCAAATAGGTGCCGACCACTATCGAAATGGATATGACCACTAAAGGATTGCTCAAGGAAATACTCAGCAGAACTTCCGGAGTTAATTTACCGGGCGTTTGCAGCAAATAAGCAAAAGTCGATGAATAACCAAGGACGCTGGCAGGAATGCAGGCCAGCTGTGGAATTCTGGCGGCAAGGCACATTACCACAACCGCTACCGCTACAGTAATAGCGGCCATCACTGAAAAACCAGGCGCAGCTTCAGGGGAAATTTCGGTTAGCAGAACGGCGGTAACCCATGCCATGAAAACACCGAAAATGCCGCAGACTATGGTGTTTACCAACGCTTCTTTAGTAGCACCCAGTAAAAAGTAAGCTGCCCATGGAATAGTCGCGGCCCATATGAAAAAAACCCCGCTGGCTGGCCCTACGGCGAGAAAAGTCGCGACACCAGCTAGACCGCCGATGCTTAAAGAAAGTGCTGTCAATTTGTCCATTTTTTGCCTCTCAATTATTACCTATTGATATTGATTTAGTTCGGTTTTACTTTAAGTTAACTATGCAAAACCTAAGTCTTGTGGTGTCAAGCTGCCGAAACAGGTTTGACGGGTTTGGATGTTAACAGAGTTTAGGTTCTAAAAACATATTTGTGATCGGCCAGCAGTGAGATTAAATGTTAATTCCGAGTGTTGGGGGCTGCTATGGAATTGATGGTTAAGGCCGATACCCGAATGCCGTTATCCTCGTCAGGCAAGTGGCAAGGCATTCCAGGTATTCGATCATCACTCATCCGGGGCAATAATATCAATCAACAAAATACGTTCCTGATCAAGGCGTAAGGCTAGAGTTTTGCACATTAAATCGGTATCGAAATCGTGGTAACGTTCCGATGTAACGATGCGGTCACGATCGCCGCAGTTTTCCAGAGCGATTAACTGGAAGAAATAAGGCCGCCAGCACCAGTTAAAGCCGATTTTGCGAGGATCGGTAAACCAGCGGTTTTCGGTGAAATTGAAGTTGGGGGAGATTTGTTTGCCGGCGTTCTCGCAAAGATAAAACCTGACAATTTTACTCTCGCTGAAATTCCATTTTGCCAGTTCGTTGAGGTTAAAATCTCCCTGCAAAGCATCTTTAAGTTTATAAATCAATTTTTTGGTGACATTGATTTCTGCAATGTTTTTCTGAACTTTACTGACGGTATTTCTGAAATATTTTCCTCTTAATGAGGCAATATGCAGTTCGTACATAGAGGAGGGTTTAAATTCGGCTTCGGCGGTCGAGAACAGAAAGCCTTGCATAAACTGAGCGCCACAGTTAAGGCCGAATAAGAACTCGGCTTCCGTCTCCACGCCTTCGCAAATAATCTGGCAGCCGGTACGTTTGCCGAGACGGGTCAGCATTTGCACAATATCGCTGGCGATACCGCCCTTGCTGGCTTTTTTGAATAATTGCATATCGATTTTGATGATATCGGGATGAATGGCCATGACCCTTTCGAGTTGCGAGGAACCGGAGCCGAAGTCGTCCAGAGCTACCCGCAAACCTTGGTTTCGGTAGCGTTTGACGATTTCCCGCAATTTGCCGATGTTGGCATGCGCTTCGGTAATTTCTATGATGATACGCTTACGGTCGATATTGAGTTCATCAAGCATTTTTAAGGTGGGCGAAGCGTTTAATTGCCGAAGGTTGTCTATCCAGGCAGCAGAAATATTGATAGCTAAATAACTGCTGCTGTCCAGTTCCGAAAATTTCTGTAACGCTAGCCGGCGGACTTGACGGTCGAGTTCGATGCGCTGTTTGGCATCCAGTTTTGCAGAAGCGAACAGGTGGCCTGCGGAAATGATGCGGTTGTTTTTGTCTCGTTGTCGGGCCAGGGCTTCGTAGCCGATGATTTTGCCGCTGGCCACGCTGACTATCGGTTGAAAATAAGGAAATAGCTGTAATTTTTCTTCCATGCAGGTTAGATTCTCATTAGGCGGAGTTGCGCAAAACCTTTACATTCAGCTGATGACTTTATCAAGCTTTGAAAGTTAGGGTTTTTGTCGTCAGGCGGTTGCCGTTAATCTCGTTATTGAAGCACGAACAGACTGTTCCGCCAATATTCCAGTTTGATTTTGCATGGAAAACCGCAAAATATCAGACGGTGTCCTTGAAGTTGACCCATAAAACCGGCTGGTAATGGCGGTAAAAGTTTCAATGCTTTTTCTAGCGCGCAAAATCATGTACTATTAAACTTTCTTGTATACGCTTAGTTACGGTATTCTATGGCATAGCCGTTAGGCCGCCGGGCATGTTGAGGATGTATCAAACTTCATGCACAGCTTTTAAGTTAAACTCGGAAAACATGAGCAAAGAACAGAGTAGAATTTTTTTAATATGTTGATTTCATAGTGTTTTCTTGGTTTATCGCTAGCAGAAGGGAATGGTGGCAAGAATCTAAACTATTCTAAATTTTTGTTTTTGAAATTGCACCTCATGACCGACCGGAACATTCTCGAACAAATAGAAAAGCTGATAGATATCGGTATAGCTTTATCCAACGAACGAGACTCTGAAATTTTGCTAGAGAAAATCCTGTTTTGTGCAAAATCGATTACAGGCGCAGATGGCGGTACGCTGTACCGGATTGAAGGCGATCATATTGTGACCGCTATTATCCATTCCGAAAGTCTGAAGCTATACTTTGGCGGAACTTCGGGAAAACGGGTTAATTTGGCTAAATTGCCGCTTTATCTCGACGATGGCTCGGTAAATCTTGGCCATGTGGTTTGCTCTTCATACCATAATAAATCTGTAGTTAATATTGCAGATGTTTACCTCACATCCGATGATTTCGATTTTTCAGGGCCTAAGGAATTTGATCGGCAATATAACTATCGCACAAGATCTTTGCTCACTGTCCCTTTAAAAAATCATAAAGATGATGTAATCGGCGTTTTGCAGTTAATCAATGCTCTAGAGTCCGCATCGGGAACAGTAGTCGGTTTTAATGATATTTCTCAAAAGATGACGACGGCGATGGCAGCGCAAGCCGCCATTGTTTTAACTCAGCAGCAATTGATTTTCGAGCTTGAAAAATTGTTTCAGTCGTTGGTAAAGCTGGTTGCTACAGCGATAGATCAAAAATCTCCCTATACCGGCGCCCATTCCCGCCGTGTTCCGGCATTAACCATGATGTTGGCTGAAGCCGTGCATGAGATCGATTATGGTTGTTTTAAGGATTTCAAATTAAGCGATGAAGATCGCAACGAACTCGAAGTTGCAGCATGGCTTCACGATTGCGGTAAGATTACCACGCCGGAGTTTGTGATGGATAAAGCGACAAAACTGGAAACCATCTTTGATCGCATCGAATTGATAGAAACGCGGTTTGAAATATTAAAGCGTGATCAAGAAATTTTATTGCTTAAACAGAAAGTCGCGGCAATGGAGGCCGGACAGGCATGGCATCGACAGTTGGAGGATGAGTTTCATCAATCGATTAATCGCATAGAAGCAGACTTGGTTTTTATCAGGCGTGCCAATTTCGGTTCCGAATCCATGTCCGCTGACGATCAGGCGCGCATTCGAGCTTTGAGCAGCTTGAGCTGGCGCTTGGGCGGCAAGACTTTGCCGCTCCTATTGGATGACGAAGTCTACAATTTATCAATTCTCCGCGGCACGCTTACCAAAGAAGAGCGTGAGATTATCAACAGCCATATTATCGCTACCATAGCCATGCTAAAGGCTATTGAATTTCCCAAGCATTTGAAAAATGTGCCGGAATTTGCGGGTGGTCATCATGAGCGCATGGACGGACAGGGATATCCGAATGGTTTGCGGAGAGAACAGATGTCGGTTCAGGCCAGAATGATGGGTATTGCCGATGTTTTCGAGGCTCTGATGGACCCTGATCGGCCTTACAAGAATGGTAAAAAACTTTCGGAGGCGCTGGCAATCCTAAAAAATATGAAAGAAAACGGACATATCGACCCGGATCTTTACGAAGTTTTCATCGAAAAGAAAATTTACAAAAAATATGCCGATGAATTTGTTGCTACCGAGCAAATCGATCTGGCCTAGCGATGTATTCTGTAAAAATATCCTCGCCAAGCAAAAATCCCTGTCAATATATTGGCTTTAAATAATATTAAGTATATCAGAAATCCGGAGCCTAATTGACGTATGATAAAATGCTAGACGAATTTTGGATACTTGGTATGGATAATGCATCAATTTATTAACTTAGTCCAGACCGGCAAGGTTTTTCGTCATCCCTTTGTCGTCTGCATGTTGTTGGGTGTATTTTTTTTTATAGTATTTGCAACTATGCAAAGTTTAGGTTTTTTACAATATTTGGAACTGCATATCTATGATAAGGTTCTATTCATACGTCCTGAAAAGCCGATAGATAATCGCATTACCATAATAGGCGAAACTGAGACGGATATCCGTCGCAACGGTCATCCGCTACCCGATCAGGTGCTTTCCAATACCTTGCGGGTATTGGAAAGTGCTGGTGCAAGGGTTATAGGCGTCGATAAATATCGGGATACTGTCATTCCTCCCGGCGTCGATGCTTTAAAGAAGGTACTACAGCAAAATACCAATATTGTCTGGGTTTATTTTTTGGGCGCACATATTCCGGCCCCGCGGGTATTGTCCGACAAGCCGGAACAAACCGGCTTTAGTAATATTGTTGAGGATTCCGATGATGTCATACGTCGAGGACAATTATTTTTGGATGATACCAACGGGGTTAGTTACTATTCATTTCCCTTGTTAGTTGCCCTACATTATTTGGCGAATGAAAATATTGGCGCTGATAGCGATACAAATGGTTTTTTGAGTCTGAACGGCGTCAGCATGCCGCCAATAGATAAAGATTTTGGCGCTTACCGGCTTAAACGCATCTCCGGCTATCAATTAATGCTGGATTATCCAGGGTTGCCGCAATCCTATAATTTTTTTACGCTGTCCGAATTGTTGGATGGCAAGGTTCCCGATAGCGCCTTAAAAGATAAAATCGTTTTACTGGGCGGGGTTTCGCCGAGTCTCGATGATGTGCGTTTGCTGCCGAATGAGGGAAAGTGTTACGGCGTAGAATTACATGCATATTTCATCAGCCAGATTCTCAATATTGCAACCGAGCAACAAAAACCGTTAGGCTCCTGGTCTAACAATCAAGAAAATCTCGTGTTGTTGCTGTGGTGTTTGGTTGGGGCGTATACGGGTTTTAATAGGGCTGGCTTGTTTCGGCTGGTGCTTTTGGTAGGATTTGAGCTATTCTTGCTCTTGACGAGTTATATCGTTTTTATGAATCAAGGCTGGTGGTTGCCTTTGATTGCGCCTCTATTCGGCTGGGGGTGTTCGTTTACGGTCAATGTGGTTTATTTTTCAAGCCGGGAGCGGGCTGAACGACGGCAGCTTATGCTGCTTTTTGCCAGTCATGTGTCTAAGGAAGTTGCAAACAGATTGTGGACTGATCGCGAGCAGTTTTTTAACGAAGGCGGTGTAAAGCCGGATACGCTGATTGCCACCGTTTTGTTTACCGATCTTTGCAATTTTACTGCCGTGGCGGAAAACATGGAGCCGTTAGGCTTGATGGAATGGTTAAATCAATACATGGAAGAAATGAGTAGATGTGTTATTGATAATGGTGGTATAATTAATAAATATATAGGTGATGCAATCATGGCAGTATTCGGTGCGCCTATTAAACGAGAGACGGAAGCTGCCAGGATAAACGACGCTCGCCGCGCAGTACGATGCGCCATACAGTTCAATCAAAGACTGCGTGGACTTAACCAACTGTGGCAAGAACAAGGTTTGCCAACTATCACAATGAGAGCGGGCATACATACCGGTCCGTTGGTTGCCGGTAGTGTAGGCGGTTCTTCGCGGATGGAATATACCGTGCTGGGCGATACAGTCAACACCGCCTCGCGCCTGGAAAGTTACGATAAAAATAATGTCAGGGAAACCTTAGAACAACCCTGCCGTATTTTGATCGGAGAAACTACTTACAACTATGTGCAAAATCTCTTTGAAACGCAAATGGTTGGCGAGTGTCAGTTGAAAGGTAAAAATAAATTTTTAAAGATCTATCAAGTTTTAACCCCCCCCCCCAATAAACCGTTGAGCTAAGTAGCTGGAGTATTGTCATGAACATGAAGCTTGTTGTCCCATTGTTGATTTCTGCTGTGTTATTACCTTCACTCAGTCACGGTGAAGGGCTGTTAAAGTATCATCCGCCTAAAACCGGCGCGCCACTGACGCTGACTGGCGGCGGCACGCGCGGTTTCGGTTCGAAACCGCTACAGGTCCTGGCGCCTAGACATACTGCTCTGACCAGCGAATCCCAGCCGGTTTTATATTGGTACTCGTCACAGGAAAAGCAGCAAAAGTTACAGGTTAGCATTTTGAAAGAAGGTGTAGCCGAACCTATTTTACAAAAACAACTGATTGCCAGCCCTGGAGAGGGTCTGCAAAGCTTTCGTCTGGCTGACTATGGAATAAAGCTGCAACCGGGTGATGTGTATCGCTGGTCAGTTGCCTTAAACGATGCCGAGCAAGCTTCCGGCGATGCAATTTCCCATGAAACGTATGCAAAACTGCGTTACCAATTGCCAACCGCACCGCTATCAAGTGTCGAACAACAAGTGGAAGCCGGTTATTGGTATGATGCTTTGCAACAGTTGATAGAAAGCAATTCGCCGCTGACTAGCGATTTGCTTGCACAAGTGGGTCTAAAATTACCAATGATGTAATTAATCAATTGCCATCAGTTCTACTGATTATTCAGCATAACCGTTTGGTTGAGCGATTGGTTGCTTTGGTCGGCAAATACATGCTGTTAGTTTATTTGTATCAAATGTTGTTAAGGAATAAATAGAAATTATAAAATCGCCAAATGCGCTTTTTTTGATTTTTAGTTCCTTCCCGGCTCGGGATTTAACCTGAAATGCAGATTGGCGCCCCACTAGAAGCAGACCAGTCTGTTGATGGTCTAAAACTAATGCGGTTTATATCAAGTTATTCCACTATTTCGGCAATGGAGGGTACGGAGACCGTGCCTTTTTTTGCCTGCTGTTTTGCTGACCTCAAATTTTCAGCATTTACTGGAATCGCCCTTACGCCAAAAACATCCAAATCGCTTCATGTTAAGGGTCGATGCTGAATGTCTAACAGAACAAGCGGCAAGGCATGTTGTTCTTTAGGTTAACCGAATGTAAGTAGTTGCCTATTGATTTTTTTGTGTATTGCGTGGCTGACCGTATTTTCCGGCATAAAATTCGGCCAAGCCAAAACTCTTTGAAAAATCAGGTAGTAAGGCCGAATATTAACCCTAGAACGCCCCGATCCCCCCAAAAAAACGGCTAGCCACCCCCAAAAGTTCATTAATGATGGCTTGCACTATTTCCTTTACCCTTAAAGCAGATCTCCGGCGCCAAAATTTGCTATGCGGGAACTATAACTGTGTTGACAAGGTTTTGAGTTACTGATAGTTTTCTCTGGCACTCGATGGTTTAGAGTGCTAGTTGCTGCTTTTCACAGGTGTCGGTGTGATAAAAACTCAGGATTTAAACGAACGATCTCTCTATCTGTTAAAAGCCTTGGTGGAGCGTTATATACAAGACGGCCAACCGGTTGGCTCAAGACTATTGTCTAAGGACCCTCAGTTGAAATTGAGTCCGGCCAGTATTCGCAATGTCATGGCCGATTTGGAAGATATGGGTCTGATTCATTCCCCACATACTTCGGCGGGCCGGGTGCCGACAGTCAGCGGTTATCGTTTGTTTGTGGATAGTTTGCTGACGGTTAAGCCTTTGGCATCCTCCGAACTCGATCAATTGCAAATCGGTTTGGCAGTTGAACAGGAAAAAATTAGCGATGTGTTGGGAAAGGCTTCGAAACTATTGTCCGATGTCACGCAAATGGCCGGAGTAGTGACGTTGCCGCGCAGGGATAGCGTGGTATTGCGGCATATCGAATTTTTACCGATGTCCAATACTCGTGTATTGGTGATTTTCGTGACAGACGGCGAGGATGTGCATAATAAAATTATCAATACCAGTAAGTTGTTTAGTGCGGCGGAATTGCAGCAGGCTGCCAATTATCTGAATTCGGTTTATGTCGGGCGCAGTTTGTCGAAAATTCGCGAACTTGTGGTTAAGGACTTGGATAATGACCGGCATTTAGTCAATCAAGGCATGATAGATGCTGTCAATATGGCGCAATTGACTTTTGCCCAGCAGCCCAAGGACGATTATGTCTTGAGCGGGGAAACTAATCTGATGGGTTTTTCGGAATTGTCGGATATGGATTGTCTTAAGCAGTTGTTCGATGCCTTCAATCAGAAACGTGGGGTGATCCATTTATTGGATCAGTGCCTGGCAGCTGAGGGCGTACAAATTTTTATCGGTGAAGAATCCGGTTACCGAGCCTTCGACCACTGTAGTCTGGTAACTTCGTCTTATTCGGTCAATCATGAGGTGGTTGGCGTACTGGGTGTGATAGGGCCGACACGAATGAATTATCAGAAAGTGATACCGTTTGTGGATGTGACTGCAAAATTATTAGGTGCGGCCTTGAATCCGAAATAAAAGTCCCTAAGTTATAGCCAGACACAAAAAATTAGAACAATGGAGTATATATGAGTCATCAGCAATCAAGCCATGAAGTCAAACCGGATAGCGAACTAATCGCCGAAGTGTTAGAGCAAACCAGCGAAGGGTTTGTTAAAGAAGCATCCGGGCAAGCGGTGGTTGAAACCCAGGAAATCAATATCGAATTCTTACAGCAAGAATTAGAGCAGGCGCAACAGCAAGCCTCTGCTAATCTGGATAAAGCGCTTCGCGTTCAAGCTGAAATGGAAAATCTAAAAAAACGCATACAAAAAGATCTTGATGACGAACGTAAATACGGTTTAGCAAAATTTGCCAAGGAATTGTTGAATGTCATAGACAGTCTGGAGTTGGGTTTACGTGCAGTAGCCGGAGATAGCCCGGAAGTTGCGAAGCTTAGAGAGGGCAGTGAATTAACCGTAAAACAATTCGAAGCCGTTTTCGCTAAATTTAATATCGAAGCCATCGATCCTACCGGTCAGCTTTTTAACCCGGAACTGCATCAGGCAATGACAACGCAGCCAAGTTCGAGTGTCGAACCCAATACGGTGCTGGCCGTATTTCAAAAAGGCTATATTATCAATGGCCGTCTATTGCGTCCGGCGTTGGTGGTGGTTTCCAAAAGCGAAGATAAACCGGCTGACAGCGTAAAAATTAATGAGCAGGCTTGAAAATAAAACTATCAACCGCATATACACTAAAACTTTCTAATATATTACAAATTCAAGTCTGGAGAAATTAATGGCTAAAATGATTGGAATCGACTTAGGAACCACCAACTCCTGTGTTGCTGTTTTGGAAAACGGTACAGCCAGAGTTATTGAAAATAGTGAAGGCGCCAGAACTACCCCTTCGATTATTGCCTTTACCGGCGATAACGAAGTGTTGGTAGGTCAATCTGCCAAGCGTCAGGCTGTCACCAATCCTGAAAATACGCTGTTTGCCATCAAGCGCTTGATTGGCCGCCGCTTTAAAGAAGATGCGGTACAAAAAGACATTAAAATGGTGCCGTACAAAATTACCGAAGCTAACAACGGCGATGCCTGGGTAGAATGCCACGGAAAAAAAATGGCGCCGCCGGAAGTGTCTTCCAGGGTGCTGATGAAGCTGAAAAAAGATGCCGAAGCGTTTTTGGGCGAGGAAGTCACCGAAGCGGTGATTACCGTACCGGCCTATTTCAATGACTCGCAACGCCAGGCTACCAAAGACGCCGGACGTATCGCCGGCTTGGATGTCAAACGCATTATCAATGAACCGACGGCTGCGGCTTTGGCATTCGGTATGGACAAGCCGAAAGGCGATACCACCATAGCCGTTTACGATCTTGGCGGCGGTACCTTCGATATTTCGATTATCGAAATTGCCGAAATCGAAGGCGAGCACCAGTTTGAAGTATTGGCCACCAACGGCGATACTTTCCTGGGCGGAGAAGACTTCGACTTACGTATTATCGACTTTTTGGCCGGCGAATTTAAACGCGACAGCGGTATTGATCTGCACAACGACCCCTTAGCATTGCAACGTCTGAAGGAATCTGCCGAAAAAGCTAAAATCGAGCTATCGTCCGCAGAACAAACGGACATCAATCTGCCTTATATCACCGCTGATGCCAGCGGACCGAAACATTTGAACGTTAAACTCAGCCGTGCCAAACTGGAATCGCTGGTTGACGAATTGATCGAACGAACCAAAGGGCCTTGCCTACAAGCTATTAAGGATTCCGGTATTTCGGTTTCGGCTATTAACGATGTGATTTTGGTCGGCGGTCAAACCCGTATGCCCAAGGTACAGGCTTTCGTTAAAAGCCTGTTCGGCAAGGAGCCGCGTAAAGACGTTAATCCGGATGAAGCCGTGGCTTTAGGTGCGGCTATTCAGGCCGGCGTATTGGGCGGCGATGTTAAAGATGTATTATTGCTGGATGTTACACCGCTATCTCTGGGGATCGAAACCATGGGCGGCGTGATGACCAAACTGATCGAGAAAAACACCACCATCCCGACTAACGCTTCGCAAGTATTTTCCACAGCCGAAGACCACCAGACTGCTGTGACTATTCACGTTTTGCAAGGCGAGCGGGAAGTGGCTGCCGGTAACAAATCACTGGGCCGTTTCGACTTGCAGGATATTCCGCCGGCACCGCGCGGCATTCCGCAAATCGAAGTGTCTTTCGATATCGATGCTAACGGTATTTTGAATGTATCGGCCAAAGACAAAGCCACCGGCAAGAAACAGTCGATCGTGATTAAAGCGTCCAGCGGTTTGTCGGACGATGAAGTGCAACGCATGGTCAAGGATGCCGAATTGCATGCCGATGAAGACCGCAAGATTACTGCGCTGGTGTCGGCGCGTAATTCTGCGGAAGGCATGATACACGCGACGGAAAAATCCATGAAGGATTTGGGCGACCAGGTTTCCGGCGAGGAACGTTCGGCAATCGAATCGGCAATCAAAGACCTGCACGCAGTCATTAAGAGCGACGATAAAGAGGCGATTGAGGCGAAAACCAATGCCTTGACCGAGTTGTCCGGCAAGCTGGCTGAGCGTGTTTATGCACAGAAAGGCGGGGATAGCGGCGAACACCACGGTCATTCGTCCGAAGCCTCAGAACATGCTGCTGCCGATCACGATCATAATGTGGTTGATGCCGAGTTTGAAGAAGTCAAGGACGATAAAAAATAATGTCATTCGTAATTACCCTTTCCCTTTGCGGAAAGGGCCAGGATGAAAAGTGAAACCCACTTTCATCGTTTTGTAAATCAACTCATTAAATAACCGCCGGTTTACGCCGGCGGTTTTCTACGTTATGGCAAAAGAAGATTTTTATAAACTGTTGGAAGTCGATAGGAACGCCAGCGAAGCCGAAATCAAAAAGAGTTATCGGCGTATGGCTATGAAGTTTCATCCCGACAGAAACAAGGACAGTCCTGAGGAAGCCGAAAAAAACTTCAAGCTAATCAAGGAAGCTTACGAGATTCTGTCAGACCCGAAAAAACGCGCGGCTTATGATCAGTTCGGTCATGCCGGCGTTGATTCCTCTATGGGGGGTGGGCCTGGCGGCGCCGGGTTTAGCGATATTTTCGGCGACGTATTCGGCGATATTTTCGGCGGCGGCGGCCGGCAGCGCAGCAGTGTGCAACGCGGTGCCGATTTACGCTATAACCTGGAATTGACGCTGGAAGAAGCTGTAGGCGGTACCGAAGCCACGGTTAAAGTGCCGGTGCTGGTGTCTTGTGTGGAATGTAGCGGTTCCGGCGCCAAAAAAGGCACCAGTCCGGTGATGTGCTCCACCTGCCACGGTCACGGTCAGGTCAGGATGCAGCAAGGATTTTTCTCGGTTCAGCAAACTTGCCCGACTTGTCGAGGTTCCGGCAAACAAATCAAAGACCCTTGTCCGAAGTGCTATGGACAAGGCCGGGTTCAGGAAACCAAAACCCTCTCGGTCAAAGTGCCGGCCGGTGTCGATACCGGTGACAGGATTCGTTTGTCAGGCGAAGGCGAGGCTGGGCTTAACGGTGGCCCGGCAGGCGATTTATATGTTCAGGTGCAGGTCAAGGACCATAATATATTCACACGCGACGGCGCCAATCTATACTGCGAAGTGCCGATCAGCTTTCCAATGGCCTGTCTGGGCGGCGAACTTGAAGTTCCGACCCTGGATGGCAAGGTGAAATTAAAAATTCCGCCGGAAACCCAAACCGGCAAGTTGTTCAGGTTGCGCGGCAAAGGCGTCAAACCGGTACGCGGCGGCGCCATCGGCGATTTATTATGCCGAGTCCAATTGGAAACACCGGTGCATCTGACTAAAGAGCAAAAAGCCTTAATTGAAAAACTGAGCGAATCGTTAACCGGCGGCGGTAAACATCATAGTCCCCAGGAGCATGGCTGGATAGATGGCGTTAAAAACTTTTTCGATAAATTGACAGGATAAATCATGTTGCGCATTGCATTAGTCGGCGTATCGGGAAGGATGGGCTTGAGTTTGATCAAGGCTGCCGCGCTTTCGGAACAGGCAGAATTAACCGTAGCGATATCCCGGCCGGATAGTTTGTGTATCGGTAAAGATGCAGGCGAACTGGCGGGCATTGCCACGCTGGGTATTCCAGTGGGCGACAGTTTATCAGCCGCCTTAGATCGTTTCGACGTGCTGATCGATTTTACCCGCCCCGAACCGGCAATGAATTACATCGAAATTTGTCGTCAGGCCGGTAAAAAGCTGGTGATAGGCACAACCGGTTTTAATGAATCGCAAAAAAACGTCATTGCCCAGGCAGCTAAAGAAATCGCCATAGTCATGGCGCCGAATATGAGTGTTGGTGTTAATCTTTCGCTGAAATTGCTGGAAATTGCCGCAAAAGTGATGGGCGATTACACCGATATCGAAGTCATCGAAGCGCATCACCGCCATAAAGTCGATGCGCCTTCGGGTACAGCGTTACGTATGGGCGAAGTGGTTGCTGCGGCACTGGGCCGGAATCTAAAAGACTGTGCCATTTATGGCAGGGAAGGGGATACCGGTGTTCGTAATCGTAATACCATCGGTTTCTCGACAATACGCGCCGGCGACATTGTCGGCGAACACACCGTGATGTTTGCCGATGAAGGCGAACGCCTGGAAATTACCCATAAGGCCAGCAGCCGCATGACCTTTGCCAACGGCGCGGTCAGAGCAGCATTGTGGTTAAAGGGAAAGGATCGCGGGTTGTTCGATATGCAGGATGTGTTAGGCCTGAAGGAATAAGCTCGCCTAAATAGTTTAATAGAAACGTGGCTTATCGGTTATTACAAAAGAGACGACGATATTTTAATCCTGAATCAATAGAGAAAAAATGCGGCTCATTTAAAGCCGCAGAAAGGGAGGATTATCTCTTTCGCAAACCAGCGTTACCGCTGTAAAAATAACAGCCATAGACAAAAAAATGTGGATGAGCTGGAAAAGGCTGGCTGTGCGGTAGAACATGTTTGCGTACAATGTCATTCGCAATTTTGGTATCCGAACGATAAGCGCCCGCAATAATTCAGGGCCGGAAGATGACCGGATCGTTCTACCGGTTCTTCAAACATCGGAACCGCGAAAGATACTACGGATTCAGTGAATCCGTTGATTAGTTACCTAATGTTCAACAACGGCCTGTTTAATGGCAACATCGATAAAACACCAAAAATGTCTCTGTGCTATAAATCCGTGGCTAGGGAAGATACTGGTATCGGTTCGCACCACCCAGTAAGGATCGTAAGCTGCGGAGTTTTGTAAATGGCTTAATTCCATTTTCGTTGAATCCGCCAGCAAGGCCGGGGCTTGATTATTGTCGCCGGTATCCCAGCCTTCGCCGCTTGACGGCTCGTTCTTAGAACTCTGTAGCTCTTTCCGCCTGTTGACTGCCGTGTTTAACCAGCCGTTTTCCGCTGCACATTCATAATCATTACCTAGAGCCTGGCCGGCTTGTAGGCGGTGAGTGATAAACGGCGAAAAATGACCAATTGCCGTGTTATCCAAATCCCACTCGGAAAGCGCTTCGCTAGTGGCGGTTTGATCTTCCGACAGGATTTTTCGGTGTGTTTCAAAGGCGGTGCTAAACAGGCGGCTGACTGAAAAATCCAGTTTGGTAATATTGTCCGATTCCGACGTCGCAATCACCAACAATGGCTTTTGACGTTCGCTAAATTGAAATTCCCGGCTGTAGCGTTGCGCAGCATCTCTGATTGTATTGTAACGAATAGCTTCAAAAGCCGGATTGATCAAAACCACCAGATTTCCAAAACCCATCCGTAAACTATTATTTTCCGGTTGCACCAAACGCTGTAATAGAACTTGATGCAAGGCATTGAAAATCACCGAGGCGCCTAAACTGTGACCGACTGTCAGTAAAATGTTGTTAGACTCTCCTTCACCCTTCACAGCGGTTTCGACTTGTAACAGGAAATCCAGCAAGGAGTTACGGCCAACCTCCTCGCTCACCAGTTTTCTATCCCAAAAGGTAATTGAGCGTAGCCAGGGCAGCGATAAAGTTTCACCTCTCCAGCCGACATAGATTCCAGTCACTTTAAAGGCCGGATTGCGATGTTTGGTTTGTTTAAGTATTTCCTTGAAGCGTTTAATCGCAAAATCATCCGCCTTGGCATTATGATGCCAGCCATGCACGTAAACGATGACATACTGAGGTTGTTGTTGGCTTTTTAAGGTTTTGATCAGAGAAACCGCTTGCCGGCCATCATAAAATTGGCCTTGATCATCGATTTCGACAAAGCCCAGGGTGTAATCTTCTTCGGTGTTTTGAATTAGATTTGCGCTAACACAGGCGTTCGAGATATCCGGCAGGCAAGGAATATCGGTAATATCAGTTCGGAAATAATCTTTTGAGGTACAGGCAGACAGAAAACTTGCCAGAAAAACTACTATCAACTTGTTAAGAGCCGATTTATAGCTTGGAGAATAAAAGGAGTTATGGGAAAAAAAGGTGTTTCGAAAAGTCCTGCTATTCAATTGCTTTCAGTTTTTGAGGATAGGTTTTTGTCAGTTGAGCGTTGGGTTGCATGTTTTTCACAACCCCATCTGCCTGATTCGAGTTTCCCCGGTCTTTTCGGTTCCCATACGACAAAATTATAACGTAAACGTTAGCGATCTATATAGGCATGGGAAGCGGATAGCGCCTTAAGGCTCAATGCTTGTCCGCTACGGCCATTCAACCCGGCATGAATCCCGGCCATGATGGATAGCGCAATTTCTTCCGGCGATTCTGCGCCGATATCCAGACCGACCGGCCCAAAAACCCGGTCGGCAATTTGAGCGGCTTCATTGCCCAGGCTTTGCAATAGCCGCTGTTTGCGATGCAATGGCCCCAATAGTCCGATAAATGGGATGGCACTGTTCACGACCGTCTTTAGGTAACGCTGGTCGTATTCGATATTATGCGTCATTAAAACCAGCGCGTTGAACTGATCCAATTCCAAATGGGCTTTGACATCCTCCGGCATGAGATGCAGCAGGCGGTCAGCTTGCGGAAACCGTTCCGGTTTAATATGGCCGGGCCGGTGGTCAACCACGCTAACGTGCCAGCCCAAAGATTTGGCGAATTGTGCCACGGGCATGGCATCCGTACCGGCGCCGAACACCAGCAAGCGCAAGGGTGGCTGGAGAAGATCGTAAAATACCTTTATTTCCTGGCCGGCAATGAAATGCGATTCGATGCGCGGTTTTCCTTGCAAGACGGTTTGTAGCGCGGATGCCATGAAAGGAAAGGGGAGGGAGGGCATCAATTGCTGTTGATCGGCACCGGACACCGGCAGATACCGGCTGCGACCGGCTGGAAAGCCGTCATGAGCGGATTCGAACACGGTGACCAGAACCCCGGGAAAATTGGCTTCTGCTGTCTCGGCAATGCTATTTAAAGGACTAAAATCATCTTCAGCTTTCAATAATTGCAGCAACACTTTGACCGCGCCGTTGCAACCCAGGCCAAGCCCCCAAATTACGTCGTCCGGGGAGCGCATATCATAAAAAACCGTCTTGGCGACGCCTGTTTCGAACACCGTTCCAACCTGTTCCACCAGATCCCTCTCGAAGCAGCCGCCGCCCAGCAAACCCGTCAATTCACCCTCTTTAGTGATCAGCATGCGTGCGCCGGCTTTTTGATAAGTTGAACCGAAGGTTTCGATAATAGTCGCCAGTACGCCATCGCCCGATTGCCGAAGCAGTTGCCGGTAAGCGTCTATCAGTTGGTTGATTTTATTCGTCATGGGTTATCCGCAAGGTATTTTCAACTCTGAGCTTTATGTTATCGCATAAAAATAGTATGCCATATATTTATGCAGTTTTTATGTTAACTTCAACCCGGATAGGTTCGCTAAAACGGTAGTTGATGCATGCATATGCCGGCGGCGGCTTCGGTTCGACCAAAGTTCCTATGCGCCGATCTTAAACCACCGTATGTTGACAGGCATAAAGTGTAAAGATACAATCCATATAGCTAAAAACATGCTAAACAAAGACGCTAGAATTGGAGTGTCGAACCTGAGGTTTCGTGGTATTAAAAGATGGCCCGTTTGCCATTTTGGAAAATCGCTTTTTGTTGCACCAAGCATTTTTTAAATAACAGACTATTCAGCTTAGTAATGGATGACTTATAGGATGCCGCTGATGTAAAAGGGGCCTGACTCGCGATTTTAGACTTCAGTCGATGTCTATCTCTAGCAAGCAATGGAAACCATTTCACCCAAAAGCCATCCGCTAAACCAATATACTGAAAGGAATAGAACATGTCCAATACCAATACGGCGAAAGAGCTTGTTTTTTATCTCAATGGTAAACGCATGCTGCGACGAGATGTTAATCCGACTACGTTATTGGTGGACTTTTTACGTTCACCGGAGGTCGGCCTGACCGGTACGAAAATCGGATGCAAGCAAGGGGGCTGTGGGGCCTGTACCGTGCTATTGTCACGTTGGAACGATGCCGCGCAGCAAGTCGAACATTCTTCAATCAATTCTTGCTTGCGCCCGTTGGCAGCGCTGGATGGAATGTCGATCACTACAGTAGAAGGCACCGGTAGCGTCCAGTCGGGATGCATCAGCGTGGTGCAAAATTGTCTGGCTACCAATAACGGCACCCAATGTGGATATTGTACTCCAGGCTGGGTTATGAATATGACAGCGGCGGTCGCTCAGAATGGCCCAAAGCCCGGCAACAAGGCAGAGATTGAAGGGTTGTTCGATGGCAATATCTGCCGATGTACAGGTTATCGTCCGATTCTATATGGCTTTAAAAAGGAATTCGCCTCCGATTGGAATCCGGAAATTGATGAGCGGGGCTGCATGTCTTGCATAGTCGATCCGGCCGAAAAAGTTGGTCAGGTCGCCGATGTGAACATTGGCTTCCCTGACGAATTGAAACGGCCACCGCGCTCGGTAGCGTTCGAAGCCGATGGATATCGTTGGTTTAGCGCCACCAGCATCAGACAAGTGTTAGATTTGTTGAATGATGTCGATGATCGCGCCAGCGTGCGGCTGGTAGGTGGCAATACTTCCATTGGCGTTTATCCGCGTACGGTGGAAAATCCTCATGTCTTTATTGACATATCGAATATCTCAGAACTTCGCCGTGCATCAAGTATGCCTGACGGTTTGCATTTGGGTGGCGGGTTAAGCTACGCTGATTTTTTGATAGTGCTGGAAAATGAAATAACCCGGGCGCAGTCGAATAATCCTGCCGCTGTGGTTGGTTTGCAAGCCTTGAATTACATGGCCGGACGCACAGCCGGAACTATAGTGCGCAACGCGGCAACGTTGGCCGGCAATACTATGCTGGTGGTGCAGCATAGTCAACAAGGCATTCCGTTTCCGTCGGATTGCTTTACAGCTTTGGTTGCGCTTGGCGCCACGGTTGCAATTGCCGCGCCGGATTTTGACCCGGAGTGCAGGATGGATTTGCTCGATTTTGCTGAACAATGGCAGACCAATCCCATTTTGCAACAAGGCTGCGTTTTGCTTGAATATATCGTACCGTTTACAAGTAGCGATACTTACGTGCAGACTTACAAAACTGCATTGCGAGATGTGAATGCGCATTCGATTGTGAATGCCGGTTTTTGCGTGCAACTGAACGATAATCTGCAAGTTACCGGGGCTACGCTGGTTTTGGGCGGAATTTCGCCGGTTGCTTGCCGTTTACCGAAAACCGAGGCTGTGTTGTTAGGCCAGGCATGGCTGTCTGTTCTTGAGAATGCCTTGCAGGTATTGAAACAAGAAGTGGACGATATCATATGCAGGTTTGCATCGCGCTATGCGGCCTTGCCTGACGAAGGTTTCACGGATGCTTACCGGCGGGATTTATGTTTGTCGTTCTTCTACAAGTTTTTCATAGAAGTGGCTCAGTGGCGCGGGTTGCCGATACCTCCGCAAATCAGTTCAGCCGGCCAGCGCCTGGTGCGAAATGTGTCACGCGGCACACAGGCCTATGAAGTCTATAAATCCGAATATCCGGTGAACCTTCCGTTTGTCAAAATAGAAGCATTTTTGCAAGCCACAGGCGAGGCACGGTATACGCAAGACATCCCTTTGCCAAGGCTTGCCTTAAATGCTGCGCCGGTGCAAAGTACAATCGCTCTCGGCAGTTGTAATTATCATATCCATAATACCGAAGCTTCACAGCTTGCCGGGCCGGTTGAGGTGTTGGCTGCGTTGCGATTGCAATTTCCGGATGTGGTCGATTATATAACGGCTATTGATGTGCCAGGTCCGGTATTTGGCGGCACTGCCAATGATGATCCTTTATTTGCGGTCAGTGTGCAGCCCAGTCAATGTGTCAATGGTTGTTTGCCTAAGGACTATGACGTGAAGGCGCCGATGTGGATCAGCGGTTTTGGTCAGTGTATTGGCATGGTATTGGCCGAGAAAGAAGATGTGGCGCAGGCGGCAGCGTGGTATTTACAGTCCACTCTCTGCGTATTTATGGCGCAGACCCCGATTTTGGATATTCCGGATAACGATGTCGCACGCAATCAAATTGTGTACCTTGACAAGCCCGCAGGAGCAACGTGGTATTCGCATATTTGGCAAATCACCCGTGCCGGTTCGTCTTTGGCATGGGTGCCGGTTAACGATCCGGCGGCACCGGATCCCAAACAGCCTGTTGTCAACTATAGCGTGCCTGTACAAGACGGGCCGGAGGGGGCAAATGTTAGCTGTTCTTTAACATCAAGTCAGCAAATCGTCGGTAGTCAATTGCATTTCTATATGGAAACGCAAGCATGCGTAGCAGAAATTCTGGAAGATCGCCAACTGCGTTTGCTTGCATCCACCCAATCGCCTGACTCTGTGCAAAGCTCGGCTGCCCGTGTGTTAAATCTGCCGATGAATAAGGTCGATGTGCGGGTAAAAAGAGTAGGCGGTGGGTATGGCGGTAAGTGCGGCCAATCGGAATTTGCATCAAACATGGCGGCAGTGGCCGCATGGAAGCATGGCTGTACGGTTCGTCTGGCGATGCTGCGGCAAGTGGATAGTGCAATGTTCGGTCATCGCCATCCGTTTATGGGCAATTACCATATTGCAATCGGCGATGCCTCAAATCCGAGTACACATGGCAAGTTGATAGGATTCCAGGCTAATTACTGGCTGGATGGCGGGCGTACTTACGACTGCTCGTTTGTGATCAGCGATACTGCGTCGCTTCGCAGCGACACAGCCTATCGGATCCCAAACTGGAATTGCGCCTCCGATGTTTGCCGCACCAATAAAACCACTAACACCTCGTTTCGTACGGTGGGTATGATCCAGGCGACTTTGGTGGTTGAGGATTCGATTGAGGCGGCGGCTTATAGCGTGGGTCTCTCGTCTAACGAGGTGCGCTTTCGCAACCTTTACCGGCAGGGTGATTGCACACCCTATGGTGAACCTCTGGATTCGTGCTATATGCGCGAAGTTTATGAATACACGATGATAAAGTCAGATTATCTCGCCAGACAAGCCGCAGTGGATGCCTTCAACAAAAATAACCGTTGGAAAAAACGCGGCATCTCGCTAATCCCGGTCAAATACGGATCTGGCTACAATCTAACCGCATTGGAACAAGGCGGAGCGTTGATTGAGGTTTATGATCAAGATGGTTCGGTGCTGGTGCGTCATGGCGGTATTGAAATGGGCCAAGGTTTAAATACCAAGGTTGCTCAAGTGGTCGCTTTGGCGTTGAATGTGCCCATAGGCATTATCCGTATCGCTGAAAACGATACGGCAGTTGTGCCTAACCCTGAAAGTACTGGCGCTTCGACCGGTACTTCTTTCAATGCGCTACCGGCGCAACGTGCTTGTAAAGAGTTGCGCGAACGTTTGGTGCTTTACTGCAATTCGCTGCTGCAAAGCCACGGAGCAAAGTGGTGCCGGGACAATTACATCAACTATTGGGATTATCAGGATGGCTGGCGGGCAACGTCACCCAACCAAAAGTTGTTGTGGCAAAACATTGTGTCCATGGCTTTCAATAATCGCGTTAATTTATCTTCGCAAGCTAGAGTGCGCATTGCGGGAGGCGCAAAACCCGATTCCGGCTTAACCTTCAAACAGGTTGACGGCCAGCCGGCCTCCGAGCCGGTAGATTATTTCACCGGCTACACCTACAGCGCGGCGTGTACTGAAGTTGAAATTGACGTATTGACTGGCGAAACCACGATCTTGCGTTCGGATATTGTGTACGATGCAGGGAAAAGCCTTAATCCGGCCTTGGATGTAGGACAGGTGGAAGGAGGCTTTGTACAAGGGTTGGGGTATCTGATGAGCGAGTCGTTAACCTACCAGCCGGCGGATTCTCCAACCACGCCTTCGATTGATGCACCGTTGCGTCCAGCGCCCGGAGCGCTTTACTCGGTCAATACCTGGGAATACAAACCACCCGCAGCGCAATCTATTCCCCTGGAAATGAATGTGATGCTGTTCCCGCGTGATCTGGCGCCTTATGCGCCACCCGACAAAGGCGATATTCTGTCAGCCAAGGAATTGGGCGAGCCACCGATGACTTTAGCGGTGACTGCCTTTATTGCCGTTAAAAAAGCGATTTTGGCGGCTAGAATCGATGCGGGATATACTGATTGGTTCCATCTGGCGGCGCCCGCCGATGTGCAAGCAGTACGTACGGCATGTTCGGTGGGAGCGGCTGAAATGGTGGACAGTCCACCGCAAATTTTTAACAAATAATGAGATATTCCCCGGCTTTGTCGGCGCTGCTATTAACATAAGCCAGACATAACATCCCGACAACAGCCGGAACCCAACTCATGTGTCTTCCTGTATGGTAAAAGGACAGACCATGTAAATACTTCTCTTCGCCAATCTTGGCTAGGCGTGTCTTGGGTTGCCGCATTTTACGACTCAACGTAAGCAATTGCTGACTTCATCGACCGTAAAGTATGAGCGTCTAAGAATCTTCCCAAATCGACTAGCAGTTTAGGTTTTAATTGTCGATCAGGGCCTGCTTAAAGGAAACATTAATAAAACAGCAATAATGTCTCTGAGCTATAAAACCGTGGTTCGGAAAAATATTGGCATCGTTTTGTACCAGCCAGCGTTAGACTTTCGTCATTTGCAAGTTAACTCCAACTCAGATCGGTTCGCAGCAACGGCAATTGCCGGACACGTATACCAGTGGCCGCAAAAATAGCATTACACACGGCCGGCGCGAGTGGCGGCAGTGCCGGTTCTCCTAGGCCGGTCACCGGATAACCGGTTTTCAGAAAATTCACATCCACCATTGTTGGGGCATCGCCGATGCGTATCATCGGATAGTCGTGGAAATTGCTCTGCACAATTCGCCCCTTCTCGATATCCAGATACTGAAACATCAACGCGCTCAGGCCGTCGATTACCGCACCCTGCACTTGGTTTTCCGCCCCGCTCAGATTGACAATTTGTGCGCCGATGTCGGTCACCACCACGACCCGGTCAACCTTGAGTTTGCCTTCCCTGGAGACGGTCACTTCAGCGACCTGCGCAATGTACCCCAGGTGGCTGAAATGGAAGGCGATACCCTGGCCTTGACCGCGCGGTAAGGTTTTCTTGCCCCAGCCGGCTTTTTCCGCCACATGCTGTAACACATGCTTCATACGATTAACATCATAGGGTATGCCTTGCTGACCGGTGCCGGGGATAAAATCCTTATCGCCAAGAATTGCCAAGCGAAATTCCAGCGGATCGCGATTCCCGGCATGAGCCAGTTCGTCAATAAAGCTGTGAAACACCCAGGCTAAAACATTGCTGCGCGGCGCCCGCCAAGGACCCATTGGAATATTGCATTCCAGCGGCGTTTGCTCCAGCAGGCAGTTTTCGACCCAGCGGCCCGGAAATTCATCACCTGACAGGTTGGCGCCGCTACCCGGTTCCAGCGACGGTTTACCGTCTTTAATAATGTTGTGGGCAAACGTGACGAAATGGTTGTGCCATGCAATCAATTTGCCTTTGTCATTCAGTCCGCCACGCAAGAAATGAAAACCGCCTGCCCGAAACTGGTCATGTTGTAGGTCATCTTCCCGCGTCCAGGTTAGCTTTACCGGGGCCGCCACCTGTTTGGCGATGGCCGCCGCTTCGATAATATAATCGGGAATCAAACGCCGCCCGAAACCGCCGCCGCTCCGGGTAATATGCAAGGTGATTTTCTCTTTGGGGATGCCTAGCGTTTCCGTGATAATTTTCTGGCCGGCTTCCGGATTTTGGGTGGGCGCCCACAGTTCAATCGCACCATCCTTGAACCAGGCCGTGCAATTTTGCGGCTCAATACTGGCATGAGAGATGAAAGGATAACTGTAAGCCGCTTCCACGGTTTTATAGGCTTCCGCCAGCGCCGCTTTGGCATCGCCGTCATTGCGCAACGTTTCCGCGCCGGATTGTGCCGATAATTCCTTAGCCTTGGCGGCAAAACCCGCCCAGCTTTGCGCCGCGACCTGGCCTTCATCCCAAACAACTTCCAATTGTTTACGCGCGCTGAACGCCTCCCAGGTCGAGTCGGCGACGATAGCGACCCCCGGCAACAAACCCTTCAGACTGGTACCGCCTTCAATCACGAAAGCATCGCGCACACCCGGTAGCGACTTGATTTTGTCAAGGTTGGCGCTAACCACCTTGCCGCCGAAAGCCGGTGATTTCTGGTAAACCGCATACAGCAGTCCCGGCAATTTAACGTCGATACCGAATAAAGGCTTGCCGGTGACAATACCGGCGTTATCCACCCCGCCAATCCGGGTGCCGAGCAATTTATAATCTTTGGGGTCTTTCAGACGAACCGATTCCGGGGGTGGAACCGCTAAAGCGGCGGCTGTTTTCGACCAGTTGCCCATAGTTAAGCTTGCGGCCGCTGGCCGGATGATGAACGGCGCTGTCTTGAGCGATAAGATCGGCAGCAGGCAGTTTCCAAATCTCCGCAGCTGCGGTAACCAGCATGCTGCGGGCGGTCGCGCCAAGGCGATGAAATTCCTCGTAATTGGTCGGCGTAGAACGCGAACCGCCTGCACTTTGGCTGCCGTAAACCGGATCCAGGTCGCCTTGCACGATAACGACATCCTGCCAATTGACTTCCAGTTCCTCGGCGATCACCATCGGCAGCGAAGTTTTGATGCCCTGGCCGATTTCCGGTTGTTTGCTGATCAGCGTCACAGTGCCGTTTGGGGCAATGCATATAAAGGCATTGGGTTTGAATTCGACCGTTTCCGGAATGCTGGACGGTTTAGCGACGCGTTTTGCCGCGCTATCCGCCACATCCAAATATAAACCCAGCACCAGACCGCCGCCGGCTAAAGCGGAGGTTTTTAAAAAATCGCGGCGGCCGGCATTCTCAAGTTGTGGTGCGTTCATATTGACTCCTTGGCGGCCAGTTCTGCGGCACGGTGAATACCGGCGCGAATGCGCAGATAGGTGCCGCAACGGCACAGATTACCGGCCAGGGCATGGTCGATATCCTCATCCGAAGGGTGCGGATTTTTTTTCAATAGCGCCGCCGCCGTCATGATTTGACCGGCTTGACAGTAACCGCACTGCGGTACGTCAAGTTCCTGCCAGACCATTTGCAAAGGATGTTCGCCGGTTGGATGCAATCCTTCAATGGTGGTGACTTTACCATGACCCACTTTAGAGATCGGCGTCAGACAGGCCCGGGTTGGCTGGCCGTCGATGTGTACCGTGCAGGCGCCGCACTGGCCGATGCCGCAGCCGAATTTGGCGCCGACCAGATTCAAATGGTCGCGCAATACCCACAATAACGGGGTATCGGCGGCAACGTCCACGGTTTTGTGCGCACCGTTAATATTGAGTGTGAATTTGCTCATAATCAGTAGCTTATCCAAGGGTTAATCATTATTTTAATCATACTTTACCCTTTAAAAAACTGGGCATTAAATAAACTTGATAAAGCGGCATCGTTTCCCGGTGCTGATCAGCCGTAGGGTATGCACTGCATACCTTTTTAGGCTTATTTCCCTACTCGTGGCTTTTGAGATCCCAAAGGGGTAAAAAGGTAGGCAATGCCTACCCTACCTTGTTTGAACGTATTATTGAATCATTATCTATGCCAGTTTATAAGCTGCTGATATTGAGACGCTTGATGAAGGAAAGGCCTTAAACTCTGTTGATGAAAGTGCAGATTCTGTTGGAGGTGTGCTTCAAAATCAGCAGTTGATCATTATTCAGCAAGCGTAGGGTGGGTATGAAAATGCCCACTCGTTTTGGCATTGAAAAAACTTAAAGATCATCATTATATTTGAGTGGTGATTTGACAGAATGTGGTAGCAAAACGGAATTTGAAAATTTATTTGAATTTGTGGCTGGGTTGAGTAAAAAGTTAAACATACCGTGCAAACATATCGCAATGACGCCCCAGGCAATCATGATGTTAACGGATTAAAATGCAAGCATTATTTCGAAAACTGTGATCAAGAAGAAATAAAACCAAAAGAACCCTATTTATTCTCAATAATGATGGTTATCATTTTTTTGAATGACTGCTGTGTTGGGCTCCGTGCTGCTCTGCGTATGGCCACAAAAGTGGAAAGGCTGCGGCTAGTTGCTCGATATCCAATATCCGAGACATGCGTCTCGGATTTTCGTTCCAAAGTTTGCTGGCAACTCCCGAGACAATTAGAAAGGTGTCCTTGAGAAGGTTCCCCAATTCGAAGCCGATGAGCGTTCAGAATGTTCTCTTGTAGCAATGAGACGCAATTTTGTCGTATTATGTACTAGATCTTGTACGTTTTTTTGTATTATCGGAGATAGCTATGGGAATTTCTGCAAGCGATGTCGTGCCACTCTCTCAGGCACGCGCTCATTTCTCTGAACTGGCTGAACAAGTCAAAGCCGGCGCCGAAAAGATAATTACTAAAAACGGCGAAAGCTATATCGCAATGATCGATGCCAAACGTCTTGACTACTATCATCAGTTGGAACATGAACGTATCCATTTACTGCTGATCGACGAAGTCAACAGAGGGGTGGATGATATTTCGGCTGGACGTGTGCAAGACGCACGTGAAACCATTAAGCGGTTGAAGGTTCGCGAAACCGTTTAGAGCTAGGGCGTCAAGAAATCGAAATGGTAAAGAAAACCTTCGTGAAGCTCACTGCCAATTTTGAGCGCAACCTTGAAAACATCGAGGTATTTCTGAAGGAAACCAACACAAAGTCTGCCTATCAAGCACTGCTGGATGAAATGCTTAATACAGTCATCCCAAATCTTGAACAATTTCCCTGCATGGGACGACTGTTCATGAAACGCTTGGCGGGGTCTATCGAAGTAATCAATGCCATGACAGTTTTGCAAGCCAAGTTAGGTAACGGCGAGTTGCGTGAGTATCTACTCTCTGATTACCTTGTTCTTTATGCTCGTTACGAAGAGGTTGTCTACCTGCTGTCGATCAAACATCATCGGCAGCTTTCCTTTGATTTTGTCAGTCATTGGCGATGATGGCAATTTCAAAAGCCGATTTCACAATTTCTTTGATCAATTTCCGTCCTGTTATCTTTGGGAGTTATCGCAACTTGTTCAGTGAAAGCTATTTGTGGGAGGTGTGCAACCTGTCCTAGCTCGCAAGGAGATATTCCTCTTAAGATAGTGAGGATTGAAGTGCAGAGTTAGGTATTTTGATGTTCCTTAGATGAAAACAGACGTTCCAGTGTGGCCGGGATTAGGGCCTGATTTGCCTTGCGAATATCTGCGTGCGATGTTTTCAGCTTCTGAATTCGATAATGCATCTCGCGGATTTTTAGCTGTGTCGGCATTGATGGCACCGGCATCTCATAATTTAAAAAAGCCGAGGGCTGAAGTCGTCGGCGTCGTACATTGGTTCCACCGCTTATACCGGCTAATTCAGGCCAAACTGACGGAGTACGGAAATAGATGTCGATTATCTCCGGCAATACAGCATTGGCGTCGATACTGAAAACCGGAAACTCCGGCGATACCACCATTCCATTACATGCTGGCGGAACCACGCCAAGTGCTCCTTCCCAAGCCATTAGTTTTGGATAGATGAAATCACCGGTCTTGATCTTGGATAATCGTGCATAAGCAAACTCGCCGCCTAGTTTATTGACGCTCGGAAATACTCCCCGCCCAAATGAATATACCCCGGCGAATTGATATCTTTCCAGTTGATCCACTGCAAAGTCAGTTTGTCTTAATGATACAAGTTCCGACATTTTGCGTTTAGTTAATCCTGCATCAGTATTTGAAAAAATATAAGAACGAATCAATGCTTCGGCATCTGATTCAATTGCATCAAGGTGTTCGTTGACTTGCTTTATTTTGGCCGCTAATTGATTCAGGCGGGCAACTATGGTTTTTTGTTCCTCAATTGGAGGCAGCGGCGTATAGGAGGCAAAAAGAGCATCAGGATTTAGAGTTCTACGCCTGTCACCCATCCCCTTTGCTCGGCTACCAAGATCACCCCAAAAACATGGTTGTTGCATTACCCAGCCAAGAAACTCACGGTTCAATCGTGACTGATCGCATATGAATGTAGGAAATTGCGGTGAAACATAACAACCTTCGTAATCATTGGAACTTAGAGCTAAAGCGCCTTCCCAGCCGAATAGCTGGCTCATTACTACATGTTCAGCTGATAGGCGCAAAAAATATTTATAGCTGGTATTGCCGTTTTCTATGGTTTCACGTTTAAATAAACCTCGGCCAAAACTAAGGACACCTACCATTTCATAGGTTTTTAATAAGTCTACCTGCTCTTTATGTAAGTCCAAGTGTAAAACTTCGCCTAGCTTGACTTTGGACCAACGGCTCATAATTCACCTTCTATTTTTGGATCAACCAACCGCCGCGCTTCCAACTCAATCCGAGACCGCTCCAATTCTTCAGTCAACAGCTTCTCGTCCGGCAGCATAGTCAAATATTCCGCTGCCATTACCTTGTTCGGTAAATTATCCAGGGCATAGTGAGCTTCGGCAGTTCCTTTGGCGGCACAGAGAATCAAGCCCACCGGCGGATTTTCCCCCGGCTTCGTCCAATGCTCGCGAGCATAATTAAGGTAAAGATGCATCTGTCCCGCGTCGGCATGGCTGAACTTGCCGACCTTAAGATCGATCACCACCAGGCATTTCAAGCGGCGGTGGAAAAACAGCAAATCGATACGAAACCAGGTATCGTCCAGTCGTAAACGCCGCTGGCGACCGACAAAGGCAAAGTCGTCCCCCAATTCCATTAAAAAGTCCGCCAAGTGCTGAATTAGGGCGTCTTCAAGATCGGATTCCGAGTATTGATCTTTAAGGTTGAGAAATTCCAATACAAACGGGTCTTTGATGGCCTGTTCAGGGCTAACGATGTCAACGGGTTCCGCCTGTTCGGCCTTTTCCAGCATTGCGATCTTGTTTTTCGATAATAGGATGCGCTCGTAAAATTGACTGTTGATCTGGCGATCCAATTGCCGTATGGTCCATCCACATCGCAACGCTTCGGTTTCGTAAAAATTACGTGCATCCGGCTTTTTGACCGAAAGCAGGCGGACATAGGCCGACCAGGGCAAGGGGAAGGCTTGTGCTAAAACTGGAAGGGTTAATGATTCTCCAGATGCTGTCTGGATAATGTGTGGGTCAGAAGATTCTGCAGACAGTGTCTGCAGAATTGGTTTTTGAAATGATTTGCCAGACAGTGTTTGGCAAATTGCATCCATCGGCCAAGCAAGATAGAAGGACTTCATCTGCCAAAGGTTACGCTGACCGAAGCCACGGCCAAAGCGACCGGTTAAATCGATAGCTAGTTGCTCAATCAATTCCGCGCCATACGCTGCACGATCTTCACCTCCTTGTTCAAATTCGACTATTCTACGGCCAATCTCCCAATAACTGGCTGTCATTAAGGCATTGACATTGCGAGCAGCAGCGCGCCGGGCATTTTCCAGAAGATAGACAATACCGGTATGGATATTACCGTAGTCTATAGGCAGATAATTGGTATTTGTCATTGTTCAACCTCATGCACCAAGGCTTCAATTTCACCCAGCAAGCGCATCACCTCGGCTTCACGGCTGCGCATGCCGGCAATCAAGTCTTTAGGATCGGCATGCTCCAGCCCAGCCTTGGCATGGGGGTTTTTAATGTCGAGATTATAGATCGGCCAGTACAGCGCATCGCCCTCGCTTTGCGCCGCTTTGGCGGCAAGCTCATGCGCTTGTTGCCGGGATTTGAGTTCGCGCAGCATGCTTTGCAGCGGGGCTTTATCGGCGTTGCCTGCGGCTGAAAGGGTTTGCTCCAATTCGCGTAACTGTTTGCCCAAAGCCAGTGCTACGGCTTTTTCAGTCTCGGCGCGTTGCCAATGCGGCTCGGCGGTAGCCAGGGCTTTGGCGCGTTTGCCGGCAAAATCCACTTGCCAGGCTTGCGGCGTTTCCTCGCGTTGTTGCCACCAGGCCAGTGCCGGTTCCAGTTCCTCATATTGCATCGGCGCGGTTTTGCTGTATTTCTTGCGGCCTTCCGGCAATGGCTGTTCGTAATACCAGATGGTTTCAGTCGGCCCGCCACGTTCGAAAAACAGCAGATTGGCCGGTATGTCGGTATAGGGCGCGAACACGCCCTGCGGTAAACGCACGACAGTGTGCAGCTTAAATTCCTTGAGCATCTCTTCCTTGATCGTATTGCAAACGCCATCGCCAAACAGCGTGCCGTTCGGCACCACCACGGCGGCGCGGCCGCCGCGTTCAGCGCCAAAACCGGCATAACGCAATTTACGCATGATAAATTGCAGGAACAGCAAGGCGGTTTCCGCAGTTTGCATATTGGCCGGGAAATTGGCTTTGATACCGGCTTCTTCTTCCCCGCCGAATGGCGGATTGGTGAGAATGACATTAACCCGTTCGCTGTGGCCGATTTCGCTGACGCGGCGTTCCAGGGTATTGCCGTAAGCGATTTCCGGGGCTTCCAAACCATGCAGCAGCAGATTCATTTGCACCAGCATGTAGGGCAGGGGTTTGGCTTCCTGGCCGAACAGGGTTTTGCGCTGGAGGATGCGGCGGTCGCCCGGCGTTGCTACTTGTTGCAGAATGTGATCATAGGCTTCGACCAGAAAGCCGCCGGTACCGCAAGCGGGGTCGAGCACGGTTTCACCGAGTTTGGGGTCGGTTACCCGCACCATAAAGCGCACCACGGGGCGCGGGGTATAAAACTCGCCGGAATCGCCGGCGGCATCGCGCATTTCCCGCAGCATGGACTCATAAAGATGCGAGAGGGTGTGAATTTCCTCGCTACTGTTGAAATGAATGCCGTTGATTTTGTTGATAATGTCGCGGAGCAAAAAGCCGCTCACCATGCGATTCTGTACGCCTTTAAAGACATTGGCGATCACTTCGCGCTGGCTGCCTTTTTCGCTTTCGCCGGCCATGCCGCGCAGATAGGCAAACAGGCCTTTGCCGCGTTGGCCGTCAGGGCGCATGGTTTCGTCCTGGTTGATAAAGTCCAGCAATTCTTCGCCGGTCACGCCATCTTCCCTTGCGGCCCAATCCCTCCAGCGGTAGGGCGATTCGACAATCGGTTGATAGCTTTTGCCATCCAGTTCGGCTTCTTGTGCGTGAACGCATTCCAGATCGTCAAGGAATTTAAGGAACATCACCCAAGTCAGCAGCGGTAGCCTGTCTACATCGCCGTTTAGACCTTTGTCTTTACGGAGAATATCTCGTGCGGATTTAATCAGTGCGGAAAGCTGTTGAGCTGTCGTTAACGCGGGTTTTACTTTTTTAGTTTTGAGCATGTGCCGCTTAATTGCTTATTGATAGAGAGCCGATTGTAGTTGCGACACCGCCGTTTTTAGGCCCTGTACGCCGCCAAAATGGCGGTCGGCAATTTCAGTGGGTGTGCCGAAACGTTCAAAGGGCTGGACTTTCATCAATTCGGATAAGCTATTGAAGTGGTTGATGCCGCGTTCGATGTAGTTATCCAGCATGAGTGAAAGTATTTCCCTGGCGGTTTCGCTGTGTTGATTGAATAGGCCTTGTGCCGATTTACGGGCTTGTTCGGCGCGTTGCCGCCGAGTCAATAACGGTGTGTTCCAGGCCAGATGGCAGAGTATATCAAAGGGATCGGCATCGGGACATTCGGCAGAAGCGGCCAATTCTTCGAAACTGACGCCACGCTTGGTCAATTCGCGCAGCAAATCGCTACGGCTGTCGGGATTGGCCCAGTCGTTTTGAAATTCTTTGCTGCCGGGGTACAGGGAACGCACCGCGCGACCGGAGTATTCGGTGTATCGCACCACTTGCAGTTTTTTGCCGTCGATATCGAGATCATAGACTCAGATGACCAATCACTTCGACCTCACCGTCATCGATATAAAATTTACGCGGTTCTACCGGTGGCTCGGTAAAGATTTCGCCGCTGCCGTCTAAAATAAGGTCGTGTTCGGGGGCATAATCGCCGGGTTGTTCCTGGATGGCGTCATCCGGATATCTCAATGGCGGTTTCGACTGTTTCGCCTTCCTCATCAATGGTGATTTCTTCAATTCGGGCCGGTTCTCCATCAAAGTCCGGATCAGCAAAATGCCGGGTGGCGGTGCCGGTAAAGTCGATGATATTGAAATATTCCTTGCCGTAATCGACCTTAAGCCGGGTGCCGCGTCCGGCGATTTGCTTGAATTCCGCTCGCGACCCTACAACTCGAGAAAGCACCACGTTTTTAACCATTTCTGCATCGACGCCGGTGCTGAGCAGTTGCGAGGTGGTTAAAATCACTGGCGTGGGTTTGTCGACATCTTGAAAATGCGCCAGATGCGTCAAGCCGATAGCGCCTTCGTCGGAAGTCACGCGGCAAACGTAATCGGGATATTTTTTCACTAAATCGCTATTCAGATTGAGTAGTTCATGACGCATTTCTGCGGCGTGTTCCTGATCGACGCAAAATACCAGGGTTTTGGCAAAACGGTCAGTGCCTTTCAGAAAGTCGGTCAGATGTTTCGCCATGGCCCGAGTTCGCGCTCGCAATGCCACCACCCGTTCAAAATCCTTGGTTTGATATTCATCATCCGGCACCGGCCTGCCGTAACGGTCCAATTCATCCTTGGAAGGCCGCCAGCCAGCCGCATCGACAGTGGTGATTACGCGATGCACCCGGTAAGGCGCCAGAAAGCCGTCTTCTATGCCTTGGCGCAGACTGTAGGTGTAAACCGGATTGCCGAAATATTCGTAACTGTCCCGGGAATCTTCCCGCAATGGTGTGGCGGTCATGCCGAGTTGTACTGCCGGTGCAAAATAATCGAGCACGTCCCGCCAGTTGCTATCGTTGCGGCTGGAACCGCGATGACATTCGTCTATGATGATTAAATCGAAAAAGTCGGGACGGTATTGCCGGAAAACATCGCTGGAAGCATTGGTCAATGCCTGATAGATGCCGAAATACATCTCACGTCCTTGGCTGACAGCATTGCTGGAAATCTTATATCTGGCATCGCCGAACGGTGCAAACATTTTGGCCATCGGCTCATCGATCAAGATATTGCGGTCAGCCAGGAATAAAATTTTCGGGCGGCGGTATTCGCCTGTTCTGTTCCAGCGGCTATTCCAGAGCTTCCAGCATACTTGAAAGGCTATACAAGTTTTGCCGGTACCGGTCGCCAAGGTGGCTAGGATACGTTTTTGTCCCTGTAAAATCGATTCAATGATCCGGTTAATAGCAATGACCTGATAGTAACGCGGAATTTTGCCGGATACCAGATTAAACGGTTCCAATAGATGATTGCCGGCGGTTTCGGATAACGTGATTGAGCCTGCGAGCCTGTGCCATAGTTCGGTTGGACTAGGGTATTGATCAATAAAGCGTTCAGTGCCGGTCGTATAATCAATTTCGATAATTTTATGGCCGTTAGTCGCGTAGGCAAATTTTAGGCCGAGAATTTCTGCATATTCGCGGGCTTGTTGCACCCCATTTTCTGCCGGTAGGCCTATGCTTTTAGCTTCAACGACGGCTAACGGGAAATCGCGGCGATAATACAGCAAATAATCGGCTCGCTTTTGCTGGCCACGCCGGACTTTGCCACCGGCGACAATTATCCTACCCTGGGTGAAGGTACGTTGTTCGCCGATTGAATGGGGCGCCAAAGACCAGCCGGCGTGAACGAGTTTAGGCGTGACAAATTCCCGGCTGGTATCCGCTTCCGTCATAACGCCTTCCCGTTTTACATCCCTTTCCATTTAATGGGTATCCTGATCTTATCTGCTTAAAAATTTCGGTGAAATTAGGTTCATGAAGCTATCTATTTAGCTGAGGGGCGTTTGTAGTGAGCAAAGCATAGTTGATTATGTAAATCGCTTCAACATTGCAATTTTGTGCGATTAGAAATCCCTTATCGATTCGATAGGAAACCCACTCATCTGCAATCCCAATCATAAATTGTAACAATTCTCCGCTATAGTGATTTACCCAACAAAAACAACGCGTGCGACTCAGACGAAACCACTAATTTTCATAGAGTCACTATTTAATTCACCACCCGCGCGGAGGATATATCATGTTTGACATAGCTGAACAATCACTGAGCATCCGCATTGGACGATCTGTCGAGGCCATCCAGCGCTCCTTTTTGGACAATCTATTCTATGTTGTGGGCAGAACGCTTGAGGACGCCACCCCCGTCGATCATTACATCGCCCTGGCGTACACTGTCCGGGATCGCTTGTTGGCCAGATTCGTCTCCTCTACAGAACGATACCGGCAGGCTAATGCCCGAACCGTAGCCTATTTATCGGCAGAATTCCTGTTGGGTCCGCATCTCGGCAATAACCTTCTCAATTTGGATGCATGGGGCAATACCATGGATCACACTCGCGAAGCCCTGCAAAACCTGGGTTTGGATCTGGATGTCATTCTGGAGTCCGAACTGGAGCCGGGTCTCGGAAACGGCGGGCTGGGACGGCTGGCCGCCTGTTACATGGATTCCCTCGCTACCCTTGAGATTCCGGCTATGGGTTATGGCCTCCGGTACGAATACGGTATCTTCGATCAGGAAATTCGCGATGGTTGGCAGGTGGAGATGGCCGATGCCTGGCTGCGCAACGGCAACCCGTGGGAACTCCCCAATCGGCAAATCCGCTATCCGGTCAAGATGGACGGCCACATCGAACACTACGTCGATGATACAAACCAGCCGCAAGTACGCTGGATTCCCGCAACCTTTATCTATGGCTTGGCCTACGACACGCCTATCCTGGGCTATGGCGTGGCCAATGCAAACCTGCTCAGATTGTGGAAATCCGAAGCGCAGGAGCCTTTCGATCTGCTGGCATTCAGCAACGGCGACTATCTGGGCGCGGTTAGCGACAAGGTAGTCGCCGAAAATATCAGCAAAGTACTTTACCCCAACGATGAGCCGGAGATCGGCAAAGAGTTACGCCTGCGGCAGCAATATTTCTTCGTTTCCTGTTCGTTGCAAGACATGATCCGGATGACCTTGCGCGATAATGGCAAGATCACCGACTTTGCCGACAAATTCGTTGCGCAACTTAACGACACCCACCCCGCCATCGCTATCCCGGAACTAATGCGCCTTTTGGTGGACGAACACCGGCTAGACTGGGAGTCTGCCTGGAACATCACCGGACGCACCTTCGCCTACACCAATCACACCTTGCTGCCGGAGGCTTTGGAGACTTGGTCGCTGCCCCTGTTCCAACGCATCCTGCCGCGGCATCTGGACATCATCTATACCATCAACGCCCGTTTTATGGATGAAATGCGCTGGCACTTCCAGGGTGACGACGAACGCCTCGGGCGCATCTCCCTTATCGACGAAGCGGGCGAGAAGCGAGTACGCATGGCTAACCTGGCCTGCGTGGGCAGTTTCGCCATCAACGGTGTTGCCGCTTTGCATAGCGACCTTTTGAAAAAAACGGTACTTCGAGACTTTTATAAAGTCTGGCCGGAGAAGTTCAGTAACAAGACCAACGGCGTTACTCCACGCCGTTTTATGGCTTTGGCCAACCCCTCGCTTGCGGCATTGATCGATTCAAAAATAGGTCCCGGTTGGCTGCGGGATCTGGAACAATTGCGTAAATTAGAATCTCACGCTGACGATGTCGGCTTCCGCTTGAACTGGCGCCTGGTCAAGCTTGCCGCCAAGGCCAAGCTGTCGGACTATATTCGGGAAACTACCGGCGTCGCTGTCGATCCGGAAAGCCTATTCGACATCCAAGCCAAGCGCATCCACGAATACAAGCGCCAGCACCTCAATTTGCTGCACATCATCAGCCTTTATCACCAGCTCAAGCAAGATCCCCACATGGACATCACGCCGCGCACCTTTATCTTCAGCGGCAAGGCAGCGCCAAGCTACCGCATGGCCAAGTTGATCATCAAGCTGATCAATTCTGTGGCGGAGGTCATTAACCGCGACCCCCTGATCAATGAGCGCCTTAAGGTGGTATTCGTGCCGAACATGAGTGTCAAACTGGGTCAACGGTTATACCCTGCTGCGGATCTGTCCGAGCAGATATCCACCGCCGGAATGGAAGCCTCCGGTACCGGTAACATGAAATTCGCGATGAATGGCGCATTGACTATCGGTACCCTGGACGGCGCTAACGTGGAGATCAGGGAAGCGGTGGGCGAGGAGAACTTCTTCCTGTTCGGACTCAGCGTCGAACAGGTGCAGGCTCTGTACGCCAGCGATTACCGGCAGAGAGAGATTATCGAGCATACGCCTGCCCTTCGCGAGGCCCTGCATCTTCTCTCATCAGGTCTATTTTCGCACGGCGACAGGGAACTGTTCGCGCCGGTCCTGGATAACCTATGGAATCACGACCCCTTCTTGCTCTGCGCCGACTTCGGCAGCTACGCCGCCTGCCAGGAAGAGGTTAGCCGAAAGTTCCGGGACGCAGAAGACTGGAGCCGCATGTCCATCCTCAATGTGGCGCGGATTGGCAAGTTCTCCTCGGATCGGGCCATCCGCGAATATTGCCGGGACATTTGGAAAACAGCGCCGATCAGCATGGCCCAAAAATCCAACCGTGCTTAGAGGTGCGGTCCGTAGGATGTGATATGTCATCGCTATTTCGGCAGCCATATCCAGCAAACGCTATGCGGCTTATATTCTTAGGACAGGGTGGAACCTGACAAGGGTTCCACCGATTCGAAGCCAATGAATGTTCGCTGTGTTTGTGTATAGTGGTCTGTTGGAAATGGGTTCGGATTGTTGGTGACCGGCGATGGTGGATCGCCTATCGGCATCCACCCTACGGTCCTTCGTTGCTTCATCATACCCCTTCTATAGAATACGGATTAAGAAACTGCCGGCCCCACATCATTTTTTTATCGACTTTGCTAAGCTGTGCTTCCTCGCATACCTCGTCCCAGTTTGTTTCGAGCACCTGTTTTTGTTTTTCAAAAATTGCCAGAGCCTCCTCTTTGGATAGGAAAAAGTTATGTGCGGTTTCAAGGCAAGTCTTGATTTGGCTAAGATTGTTGTTCCCGGCAATCAGCATGGCTTGCGAGGCTTCGTTACCGGTGCGGCTTTGGGGGCAAATATCATAGGCCGGCGTGAGGCTTAAGTTTTTCCCGTTCCAAAAGGCTGCATGGTTACGGGCATGATCGTCAGTATTGCCGCATAGAATGTTAAAGATAAGCCTTGAAAATAGCTCTTTAAGATTATTTTTTGGATCGGTGAAACGGTAGCGGATAATTTCTGCAAAGTCTTCATAGCTGGCGTAACGAGCCATCATATCATCCAGGCCAAAGAGTGTCAGCGCAGAGACCATGGCCTTGCGCGTCCATCCTTGCGCAACCTTGTTACGATCGAAACGTTCAATCAGCAACACATCTTTTTTTGCCGCTGTCGTCAGTTTAACGGGGGCAACCGTCAGTCCGGCAAGCACTGCCAGTCTCATCGCTATAAATTCAACTTTAACAACGCTGTATAGATCGGTGCTCGAAGAAAACTTGGCCACATATTTATGGTCCTGATCTTCGATCAAGGCTTTGGGGCGTGCGCCGCCAATTGAACTGCCATGGAACAGCGCTTGATCCAGCTCAGGCGTAAGGAGTATGCCTTTTTCAACACGTTCGGCAGAGGCTATTAATTCCTCTAAGGTGACATTGGTGGATGAGCGCGGCACATATTCGTTGGGGGAACGCTGAAAATCCAGTGCGCCAATCCGATCTGAGCCGGATTCCAAAAGATAGGTCAGTTCGTCCAGAATGGTGGTGTCTATGCTTGAGTTCATCAGTCCAAGTCTTTTATTCATGATGACTCGCCGCCCCCAGGCATCAGGAGCGGCATCTCGAATGCTGCCAGGCATATTCAGCCCGTCAGGCAGGGGCAAAACGCCAGTCTGTAGCGGTAGTTCCGGTTCGTAAATGGGTATGGCCGGCATGACAGTATCGTTTATTCGCTCAAGATAGCTCTTTCCATAGTTAAACAAGATGTTGCCATGATAGGCTTCCAGTTTTCCGGCCACCAACGGCTCGGTTTTTTCCGGCAGCCATATCCAGACAAACGCTTCGCGGTTTATATTCCTAGAAGTCATCATCGACCACTGGATTTTTTTCCAGGATTCGTTTTGGCAGCAAAGCAATCTTATCGTCGGTTTGCTCGATGTGTTTCGACAAAGGTAGTTTATCCTGCTCAAACAGTTTAACGCCTGCCAATGTTGCTACCTCGAAAACCAAACCCATCACACAGCTCATCTCGCCATTTTCAATTTTTTGTAAAGTTGCTCTTGAGATACCCGCGCGTTCAGCTAAATTTTGCTCGGTCCAGTTGCGCGTTTTTCTGCCAAGCCTAATTTGCTTGCCAAGCAAAATAGCTGCATCTTGAGCGTATTTTGAATAGGTTCGAGGTTTTGACATTTGATTTTTCTAATAATTGACTATTATGTTAGTCATAAGACTAATATATGACCATTATTATAGTCAATTTTATTTTTTTCGTTGTCACACAAGCTTATTTTTCATCGGCCTAATGATCAGGGTTAAAACTAACCGGCAGAGGCTGTGAGCGTTTGAATGGCCTTCTGTTAGGTTGTGAAAAACATGCAACCCAACCTACACGGTAGTTTATCTTTTTTTAACGATGCCTTTGGGTAGAAGAGGATTTTGCCGGCTGACATATATCATTTCATGCGGCCCACTTCCGCCTACCCACGCCAACAAACGCAAGCAACAATGCCACGCCACTAGCTAGCGCTGCAATTACAAAAACCAGACTCGCCCCGAGACTGTCCCAGAAATAGCCGCTGTAGAGACTGCCGAGCATGCCGCCCAGGCCGAAGCTTAGGCTGGCGTATAAGGCTTGGCCTTTGCCCTGATGCCGTGCGCCGAAATATTGATTGAGCAGTTGAATGGCGACCAGGTGGCTCACGCCGAAAGTGGCGGCGTGTAATAATTGCGCGGCTACCAGCACAGACAAGGAGTCGGCATAGTAGGCAATCAGCAACCAGCGTAGCGTGCTTAAAGCCAGGCTTCCCAGTAACAGGACGCGAAGTCTGCATAGCTTTAGCAGAGGGCTAGCCAGCAGGAACATGACAATTTCCGCGCAAACGCCAAGCGCCCACAGCAATCCGGTTAGGCTGCCGGTATAGCCGTGCTGTTTTAAATACAAGGAATAAAAAACATAATAAGGCCCATGCGAGACCTGTAACAGCATATAGACCAGAAAAAAGGCAAGCACTTCACACTTGCCCAGTACTTGCCATATTCCCCCGGTTTCGGTGTGTTCCCTGACACCTTGCGCTTCCGGGGTAATCAATGCCACCAGCCAGTTTAAACTCAGTAAGCCGGTGATGATATACGGAAGGTAAACAATGCTGAAATCGTCCAGAAACCGGCCTATGCCCAGCACGGCGGCAATAAAACCCACCGAACCCCATAACCTGATGCGGCTATAGCGGTGAGAGTCGGCTTTGAGATGAGATAGGGTGGCGGCTTCAAACTGCGGCAGCGATGCGTTCCAGAAAAAACTGAACGACGCAGTGACGACGGCAAACCAAAGGTAATCCTCTCTATACAGAAAACCGGCAAACAGGATGGCGGAAAGAAAGGATACATAACGGATCAGCCTAAGCCGCTTGCCGGTTTTATCCGCCAGCCAGCCCCATAGATTCGGGGCGATGATTTTGGTGGCGACCAGCAAAGCGGTCAGTTCACCGATTTGGGTGGCGTCGAATCCGCTTTGCTTGAGATACAGGCTCCAATACGGTAGAAATGAGCCGAGAATGCCGAAGTAGAAAAAGTAAAAAGCGGATAAGCGCCAGTAGGGTACCCTCATTGAGTCATGTCGCGTGGCTACAAAAGGCGAAGGTTTTTTAACGTAATATCGGCAAACCGCTATCGACATGCAGATTTTGGGCGCGGTGCCTTAACAGATGATCCATCAGCACAATCGCAGTCATGGCTTCCGCTATCGGCGTGGCGCGGATGCCGACGCAAGGATCGTGACGGCCTTCGGTAACCACTTCCACAGCCTCGCCTTTGCTGTTAATGCTGCGCCCCGGCAGCCGCAAACTGGAGGTGGGTTTTAAGGCGATGCGGGCGATGATGTCCTGGCCGCTGGAAATGCCGCCGAGTATGCCGCCGGCATGATTGCTGAGAAAACCGTCCGGCGTGATTTCATCGCGGAATGTTGTGCCTTTGCTATCGATACAGCCGAAGCCGTCGCCGATTTCCACGCCTTTAACGGCATTGATGCTCATCAACGCATATGCCAGATCTGCGTCGAGACGGTCGAAAACCGGTTCGCCCAAACCCGGCGGCACCTGGCTGGCGATCACTTCAATTTTGGCGCCTATTGATTCGCCTTCCTTGCGCAAGGCATCCATATAGCTTTCCATTTCCGCGACTTTGCCGGCATCGGGACAGAAGAACGGATTGTTGGGGATTTCCAGCCAGTCGAATTGCTCGATCTTGATTGGTCCAAGTTGCGATAGATAACCGCGCACCTGAATGCCGTGCCGTTCGAATAAGTATTTTTTGGCAATCGCCCCGGCGGCGACCCGCATGGCGGTTTCCCGCGCCGAAGAACGTCCGCCGCCGCGATAATCGCGGAACCCGTATTTCTGCTGATAGGTGTAATCGGCGTGGCCGGGCCGGAAACTCTCGGCAATTTTGCCATAGTCTTTGGAGCGCTGATCGGTGTTTTCAATCAACAAACCGATCGGCGTGCCGGTGGTTTTGCCCTCGAACACCCCGGAGAGGATTTTCACTTCATCCGCTTCCCGGCGCTGGGTGGTATGCCGCGAGGTGCCGGGCTTGCGCCTGTCCAGATCGAATTGCAGATCGGCTTCGCACAGCGCCATGCCCGGCGGACAACCGTTGACAATCGCCCCCAATGCCGGGCCATGGCTTTCGCCGAACGTGGTGACGGTAAATAGTTTTCCGATGGTGTTTCCTGACATGGTTATAAGGCGCCGGCAAATAGAGAATGGTAAAGGTTAACTTGCTCGGCGGTGAGCAGAAACACGCCATCGCCGCCGCGTTCGAATTCCAGCCAGTAAAACGGCACATCCGGGAACATGTTTTGCAAGGTTTCGGCGCTACTGCCGACTTCGATAATCAAAATGCCGCTCTCCGCTAAATAACGGTTGGCATCGGCCAGTATGCGCAACACCAGATCCAGACCGCTTTCGCCGCCGCGAAAGCCCATGGCCGGTTCGGCGTGAAATTCAGCAGGCAGGCTTTCCCATTCCGTTTGACTGACATAAGGCGGATTGCTGACGATGATATCGTAGGGTTTGACCGGCAGAGACTTGAACAAATCGGATTGAAACAAGGAAAGCTGCTCGCCGAGATCGTGTTTTTCAACATTGATTTCGGCTACCGCCAGCGCATCGGGCGATAAATCCGCGGCATCGACCTGGGCGTCGGGAAAGGCATAGGCGCAGGCGATGGCGATACAGGCGCTGCCGGTGCATAAGTCCAGAATATTGAACACCTGGGTTTCGTCCACCCAGGGTTCGAAGCGTTCGGCGATCAATTCGGCAATCGGCGAGCGCGGCACCAATACCCGTTCGTTCACATAAAACGCCAAACCGGCAAACAGAGCTTCGCGGGTTAAATAGGCGGACGGTTTGCGTTCGTTGATGCGCTTGTTGATCAGGTCGAGCACGGCTTGCCTTTCCGGCAGCGTTAAGGTCGAATCGAGATAGGCGTCGGCCAGATCGTAAGGCTTGATGAAGCGTATGCAGCACAATGGCCGCGGCTTCGTCCAAAGGCGTCAGGGTGCCGTGACCTAAAAACAGCCGGTTTTCGGCGAAGCGGCTGGCTCCCCAGCGAATATAGTCTCTAATGCTGATTAGCGTTGTGATAACATCAGCCTCGGTAGTATTCATAGCATTTATAAGAATCGAAAATAAGCGGCGGATTTTAAACCAAACCCTTCTATCTTGTCCGAATAAAGCATATATCAATGACAGAGGCGGAACCCAACCCCAACCCCAACGCAGGCAAGCTTGCCAAAAATCGTTTATATCTGGATTGCTATCGATATTTGCAATCGGAAACCCTGACGTTGCCGACTATCCCCGAGGTTTCTGTTAAAATCCGGCGTGCCATCAACGATCCCAGCGCAAACAGCAATAAAATCGCGCGAGTCGTGCAAATCGATCCCAGCATTACGGCGCGGTTGGTCAAAATTTCCAATAGTCCGCTGTATCGCGGCCGCCGTAAAATCGAAAGCTGCCCGGAAGCCTTGACCCGGTTGGGGCTAAAAGCCGCGCAGGACATTATCACTGCGTTTGCCTTGAAAGCGGTATTTACAGCCAAATCCGGCGTTATCAGGCATAAAATGCAGGATTTGTGGGCGCATAGCAGTTATGTGGCGGCCATCAGCGCGGTGCTGGCGCATAAAACCCCGGGTTTCGATCCCGACCGCGCCATGCTGGCCGGGCTGATTCACGATATTGGTGTCGTGCCGATATTGACATACGCCGACCGGAATCCGGAAATTTTGACTAATCCAAGCGATCTCGCCGAAGCGATTAAAGAATTACGCAGTTTGATCGGTGTGCAAATCATCCGCAGATGGGATTTCCCAACGGATTTTGAAGAGGTGATCATACATGCCGAAGACTGGTATAGAGACTGCGGCGAACAAGCTACCTATACCGACATCGTGATGATTTCGCAATTACATAGTTACTTCGGCAAAATCGACATAAAGAAAATGCCGAAACTGGATACACTGCCTGCCTATAAAAAACTGGTTTCCGGCCAACTCGACGCCGATCTCAGTATGAATATTCTTGAAAAAGCCAAGGACGAAATCGAGCATATACGACTGATGTTAAATTAGGCGCGTGCCGGTAAAACTCGGCAAGCCTTTTGTAATTTAACTATTCAGCGCATTCAAAGAAGGTGGGCCGCCCAATTCCCGTTTACTGCTAATACCAATCAATGTCCTTAACGGGTTGTTCCGCATATCTTTTGCTGGCATCTGTAATATCATCGACTTTGATATTTTTACGTCTACGGTCCATTTTGCGCCTGTTATTCGCGGATTCATAGCGGCTTTGCCTTCTGTCGTTACTATAGTGCCTTAAAGAGTACTCCATCACATTGATGGGTTTACCGTTAAACGGCTTCCTGTTTAGCTGTTTGACTACTCTACGGCCAACGGTGTCGGGAACTATGGTCACCAGAGCGTGATATTCGACCTGGTTAGAGCCATTTTCTTGAAGCATTTGGATCGTTACGTTACCTATACGGCCGGATTTTTTTAACAAACCGCCTTGTAGAACTGGATCGATGAAATCCATGATGTCCGGAACTCTTGCGGTTTCGCTGATCCTTTTAAGAATTAGAATCATGATACTGGGCTATTTTTAATCAAAATTTTAGGTTTATCTAAATCATTGGGGCCAATACGGCGCACTTCGGCGGGCTTGGAGCCTGTTTAAGTCTTTTAGGGTGAGGTCTCATTGCCCGAAAAATTAAATAGCCATTGTTGTCAGTTTTACTCGATATGACAATCAGTATAACTACGTATGTACTGACGCCTAAGCGATACGAATTAATCCAACCTGTCTCCAAGGTTTCGAAGAATCCTAGGATTGCCGGCGGTAATGAGGAGGGGAAAATGTTTGTATGAGAGATATATTCAGTACGGCTTAGAGACTGATTCCCAGACCTAAAATAGCGCTGATTCTGAGTTGAAAGAGGTGTGCACACCGTCCGGTTTATAAAGGTTTATCACAACCAACGGTAAAAAAACGTATCTATTCAGCGTAATAATTTTTTCAATTGAAACATGCTTTTATAGGATGTGCTGAGCGATAGCGAAGCGCATCTTTCGCGACCGATGCGCCTCCTTACGTCGGCAGCATCCTATAAGTATTTTTGATCTTTGCTGAATAGATACAAAAAAACGTAAATAAACTCAGCAGTATTTTACTGTAAAGCCTTGATCTTCTTGCTTTTGTCCATTTGTTGTTGAAATCACCTTGTAACAAATCCTTGTTAAATTTTAATCCCCAACCATCAACGAGGAATTACAGATGAATACCGAAATAGATTCCGGCATTACCTCCCGATTTAAATTAAAGCCGGTCGGTCTGGCGCTAATGCTGCTCGCATCCGGCGGAGTCGCCCAAGCATTCGAAGATCAAAGCCATCTTCATACTGCCACGCCTATTAAACACGTCATCGTGTTGATCGGTGAAAACCGCAGCTTCGACAATGTATTCGGCGCCTACAAACCGCGCGAAGGGCAATCGATTTCCAATCTGCTATCCAAAGGCATTATCCAAGCCAACGGCAAACTGGGACCAAATGCAAAGCTTGCGGCGCAATCCCAGTTGAAAAACATCCCCGGCAGCTATTTTGTCAGCCAGCCCGCTTCCAACAAAACCCCTTATACAACCCTGCCTATCCCCAATACCAGTTATGTTCCTGCTATTGGCGTAACCCTGGCCGAGATTACCACGGCGCCTACCGATGCATCGGCGCCGCTATCGCCGAGTTTGACGACGGCTCAATTGCATGAGGTCTCGCCGACATTGCGCCTGGAAGATTTGCCGTTGTTAACTACCGGCGGTACAGATCTGGATGTCTGTAGCGTCTCTACGACTGATTACTATCCTATTTATCCGCCACAAGGTTGCTACGAAAACGACTCGCGTATTAAGAACTATCAAGCGTTAGCGAATACATCGTTTCCAATTATCGGTACGCATTTGCCTTATGACAGTTACACCGGCGATCAGGTTCACCGTTTTTATCACATGTGGGAACAATCGGATTGCGATATCAGCAATGCCACCAAAGCTAACCCGAGCGGCTGTCTGAACGACCTTTATCCTTATGTCGGTGTCGCCCGTAATGACGGTTCCACCAGTAATTCCATGGGATACTACAACGTGCAAAATGGCGATGCGCCGGTTTTAAAGCGTCTGGCTGACGAGTACACCCTCAGCGACAACTATCATCAACCGGTGATGGGCGGCACCTTCGTTCAACATATGATAATCGGTACCGGCGACGCCATGTGGTGGCAACCGTATACGAACAACGCAGGCGTGACTATTTCACAGCCTCCGGCTTCTGTGATTGTCGATCCAACGCCTAACAGCCCAACCAGTATTGCTTTCACTGCCGATAAAGCCTGGACATCCTGCGATGCACAGTGGGCGAACGATATCAGGAACTATGAGTCTACATTGCCATGGCAGCCGAACAAAACCCCGACCACTTGCGAATCCGGAAAATACTATCAGATTAACAACGTCAGCCCCGGTTACCAAGCCAACGGCGTGATCAACGATGCCAGTGTCACCAGTGGCGCATTGACACCACCGTCTTCAATCCGCACCATCGGCGATGCTTTGAATGAAAAAAACATTCATTGGGCCTATTACGGCGGCGGTTACGATGCGGCAGTCCGGGTGGCGAACGGTACTACCACTAATCCGATCGACCTGATGATAGGCACCGGCGGCGCTTATTACTGCGATATCTGTAATCCGTTCGGCTATGCGAAATCGATTATGGGCGACCCTGTTCAACGCAAGGCACACATCAAGGATGCGACCAATTTCTTTGACGATCTGAAAAACGGCAATCTGCCTGCGGTCTCTTACGTGAAACCCGACAGCTTTACCGACGGCCATCCGGCCAGTTCCAAACTGGATCTGTTCGAAGCGCTGCTTGACAGAATGTATAACGAGTTGAAAGCCAATCCCGAGTTATTCGACCAAACCGTGTTATTCGTGACCGTGGATGAAGGCGGCGGTTACTGGGATTCCGGTTTCTACCAACCGCTGGACTTTTTCGGCGACGGCCCAAGAATTCCGATGATTGCCGTGTCGTCTTATTCACGCGGCGGCAACGTAGACCACACCTACGGCGACCACGCATCGATCCTGAAATTTATCGAACGTAACTGGGATTTGCAACCGCTAACCAACCGTAGCCGCGACAATTTGCCTAACCCTAAACATGCGAGCGTCAATCCGTACGTGCCGACCAATATGCCTGCTATCGGCGATTTGTTCAGCATGTTCAACTTTAATGATAATCACATGAACAAATAAAAAGCTGTACGCTCTGCCGCCTGAAAACTCGCACTTTCAGGCGGCAGAGGCTCGCCGGGCAAAACCATTGGCTATTAACCTTAAACCCTCTCCTTGGTAGCCGGTTTGCCTCTTATCGATTAATGCCGAATTTCCGTCAGATTAGGCCTTAATCCCATCAAAAATGTCATTGCTTTGTTGCTGCTACAGGCAGCAAAAGCCGTAGGCTGGTTTAGTTCCCACGCTTCGGCGTGGGAATGCATCAGGGCAGCTATCGCATCGTTAGCGATTGCTGCGCTTTTGCCGTTTGACCAGTTTTTCTTAACTACCCTTCGCCGTTTACAATTTTACAGTGGATGACTGAGTCTTCATCAAACGAGTAAATTGCGCACATGCGGTGATAACCATCGGCGATGATCACTTTGGCATGGTTTAAATCGCGGACTAACAGCAACGGCGAAAGCTCTTTTCCTGCTTCTATTTTCTTTTGATCTCTTTTGACGTGAGAATTACTAATACCCAGCAGCGATAAACCGGTTGCCCGGAAAATATCTTTTGCCTTGAATTCTAATACCGGCGCCGTTTTTAATTTCTCTACACAGCTATTCGCCGTAGACTCGGCATAAATCAGGCTCAGATAAGAGACGGCAGCCGGATAATCATGTTCCTCCGGTTCGTTTAACCATTTAATTTCAATATTATCTTTTTTCGACATGATGGGATACTCCTAGGATTGCTTTTGGGGTATAGCCTGAAATATGCGCAGCATTTTTCGGTATTTTGAGGATGAATGCCGAAATTAGTTCCTGCACATTATAATAGTATACTCTTTCTATCAATAATATGGAGAATTAACGCGAATATAGGAGCTATTAAACTTTGTAATAACGGGTATTTGGAATTCGGTGTTGGAAACATAAGCGATTCTAATGCTTAATCTTATTCACTACGTTGTTGAAACCTGAATAGATGCCGTTGCTGCCCCTTTAATAGTCATTGACCAAAATATGCGTGGTTGGGTTGCATGCTGTTCGCAAGCCAACATTCGAAGCGTCAAACCTTGATGGTTGGTTTGCTTGCTTGCTTGCTTGCTTGCAAGGTCAAGAGGGCCGTAGGATGTCCCGACGATAGGAGGCGCATCGCTCGCGATTGATGCGCTTCGCTGTCGCTCAGCTCATCCTACGGTCTTATGTCCAGCTTAATCAAAGGCCAACCCAGTCAAGTCCTCCACTTTGGCTATATCAGCCAAAGCTTTGGTATACCGTCTTAAATCCACTTGCAGCGCCGCCAATTCTTGCCGAAACGCCTGACACTGTTCGCTCTGCTCAAAAGCCCCGGCTAGCGCCAGCTTGTGCCATTTGCCGGTAAACGGGCGGACAATCTGATTCAGCACAACCACTGCGATTTTACTGAATCCGATACAATCCCGGCCCTTGCGGCGCAGGATTTCGCGGGTGATGTCGAACAGGTCGTGGATGCTTTCAAGGGCGGTCTGTTCATCGCCATCAGTGTCAGGTAGCGGTTGGGTGACGATGCGGGTCAACATTTCCACATACAATTCCCAAGCGGCGTCCTCATCGGCGACTTGCGGTTCCCATTCGCTTTCCAGGAAACCGACGTTGATCTTAAGTTTGGTCAATCCCCAGTTTTCCAGCCATTTTTCTAGTTTCATCCGGCGGCCCTCGCTTAATTATCGACTTTTCTATTGTAGACTGTTTACTCCGGTGATTGCAGGTTTTGTTGAAGCCATCCCAAATACGAACCAGCCTACATCCGCCCATGCAAAAAACCATTTTTTAGCACCAGCCAGAATATACCCGATAAATTGCCGAAAAACATCAGCAAATGCACCCAGGCCCAAAACGTGGATGTTTGACGAAGAGCGTGCTCCGAAAGATTGGATATTAAAAACAGCTTGCCGTTTTTAGGACGGCTGAGGATATGAATTCCCGGCTGTTCGGATAAACGGCGGCTTTGCCGGCCAACCTCTTGATAGGCGGCTTTTCTAGCCTGTTCCCATTCCGCCATGTCGATTTTGCCGTCGCCGTTACTGTCGAAGCGCTTTAACAACTGAACCTTATCTTTTTTCCATTCCGCCAACAGCCGGCTGACATCGGTCTCGAAATCGGCCTCGGCCGTATCTGCAGCGAGCGTCGAAAATTCGCCGAGTAAATACAATGGCTGGCCGGGAAACAATTGCTCTTCGACATGCCTATAGTCGTCGTGATACCAGGTACGGCGGTTTGAGGTGATGATTTTGGCATGTTCGGGATCGACCATGCAGGGTACGCCGCCGCTGTCATTCAGTTCAAAAATCGAATCGCTGCAGACGCTTTCGATTTCCTGCCAGTCTTTTCCGAAGGATTTATGATAGGTAACGCAACGAAACCAGACACAAGGTAAGCCGCTTTTGGCAACCAGTATATACTCGGGCTTGGTGCTGGGGATGCCTTTTAGCTCGACATAGCCCTGGGCGGCGGAAGCGATGGTTAAGACCGGGGTATCGGCAATCACCTTGGTTTCCCAGATGCTGCTGATCCAGGCAAACAGACTGATGATAGCGACAGCGCCGCTAGCCAGCAGCCAAGCCGTCGGATTACGGCTGGCGAAGGCTAGAATCAGAATCGCTAACTGGGTTGCCAGAAGGTATTGCGAATTTCGCGGACTTAGGACCGGCAAAATCATCAGCTGAAGCGCTTGCCAACATCGACATCTTCAAGTTCGACGGCGGCAAAGTGCAGCATTTCCTTGGCGGCATAGTTAAAGCGTCCGGCGATTAAAACGTCTGGAAATTCTTCAATGCGGATGTTGTAAATGTTCACGGTTTCGTTATAAAACTCGCGGCGGTCGGCGATACTGTTCTCCAGGCCGGTAATCCGGGCTTGCAGATGCTGAAATTGCTCGTTGGACTTCAGTTCCGGATAAGATTCGGCCAAGGCGAACAAGGAACTCAAACCGCTATGCATCAAACCCTCGGCGTTTCCCAGGGCTCTGGCGCTTTTCGATTCGCTGGCGCTGGCCACCATGCTTCGCGCCTTGATCACTTTTTCCAGCGTTGCCTGTTCAAACTGCATATATTGCTTACAGGTATCGATCAGTTTAGGCAGTTCGTCATGACGTTGTTTCAGCAAGACATCGATATTGGCCCAGGCCTTGCTGACATTGTTTTTGCAATTCACCAAGCCGTTGTAAATGATCACCAGATATATGAAGGCCACCAACAGCACTGCCGGTACAATGAATGTCACCATATTTTTCTCCAACCGAGTATACCCGATACCTGAATTTAGCGTTTCGGGTATCGATTTAAGCCATTAAAGCCGCAAGCGGAACGCGAAAAGGATACACTATTCGTAAACCTGAAAACTCTTCACTCTTCACAGATTATTAAAATTAGTTATTCGGCGGGTTTTTGCTAATCATCCATCCCCATTCTTTGATAAGCAGGGTTTGATTCCTGAGCTTTTTAATCTGATAGAATGATTTGCTATGCTTGTAAAATCAGCCTGAATGCTAAAACACAGCGGATAGTTAAGCGTTAGGCTTATATTTAACCAAGCCGGACACTTTTATCGATAAACATGGTCTGTATTTCGCAATTGAAAAGATGGAGCCAGTCATGAAAAAAATCAAAATAAGCCTAGTGATATTGATATTAGTATGCGGACTTTACAGCCAGAGCAATTGGGCTCGCGGAGGCCATGGCGGTGGAGGGCATGGAGGCGGACACTTCGGCGGGCATGGCGGCTTTCGAGGCTATTACGGCGGCGGCTTATATTACGGATTCGGCTTTCCATATTATGGCTATGGATACGGGTATGGATATGGGTTTCCTTATTATTCGCCCTCTCTGTACATAGGTTCGACACCGCCGCCAATCCATTACATTCAACAACCACCGGTACCGGTTATACAATATCCCCCCGGATACTGGTATTACTGTAGCAATCCGCAAGGCTACTACCCTGAAATAAAGGGATGCCCGACTGTTTGGCAACAAGTGCCGCCGCTGCCTTCTTCACCACCCTGAGTACAGGTTAACAAGAGACTATTAATTTTGATTGACTTAGTTAAGTCTCTAGAATTGATGGTTGTTATGCGTTTATAATAAAAAATAATAGCTCTGAAGCGGGAGATAAACTATGCATAAAAAGATTCCGATCCTGACCGGTATTCTAATGCTGCCCATTGCAGCCTTGGCCGCCCCCGGCCAAGGCGACTATTTCGGACTGCCGGAGCATAGAGTGGAGCGCTTAAGCAAGGAACTCTCGTTAAGCGCGGATCAACAGAAAAAGCTGCAAGCTATCATGCAGGACCAACAAGAAAAATTCCGGGCAATTCTTGAAGAATCCCATCAGCGTATTAAAAAAGTATTAAGCGCCGAACAGATTTCAAAATGGGAAGCCATGAAAAATCGGCGCCAAGAAAACCAGTCGAAAAACAATCCGGATAGCGTGACCGTCAATCCTTAGCCGGTTGCCATCGAAAATGATATAAATCCGGTGGTTGCTTCCGCAATACGGATAAACAATTGCCAGTCTATCGCCCTTGCGTAGTTTACGAACGATTTCTAAAGCCGTTTTATCCGGCTGATTTTAAGAGGCGGGAAGTGAGCGTTGTGCCATCGACTAAGAAAGCAGCCTGTTGACGATAGGTTTACGTTGCAGAAAATTTGTTTCCAAGCTCATAAATATTCTTTAGCCTTTGTTGGGCTTCATTCCCTTTCAGCCCAACGCAAAATAGTTAGGAATTATTTTTTAATAAAATAATAGATATCGCCAAATTTGCCTTTTAAAGTCATATTTTTATCGGTTTTTTCCAGCAGAGAAAACAGATCGAATTTATCCGGTCTACCGATAAGCGCAATTTTCAATTTTCCGTCTTCAACTTCATAACCAATCGGGCTTTGATCGTAATACGTGCCTTCTCGCGGAATATGGGTAATAGTCACCTTGCCGTCGTTAAATGTCCAGGTATCTTCCCGTTTCATGTTTTCGGTGGAGGTTGCCGATTTTCTGGTATATTCCAGCTTCCAGCTTCCTTGTACGTCAGCATTGGATTTCAGGGGAATGTCTGCATAAAGCAAACCGGAAAATAGCGATAAACCGCAAAAAAGAGCAGCCAAATTTATTTTTTTCATGAGCTTTGCCTTAATTTAAGAAACCGGTCTAACATTCTACGCGCTTATTTTGCGGAAGTATTTTTAATTTACCGGCTAGAAAAAACAGGCATGATTAATGATTTTAACTGCGTTAAAATATTTATTCAGCAACCTGATCTGAAATTGGCGGATTTTAACATTTATGTCTAAACAATTGGATTTTATAGCTTTAATTCTCTATTGCGGCCTTATTTACTGGCTGTCCGACCAGTCTACGCTGCCGACCCCGGATTTATTCGATAACGAAGATAAAGTGCATCATTTTCTGGCTTATTTCCTTATGGGCGTTTTTGCCTGGCGCGCTTTCAGCCATCTGCCGCTAAGCCGCCGATTTGTTTTTTGGATAAGTTTCGGCTTTTGCAGTCTTTATGGGGTGTCGGACGAATGGCATCAATCTTTTGTGGCCGGCAGAAATTCCAGTGCGTTTGACTGGGTAGCGGACAGCGTAGGCGGTTTGGTTGCGGCTTTAAGTTTGTTTTGGCGTACCGGGAAGACGGTTAGTTCATAGGATGGGTTGCCGATTTTCATAGTTGTAGGGTACGCACTGCGTACCTTATTTAGGTCGCTTGGATTTAATGGGCTTTGGGTGTTCGATTGCGCCACTGGCTGGATTAATTGCCTAAGAAGGTATGCAGTGCATACCCTACCCAAAAAATGTGACTTTCATAGTAACGCTATTGATAGTCAACTCTCTGTTGATAGTTTTTCCAGATGATTTTAAATGTGAGCGTCAGGGTTGGGTCGTTATCGAAAACCCGCGCCGATACGTCGCCAGGGCTAAACCAGTTACCTTCATCGATTTCTTCCTTTGCCAGCAGAAACGGACCGTTATGCCGGCAACTATAGACCTCTATGAACTCCATGCCCAATTCGGCTGTCGCTTCCAGCTTGAATAAGTTGCCGAGCGGGGCGTTTATGCCCAGCTCTTCCCATAATTCTCTGCGGGCCGAATCGCGGTAAGTTTCCCCGGCATCGACATGACCGGCAGCGGAAGTATCCCATAAGCCTTTATTCAGGTCTTTTTTCATCGAGCGTTTTTGTAAAAACAAGCAGCCCAAGTCGTTGAACACTAAAATATGTACCGCACGATGGCGAAGATTTAACGCGTGTATTTCCCGGCGGGAACGGCGGTCTATTACACGGTCGAACTCGTTAACCACATCAATATATTCATCTTGTATCATAGCTATCGATTCCGCAATTAAGGTCGTGTATGGTAGCGTTATTTTTGTATTCTGTAGAAGGGAATATGGCTAGAAGAAGCGAACACAGTCTGGAACAAATCAAAGAAATGGTGCTGAATGCCGCCGAGGCCATTATCATCGAAGATGGCGCAGAGGCATTGACAGTACGTAAAGTTGCGCTGGACATCGGTTACACGGTCGGTAGTATCTATATGGTATTCGCCAATATGCAGGATGTGTTGATGCATATCAAAGGCAGAACTCTGGATGAATTGGCATTGCAGTTAGAGGCGAACGCCGTTGGCGAAAGCGTAGAGCAACAGATTCGGGCTCTGGCCGATGGCTATCTTAAGTTTGCCAGTGAGCATTTTAATCGCTGGCGTCTTATTTTCGAGCCGGTGTTTCAGGATCAACAATCGCTGCCGGATTGGTATCAACAAAAAATCGAGCTGATATTCGCTCCCATAGAAGCGTTATTTAAGCAGCTAAGCCCGGAAAATAGCCAACAGCAAGTGCGTTTGGCGGCCAGGACCCTGTGGTGCGGCGTGCATGGCGTTTGTGAGCTGGCTTTAAACGGTAATCTTGGCCGTACCGGTGTGGAAAATAGCGAAACGGCCGTACGCTTGTTGGTCGATAATTTTATTAAAGGCTGGAAAACTTAGCTATGTTGATTAACTTAGCTCGGCGCTGAGTACCGGCGCCGGCCTTGATTCAACGCACTGAGTAGGTTGTCGGGTTTATTTCATGTTCGGGAAGTCATCGATTCCGGCATACGCAACATTAGCAGCACCGTCGCCAAAATCAGCAAACAACCCAGCGTCAGCAAGGCAACAATCGGCCCGATATGCTGGGAGGCTGCCAAGGTGTAAATACCGACCGCCAGCAACATGGCCAGATTCTGAAAGAAATTCTGCATGGCGACGGCGCCGCCGCTACCGATGCTTTGTTGCCCGATTTCCTGTAAAGCGGCGTTGATCGGTACGATAAACATGCCGCCGGCAGTACCCATAAAAAATAATGCCAGACGGGCAGGCCAGACTGTATCGGTAAAACTTAAGGTAATGATCATTGCACCCATGACATATGCCGGAATACGGGCGCGGCGTATATGTTCGAGCGGTATTAATGCCGGTACCAGAGCCGCGCCGGCGATAATGCCCAAGGCCAAAAACAGGGTTAACTCGGAGATGTCGCTGGCGTTATGAGTCATTAGCACCAGGGGAGCCCAGGCTATGATGATGACCCGAACGCTGGCCGCAGTCGCCCAAAACAGCGAGCCGCCCAATACCGCAAAGCGTGTGCGCGGCCGCGCTAAAAAGCTGCGAATCTCTTGATAAAACAACAGCAGTTTCGAACCGGCCGGCGGTTTTTTTCTGGCGGTTTTCGGTAAAAACAATGTCGCAAGCGCCGAGATCAGCAATAGGGTGATCGCAACGCTTAATGCCCAGCTTATGGAATAATCAGCCAGTCTGGCGCCCACCATCATGCCGGTCAAAATCGCCAAAATGGTCGAGCCTTCTATCAAACTATTGGCTTTCACCAGCAACTGATGCCCGGCTAATTCCGGCAGGATTCCGTATTTCGCCGGACTATAAAGCGCTGCACCGACACCGACCATGCAGTAAGCCAGCAGAGGTTCAACATTCAGTAACAATAAAACGGTGCCCCCGGCTTTGATAATGTTGGCAACCATCAAGACCCGGGGTTTTGAGTGTTTGTCGGCAAATACGCCTACCCATGGAGACATCAGCACAAACGCCACCAAAAACACGCTTTGTAGCGCTGGAACATACCAACCGGGTGAATTCGCGCTTTTAATGACCATAGCGATGACGGTAAACATGATCATGTTATCGGCAAATGCAGATAGAAACTGGGCGACCAAAAGCGTATAGATGTATTTGCTCATAGGATTAATAGGGTAATTATTCGGCGGAAATGAGTAGCGTATGTTTTGTATTCGGCTTTTTAATAGGGTTAAGCTTGTATAGGAGGTTTTAAGTAAAGTGGCTTGTTAATCCTGTCCACGTTGTACCTAGCGGAGTTCCCGGCATTTTAAGCGCAGTTGGAAGGTCACGAACCGGCTAAAAATTACCCATTATTTTCCAATAACTCCGCTGCCAGCGAAACAGCGCCGGGATAATCGGTTTTACCGGTAGCCAGCGCCGGCAGTTTTTCCAATACGAATACTTTTTTCGGCAAGCTGATAGAACCAACGCCGGGCGATGCCTCGGCCAAGCCTTTGGCTGTTGCACCGCGATGTGTCGTCAACAGCACAAGTTGCTCGCCTTTTTTCGGATCGGGCAGGCTGATAACGGCATGCTGTGCTTCCGGCCAGGCATGCATGGCTAAATGCTCGATGGCTGCCAGCGATACCATTTCGCCGCTGATTTTCGCAAAGCGCTTGCTGCGGCCCTGAATAAAAATAAATCCGTCTTCATCGACATGCACAATATCGCCGGTATCGTACCAGCCTTCGCCATAAAGAGGTGAGCAGGGCGGGACCAGAACGCCGGGATTATCCGGCAATAGATAACCCAACATGATATTCGGACCGGCAACATGCAATTTGCCGGCATTTTCTATACCAGGTACCGCTTCAAGTTTATGGAGCATTTCCGGCATGAAACGGCCGACACTGCCCGCTTTGTAGTCTATTGGCGTGTTTACCGATGTCACCGGCGCGGTTTCGGTCGCGCCGTAGCCTTCCAGGATGCGGATGCCGAACTTATTCAGCCAGAGCATGCGGGTGCTTTCCTGAAGCTTTTCGGCGCCGGCCACCACATAGCGCATGGTGTGAAAATCGAAGGGGTGGGCTTTTTTGGCATAGGCAGCAAAGAAGGTGTTAGTGCCGAACATGATAGTGGCGCCTATTTCATAGGCGATTTCCGGTATCACGGCATAGTGTAGCGGCGATGGGTAGAAAAAACTGGTCATACCGTTCAAAACCGGCAACAAGCTGCCGACCGTGAATCCGAAAGAATGGAACATCGGTAGATAATTCAGCACCACGTCCTTTGCTGTAAAGTCGATTCTGGACTTGACCTGCTTATGATTAGCCAGGATATTGGCATGAGAAAGCACCACGCCTTTCGGATCGCCTTCCGAGCCGGAGGTGAAAAGGACCACAGCGGCTTCATCGGCATCGATGGGCCGGCTCTTGTGCCAGTAACCGGCGGTTTTGGCTAATAACCAGCCGTTCAGTTTCCGGTAGAGCGTTAGCGTTGCGGCCAGATCTTCCAAATAAACCAGATTGACGTGTATTGCCAATTCGGCAGCTTCGCGGCCCAGATTCGCCAATTCGATAAATTTCCGAGACGTTAAGACGGTTTTGATTTGTCCGGTTCGGCAAGCCGAAGACATGCCGACGGCGCCGATAGAATAATTCAGCATAGCCGGGATGCGCTGGTAAAGCTGTAAACCGAGAATCACAACCAGGGTTTTGCAGGAATTAGGCAACAATATGCCAATATGTTCCCCGCTTAGGCTAATGCCTTTGATGAGTTTGCCGATGATAATGCTGCGGGTAATCAAAGTATCGTAACTATAGGGCAACCGCTCCATGTCTTCGGCAACCGTGTGTTTTCCACCATGAATCGCGCGGGCTTCCAATAGTGCCGAGAAGATGGTTTGCCGGTAATTACTGGTCACGAACATCATTTCCGTCATGATATCGGAGAGTATTTGACCGCTGTGCTTGCGGCGGGCTTTGCCGGTAACATCGCCATGCGTTTCGATATGCGTTGGCGGCAGGATATGGATAGTGATATTAGGAAACCAGCGCAGACGCACGATGTTGCGCAGTTTTGAAAAATGGCTGTATTCGGCGCCATCAATGCGGATAGGCAAAATCGTGGCAGAGGATTTGTCGGCCACCATGCCTGGGCCGTCATAGATTTTCATCAACGAGCCGCTAGTGGAAATCCGGCCTTCCGGAAAAATAACCGTGATGGTATCGGTTTGCAGGTGATGGATCAGCGCTTTTAGCGAAAGCGGGTGGGTAGGGTCCATCGGAAAGACTTTCGACAGCCTCAAGAAGGGTTTTAGCCACCAGCGCTGCGAGATATGGGTGTTGATGGCAAAGGTAATATCGTCGGGTAAAAATACGCCAAGCAGCAATGGATCAAGAAATGAAGTGTGATTGCAAACGATCAGCACCCGTTTACCCGCTTGGGCGTAATTATCAAGGCCGATGACTTTGACACTATACAGAAGTGTAAGCAGCCACCGTAAAAAAAGCTTCAACATAATATCCTCCAGGCAGGCATCTTAGCAGATGATTACTAAATTTCTAAACTACTATAGCAATTAATTAAACAGTGATTAATTAATTTTCAATTGCTCATCAAAAACAGCGGCTGAGCAGAGAGTTCCAAACTTGATGAGGTTTCGCCAAGGCGGAAACATCAGGGCAGGACGACTGGTTAGTCAGGTCACGACCTATTGCCGTGGATAAAACAAACCTTATGGAAACCCGATTGGCCGGAAAATTTTGGTTATAATATGTAATAAAAATGACAAGGCAAAGTCTTAAAGGAACCAGCAATCCGTAAACTCGAACAAACCCTGTGGATGCGCTAACCGGCAAACGTCCTTATTAGCAGGCCTGGACTGTTGAGCAAGCGATAACGGAATTCAAGCGCATGGAAGATATCGGCAAGCTGGATTCGGATTGTGTTGCTGCCATCACAGATAACGTTGAAGAAATAAAACAGATTTGTAATTATTCTCAGGATGTTAACGTCACAGATTAGTAATCTGCCGTATTTGGTGTTTTGATACCGTTATGCCAAAAAAATGCCCCATCGAATCTTACGCAATGAGGTATTGAGGGAGGCTTTTGCCTGGCAGTTAAGGGTTTTTAGGCATAAGTGTCGATATTGTTGCCTTTGCTGCCGTACCGATTGCCGTCCGAATCTTTAACGGAATTGGTAGCGTTCGTTTGAACGGGTTAAGCCGGTGCAACAGGTGTTGTTTTCGACGGTGCATATACCTGAAAGTTTGGAATGACTTGTGACGTAATACCTGATATTGCTGACATGATTTTCTCCGGAAAAAAGTGTTGATTGCGATGGATATAAATTGCCGATACTGTTTTAGCGGCAAATTAGAAAAATCCTAAATGAATTTGAAGGAAAACGTGACCCCTATCTTATAAATTTTTAGTTGCAGTCATTATTCAGCCAGATTTTTGTCTATCAGCTTATTTTTACGGTTAGTGTCTTGATGGTGAAAGGATGTTCAGAAGGTAAAATTCTTGTTCAGGGAAGTGATTGGTCGCCAAAAGCCCAGATGGTATGCGATGCAGGCACCCGTATGCTTGCTTTGCACCTGATAAAATCAGTCCTTCTTGTCGGCATAAATATTTTCAACCAGTTTTTGAAACCAGTTTGGCCGAAAAATAACAATATACAAACCTATGGTGCTGGTCAGCGGAATAGGTGCAATACTTAAAAACATTAAAATAATCAAGACTATTGCAGTTTTGATTCTGGATAAATTGGAAACTCTATTCATCTAAACTCCCACTGCTTGCTTTTATTTCTGACCAACCGATTTGAATACATATATCGAATAGCCATCATGCAGGGTTTTCAACAAAGTTTTAACTATTAATATCGGGACTTTAATCGATCCATATTCAATGGCCTTTCCAGCTATGGAGTGTTTTTCAATAATATGATAGTTGGCAGCAGTAAATACCTCGCTTGGATTATGTGAAATAAATTTAAAATTTGCTCCTAGTTCGCCAATTTTTTGATGCAATGAATAGCTATATTTTTTATAAAAGTTTTAAGTCATCAGATCGCAAGCCAATTTGTGGTTTGGAAATAATTGGTGCAAGGTCTGAAGGGTTTGTTTAATAATCTCTTCGGGCAAATAGATAAGTACGCCCTCCAGGAGGACGATAACCGGTTGATTTGAAGAGAAGGGTTGTAATTTATCTTCAAGCTGTTCCGTTTCGAAATCAATCGCTATGCGTTGCAGCCTATTTTTGCAATTCTCAATCGGCAGCCGCTGATTTTTGTAGGAAATAATTTGCGGTTCATCCAGTTCGATCCAGATGCCGCCCTCAAGCCGGTAAGCACGGCTGTCAAAACCGGCTCCGATTAAAATTACCGGCAATTCAGGATTGTTGGCTAACTCATTTCTTAGAAAATCGTCAATAATTCGATGTCTGGCTACATTCGCCGCATTCGGATTTTTTTCCGTATTGAAAGACGCAAGAATACTTAAGCCTCTTTCATCCATAAATTCCTTGGCATAAATATCCCAGCAGACGGATTTTTTGCCGGCTGCATCTTGCATCCGCACTCCGCAGCAATAAAAAGCGGTATTTGATATGGGCTTCATTTGAAATTCACTCACCAACTTGAATCAAAAAAGCTACGGATTGAACCGTAAACTATTTAATAGTTCCCTGAATTTTTTCGACCAGTTTATTAACGCCGCGCTGGGTGACCGACTGGTGATTCCCTTTGAGTTCAATGTCAAAGCTTGCGGTTAATGTTCGGGTTTTTACGTTGATCAAATGTACCATGAGATAGGAAAATAAAAAACTGGGTTTGCTGTGCCGGCCGACGATCACCCAGTCGGCGCCAAACTCTGCCCCCAGTTTAGCGGCAAGATCATTAAAGCGAAACAAATAGCCGAAGCTGGAATTGGCATGCGCTTGGGCTTCTGCATCGATATTGATGATCTCGTAGCCGCCCATTTGGTTCAGTGCCTGTTCCAGCAGCGGACGGATGGAGGAGGTTCTTTGCTGTTCCTGAACCGTATTGGGCAGGGAGGTAAGATCGCTCAGCTCAAAATTCAGGACAGCGATACGAGGCGAGGCATAGCCGATGTTGCTTGACAGCAAGATTATTGAAAAAATGATGGCTGTTGCTGATAGTCGGTTCATGGTTTGCCTGTTCGGGTGAATACTTGAGCGGCTACAGCTTATGCAATTATGAACAGCACATCAGCCGATATTTGCCCGTTAAACTCGGGCAATTTGCCCGCGAGTAAGGCCCTGGCTTTGCAGAAGGCTGGCTGGCTCTTAGAATGCAACTATTACGGATTCAACTGAACAGGCAAACCATGAATCTTCAATGGCATTTACTAACCCGTATAGCAGTCGTCGCCTGTGTATGCTTGCTGGCGACGGCAGTCTATTCGATGTACCGCAGCCGGCAGCAGGCTGAGCAAACCACGCAACGCATGGCCGAGTTGCTAGGCAAGCAACTGGAGTTGCAACTGCTGCGTATCAATTCGGGATTGGGTCAGACTAATCCGTTTCCGGATTTTGAGGTATGGAAACAAACCGCTAATCAACCCGGCGTTTGTATCGCCTTTACGCCGGTGGCCGGGACAGCCGCACGTAGCCTCTGCAACGGCGCCACTCCTGTCCCTGTCAACTGGCCGGCCGGTTTTGAACAGTTGTATAACAGGCTTTTTCATCCCGGTTTGGAGGCGGTGCGCTCGGTGACTGCCAATGGACAGGTTTACGGTTCCCTGAGCGTAACGCCCAGCGCCGAGATGGAAATCGCCGATGCCTGGGCGAAAATATCCAGTCTGATGACACTATCCAGCGTGACGATTTTAGCGGTTTGCCTACTGGTTTATCTAAGCATCAGCCGGGCCTTGCGCCCGGCTGAAACCATTGTCGCCGGGCTGGAAAACCTGGGTGCCGGTAATCTGGCTTACCGCTTGCCGCCGTTCGAACTGAACGAATGGCGGCATATTGCAGCGGCTATCAACCAGTTGGCGGCCAGTCAGCAACAGCTAATGGCAGAACGCCAGACGCTGGTCATAAAATTAATCAATCTACAGGAAGCAGAGCGCCGCTATTTATCCAGGGAATTGCACGACGAGTTCGGGCAATGTCTGGCCGGTATCAACGCCATTGCTTCATCGATTAAATATACCGCAGATCAACAATGCCCCGAGTTGATGGAGGAAGCCGATCGCATCAGCCGGATTACTGCGCAAATGCTGGACAGCATACGAGATTTGCTGGTTCGTTTACGTCCGGCGGAGTTCGATGAATTGGGCTTGGCTGCCAGCCTGAATAGCTTGGTCGCAGGCTGGAACAAGTGCGGCGATGACAAGCCAAATTATCGATTGCATATCAACGGCGATTGTTCAACCTTGCCGGAACCGTTGGCCGTGACTTTGTTTCGGATCACACAGGAATGCCTGACCAATATCGCCAAACATGCAAAAGCGTCCAATGTCGAAATAAGCCTGACAATAAACCATGACGTAGCGGTTTTAATCGTCAAAGATAACGGCGCGGCTACGACATTACCGTTTGCCAATACGTCCGGCATCGGCTTATTGGGCATCCGCGAGCGCGTTAGCGCCCAACAGGGTAAGCTAAGATTGGCAATTGCCGAGCCGCATGGCTTGATCGTTGAAGTCCGGCTGCCGATTCAGGCCCTTGCAGAGAGCAAAACATGATCAATACCCATACCATCAGCATTTTACTGGTAGACGATCACGCCATCGTCCGTGAAGGCTACCGGGCCTTATTGGCAAAACAGCCGTGCATGCAGATGGTGGCGGAAGCGGTTGACGGCGTTCAGGCCTATCAACTGTTTAAAGAACACCAGCCGGATGTGGTGATTACGGATATCTCCCTGCCCGGCATCAGCGGCCTGGAAGTGATCACCCGCATCAAAAACCGCTGTGCCGACGCCAAAATATTGGTGTTCAGCATGCATCAAAATCCGGGTTTTGTTGTACAGGCCATACGCGCCGGAGCCCTGGGCTATGTGACTAAAAGCAGTCCGCCGGAAGTGCTGCTGCGGGCGATACGCGAAGTTTACGCCGGCCGGCATACCTTGAGCAGCGATATAGCCCATGCCCTGGCGCTGGAAAAACTCGGCAGCGAACGGATTGCCCTGGAAACCTTAACGGTGCGGGAATTTGAAATCCTGCGCCTGTTGGTGGAAGGCGCTTCAACGGAAGACATCGCCAAGACCCTGAATATCAGCCAGAAAACGGTTTGTAATTGCCATTATCTCATCAAGCGTAAACTCGGCGTTGCCAGCGATATTGAATTGATGCGGTTGGCGATTAAATTGGATGTGGTTGATCTTTTGGAGTTGACGGCGGGTGATTCTTTGCCGCAGGCTTGATGGGGGTGAGTCGTGATTATAACGAGTGACTCGTTACGACGAAAATGCGATGTTCGGTAGTAGGGTGGGCAATGCATTTCTGCCCACCAATTGCGGCTAATATCCTTAATTCAGCGTGGGCACAAAAAGCGTGTCCACCCTACTTGGCTCCATGCGTCAGAAGCCCCCCGCGTCAGACTAGTTGTCGTCTCAAATTTTTAAAGAAAATTAAAATTTGAGATGAAAACATATACAAGTTATTCTGAGGGCTTCAAAGAGTAAGGGCCGTAGGATGTGCCAACCATCGGGCGGCGCATCTGTCGAGCGCTCAATACCGTCAATATCCTGCGGCGTTACAAGATTTCCTACTAAATATGTAATGATGACCATAATCGCGAGCGATGCGCCGCCCGTTGGTTGGCACATCCTACATCGGTTTTTCCGATATTCAATGTCCATAATGAGCAATTCTGAAAGCCGGAAATTGGCTGAATTTGGTCAGTCGAAATTTGACCAATTCATTAATTGGCACTTATAGAGTGTATTCTATGTAAAAATTGGCAGGCATACAATTTAAATCAGTTGTCTAGGTCATAAAAGCCACAAGACGAAGCAGCGATAATGTAATGAACCGATGATCTTAAGCCAACATGCTGCATGATCAACCAAAATGACCGGTTTCAGGAAGTCTGTTAGGCCACAGCAGAAGCCTTTTTAGATAAAAATCTATTTTAAGGCTATAATCAACAAAAACTTGTTGATTCTTGAATTTATTTGGTTGAAGTCATGCTGCATAGCTACGCGTTTTCAAATTTTCAGTCGTTCATTGAACGTGTTGAGGTTGATTTAACCATCAACCGGAAAACAACGTTAACTGATTGGATGGTTGAGCCGGTTTGCGGCAATCGTGTATCGAAGCTTATGGCTGTGGTCGGTCATAACGCCAGCGGCAAAACAGCCCTGCTCAAGCCTATCGCATTTTTGCATTGGTTTGTCAGTCAGTCTTTTGCCGGTTCGCCGGGTTCGCAAATTCCTGTTTCTCCGCATGTGCTCCATGCTGCGGAACCTTCGGAATTTGAATGTGTATTTGATTTCGATAATACTCAGTGGCGTTATGTTTTACATTGCACTCAACAAAGGGTGTTGCATGAAGCGCTCTATAAAAAGCGCGAACGCTTTAATTATGTGTTCATCCGTAACTGGGTTGCTGAAACCAATAGTTATTTAGTCAAACAACAAGGTTTTGGCTTATCGGCTCCGTCAGCCAAAAAAGTGCGGCCCAATGTATCGTTAATTGCTTGGGCGGCTCAATATGATGTGCCGCTGGCTAAGCGCTTCGCGGCAAGTTTGTTTATCTCCAATTTGAATGTGGTTGGCCGTCTGCCTATCAGCGATCAGGCGATTATGTCGGCGGCGGATTACTTTTTATCCAGCCCTGTGCAACAGGCAGAAATGAACCGGTTGTTATCGGATTGGGATTTAGGCTTATCAGGTATTAACATTCTTCAGATACAACTTGATCCGGTTCAATCTCCTGATGAAAAATCCTGGTTTCCCTTCGGACGCCATATGAGGGGTACAGAAGCATTTATATTGCCGTTCAACATGGAATCCAATGGTACGCAAGGCGCTTTTATTTTGTTGTCGAGGTTACTCCCCGTTCTTGAAAAGGGTGGCTTGGCAGTCATTGATGAATTTGAAAACGACCTGCATCCCCACATGCTGGAGCCGATTCTTGATTTGTTTGCTAATCATGCAACCAACCCGCATGGTGCGCAACTGATCTTTTCGACTCATGCCATAGAGGTTTTAAATTTGCTTGAGAAGTCGCAAGTCATGCTGGTAGAAAAAGATGCCGACTGTATCAGTACAGCTTACCGGATGGATACGGTTGAGGGTATCCGTAATGATGATAATTTCTACGCTAAATATATGGCAGGTGCATATGGCGCTGTACCGCGATTATGAGTAATGCCAAAAAGTCCAGGGTACAAAAAACTACGCTGCTGATTGTTGGCGAAGGTGCCGATGAGCAGGCATTCCTGAATTATTTAAAAGGGCAATTGTTAACTCGTGGTGGCGGGCTGACGGTTAAGATTTTAAATGCAAAAGGCAAGGGTGCCAAACATGTGATTGAATGGACCGTTAGGCAAGCGGCTGTTGCTGGTTATGACAAGGTCGCTGCATTGTTTGACACCGATACCGATTGGACGCCAATTGTCGAGAAGCTGGCAAAGAAACATAAGATTTTATTATTGAAGTCCGAACCTTGTTTCGAAGCGATGATGTTACGATTGTTAGGCATTGCCCCCGATTTAGATTCAAAAAACCTGAAATCTCAGTTTGCCCCTTATACTAATTATGATGCCAGTTGCAGCGAAAACTACTCATATCATTTCAATCCGGAAAACTTGGCTGATAAGCGGAATTTAGAACCAACAATAGATTTATTATTAGACCTGTTTCAGCTTTGAGGAACGAGAAAACATGCAATATGCCACCACAGGTTTCCATACAAAACCTCACTTCAAAAAAACTACGTTTATTTGGAAGTCCAGTAGCTATTTCTAGCATATTGTTCCGGACTTTAGTGTTTGAGGACACCAGCCATCGTTTACGGATGCCGGCTTGTGCCCGGCATCCGTAAACGATGCGCCGAACTAATCCGGTATTAGCCGCCCAACAAATCCCGCATCCATTATTCGATTCGCTTCCCGTATCAATCGGGCGTAGGTCTCGGCGGGGGTATCGCCGTGATGATCCTGTTCCAGCCGAGCGCCGCCCGTCTGGTAATTTAGGCTGTAGAGACCGAACCGGGGAGTGTAGGTACCCCATTCGTAGTTATCGAACAGCGACCAATGCAGATAGCCGATCAACGGTATTTCATCGCGTACGATTCGGATGACTTCCTCGATATGCAGACGCAGAAATTCACTGCGGCTGATGTTGTCGCGACGATGGGAGTAGCTATTATCGCTGCGTCGGCGCAGGGCCATGCCGTTTTCGGCGATGACTAGGGGGCGGCCGGGAAACTCGTCCGCATAGTAACGGCAGAAAAAATACAGCCCGCGCGGTAAAATCGTCCAATCCCACCATTTGCTTGTGATGGAACTCATGATCCAGGCCCGCAGGGATTTGTTCTTGAACTCGTGATCCCACCACACCGGAGGACGGAAGGTGTGTGCCGAGAACGGATCGTAGTAATCGATAGCCACATAATCGAGCAGTTGCTTTCCAGGTAAATTAGTCAGAGCCGACTGCAAGCAGGGTAGATCTCCGATATCGAACCATCGCATGCCCAGCCGATGGCTAAGGTTTCGGATGCCGGCTCCAATCAGCGAGGCGAAGTCTTTGCGTAGCGGTATCGCTGCCTTGGTCAGCTCGTCTTCGAATGCTGTCGCCCGGCTGCGAATATGAGCGTTTATCGCCGTGGGTTCGACCTGTCTTTCCCGCAAGCTAAGCAGGTCGAGCAGCAGTTTATCGCACCAATAGAGATCGCTGCAGTAGGTGTTTACGGTCACCAGGGGCGTCGGCCAGCCGGCATCCCGGTAGATCGCGTGGATGGTGTTATAGCCGAGCACATGGGCCGCCAGGAGATGGTCGATGGCCTTGACGGCAGTCCGCAGGCCACGCCGGGCCTTAGATGGGAACTGGTGGCCGATGTAGGTATTCAGCACCAGCATGTTAGGTTCATTGATGGTGATGTAGTAACGCACCGGCGCATATCCCTTAGCGGCCATTGTGCGATTGAGGTACGGCACCACCGTGCTGACATAGGCGACATAGTGGTCGATCACCGAGGCGCTTAGCCAGGCATCGGTACCGAGCCAGGCAGGGTGGACGAAATGATGCAGAGTGACCAGCGGCTCTAACCCTTCGGCCCGGCATTGGCACAGAATTTCGCTGTAACCGTCCAGGGCTTGATAGTCGAAGGCAGGGGCCTGTCCGACGCCGTCGCTCATCGTCGGCTGAATCCGGCTCCATTCGACGCTAAGTCGAAAAGCGTTGAGTCCCAAGCGGCGGCAGGCGTCGAAGTCCGCCCGGTAACGGCTCCAGAATTCTGCAGCCCGGCCCACCGGCTCCACTTCACCCCGCCGCTCGGCTTCGGCCCAGTTGGTTTGGGGCATGCCGGTCCGGTTATAGCCTCCTTCGGACTGATAGGCCGAGGTCGCGACCCCCCACAGGAAGTCTCCGTGCTCCCGCGATCTCATGGGGTCTGGCCGGTTTCCGCAATCGCCGCCCGTTGTTTGCGGGACAACGACAGCGGCTGCAGGCGGTCCTCGATCAGCGTTCGCACCACCGTATGCGCGGCGTCCGGTTTGGCGAAGCGCAGTGCTTGCAGTTTCATCTGCGCCATTCTGGCGGGATCGTCCAGCAACTTGGATATCTTGTAGGGAAGAGTGATGAGGTCGTTGCACTTGACCGCGATGCCTTCTTCCAGCAAATGGTCGCAGTTGCGTTCCTCTTGTCCGGGTATCGGATTGATCACGCACATGGGCAGACCGCTGGCGACGGCTTCGGCGGTGGTTAGCCCCCCGGGCTTGCCGATGAAGAGATCCGCCGTTTTCATCCAGCGGTGCATATCGTCGGTGTAACCAAACACCCGTACGGCATTGTTATGCAGATTCTGTACACGCTGCTCGACGCGCCGTTTCAATTCTTCGTCGCGGCCGCAGACCACCAAAATTTGAACCCGATGGCTAAGGAGCAGGAGTTGTTCCAGGATGAAGTCCATGGGACTAACCCCCAGCGCACCGGCGGACAGCAACAGTATCGGCTTCGTCGGGTCCAAACCTAGCAGCATGCATTCCTGCGTCCGATTGACGGGATTGGCGAACACCGGATCGATGGGAATGCCGGAGACGGTGATCCGATCCGTCGGCATCCCCAGCATCTGTAGATACGCTTTGGTCTCGTCCATCGCCACGAAGTAACGATGAAAGGCGCGCGACAGCCACATGGCGTGAAAAGCGAAGTCGGTCACGACGATAGAAAGCTGGGCCTGCAACTGTTCAGTCGCGATCAGGTGGGAAATAATTCCGGCGGGCATGAAATGGGTGCAGACGGTGATGTCAGGATCGAAGTCGCGGATAAATCGGACCAGAGGCTTGGTGTTGAACCGGTCGATCATGTGCCTCATAGCATCCGTTCGCCAGGGTTCATCACTGGTCTTGTACCACCATCCGAGGAAGTTGGGCGCTGATTTCACCAGGGAGGTGTAGAAGGTGGAATAGAAATCCCTGAACAGTTTATTGGTGTACTGTAGGGCGTCGTTATTGATGACTTCCATAACGCTTTCATCGGCGGCAAAGGTTTTTTCCAGCGCCGCCGCCGCCTTGATGTGACCCATGCCGGCGCTGACGGACATGATCAGAACGCGCTTTTTGCTCATGAAGGAATTCCGTATGATATTCGCGCCACCTTAGCAAAAAAAGGTTTTAAGGGTTTGGTTAAAAATAACTTCCCGAAATCTGCTGGAAAGCAAGGTCGAAGCCTGTCGTGCAACAATTCTGTTTGACCTCTGCTCCACTCGGCCAGCGAGTTCGATCATACGGACCCAATTCAGGGTAGCTATTTTCGACCATATCCACAGCACATATGAAAAATAGGAATTACATTGGTCTTAATTGACCGTTTCAGGGGGATTATGCCTCTCGGGTGAGTCATGGTCAAGCGATGAGCATCGAGATAACGCGGCTGGAGTGGTTCGGCATGATGCTTGCTGTTGGTCTCTAAACTTCAGTATAATTATCATGGATGGTAGTCTTGATACTTATGTGCAACAAACGATATGCAAAATGCAGAAGCCGAAGCAATTCGTGATGATACCGATTATCAGGAACAATTGGAAGCATTGCTGGTCTCCACGAATGCGTTTGCCATTATCACCGCCGCTCATATCCTGACCCAACGCACCCGCAAGAGCCCTCAGGTGCGTTACGATGCCAAATTCCGGCTGTTGCGCTTGTTGTATCAAAACCATTGGGACAAACAGCAGGTGATTGATCTGTTTTGGGTATTGGACTGGTTGATGCGGTTGCCGGAAGAATTGGAGCGGCAATTGCGTTATGAGATAGATGCAATAGAGGAGCGGGAAAACATGCGATATGTTACTAGTTTTGAAAGATTTGCCAAGGAAGAAGGTAGGCAAGAGGGCTTACTGGAAGGCGAAGCAAAATTGCTCAAAAAGCAATTGCAACGCCGCTTTGGCGACTTGCCTGCTTGGGTGACGGATCAGCTGCTTGCCGCGAATCAACAGGATTTAGAGCGCTGGGGGGAGGCTGTATTAACCATGCCTACCTTAAGTTCAGTATTTAACGATAGCCCGACACATTAAGTGCACACCATACTGCGGTTAAAGGCTGGGCAGTTAGTCCAACCCTAATTTGAATGTGTAATAAAAACCGGTGGCGACCATTCAATTAGTATTACCCGCATACAAAAGCGGCGGTTTAAAGTCAAACCCAAAATGTTTAGGATCCTCGCCTATCACCGCAGCGGCAAAGATATAAAACACATAATCGTAGGTCTCTTTCGGTATCTGATACTGCTTAATGAATTTCCAGAAATTTTTATCGCGCGGATTGTCCGGCATTTCCAGAATCATGCTTTTGACTTTATTGTGGCCGTAGTTATAGCTAGCCATCACCAACAAGCCTGAGGCTTGGGCCTGAATACTGTAGATATATTTAAGATATTTTGCGCCGGCTATAGTGGCCTGATTAAAGTCGAAACGGGTGTCCTGCTCGTCGAATGCCGGGCTGTTTGCCAAAGGTCCTGCTGAAAGTCCATATTCCTGTCCGGTGGTGGCTAGAAACTGCCAGGCGCCTTTCGCTATGCCGAAACGGGTTTCCGGGCCGATTGCCCGGGTGTCGAAATTGCTTTCCTGAAGGGGTAAATAAATAAAATAAGGCGGCAGTCCCTGTTTTTGCAGTTCCTGAAAGATAATCGGCGCATAATTGTTCTGTTCCAGATTATGCATGGCCAACTGCAATCGAGATGAATTTTGCCAATATTTGATGTATTTTTGGACTTCATCCACAAAGCCATCCGGTAACTCCAGTTCGCTTTCGCCGAAACCCTTGGCAACCCGGGTAATCAATTCTTTCTCATATTGTGCGGCTGTCGGAAAACTAATGCGCAGAAAATTAATTTCATTAATATAATTCTGGTACTTGGCTTGCATCGTTATTAGCTTTAGCTTTTCCTGTTCCAGACGAATTTTATCTTCGGCAATTTTCTGCTGTTCCAGTTTGATGCGATCCCGTTCTACCTTAAATCTTTCGCCATTGATTTCCTTCATGGTTTGCGCCAGCCGCTGGTTGTTTTCTTCAAGCCTGACATCAGCCTGGGCCAAATTGACTTCCAGCGTTTTTATGTCATAGAACATATTAATGGCTATCATGCGGGCATTGGATAGCGCAAATTGTTGGAACGTCACCAATCCTGCCGCAATCAGAAATAAAATCGCCAGCACCCAAATAATTTTTTTATAGCTTTTGCTTCTCACCACCCGATCTTCGCGGATCAGTCTGCGCACCATGATGGTGTGTTCGCCCATATCCTCCGAATCCTCCGCCTGAAGGAGCCGTTTTTTGATTTGCTCCGGGGATAAATCGTTTTTTGGAATCGGTGAGCGAATAGTTTCCTCTTTAATGGCCGGGCGGGTAAACTCTTCTTTAACCGGTAATTGCGTGGCGTCATTATTGACATGTGCTAGCTCGGCACTTTTCCGGGTTTGGTTATTTTGTTGATTGGCATCGAGAATTTCCAGAAAAAAAGGCGAAATACCCAGTTTGACAATCGTCGGCAAAACCAGCTTGGCTTTCTGCTCGATCAGTTGCCCGTTTATAAAAACGCCGTGAGTGCTTTTTAAGTTATAAATCCACCAGCCGCCAAGTTCCCATTTCACTTCCAGATGATGCCGGCTGATTAAATGATTATCGATGACAATAGTATTATCTAAAGCCCGGCCAGCCGAAAAATGGCCGGTAACAGAATATTCGGAGACGATATGGCCGTGAATGTCCAGCAGATTGACTATCAGCGCTTCCGGCTTAAACAGCACAGTACTATCCGCGTCAACTTTCGGAGGTATCGGTTTGTTAAAGCTTTTTAAAATGGTTTTATCGTCATTCATTTTGCGGCGATGATTTATTCATTTGAAAATGCTTGCGTATATTAAATATCCCGGTATGCAGCCAGCTTTATTAAATCTTTTAGTCCCCTGGTTCAATAAAGAGGGGGTTGGGGAAATTATTTAATCTCTCCCCATTAATTGAGCAAATTAGAGAGAGGGGGACGAACACTTAAAGCTCACCAGGCGCGATTGATGCGTTTCACTGTCGTTCAGCACATCCTACGCAGTGCTGGGGTTCTGCCTAGGTTCTATGCTGAATAATGACAAATTTTCAGACAGGCCATTACTGGGATTGCATCATAATCGACAATATCCACCCTTGCCAGTTATTTGGGTTGGACAAACAAGTCATGCCCAACTTGCACAGTCTTGGCTGCTTCCAATAGGCTTGGTGTTAAGGATTCAGTTTCGATTTATTCAGGTCAGGAACCGGTAGGATGCTCTTAGCATCTGAAGAATTCAATAGCGTACGATGGGACTCAAGGATCTGAGTGTCTTTGACCGGTTAGGCTTGGAAGCGTTTTGGAATAATGCGCTAAATACACGCTTGCTTGCTTGAATACATCTAATTAGTGACAAGTTTGATAGAATGCTGTCCGGCATTGGCGAGTGGCTTTTTTATACGCCTGATTACGGTTTTCGGATTTTTTGAAGCATCATTTAGTATGCAGAGTGGCTTTGCGCTTGCGGATAGTCGGCAGGTGCTAGCGGTGATTAGTGTTGGTTTTACTGGTGACAAACGTTGGACATGAATATTGCAGAGACTACTGAAAAATATGCAGCGTTTCTAGCGTTACTAAAAAATAACGGTAAGTTATCGGATGGCGATTTAGCCAAGGCCAAGCGCATGCAGAAATCCGCTTTGGACGATACGCTACCGCAGTTGTTGATTAAGCTCGGTTTGTGTTCGGATGGCGAAATTGCTCAGACTTTTACCCAGATCAGCGGTATTCCCCGTGCCGTCGCGGATAATTACCCGGCAGAATCGCCGTTAACCGATAGCGTTTCGTTACGCTTCCTTAAAAATTACCATGTCGCAGGGCTTGAAACCGGCGACGATAGCTTGAAAGTCGCCGTCATGGACCCGGAAGACGACTATGTTTTACAGGCCTTAAAACTGGCTACCGGCAAGCGCATAGATATTCGTATCGGTCAATTATCCGAAATCGACACTGCATTGGAAATTCAATACGGCGAAGGCAAATCGCAAATGGATAAACTGGTCGATGATTTAACGGTCGAGGAGGCCGGTAACGAAGACCTTGAACACCTTAAAGATCTGGCCAGTGAAGCGCCTATCATCAAAATGGTGAATTTCATCCTGCAAAAAGCCGTAGAAAGCCGGGCATCCGATGTGCATATCGAGCCGTTCGAACAAAGCCTGAAAGTGCGGCTGCGTATCGATGGCGTTTTACAGGATATCGATTCGCCGCCGGTAGCATCGACAGCAGCGGTGTTGTCGCGGATCAAAATCATGGCTAAATTGAACATCGCCGAACGGCGTTTGCCGCAGGATGGCCGGATCAAACTGCAAATGATAGGCAAGGAGATGGACTTGCGGGTATCCACCATCCCGACTCTCCACGGCGAAAGCGTGGTGATCCGTTTGCTGGACAAAGAAAATGCGGTACTGGATTTTGCCGCCTTGGGTTTTGCGGGCAAACAGGCTCAACAGTTTTTGAATGTGCTGGCTCTACCGCACGGCATCATCCTGATCACCGGACCCACCGGCAGCGGTAAATCCACCAGCCTTTACGCGGCTCTGAAGCAACTCAATACCTCCGAGCGGAAAATCATTACCGTCGAAGACCCGGTCGAATATCAGATGGAAGGCATCAATCAGATCCAGGCCAAACCGCAAATCGGCTTAACCTTTGCTTCTGCGCTTCGCTCCATCGTTCGTCAAGACCCCGATGTGATCATGATAGGCGAGATGCGCGATCTGGAAACCGCTAAAATCGCCGTACAATCGGCGCTGACCGGCCACTTGGTGCTCTCCACCCTGCATACCAACGATGCTGCGGCGGGTGTTACCCGCTTACTGGATATGGGGCTGGAAGAATATTTGTTAAGCTCGACCATCAATGGCATTCTGGCGCAACGGCTGGTCAGAAAACTTTGCCCATATTGTAAGCAGGCCCAGCCGGCCTCCGAAACCCTGATCGAAGAAATGCAGCTTAGACGCTGGCAAGCCGAGGGCGAAATTCTGCTGCATAAACCTGTCGGTTGCCCGGTTTGTAACTTTATCGGCTATAAAGGCCGTATGGCCATTATCGAGTTTTTGATCATGACCGACACTATCCGCAAGCAGATCATGAAACACGAAGAAGCTTACGTGATTCAGCAGCAGGCGATACGGGAGGGTATGCAAACCATGTATGACGACGGCGTCGGCAAGGCTTTGCAGGGTCAAACGACGCTGGAAGAAGTGATGAGGGTGACGACGGAGGCATGATAATGGCAAATGAAGGGTGGACACGGTTTTTGTGCCCACGCGTGACAGCCTGGCAGGTAGCAAGGCAGCTATGGTGTTGATAACCATTAGATTGCAAGGCAAAACCATATCCGACACACGGCAATCTATTGCAGACGAGCTGTTGCGGGTGAGCACAAACAGCAGTGCCCACCCTCCAGGATATGAGGATATTTCATGTGTATTCCTTAATTCCCAATAACCGCCAGCATGCCCTTATTCTCCTACAAAGTCGTCAATAACCAAGGTCTTACCGAAGAAGGCGTGCGCGATGCCGCCGACCGGGAGGCTTTACTGCTGGAGTTGCAAAACCAGGGGCTTATTCCGATCCGCATCGACATTGCCAAAGACAAAACCTTTCTCGGTTTTAAGCTGAGTTCGGCTGCGATACGTTTGTCGCAAAAGGATATCGGCATGTTCACCGCCGAATTGGCGACATTGCTGGAATCGGGTTTACCGCTGGATAGATCGCTGACCATTTTGATGCAGGTGACCGAAGAGAATCCCAAACTCAACAAGCTGGTGGCGGAGGTATTGGAAAAGGTCAAGGCCGGGAAAGCGTTGGCCGATGCGCTGGAAAGCCGGAGCGGAGTGTTTACGAAATTTTATCTGAATATGATCCGCGCCGGCGAAATGGGGGGTAATCTCGGCAGTGTGCTGCAGCGTTTGGCCGAATATCTTGAGCGTACGCAGGAATTAAAGGATACCGTCAGCACGGCCTTGATTTACCCGGCGATATTATTAGCGATGTCAGTCGCTTCGCTGTTTGTGATGCTGACCTTTGTGGTGCCGCAATTTAAGGAGATGTTCGACAGTGCCGGTAAAGCCTTGCCGGTATCGACGCAAATCGTCATCGGTCTGGCGGAGTTTTTGCAAAGCTATTGGTGGCTGTTGCTGGTGCTGGTGCTGGGCGCCGTGCAATTCATGAGATCTCAGTTGTCGGCGCCGGTCAGCAAAAAAGCCTGGGATGGCCGTTTTTTAAGGATGCCGCTGTTCGGCGCTATCATTCTAAATATGGAAGTGGCTAATTTTAGCCGTACCTTCGGCACCTTATTGGGTAATGGCGTGTCTATATTGAATTCTTTGAGTATCGTCAGGGAAACGGTGGCCAATACCGTGCTGGCAGATTATCTGGAAAGCGCCGAAAATCAGTTGAAACAGGGTAAAACCATGTCGGAAGCGCTGTCCCAGCAAAACCTATTTCCCAAATTGGCGGTGCAAATGATTAAAATGGGCGAGGAAACCGGGCGTCTGGAAGAAATGTTGCTGCGGGTCGCCACGATCTACGATAAACAATTGAGAACCACCATCCAGCGTATGCTGGCCTTGTTGGAACCGGCTTTGATTATCTCGCTGGGTTTGATGATAGGCGGGATCATCGTCTCCATATTGTTAGCCATTTTAAGTGTCAACGATCTTGCTGTTTAAATTATGAGAGGAACAAACATGAAACATACTTTGGCCCGCACCGGCGGTTTTACCTTGTTGGAGCTTTTAGTCGTTTTAGGGATTATAGCCATGCTGGCCGGTATTGTCGGACCGCAAGTCATGAAGCACATGGGGGCATCCAAAACCAAAGCGGCCAGAGTGCAGATCGAAGACCTGGCGGCATCGCTGGATATGTACAAACTGGATGAAGGCCGCTATCCCACCCAACAACAGGGGCTTAGCGCATTGGTTGAAAAACCGTCCGATGCCAGACGCTGGAACGGCCCGTATTTGCGCAAGGATAAAGTGCCTCTGGACCCCTGGATGCAGGAATATCACTATGTATATCCCGGTCAGCACGGCAAGTTCGATTTGTTCAGTTACGGTGCCGATGAAAAAGAAGGCGGCGAGGGCGAGGATCAGGACATTAATAGCTGGGAATAAATATACGTGTCTGCTGTCGTCAAATCGGCTCAGGGATTTACGCTCATAGAGCTGATTATCGTTCTGGTCATCAGCGTTCTGGGTTTTGCGGCGATCGGCAGCAATATATTCTCCGGCAATCAAACCACAAAATTGCAGGCTGCCGCCCGGGATCTTGCCTCAGCCTTACGCTATGCGCATGGCGAGGCATTGATGACTCGCGCTCAGGTAAGCGTTGCCGTCAATCTGGACGGCAATAGCTATCGGATCAGTAACGATCCAAAAATCTATCCCTTGGCTACGGAAATCGAGGTGTCAGTGGTGGTTGCCGAAGAAGAGTTCAATAGTGGCGGCGAGGCCAGTATCCGATTTTTCGGCGATGGCTCGTCAACCGGCGGACGGATCACCCTTGAATGGGGTAAGCAATTGCGGCGTATCGATGTGAATTGGATTACCGGCGAGGTCAGCATTAGCGATGCAGCGGCATAAGGGTTTTTCTCTGCTTGAAATTCTGGTCGCCTTTGCCATTATGGCAGTGGCTGTGACGATAGTGTTGCGGATTTTCGGTTCCGGCGTTCATAATATTGCCATATCGGAAGAGTATAGTCTGGCCGTGCAAATTGCCGAATCCTTAATGGCGAAAACCGGAGTGGAATCGCCATTGGCGATCGGTGAAATATCGGGTACCGAAGCCGATAAATTTGACTGGCTGGTGACAGTTAATTTTCTGGCTAAAACCACGAACACAAATACCGGAAATACCGCTAATATGCTCGGCAATCTACAGAACCAGGGTGATTCCGGCTCATTGTATTCGGTAAAAGTCCAGGTGTTTTGGGGGGATGATGCCGGTTCCCGGCGCAGTATTTCCATCCGCAGCTTAAAAATGCTATAGGACGTACGGCTGTGGCTGCTGATAGACAACTAAACGGCTTTACCTTGATCGAAATGCTGATCGCCATGACGCTTTTAGGCATTATGGTAGTATTGTTGTTCAGTAGTTTGAAAATTTCTGCCGAGAGCTGGAACGCCGGAGAAAGCAAAATTGTTGAAGTCAATAGAAAGGCTGTTGTTTATCAATTTTTCAAACGTCATCTGACGACTATCCGTCCCGTGCTTGAGAAAGTTAATAGCAATTTTGAAACACACATTGCGAATCAGCTAGCGTTTCAAGGGAAATCCCAAACGCTGCGTTTTGTGGCATCTTTACCGGCGAGTGCGGCTCGCAAAGGCTTGCAGCTATTCGAAATCGCCCCGGATATCAATCGCTCTTCAACGCTGATGGTCGCTTTGTCGCCGTATTTGCAAGCCGGAAATGTCGATCCCGAGCGTGCGGTTTTGCTGGAAAATGTCAAAGCATTCGGCTTTTCTTATTTCGGCAATAAAGATCCTACAGCCAATCCTGTTTGGCAGGACGAATGGTTCGATATGGATAGATTGCCGTTATTGATCAAGGTTAGTATTTTACTTGATGACGGCAGTTATTGGCCTGCCATGGTGTTTCCGGTGAGAATTAGCGGTCAGGTATCAACATTTGGTCCGCCGGCTGCCGGCAATAACCAAACGTTAACGCCTTCACGTTGATGATTTAACCTATGCAAAAATCCCGGCAAGGTTTCGCTTTGGTTATTGTCATCTGGATCTTGACCTTGCTCAGTCTAATGGCGGGCAGTTTTGCGAAGAGCATGCGCCGTGATAGCAGTGTTACCACGGCATTGAAATACAATGCCGAAGCCCTGGCTTTGACGGAAAGCGGTTTCGGCCTGGCCGAATATATGTTGATACAAGCTAATCCTGACATGCGTTGGTTGAGCAACGGTACCCCGTATCGGATTTTGCGTCCGGACGGCAGCGAGATCAGGATTAGTATTGTATCGGAAGCCGGTAAAATCGATATTAATGCGGCCAGCGAAGCGACGCTGACCAGCATGCTTAAGGCGGTGACTGACGATATTTGGCAGCAGCAGCATCTGTTAAACTCTATTCTCGACTGGCGCGATGAGGATAACGAACCGCGTCCGCAAGGAGCGGAAAAAAAACAGTATCAGGATGCAGGCTTGCCTTATATTCCCAGCAATCAGCCTTTTCAGTCGCTCGAAGAGTTGCAGATGGTTTTGGGCATGAACGAAACGATTTTTACCCGGATTCAACCCTGGATAACTGTCTATTCCGGCCAGAGCGAAGTCAATCCAAATGAAGCCACGCCGGAAGTATTGCAAATTATTGGGAATGATTTACAGAGCAAAAACACTCAGAATGTTGCCGTACAGCAGGGGCAGACCGGGAATTCGCCGCAACAACAAAACAATCAGAGTACTCTTGGGGCTACCAATAATGAAAATCGGACTTATACTATTACCGTAGAAGTACAGATGAACGATGGCGCAGCGGCTTCCTTGGAAGCGGTTGTCAATCTACAATCTCAAAATTTTGCTCAAGCGCCTCATCAGGTGCTGGATTGGAAACAAAACCAGCTGACACGGTCGTTATTCGCTAATGACATGGAATCCCGGCTAATCACCGTTCAAGATGAATTTACAATCGACAATTGATTTAGACTTAAAAGGCTTTTTTCAGTGGTGGTGTAGGGAACTTTCATTCCTGATACCCAAAAAAATCCGGCTTTTAATCAGCGAACGCCAGTCCAGTTTGATTTTTACGGCTGAGGAGCACGGTTTTAATGTCTGTTTTCATCGCGATTCCACGTTTGAAGAACCTGAATTTAACGGGCATTTGGACCTGGCAGACCCGATCGGGTATCAAAACCTGAAAAATCAGCATGCCGACATCGAAAAAGCTGAGTGTATTTTGCATTTGACTGCAACGCAAGCGATTTCAAAAAGTATTTTCCTGCCTGAAGCTGCGCTAGAAAACTTGCAACAAGTGGTCAGTTTCGAACTGGACCGCTACACGCCGTTTAAACCTGAGCAAGTTTATTTTACGGCTTTACCGCAGGGAAAAACCGGCCAGGGGCAGGTGCAGGTATTGCTGGTGCTGACACCGCAAACAGTACTTGACGAACTTTTGATGCAACTTAATACTCTGGGCGTTCATCCCGGCCGTATCGAATATCGGCAACTAAACGCCGCCTATCCGCAACTGGCCGGTCAATACAATTTATTGCCTGATCGCTATCGTCCCGATACGGATAAATTGCAACGCGCAATACCTTGGGTTTTAAACGGCTTATTGTTTATTCTGTTGATGGCGGTATTGGTTTACCCTGTCTGGCAGGAAAAACAAACTGTCGATATTTTAAAAACTCAGATCAAAGCGCTGGAAAAAGAAACCCGTATTGTTGACGAGCAACAATTGGAAATCGACGCACTCAGCGAAGAAACGCAAAAACTCATCACTATCAAAAATCAGGCGCCCGAATTGGTCGCCGTGTTGAACGAATTGACTCATTTGTTAAAAGACGATACCTGGCTGACAAATTTGCAATATTCCGACAAACACATGCAGATACAAGGACAGTCGCCTATGGCCTCAGCTTTGATCGGTGTACTGGAAGAATCGCCGTTTTTCAGCAAAGTCAGTTTCGTTTCGCCTCTGACTCAGGATAAGACTACCGGGATGGAACGTTTTCAAATCAGCATGGATGTCATCGCCATCCTGCCGGAAGGTGTGCAAACAGGGAGCGTGCCGGAAACTACGGACAGCGAAGCGAAGCAACCCTCCGCGCTGCCGGGTAAAAAATCATGAATAATGCGCGTTATCAGCGTTGGTTGGCGGTTGGTTTGCTGTTTGTAGTTCTCGCGGTGTTTGTACTGGCAATACTGATGCCTTTATTCAACAACGCATTGACTTATTACGATGAAAAAAACGATTTGTTGTTTCGCTTGCAGCGCCAGCAGAAAATCGCTGCCCGCAAAGACGGTGTTGCCGAAAATCTGGTAACCATCAAACAGCAGTTTCATCAACAAGGTTTTTTCACTAACCGCGATACCGAGGCCCTGGCTTCGGCTGATTTACAAAACATTGTTAAAACCGCGGTTACCGATGCCGGCGGGCAATTAACCAGTACTCAGGGCTTGCCGGGCAAAACCGACAACGGCTTTAACCGTATCGCCGTGCGGGTGCGCATGACAGGCACTATCGAAACATTACGTACGGTCTTGCGCACTTTTGCAAGTAGCGTACCGGTATTAATTATCGATCAAATCGATATTGTGCCGGTGCGCGGCGTCCGAAATCGCCCGAATAACACTAATAAAATCGAACCCAGCGCACAATTGAACGTTAGTTTTGAAGTCGTCAGTTTTATGCGGGGAGCCAAGTGATGAATCTGAGGCTTGTCAAACTGCAACTATTGGTCTGTGGCCTGCTAAGTTTAATACTGGCCGCCGAATGGGCCTATGGCGAATTTGCCGCGCGGCGTCTGCAGCAAAGTCAGCAATATAGCATAGATGACAGTAAAATCCCGGCAGAATTACCGACCATCCCCACCTTGAAATCGACAACCATGCTTTATAACGAGTTGGTAGAGCGGCCGTTGTTTATCGAAGGCAGAAAGCCGATCGTCGAAGAGTCTGTGGAAAAGGTGCAGAATAATGTCGAGAACGGCCTGATCGACGATTGGGCGCTGATCGGTATTTACAAAAAGGATAAACGGCCAATGGCATTGTTTGCCAGGAAAAACGAAACCAAAAAATTCCTGAAAATCAGTAACGAACAAATGATTTCCGGGTGGTTACTCAAGGAAATCCAGTCTGACCGGGTCATATTGCAGCAGGCGGCACAACAGAAAACCGTTTTGTTGAGAAAACCGCGAGAGGAAAACAGACCACCCGCGCCATTACCCCTCAAACCCGCTATTCCACCCAAACATCCAAGACCCGCCGAGCAACCGCTAAGTGAGAATGCTAACGATGATAGTCAAAAGAATTAAATACCCCATTGTATGGATAATGGCTCTGTCGATGACCGGTTGCGAATTCATCGGGCCGCAGATCCATACCAAGCTGCCGCTGCCCGAGTTGAAACCTGCGCAACAAGATAACTCGGCAGGACTCCAGGATTTAAAAAACGATGAGACCAAAAAAACCACAAAAGTGGAAATATTTTCAGGTATCGATGCCGATCAGGTCATCCATTCGCCAGTAGCCGGCGGCGAAAAAACCGGCGGCAAGGGCGAATATAGCTTGAATTTCGACGATGCCGATTTGGGCGAGGTCGCTAAGGTCATCCTCAGCGATATACTGGGTAAAAACTATACCATCAGTCCGCAGGTCACCGGCAAGGTGACGTTGCAAACTACCAAGCCCTTGTCGAAAGAAGAATTGCTGCCGACGCTGGATATGCTGTTAGGCATCAATAATGCCGCTATGGTCAATCAAAACGGTTTGTATGTGATAAAGCCGAGCGGGGATGCACTTTACAGCACGTCCTTCAAAACGCTGGGCGGCGCCTCCGGCTATCAGGTTAGAGTGGTTCCTGTGAAAAATGTCGCAGCCAGTGAAGTTGCCGAAATTCTAAAGCCGTTGTTACCGGAAAAATCTTTACTGCATGTCGACCCGAAAAGAAATATTTTATTGCTGGCTGGTTCGGCTAGCGAATTGAACCGGGCGGTCGATCTGATCAATACCTTCGATATCGATGTGTTACGAGGCCGTTCGTTTGCGCTGTTTACCCCGGCGAATGTCGATGCTGCCGTGATCATTGAAGAACTGGACCAGATTTTTAACAACAGCGCACCCAAAAGCTCCGGCAGCGGCAGAAAGGAAAAAGAACCCGCCGCCGTTAGTCCTGCTACAAGCAGCGAGGGTAGCTTTTACCGTTTTATAGAAATCGATCGCTTGAATGCGATTTTGGCGATAACGCATAAGTCGCAATTCCTAAAAGACATAGAAACCTGGGTGCTTCGACTGGATAAGACTAATAGCGAGGGCAAGGGCGGGGTTAATGTTTATCGGGCACAGCATCATAGCGCCATGGAATTGGCGAACACTTTAAATACCATTTTCGGTAATCGCCAGCAAAGTTCCCAGGCTTCGATAGCCGCCGGACGCAGCGCTATGTCCGCCACCAATCGAACCAGCGGCAGTATGGGCACTAGCGGTAGCACCGGTAGCAGCATGAATAGCGGCGGCACTAACAGTAGCAGCAGCGGCAATAATAGTTTCGGTAATTTCGGCTTTAACAACCAAATGGGCGGTTCGCCGTCCGGCGGTAATACCGGCGGCGCTTATGGCGGTATCGGCGGTTACGGAACCGCCGGAGGTATCGGCGGCGCTACCGGCGGTAGCGCTCAGGCCTTGATGCCTAATGTGAAAATCATTGCCGATGAAAGCAATAATGCCCTGATTATCGTCGCCAACACCCAGGAATTCACTATCATTCAGCGCGTGCTTAAACAATTGGATGTCTTGCCGTTACAGGTGTTGATCGATGCCACGATTGTTGAAGTCACTTTAAAGGATGATTTAAGTTATGGTATCGAGTGGTATCTTGACCATGCTGCCGGCGGCGGCATGGGCGGTGCTAATACAGCGAGTTTTGCTAATATAAGCAGTCTTGCAACCGGTATTGCGACCGGCGGACTAACTTATGCGATTACCAATTCTTCGCAAAAGGTGGGTGCCATGTTGCAAGCGCAAGCCGTTAAAAACAATGTTAACGTCATCTCATCGCCTTCGTTAATGGTGTTGAACAATCAGGAGGCCACCATTCAAGTCGGTGACTCGGTGCCTATCCTTACCGGTACGTCAACAAGTCTGGTTTCTACCGGCGTCACCAGTAACTCCATTCAAATGGTCGATACCGGGGTTAATTTGTCGATCAGACCCCGAGTCAATGCCAACGGTTTGGTATTAATGGATCTGATGCAGAGCGTGAATGCCGCTGTGCCGACCAGCGGCACAGGAGGCACCGGCACTTCAACTATCAATTCGCCAACGATTCAAAAAAGACAAATACAAACCAGTGTTGCTGTGCAAAGCGGTGAAACCATCGTCTTGGGCGGTTTGATCCAGGAAGAGAACGACTACAATCGTAACGGTATACCCTGGTTTCATGAAATACCCTATATAGGCTCTTTATTCGGCGGTACGTCCCGGAATAAAGACAAGACCGAACTGGTGGTATTGTTAACGCCCAGGGTCATGAAAAGCCGTCAGGATGCGCAGGACGTCACCGAAGAATTCAAGCATAAATTGACTGGCATCTATGAAGATAGAATCCGGGTGGAAGTTGAAGAAATGCCGGTTGAAGCACATTAGAACGTGCTTAGGATATGGTTAGTAAAACTCTCTTAATTTGAGATATCCGGTTTGGATTCCATTACTTCCGTTGGGTTAGTTCAATAGAGCATAACCCAACAATCGTCGTAAGTATTCATCGTCCTGTACAACGCGTCAGAGAAATTTGGGAACAAGCTAGGTTTTTTATTGCTTTCAAAACGTGGCCTTTCTCTGTATTTCCTCAATATTTAAACCCGAATGCTCATGCGATATCCGGGAAGTTGTCCACATGGACACGAACAGCTGTGCTCATAGCGCCTTTCTAGTTTATTTCATGCCATTTCAAAAAAAGGTTGCGACTTGTTAAAATCAGACACAAGCGTTTAGTATTTACTATCGTTCTCTCTCCGCTTCTGTAACCAAAAGTCATTAAATTAAAGCATTTGTTTTTTTTAAAGAATGGTGCTATAAGCCAGCTTAAGGCAATGAGGCTTTTTACAATTCTTTTAGTCAGTCTTTTGTTGACTACGCAGTCTAAAAATCTTACGGTATCGGTATCTATTTTTTATTTAAGTTTGGCCTGTCTTGGTGTTGAACGCATAGGATAGTGAAGGGTATCAATCGCAAATTATTTCTTTAGAAAACCCTTCAAATATGTTTACAAGCGATTTGCTGAGGTTCGAAGCGAATTTTGGAGGTTATTACGGAATTGTTCTTATTAAACAGTAACCTGCAAGCTTCGATAGTTCCACAACTCGGTATGTCAGTTACGTTAACAGCTCTTTCTTTAAATTCAACACCTGGTTTCTAGAAGGAAAAAGCAAAAGCCCATTATAAAAACAAAAACATATCGCAGGGGGAGCTATGACGGATAACGCTGTTAAAACTGTACATTATGTTATTGTCGTTCACGGTATCGGCTTGCAGCGTGAAAATGAAACAGTCATGCCGGTAATACAACAGTTTGCCGCTGCCCGGCATAACGATAGAAACCCGGCTGGTTTCAGCCTGGGTCTTTTAACTTCTCTAACTGCGCAGCATAAATGGATTGAGTTGGAGGGTATTCCAGCGCAGCCCAACCCGGATTTGGATGGCAAGTTTTGGATACCGCAACCTGCCAGCGGTCGAGGAAGCAACATTCGATTTGTGGATTTTACCTGGTCCGAGGTCGGTAAAGAGCAACATCCTTATGTTGGTGAAACGGTAAAGAAATGGAGTTCGGACTTACTCAAGCGCTTGGCTTTACGCAAACTAAACGGCAATCATGCTGTTGTGTGGATCGAGTATGTTCTTGAAAACCTACAAAAGGGTGTTTTAGTCTTGCAAACTTTTTTAAACTTGCGATTTCTAAACCTGCATTTATCGAAGTTTTCCGATGTCATTTTTAACAATTTTCTCGGCGATGTCGAACTCTACGGTAATTTCCCCTATATTCGTGGCCGAACTGTACGTTTATTTCATGAGCAGATGGCAGATCTTCATAAAAGACATCTCCAGGAGTTCGGGGATAGTTGTGAACCTCAATACACCATCATTGCCCATAGTTTGGGTACGGTTTTGACATTAGACGCCATAACCTATGCACATGCTAATCAAGATTGCCGAACTGGAAACTCATCGAAGGGTTTAGATTTTCCCGGCTACGATGGCGGGTTGTTTTCTCATGAATACGACTGGCCGTATTATTTGGAAAAAACATTTCCGGATTCCAGGCCGAGTGTCGATTGGGTCAATTACCTGTCTTCTTTTGTCACTTTGGGATCGCCTATCGATAAATATCTGGCATTATGGACAGACAACTATAAATATTTAAATGACGTATCCTGGCTGGATGCTGCATTTAGCAATGGCCGAAGCAAAAAAATCAGGCATTTCAACTATTCCGACGAACAAGATCCGGTCGGCAATGAATTGAATATTCTCGAAACAACAGAAGTCTGGGATAAGCTTTTTGAAATGGGTGAAGATGTTATATTTTGCCGCTATCCAATAATGGGCCTGGCGCATGTCGAGTACTGGAATGATTATGATTTAATCAGCCGTATACTGGATGTTGCGATAGATAAAAGAGCAGAATCCCTGGGCGTTGAAGAAAACGGCCAAACAACGCGTAAAAAACCGTCAGGCCATTATGTTGAATGGTTCAGTGCAGGCAGTTATATTAAAAGTTTGGCTGTATCTTATATTGTCATTCCCGTTATTGGCTGGTTTCTGGCATCGATAACCTTTTCCGAGGTATGGATAACTTTTTCAAAATGGAAAGAAGTTTGCGATCCCATATGCGAAAATCAGGAAATACCGTATTTATCGATGTTTCTGTTCGGTATAGTCATTTATTTCACCTATAGATTAATGAAATTAATTATTATGTGGCATCTGGTTTTGAATGTTTCTCGTAATAAGGATGATAGCCTGACAAAGGATAAACCTCGGCGAATATTAATCGATAAAATATTTGAAGGTATCATTTATTTTTCGCCAATATTATGGATAATAGTATTTTTAATCAGCTTTTTTCCTGCATTCGCAGTACCTAACCATTTGTTTCAAATTTTATCCGGACTGGCCGTAGCTATAAGCGCAAAGATTTCATATATTTACATCGATACGCATAAGAAATGGGAGAGTATTGAGATTACTCGGGAGTTTAGTAAATATTTTTAAGCTATCAAAACTAAAAGAATAGTCAGGCTGGGAATTTTGGCTTCTTTCTCGGCTTTTACCTGTAAAAGTTCTTGGCGCTTATTAATTGATCAAGCAATTGCTCTTGAATTACTTGTCGCTATTTTTATTTGCTTAGACTATTCTTGTATTTTGGTTTCTATTCAGATTTTTTAATCGGCCAAGCATGCATAGGCCGAATAGTTACCTATGTGTTACCTCAAAACAGGAGAGTATGCTATGAAAATATCAAAAATAAAAATAGCGCTGCTGATTACGGCAGTTTTTTCGATTCATCTCCCTTATCTTCAGGCGCAAACATCGCAAGGAGGAACCGGTAGCGCAGTTGAAAGCGCCACTCCAACATCAATCATTGGTCACCCGATCACTCCGGAGGAGTTTCAACAGGCGATAGCGGCGGCAGGGATGGCGCAGAACGTGTCGAAACAGTACCAGGTTCAAAATCTCGGCAGTTACCCTAGACAGGGTAAATCGCGTCCGGTTGGCGCTTCATTGTTGAGTGAGGATGCATTTAAAAAGGCGGGCTACGACCCGTCCGAAAATTTGCGGAAAGCTTTGGGAGGTCGTGAAGATTTCGAGTATCGGCTGCACAGCAATTCACAGAACTCTAAATCATTCTATGTACAACTTCGTCCGGCCCATGCCGGTGAGGACAAAGCCAGCATATGGCTGGCGATTGCTCCAAAGCCGGGAGTAGACCCGAATGCACCGCTGAGTTTGACACCTGAAGAGCAGGCGGCCGCCACGCAGAAACTGGACAAAATCATCGAGCTCGCCGGTCTTGACGCCAACTCTATCCAGGATACTACCTTAGGCCGGGTTTTAGGCGTGTTCCGGGATTACGGCATCCCGCTTGAGGATTTCAACGCAGCTTTGCCGAAAGCCAATGCCCCAGGCGACCGGACCGCCATCGGCAAGGACATGGTGCGCCTGCAAAATGAGGGCCTGCTGCATGCATTTACCGATGCTGCTATCGCCGCAGCACTACCGGCCGATACCAATCAGGACGGCAGCAAGCTAGACCCGTCGAATCCGAATTTCAATAACCAGTTGCAAGCCAACCAGATTCGCAATGAAGTGTTTTCCGATAACGCCTACGGTGCAATCCTTGCCGAACTACTGTTAAACGGTAAGATTGTTACTAACGACGGCAAACGTTACAAAAAACCCGATGAGGTTGCAAACATAGTCAATCAACGGTTGATCGAATTTACAAAACTCCGCAGCCAACTGCATGTTCTTGGCAGCGATCCGCTTTATTATGATGAAGATAAACTGTTGACAGCCTTAGCCGAAAACAAAAATGTCGGCGTAAACGATCTAATCCGGAAAAACGTTCTCGACAAATTTGCTGAACTGGTTACCCCTGAGCCTGCCTTGAGCGTGCCCAAGTTTAGCTGGGGCAATAAAGTCGAATTTTTAAGTGACGGCGATGCCGCCTTCAAACAGCGAGTCGCCGATTTGCAGGCTCTGACTGATCAGGCCCATTCCGGCAAAAAACCGGCATACGATTTTACGGTTTGGAAATACTATGACAACAGGCCGGTCGATGAACATCAACTCGGCCAGAAATTGAAAACGCCGTTGCTGGACGCAGGCAAAGCCGGGGTGAATATCCACATCACGGTTGATCGTAGCGTGGCGCAGCGCGATCAAGGCGAGATGGCTATTTTAAACGAACTGGGAGCCAACAAGAATACACTGGTTAACTTGTTCAATAACGACGAGCGCGGTACTCCAGGGGATGGCAATCACTCGAAATCGGCAGTATCCAACGGGCATCTAGCCGGCGCTTCCGCTATTGTCGGCGGGCGAAATATTCACGGCGATTACTACTACAGTTGGATGGATTCCGAATTCCGCATCAGCGGTGAGCTTGCTCAGTACGTTCAACGTGCCGAGGATGACATGTGGCTTCAACAGGCAAAGATGCATAATCGTGCCGCTCTGATCCAAAAACCGTTAGCCTTCCAAACGCCGGGCAAGAAAGGCGACGTGATCGGACTTGCAACTCACGATATGCCGGGTCCTGACTCGCGCTTCAACGGCCTGATCGGCATTCTGGCCGGTCTGGTCATGGCTGACGGGCGCTATACAATGGTGCAGGCTTACGTCCTACCTCCCATTCCCGGCGCTACGCTGGATCCCACGCTGGAAGCGATCAAGCGCGCCATTCAGGAAGGAAAAAATGTAGACATAATTACCAATTCACCGCAAACCGTTGACACGACTCAAATAAGTAGCGCCATTGTCCAATACGGGGCGCATCTGTTGACGGAAGCCAATAAAATCCGTCCACAATCCTTGCATGTTTTCATGAAAAAGAAATGGAACGGTGATGGCGGTGCAACCTTGCATGCCAAGGTTGCCTACGATAACAGTTGGTTTGTCAGCGATACCAGCAACAACCTGCATCCCAACGGTTTTGTGCAGCACGAAAGTCAGCGCTACTATATCGACGAAGACCTGAATGCTTTGGTTCGCGCTTGGGGCGAGCAGTTAAAGGATCCGCAACACTCTACGGAATACACGGATCCGAATATTCTGTTGAACGAGCAATTGCCTAAAGCAACTGCAACAAACAAAGTGTTGGACGCATTACTGTCGCTGTTTCCTTATCAGCTTTAACCGGCAAACAGGGAGCGGGGCTATCGAGCGTAATTGCCTTTTTTTGGTATGGTCCGGGTTTTTAGGGTGTGTTTTATGTACCCTAAAGGCCCGGCTCGGCGGGGCTTTGTTTTACTTCTCAGGTTCGTTACGGGATACATGCTTGCTTGATGCGTGACACCTATTCATATTGAAAAGTAGCTCATCTTTATCAACTCCATTTATGGAAGTTTCTTTAAACATTCCCTTTGCGTTCAATTTATAAGAACGAATTTATTTTCCCTGAGTGCCGGACTGCGATGGAATGCGGGCATCTTTCCATCACCTCAGGGTGATTGGAGTTATACCCATATGCCGACTCATTCAATTTCAGCTGTAAGGAGGAAAGCACAGCGTATTGATCCCTATTGACCTGATACCCGCCTGCTTAACTTCTCTCCGTTCCCAAATCGTGTCCGTCGAAATTAGAAGTGTGCTTGGCATGGCTAAAATCGGTCCTGACTTAGGTACTTGTAAAAAAAATAATCATAAGCGTCTTGTAAAATTTTGTTTATGAGTCTAGATTGTACTCTTGCCAGATAGCAAGGCCGATGAGCTTGTTCTGAACATAGCTATTGGGTTTTTAGGATGTTTCTAACCGTTAGATGAAAATCTATAAACCTGCTTAAGAATTCACAGATTTCAGTGGTTTCTCGCCTTAAAATTACCAATCGATTGATAGTGTCTGGAATACGTGGATGAAGTGAAGCCAATATTTGCCATGAAGCAATTGGCGAGTTAGTATTATAGCGCATAGCTTCTTTGCCTTCTAACAAAAAAACAGAGTATATAATATGGAAACACACTATAGTACAGACCTGATTGCAATTTCTTATATCATTGCTTCGTTAGGTTCCTTAATGGCTTTGCTTATCAACCGCGATGCGCTTTTGCGGCCGGAAGAAAAGCGAAGCGGCCTGGTGCTTCTGGCCTCGATATGTCTTGGCGGCGTTGGCATTTGGTCCATGCATTTCATCGGAATGCTGGCTATGAATATGCCGGGCATGGAAATTTGCTATAACTGGTGGCTAACAGTCCTGTCTTTCGTCGTTGGGGTGTTTGTTGTTTACCTCGGTCTATTTATCATGAGTCAGGGGAAGTTCGGGATTCCCAAACTCGTCGTAGCCGGTTTTATCGTGGGCTTGGGCGTGGCAGCCATGCATTATACCGGTATGTTTGCCATGCAACTGCAAGCCAATTTTTCCTGGAATTGGGAATATATCGCCGCATCTCTGGTCATTGCAATCACAGCCTCTATCGTAGCGTTGTGGCTTTCGGTTTACGTAAAAAAAATGTGGCAAATGGTTTTAAGCGCTCTGGTGATGGGCGTGGCGGTCTGCGGCATGCACTATACCGGCATGGCGGCGGTGAGTTTCGAGTATGACGCAACTTTACCGTCCGTAACCCCGGTCATTGGCGGTACGGCTATTGTGACTCTGTCTATCGTTCTTATCGATATTGTAGTTCTTTTCATCGCCGCTATAACGGCGATGGCAGAGTCAAATAAGCGAACCCGGTTGCACGTTTGAGATCACTTGCCGTCTAGAGTAACGCGATTAGACGCTTTGCAGCTCCAATTATGGTGTTTGGGAGTTCCGTCCCAGGACACAATTAATAGATTTCGTAGGGAATGCACTGCATATCTTTTAGAGCCTTTGGTGTAGCCCAATCCCAAAAATGATTTGCAGTGCATTCCCTGCGACGGAGCCTGCCGAAATTTAAAGCGTGTTTGGCATAGCAAATAAGCTATAGTTTAAATCACGGTCAATCGAATCTCGATAGCCGGACAAATGTTATAATGCATCGATTTATCCGAACGTTCGATGTCCCATCAAGAACAACTGAAACAACTTTCCGCTCGCCTGAATAGCTGTATGGGTGTCGATAGACACGGATTCAGGCGCCAGTTGGATCGATTACGCACAGAACTAAAGAAAGGCAACCCCCCGGTTGAGTTCATCGACAGCCTGACGGAAAAAATCGACAGATCTGTGAGCCGCTATAACCAACGCCGTGCCTCGTTGCCGGTCATCAATTATCCGGATTTGCCGGTTACCGCCAAAAAGGACGATATTGCCACACTGATAAGGCAGCATCAGGTCACCATCGTTTGCGGCGAAACCGGTTCCGGTAAAACCACCCAGTTACCGAAAATTTGTCTGGAGATCGGCCGCGGCATCGGCGGTTTGATCGGCCATACCCAGCCCCGGCGGATTGCTGCCCGTACCGTAGCCGACCGTATTGCCGAAGAACTCGGGCAAACCATCGGCCAGGCGGTAGGCTATAAAGTACGGTTTCACGATCAGACCCACCCGCAATCGCTGGTTAAACTGATGACGGACGGTATTCTGCTGGCCGAGTCGCAAAATGACCCCTACCTGAATCAGTACGATACCCTAATTATCGATGAAGCTCACGAACGCAGTCTCAATATCGATTTTTTGCTCGGCTATCTGCGCTGGCTGCTACCTAAACGCCCCGATCTTAAACTGATTATTACTTCGGCTACCATAGATCCGGAACGTTTCGCCAAACACTTTAATGACGCACCCATCGTCAATGTCTCGGGACGGACTTATCCGGTCAATATTCGTTACCGGCCTATCGAATTGATCGAGGAAGACGATGAAACCTCTGCCGATTTACAGCAGGCGATATTGGATGCGGTCGAACGAACTGCATAGGGATTTGCGCGGCGATATTCTGATCTTTTTAAGCGGCGAACATGAAATTCGGGAAACCACCGAATCGCTGCGCAAGCACCATCACAGTAACCGCTACGAGATTTTGCCGCTGTATTCCAAACTCAGCGTCAGCGAACAGGAGCGGGTGTTCAAACCGCAAGGCGGCAAGATGCGGATTGTGCTGGCCACCAACGTCGCCGAAACTTCCCTGACCGTGCCGGGGATTCGTTGCGTCATCGATTCGGGCCATGCCCGTATCAGCCGTTATAGCCATCGCAGCAAAATTCAGCGTCTGCCCATCGAACGTATTTCCCAAGCCAGCGCCAACCAGCGTTCCGGGCGCTGCGGGCGGGTGGCCGAGGGTATCTGTATCCGCTTGTATTCGCAGGAGGATTTTCTGGCCCGGCCGGAATTCACTGAACCCGAAATTCTGCGTACCAATTTGTCATCGGTTATTTTGCAAATGGCGGCGTTGAAGCTGGGGGATATCGAGGAATTTCCCTTCGTCGAGCCGCCGGAAGACAAGATGATACGCGATGGTAAAAATGCGCTGTTCGAAGTCGATGCATTGGATAAGCAGGGGCTGTTGACCGAAACCGGCCGGCAATTGGCGAAAATCCCCACCGACCCGAAACTGGCCAGGATGCTGTTGGCCGCAGCGGAACTGGCTTCGCTGTCGGAAGTCGCCATTATCGTCTCGGCGCTGAGCATTCAGGACCCGCGCGAAAAACCCGCCGACAAAATGCCGCAGGCCGAAGCCAAGCATGCGCAATTCAAAGCCGAGGATTCCGATTTTTTAAGCCTGCTGAATATTTGGAACACCTTTGAAGAGCAAAAAAAACACTTGTCCAATAGCAAATTACGAAAATATTGCCAGGACAACTTTCTGTCTTATGTCAGGATGCGGGAATGGTTCGACATCCATGCCCAGATCATGCAGGTGGCGCGCGGCGAGTTAAAACTTAAATTTAATGAAAACCCCGCCAATTTCGAGCAAATACATTGCGCTCTATTGCCGGGACTGCTGTCCAACATCGGTTTTCGCCACGAACAGTACGAATATTTGGGGGCCAGAGGACTGAAGTTTTTTATTTTTCCCGGTTCAGGACAACATAAAGCCCGGCCAAAGTGGATCATGGCTGCCGAACAGGTGGAAACCAGTAAAGTGTATGCCCGCACGGTCGCCAAAATCGAGCCGGAATGGGTCGAGGCTTGCGCTCAGCATCTGATCAAACGCAATTATTACGATCCGCATTGGGAGAAAAACGCCGGCCGTAGCGGCGTTTACGAGCGAACGCTGCTTTATGGCTTGACCTTACAGGCCAAGCGTAAAATACCTTACGAAAATGTTGACCCCAAGGCCGCCAGGGAGATGTTTATCCGGCATGGCCTGGTTAACCATGATTACCACAGCAATGCCCCCTTCTTTAAGGCCAACGAAAAATTGCTCGAAGAAGTCGGTTATATTCAACATAAAGGCCGGCGCGTCGATCTGGTTGAAGACGAACAATGGTTGTACGAGTTTTACGACAGAAAGTTGCCCGCCGAAGTGGTTAGCGGCATAACCCTGGATCAATGGCGCAAAAAAGCCGAGCGGGACAATCCGAAAATTCTGTTTCTGACCAAGGAAGATTTAACCCGCAACGATGAAGCTCAAATCAACGACTGGGATTTTCCGGATGTGAAGAAAATCGGCGATTTGAGCATAGAACTGCACTACCGCTTCGAGCCGGGTCACGACGAAGACGGCGTGACGGCAGTGATTCCGGTGCATCAGCTTAATCAGATCAGGTCCGTCGCGTTCGATTGGCTCGTGCCGGGCCTGCTGGAAGAAAAAGTCTTGGCGCTGATTAAGTCTCTACCTAAGCAATTACGCAAACATTTTGTGCCGGTGCCGCAAACCGCCAAACAATGCCTGGAAATCGAGCCGGATTTTAAGGGTTCTTTGTTCGAATGGTTGAGCGGGCGTTTACGCAAACTGACCGGCGAATCGATTCCGCTGAATGAATGGCAGCCGGAGGCCGTGCCGGAGCATTTGAAAATGAATTTCCGGATTGTGGACGAGCAGGGCAAGGTGTTGGGTTACGGACGCAATCTGGCTAAACTGCAAGAACAATATACGACCAAGGCCGGCGACAGCTTCGATAAGCTGGCGCAAGAAGAGATGAATTTCAGCGGATTTATCGCCTGGGGTTTCGACGATTTGCCGGATACCCGGCAGTTTATGCAAAAGGGCCAGACCTTTATCGGCTACCCGGCGATTATCGATGAAGGCGACACTGTGGGCGTGCGGATACTGGATACCCGGTCCAAGGCCGATGCCGCTCATTTCGCAGGCTTGACCAAACTGTTCCGGTTACAATGCCGCAAGGATGTGCAGTATATTATAAAAAACAGCGGCGTCTCGGCTCCCTTGCAACTGGCCTATAACCAGCTAAACAAACATAGCTTATTGCCGGAACGCGCCGGCGGCGATTTCCGGGAGGATTTTTTATTCCTGATATTCAGCAGCGTGTTTGTAGAAGGCGCAAGCATACGCAGTCAACTGCAATTCGAGCAGGCGTTCGCTGAAAAAAAATCGGACCTATTGACTATTACCGCTCAGACAGGCAAGCAAATCGCGGAAATCATGGCAAACTATCAAACCATCAAGCAGCGTCTTAGGCAGGTTGGCATTAATCCGCTATTGCGGAACGATATCGAAAATCAATTGGCTTTGTTAATCTACAATGGGTTTATTCGGTACACGCCGCTGCTGCAATTACAAGCACTGCCGCGCTATCTAAAAGCGATTGATTTCCGTCTCGACAAGCAAAAAACCGATTTACCGGATATGCAGGCATTGCAGCGATTATGGCAACGTTATTGGAGCCATGTCGAAAAGCAGATAAAAACTGCCGTGCCCACTCCGGAACGGGATGATTTTCGCTGGAATTTGGAAGAATTGCGGGTATCGCTTTTCGCTCAGCAGTTGAAAACCGCTTATCCGGTATCGGTGCAACGTCTGGAAAAAGCATGGAACGAAAAGTTTTGAATATGCTCTGATTTAAAAACGGGTTTACGGCAACGTAGCAAATACAAGTTTCAGTCGCGCCATCGTTCCCACGCTCCGCGTCTTTCCGATGAGCAATGTACCGTCAACTGAAAATCAAGATTTAAGGCTGTTTTTTAGACAAACCTATTAGCGCGGGCACATTTTTTTGCCTACGCGCAATGGCTCAAAGCATTACTGTTTTAATCGTTTCGGATAATAAAATGATACCCATAAGAGATTCCATTCCCTGCCATACCAAGCCCATCGTGACCTGGTCGATCATGGCGATATGCATTGCAGTTTTTTTGCTGATGAACCTGATGCCGGATCAAATGGCGCAACGTTTTCTCTATTTGTACGGCATGGTACCGATACGCTACAGCAATCCGGAATGGGCTTATGATTTCGGTTTGCCGCCCGATCATTATCTGTCGTTTCTGACCAGTTTGTTTTTGCATGGCGGTTGGGTGCATATCATCGTCAACATGATATTTTTATGGATATTTGCCGACAACATCGAAGATTTGATGGGACATTACCGCTTTATCGTGTTTTATCTGTTATGCGGATTATTGGCCACCTATGTACAATGGTATTTTTCCCAGACGCTGGTGATACCGGTGGTCGGCGCGTCCGGTGCCATTGCCGGGGTGTTGGGGGCGTATTTCTTCCGCTTTCCTTATGCCAGGGTCTTAATTCTGGTGCCTATCCTGTTTTTCCCGCTGTTTTTTGAAATTCCCGCCATCGCATTTTTAGGGTTTTGGGTGATCATGCAATTACAGGAAGTCTCCACCGCAGCCATGACAGCAACTGCGGTAGCCGGGTCCGCCTGGTGGGCGCATCTGGGCGGTTTTGCCGCAGGGGCCATATTACATCGATTTTTTTTAAAGGAATCGATTGATATTGAGGAGAACTCGCCGATTGCTTAAACATTTCGGACAACCCTCATCGTTCCCATGCTCCGCGTGGGAATGCATCCTCAGACGCTCTGCGTCTTCTTGAAGACCGGCAGGCCGTGGGATATGGGTTGGCATCGTGAATTTTTAAGCGTGTCAGAGAATCTCAGCTTGAAATTCTAAAATACCGGGTTTAGCTTTATAAAGCTGACAGCCATGAACTCACTCTGTTCACAGTCGGAATTCCCCTTTGCCAAAATTTCAAAGGCGAGGCATATAACTTCGCTGTACGCATTCGAGCATAGCATAACCTTAAAGCGCATCGCCTTCTAACGGTTTTAGCCAAAAAATTAAGAAACGCCCAAGCTAATCCTTTATAATGCCGGTAAAATTTCCAGTTCGAAAGCGGGTTTTACCTGCAAATCGATATAAAACTTCATCGAGAAATATACGTCATGAAAAATGTTAATGTTGCGTTGGTAAGATTGTTGCAATTCGTGGTCTTTGTCCTGTTTACCTTTATGGTTACGGTTTACTTTGGCGTCATGGTGTTGCTGCCGCTGGATATCGTTGTACTGATCACCAAATTCCTGCATACATTCGGCGTCAGCACCTTGTTTGGCGCGGTAATCGCAGTACCTGTCGTCGCTTATCTGGGCAAGATCGTCTACACCACGCCGGGCTTGATTCCCATGATCGTTGACAATGGCATCGATCTGGTCAACACCGGCAAGCAACGGGTTGACGCTTTCAATAAACTTGCTCATGCAGCAGCAAAATAACGGATTTCTGTAAGTTAAAAAAGGGGCTTTTAACCTAGCCATTAGCTTAAAGTGTGGCTAAAGGCCAATAAAATCCCCGTTACTGGGAACGGTAATGGGGATTTTTTATTAAATAAGGCCGTAGAAGGCTAAGTTAGACCCAAGGCGGTCATCCAAGATGTAGGGTGGGCAATGCTTTCCTGCCCACCATTTTGAGGCCAATATCCTTAATTCCGCGTGGACACAAAAAGCGTGCCCACCCTACTTGACTACGCACTTTTTAGGTATCTACAATTCCCGCGTAGCGCTAAAAGTAATATCCGGCCAGCGTTCTTCGGTCAGTTGCAGATTCACCCGGCTGTTGGCCAGATAAACCAGATAGCCGCCGCCGTCTTCCGCCAGATTATCGAAGGCTTTGTTTTTAAACTCCTCCAGTTTGGCAGGATTTTTGGCGCTGACCCAGCGCACGGTATTGATGGCGATGGCATCGTAAACGCATTCGACGTTATATTCGCTTTTTAAACGGTGCGCCGTTACATCGAACTGTAGCACGCCAACGGCGCCCAGAATCAGGTCATTGTTGCGTAACGGACGGAATAACTGCGTGGCGCCTTCTTCGGTCAACTGAATCAGGCCTTTTTGCAAGGCTTTGGCGCGTAACGGGTCTTTCAACACCACCCGGCGGAATAGTTCCGGTGCGAAGTAGGGGATGCCGCCGTATTTAAGGACTTCGCCTTGCGTGAACGTATCGCCGACCTGAATCGTGCCGTGGTTGTGCAAGCCGATGATGTCGCCGGGATAGGCTTCCATCACGTTTTTGCGGCTATCGGCCTGAAAGGTAATGGCATTGGCGACCGTGATGTTTTTGCCGATACGAACGTGATTAAGCTTCATGCCTGTGTCGAACTTGCCGGAGCAAATCCGCAAAAAAGCCACCCGGTCACGGTGGGCAGGGTCCATATTTGCCTGAATTTTAAACACAAAGCCGCTGAATTTATCTTCATACGGCATTACTTCGCGCTGTTCGGCCAGGCGGGGTCTTGGGCCGGGCGCAAATTCGGCAAAGGCGTCCAACAATTCGATGATCCCGAAGTTATTGATGGCAGAGCCGAAAAATACCGGGGTTTGACTGCCGGCCAGATACTTTTGCAAATCGAATTCGTGACTGGCGCCTTTGACCAGTTCGATTTCGTCGCGCAACTCGGCGGCCTGATCGCCTATCAGTTCATCCAGTTTCGGATTATCCAGGCCCTTAATGATTTCAGCCTTGGCAATCCGGCCGCCATGCTGGGCGCTGAACAGCAGTATTTCATCCTTATAAAGCTGATAAACGCCTTTAAAGCGTTTGCCCATGCCGATCGGCCAGGTCATCGGCGCGCACTGGATCTTTAAGACGGTTTCCACTTCATCCAGCAATTCGATAGGTTCGCGGCCTTCACGGTCCAGCTTATTGATAAAGGTCAGGATCGGCGTATCGCGCAAGCGGCAGACTTCCATTAATTTAATGGTTCTTTCCTCGACGCCCTTCGCTACGTCGATCACCATCAACGCCGAATCGACAGCCGTCAAGGTGCGGTAGGTATCCTCTGAAAAGTCTTCGTGTCCGGGCGTATCCAGCAGGTTAATGATACAATCCCGATGTTCAAACTGCATCACGGAAGTGGTCACTGATATACCGCGCTCCTTTTCCATTTCCATCCAGTCGGAAGTCGCATGGCGGGCAGCTTTGCGGCCTTTAACCGAGCCGGCCAACTGAATAGCGCCACCGAATAGCAGCAGTTTTTCGGTGATGGTGGTTTTACCGGCATCGGGGTGGGAGATGATGGCAAAAGTTCTGCGGCGCTTGTATTCAGCGTCTATCATAAAATTTCAGTAACCTTTCTAGGAAAATATGAACTTGAGTAAAAATATTTATTCAGCGTATTCTATTGTGGTGTCAGCTTTCAGGAACCAGCCGGCAGATGAGTTGCATTAGCCCGAGGCCTAGAAATTTAGTCCGGCATTTGCTCGGCAACGTAGAATAATTAAAAATAATAAAGCCCGGCATATGCGGTCAAACGACCGGCAAAGCAATGGCATAAACGTACAATTATACTCTTTAGTGATTATATTTGTTACGCCGGATATCATATCGGCATTTTTTGCAACATTCGAACTGTGAATAAATCGATCTGCATTAGCTAAAAATCCTTATTGATACGCTTCTAAAATGGTTGGTTTTTATGTTAGTGTGAAGTGTGAGTTTCTATTAAATTAGACTATAAAAATTAAAACATGTTCTTTGTGCCTTCCCATTCTTGATCATGCTTTCGGCCTGTTCATCGAGTCCAAAGCCGATAGAGCTTAGGCCGGGTTCCGGAATCCATTGAATCCGGACCTCCGCAAAAATTTCTTGTTGAGAATGGGAAAACGCCTGGATAATGTTATAAGCAGGAACCCTGGAAAAACCATGAACAAATTAACCGTTGCCCTTGTATTTATTGCCATAGTAATCAGCGGTTGCAGCAGCACCGGCAAATCGAAAAATCCGGATAGGGCCGATCAAATTTCCTGCGATAAGAATCAGTCAGCCGGCAGTCCGGTCAGCGGCGATGTGTGCGAACAAATCAACGAAAAAATACAAGAGGAAATGGGCTTGAAGGAGGCTCGGGTTGGCTTTGACTTGCAGGGTCAAGGCCGCTTGCAGGTTACGGGGCGCTTTAAGAACGAAGATGACGTGGCCAGGGTATTCGCTATTGCCCAGTCCATGGTAGGCAGCCAATGGTTATTACCGCTAAAAGCCGGCCATATTGAAGTTGAATCCTGGCAGGAATGCCCCCAGGAGAAAATCGCCGGCCGCGAATGCGGCAGTTGGCCAGCCGAGCCGAACGCGCAGGAAAAAATGCCGCCGGGGCCGGTCCGTAAACGCTATGCCTTGGTGGTGGGGGTAGGGCGCTTCAAACAGAACCTTAGGCCGTTAAGCTTTGCTGCCAACGATGCGCAATCTTTTGCGGCTTATCTAACCGATCCCGCGCTAGGAAACTTTCCCAAAGCCAACGTCACCCTGCTCACCGACCAGCAAGCCGGCAGTCAGGCAATTCAGACCGCGCTGGAAGACATTGAAGACCGCGTGCAAAAAAACGATTTGGTTGTAGTCTACATTAGTAGTTATGGCGCTCCGCCGAATATGTTCGGTCATGTCAATATCCTTACTTATGATACGGAGGTTTTGTTTGGCGATAAAAATGCCGGAGACCTCAGTTCACGAGATAAAGTTCTGCAAAGGCAGGCGCTTTGGAATAGTTCGATACCTCACTCGCGTCTGCACGAGTTTTTTGTGAACATGGCCGGTAAGGGCGTCAAACGCGTGCTGATGGTGCTGGATGTTTGCTATAGCGGCGACGTTTGGAATGAGTTTCCCGGGCTTACGCCCAGCGCGAGTGAAGAGTTGGCAAAATCTGAACAAAGCTATGCCACAGGTTATTCGGCAGAGCAATTAATGCAAATTCCGGTTGTCAACGATCCGGCGTTAGAACAAACACCTGGAACAGTTGTACAGCCAACAGACAAAAGATACAATCAGCAACTGCTCGACCCGAAAAAAGACCGGAACAACAAAAACTCCTCTGGATGGGGTCAGGTGATTATTTCCGCCAGCAACGAGGGCGAACAATCCTGGAAACCTGATTCGAACAGCGATCCAGGCATCGATAATAGTTATTTTACCCATTATTTTCTGGAAAATATGCGGCAATCCGGCGGTCATATCCAGGATTCTTATAATGCTTCTATTCCACAGGTTGCGGCGAAAGTCATGCAAATCGCCCAGAAATCGCAACAGCCTCAAGTCTTTGCTGCGCCTGATCAGTATCAATGGAATTTTGCCTTGGGGAACAGGTTGATGGAAACCTCCGGAGAGGTGGAAGCCGTTCCAAGGTTTAGGCACAGGGCTGCCAGGGAGCCCAGGACCATTAAGGCGCATCATACAACAAAGGCTATAAGCGTGATCGAGCCAACCAGGGGAACCAAGGCATTCAAGGCATTCAAGGCGATAAAGCCGGTCAAGGAGACCAAGCTAATTAAGGCAGCCAAGCCAGCCAAAGAAGCCAAGCCGGCCAAGCAAGCCAAGCCAACCAACGAGGCCAGGACAATTAAGGCTGCCAAGCCAACCAAGGAGACCAAGGCAATTAAAGAGACCAGGTCAACCAAGGAAAACAAGGTAACCAAGAATACGAAGGAGACCAAGGCAACCAAGGTAACCGACCATAAGACCAATCATAAATGATTGAGCCTTCTAAGTTGATGTGTCGAAACGATTCGGGCGGATGATCGCGTAGGGTGAATACCCTGACTAGTTGGCTTGATCCTAACTCATTAGAAAAACAGTACTGTCATAAAGCTGCTGCGCATCGACGGCTAAGGCTTCCAGTTTGTTTGCGTCTAGACTGAAATAGATCCAAGCCATTTTTAGGAGATGTTTTTCCTGATCTTCTTGAATCTGTCCTTGATCCAGGGCATGGGCAAACAGGTTGGCAATATAGATCGTGCCGGACATGGAGTGTTGGTTTTCAGGCAGGGAATCGGTATGATGCCCTGAAATGGCTTGCTGAATCGCTAAAGGAAAATGCCAGCGCTTGGCGATTTCTGCGCCCAGCGCGGCATGATCGAAACCGATATTTGTTTGCTCGGTCTGCAAAGACGCCACAGAACTCCCGGCACTTAGAGCAGGTAATTGCAAAAAAATCTGCGGATAATAAAAGCCGATGACTAACTTGCCGATATCATGCAGCAGGCCTGCGGTAAAGGCCGTTTCCGGATTTAAACTCACCTGTTTTGCCAACGCTTTGGCACAGACGGCGGTTCTAATGTTGTGCTGCCAGAAGGCCCGCCAGTCGAACTTCTTGTCCATGCCCTGAAATGCGCCGATAATCCCGGCTGCTATGACCAATCCTCTTAAATGATTTATCCCCAGCATGGAAATCGCTGTAGAAATCGAACTGATTTGGCCGGATAACCCGAAAAACGGTGAATTGGCAACCCGCATGATTCTGGCGACAATGGCCTGATCCTGGGTGATTTTTTTCGACAGGGTGGCGACATCGATATTTTTATCGTTGAAACTTTCCAGAATTTCCAGCACAAGATTCGGCATTGAAGGTAGCTTCTGAATATGATCCAGTAAAACGTTAATATCCGGTGCTGCAAGTTCTTGCTGTTGCTCGTTCATGTTTACGACTCTTGTTACCGTTATTTATACCGGGTTGTTTTCTAACCCGAATCAATCAAAACCTTCGATTGGCAAGATAACAAATACCGTACCTTTGGATTTGCAAAATTCTCCCAAACGATAACGGATAATCCGAAAACAGCGGCCATTCGCCATCTTGAGGATTTGCCCTGTTTCCGAACAGTCAGCGCTACAGTCAAGGAAAATTTCCGGTAAGCGCGAGGACGCTTCGCAACTTATCAAAGGGCCGGCGCCGTCGTCGGAAAATATCAGATTGGCCTCCCGGTTAGCCATGACAATCAGACCATCGTCGTCTATACCGATCACGGCAGTGGGTAAAAATTCAAGAACTTCCTGCGAGATTTGCAGAATATTAAGGTTTTGGCTGATTTCCTGGGTTTTTTCCGAAATCCGCAATTCCAGATCGCGATTGATTTCGGACAGATGGCTATTTGCAATTTCCAGTTCGCGGCCAAGACGGGCATTTTCCTGTTTTAACTCGTATTGTTGGAAAGCATCGCCGACCGTATCGCGTAATAATGTTTCTTCCCAGGGTTTCTCCAGATATTTGTAAATAGCGCCTTGATTGATAGCATCGGTAATAGATTGAATATCGCTGTAACCGGATAGTATGATGCGTATGGTATTGGGGTAAAGATCCTTAACCCGATGCAGAAATTCGATGCCGGTCACCTCCGGCATGCGCTGGTCGGAAATGATCACGCCTACGGGATGAATGGCAAGTAATTCAAATGCCTTCAAAGCATTATTAGCGGTGAGAATCCGGTAGCCAAAGCCGTGAAGTTCGCGTTTAAGAGCCGAGAGAATATTTTTTTCGTCATCGACCAGCAATAGGGTGCGCTCAGGCGCTTTTTTTGCGCCGTAACGAATTTTCAGGCCCGGAAATTCCCTAAACATCGCAAAAAATGCATCGGCCGGCATCGGCCGGCTCAAGTAGTAGCCTTGTACCTCATTGCAGCGATGATTAACAATAAAACTCAATTGTCCTTCGGTTTCCACGCCTTCGGCGATGACGCGCAGGTGCAATTCATGCGCCATGCTAATGATGGAGCGCACCAGTGTTGCGGCGCTGGGGTCGCTGGCAATATCCCGGACGAAAGATTGGTCGATCTTCACGGCAGTGACCGGGAAACGGCTCAGATAGCTGAGTGAAGAATAGCCGGTTCCAAAGTCGTCTACCGACAAGCATATGCCCATTTTGCGTAGTCTGAGCAGCGTCTCTATCGACTCCGACACGCCTTTCATCAAGATGCTCTCGGTTAATTCAAGCTCTAAAAGCTTAGGGTCCAGGCTGGTTTTCTTCAGAATTCTTGCGACAGTGCCAACCAGATCGTACTGCATAAACTGACGAACCGACAAGTTCACCGCCATGCGTAGTTTCGGCAACCCTTTGGCCTGCCATAATACCGCTTGCCGGCAGGCGGTTTCCAGTATCCATTCGCCTAAGGGCACAATCAGGCCTGTATCCTCGGCAATTTTAATGAACTGATTAGGCGGCACCAAACCCATCTCCGGGTGTTGCCAGCGCACCAGTGCTTCGACGCCGATAATATGCCCGGTTTCCAAATCGGCCTGCGGCTGGTAGTACAGGATAAATTCATCCCGCTCCAGCGCCAGGCGCATTTGGTTTTCCATGTATAACTGCCGGGCAGTCGCGGCATTCATGTTATCGGTATAGAAAACAAAACAGTTTTTTCCGTTGTCCTTGGCGCGGTACATCGCTATATCGGCATTTTTTAGCAGCGTTTGCGGGGTGTCGCCATCCTGAGGATAAATGCTGACACCTATACTAGCGCTGAGGAAAAAATTATGAGTGCCGATCGAAAAAGGGGTGGACATCGAATCAAGTATGTTTTGCGCTTTTCCGCCGGCATTATCCGGTTTGTTAAGATCGGTCAGTATGACCACGAACTCGTCGCCGCCTAACCTGGCGACGGTATCGGCCCCACGCAAATTGCCGATCAGCCGTTCGGCGGCGGTTTGCAAAACCTTGTCGCCGATATTATGCCCCAGACTATCGTTAACGTATTTAAAGCGGTCGAGATCGATGAGCAGAATCGCCAGCATTTTGCCGTTCCGGTCGGCATAAGCTATGGCCTGGGTGATGCGATCCTCCAGCAGATTGCGATTAGGCAGGCCTGTCAGATCATCGTGGGCCAGCCGGTCCTCGGTTTCCTTGATAGCAGTAATATCCACTATCACGCCGCGCAAGCAGCCCAACTGCTCGGAAATCGTCACCTTCTCGTGTACCCAGAGGGTGCGGCCATCGGCTGCCAGTAGCCGGTATTCCATGTTGTGATTGCGTCCTGCGGCGATTTCCCGGGTGGTAAACTCTAAAGTCGCTTTTCTATCCTCGGCATGGATAATGCTGCTCCAGAAATTCGGTTCGTCAAGCCAGCGCTTTAGCGGGTAGCCTAGTCTTTCCGCTTGCGGGCTGACATAACGGCATGCCAGCGTAGCGAGATCCGCTTCCCAGATGATGGCATCGATGCCTTCCATCAAATCGCCCAGATGCTGTTTTAGCCGGTTAACGACCTGTTTTTCGGCGCAACTATTCGCATCGGCAGCTAGAAGAATGTCGAACATGACGATTTTTAGCAAGGCATTATAAGCGGCGGTAAATTGCTCGGTATCGCAACCGAACAACCGGCTTAACAGGGATAAAACCCGCGAAAGATAGGCATGGTAACAGCCAAGATACCATTGCGGATAAAGGCCGAGGCGGCAATAGCGGCCGGCATTTTCCATGCGCCGGCGACTATATTCTTCGCCATAGTTACCGGCGGTGATTTCAAAGAAAAAAGCGACCTGTTCTGTTATCAGGCGTTCCGCTAAGCTGTTGTCGGCCAACAGTTCGGGAAGTTCCGGAAAGACCGGCATTTCAGCGCGGAGAGCTAGACAGAATTCGTGGACATGTTCAAGCAGATAAGAATGCAATACGGGAAGAAGTGAGATGCCGGCGTGATTTAACTGCAGAGGGGTTTGGTGCTTAAGGCTTTCATTGACATCGAAATCGGGTTCGTTTTCAATGTCAAAATGATGGTAAGTTGATTTCAACTTTGCACTCCTGCGTTCCGGTAGCTACTGCCTTGAAACATGCTCGAGCATTTTTAGGGTCTATTCGCAGCTTTGATAGCAGTTTTAAATTCAAAGCCTGAGAACTTTTTCAGAGTCACGGTAGGCAGAAAATCGGCTCGATAGCGTCAGAGTCACTCGATAAAAATATACTATCCAGTTTCTTTTGGAAAAACCAGCAAAACTTTCCGGATTAATTTAGGGCCGAAAGCGGAGTTCAAAACAATTATAAGTTTTTTTGCAGCTTTACATGGAAACAAAAAAGCCAAGGTGGTTTATTACGCTTGCCTCTGAGTTTACAGGAATGGATAGCGGGTTTAACTGTTGTATTGCTATAATGAGAAGGCCTCAGATGCCTGGATGGCCGTTGACTGCGGCTACGGCTATATCTTGGCCGCGACAGCCGGTCTTTACCTTACAAACTTTCAAAGAACCATCAACCTGACAGATAAAAAAAGTAGTGGAAAATTTTACCAATATACCGACAGTCGCACATGTTATTCAGCAAGCTTTAACCCCGGTCTTTTTGTTGGGAGGTGTGGGGGCTTTTTTAAATGTAATGACCGGCCGTTTGTCCAGAGCAGTGGATAGATTTCGTATTTTAAGTGAAATGGACGAAAATCAAGCCGAACTGTATGTCGATGAAATGTCGGTTTTACCGTTCAGAGTTCGCTTAATCAATTGGGCCATCAGCCTCTGCACCGTCTGCGCCTTGTTTATCTGCGGGGCTATCGTCACGCTGTTTCTGGGCGCGGAGCTAGGATTAAATCTGTCGCGAGTCATCTCGCTATTATTCATTGCCGCTATCCTGGCTTTAACCGGCGGCTTATTGTGCTTTCTCCGCGAAATCACTTTGGTGACAGGTGCTTTTGCCATCAGCAAGGAATGTTAAGGAAATACTGGGTAGGTTGGTTGCTGCTATTGAAATGCTTTGTTGTTCGCCCCATTAATTTAATGGAATTTTCGAGCGAATTTAATATCCTAAAAAAAACCGCATTTTGCCAAACTTAACCGGACTTTGGAGCCTTAGCCATGAATACACAGGAACGCGATCAACTTAACCAATTGCTCAAGCCATTGGCCGAGTTTAAATTGTCAAGCAAAGATAACGAAGCGGAGTCGCTGATACGCGAGGCTGTCGCCCGGCAACCGGATGCGGCATATCTGTTGGTGCAAAGGGTGATGTTGCTGGAACAGGCGCTTAATACTGCAAAAACCCAAATCGGCGAATTGCAAAAACAGTTACAAAACAGCCAATCCAGCCAAACGTCAGCCGCATTTTTAGGTAATGACCCTTGGGCGCAGCCACCCGCTAATGCCGGTCAAGTCCCCGGTGCAGCTAACTACCAGATAGCCAGGACTCAAGCGCAGCCGCAAGCGCCGGGTGGATTTTTGGGCGGCGGTTCAAGCTTTCTGGGTAATGTTGCGACGACCGCCGCAGGCGTAGTGGCCGGATCGTTTTTATTTCAAGGGATAGAGAATCTGCTGGGACATCATTCTTCCGGGTTCGGGCAGCCGGGATTCGGACAGCAACCCTTAGAGGAACAGTTTACCGAACAAACCGTGATCAATAATTATTACGGCGATGATGCCGGTCAATCTGCCGACAACAGCGATATCGGCGCTGATTTTCCGGACAGCGACGATGACGACTTTCTAGGCGATAACGGCGACTCCGACTGGACCTGATTAATAAACTCTTCGCAAATCGCCTCACCTCCCCGGCTGTTTCGTCAGAGGACGCCCAATATATCCTTTAAGCAAGCATAAGTCACATGGATGTGGCGAATGCATATAAAACTATTCATCCCGGCTCTTAAACGTCTGCCAAAGCACCCAACTCCAAACCGAGGTTCTGAATTGAGCTGGATTTGCTGCATTATCTGTCTAGTCCCTATGCCAGTCTGTAAATCCGTTTTAATCTCAAAAAAATAAAAAAACGCCAATAGGTTCAAAACTTGGGTTTGAACGCTAAATAATATTCCCCTTGCTTAGTGTAAACTTCAGCCGTTCTCCAGTTATCTATAAACCGGATAATACAACTTAATTAATTACCTTCTGTTTTAGTCGGTAATCAGGATTTAACCCTTAAAATTTAAGACAACTATTTCGACTGGTCTATAATTGAAAGGCTATTAAATTTTGAACCGGGTTGCGTCTACGCTTAGGCGTAAATTTATGTTTAAAAACGGCTTGTTAAAATTTTATATCGATAAGTTCTAACCGGCTGGTTTTTAAAAGATTGGATTTTTTATCTTTTTTTGATTCATTTGAATAACTGGAAAGTTTTCAAAAATTATCCGTGAAATTAATGTCTTGATTCCTTGAGTAGTCACTATTACGTTTCGCTGCTCCGTATTGTTTACCGATATCACTTCATCAGAGAAAGTTATGATAGAAAATCAAAAATTTGCTGAAAAACGTTTTGTCTATGGCCGTGTATTCAGGACCTTGCATTGGGCTGTTGCAGCATGCTTCATTATCGCGGTTATCCTGATTTTTTCGCGGAATTTGATCGATGATCCAGGCCTATATAAAGATATCATTGGCCTGCATCGCAGTTTTGGCATGGCTGTTCTGCTATTGGCGTTATTACGCTTGTCATGGCGTTTATTTACCCGCGAATTTCCCTACACCGGGAATTCGCCTATGCTGCAATTTGTGGCCTCCATTTCCCACTCCGCCATCTATTTGTGTTTGCTGGCAACCCCTTTTCTAGGCTGGATGGAAGCCAGCGCCCGGCATAAGCCTGTGAATATCTTAGGGCTGAAATTGCCGATGCTGATCGATAGAAATCTGGAACTGGCCGAAGAATTACAAACCTGGCATATACAGTTGGCTACGGTGTTCTGTGCCGTTATAGCCATACATGTGCTTTCGGCTTTATGGCATCATTTTTTTCGCCGGGATGGGGTGCTATATTCGATGATACCTATTCCTATGTTACGCAGGCCCTGGGCGGAAAGATTTAACAAAAACCTTGCAGACATAGAGGAACGGAAATGAATAATCAATTATCTAACATGTCACAAAAAATTTATTTTCATAAAATTTTAAGGGTTCTTTTCGGATTCTGCCTGATCTTGTGGAGTTTTTCGGCTCGTGCGCTTCCAAGTTATGCCCGGCAAACTAATCAGGAGTGCTCTACCTGCCATATTGGCTCTTTCGGACCGCAACTTACGCCTTACGGCATGAAATTCAAAATAGGCGGTTATATAGAGACCAATGTCAGCGACGCGCCGCTGATCCCCTTGTCGGGCATGGCATTAGCGGGATTCACCAATACCAATGCCGATCAGGCATCACCACCAGGAGGTTTTAATGCCAATAATAATGTGGCTTTGATACAGGCTTCCGGTTTCGTGGCGGGTAAGCTTTACGACAATATCGGTTCCTTTATGCAGGGCACTTATGATGGGGTTGCCCGTAAGTTTCATTTGGACACAGTTCGACATTCGTTATGCGAAGGAGGCGACTATTTTCGAACAGGATATGACATTGGGTTTATCGGTGAATAATAACCCGACCTCTCAGGACCCGTTTAATACCCCGGCAGCCTGGCGCTTTCCCTTTGCGGTCACTTCCAGCAGTTTGTCGCCAACCCCCGGCACTGTGCCAGTCATCGATGGCGCATTAGCCGGGCGTGTCTTTGGCATGACCGCCTATACTTTTTTTGACAATGGACTTTATGCCGAGTTCGGCGGCTATATGCCTTCAAGTATGCAGTATCAAATCACTACCGGCGTCATCAATGATCCAACCAATCCAGGGCAGGGGATAACCGGCTTTTCGCCCTATTGGCGGCTTGCCTATTTAAAGGATATGAAATCATCCATGTTCTCGGCAGGCTTTTTTGGCATGACTGGACATCTGCGTACCATTGCAACCAGCAATATACCCGATCGTTTTATGGACTGGGGATTTGATGCCAATTATCAATATCTTGGCACACGAAAACATGTTTTCGCCTTTGGCGGCTCCTATACCCATGAAAATATGTCCTGGGGAGAAACACTCGCTGCGAATGGTGGAAATGCGTCCAATAGCAGTTTAACCTTGCAGGAAGTAAGGTTAAATACCTCTTACCATTACGATAAGACTTATGGCGCGACCATTGGTTTTTTCGATATCCTCGGTACTGCAGATCTGGGCCTTTACAATAGTCTTGGATATTCCAACGATCGCCCCGATTCTAACGGCATGGTTTACCAACTGGACTGGACGCCTTTCGGCAAAGAAAACTCATGGGGCGCTTATTATGCTAATCTGCGCGTCGGCGCCCAGTTCACGGCTTATAATAAATATAACGGCTCCTCAGCCGGAGCTAGCGGCAACAATACGGCATTTATCTTTGCCTGGACCGCTTTTTAATGTTTCAATAAACTTTGAGAGGAAAAATGATGTTTAAAATTACACCTAAATTGATTGTGCTGGCATTCATCATCGCTATAGCCGGTGTAAACGCTAAATCCGTCATGGCCGCCGGCGACGCTGCGGCGGGAAAACAGGTCTTTGAAGAAGAATGTTCCGAATGCCATAGCATCCAGGGAAAAAACAAGAAAGGTCCGTCCTTGAGCGGCGTATTCGGCCGTAAGGCCGGTACCGTTCCGGATTACGCCGAATACTCGGACGGCATGAAAAACAGCGGCATTGTCTGGGCGGAAGACAAGCTGGATCAATATCTGACCATGCCCCGCAAATTCGTACCCGGCGCCAAAATGAAATATGAAGGATTAGCGGATGCCAAAGCGCGGGCCGACCTGATTGCTTTTATCAGTACCCTTAAGTAAGCAGGTTTTTTTGAATGCTTGACCGAGATGCCGATGCCGTAAAAGGGAAAATGGCCCGTGAACCTAAATGGACTATCCCAATTTACCGCTGGCTTTCCCGCTGGAAAATTTCTCAAAGGATGTGGGCCATTTCGGCCTTGTCCTTGTCGCTGTTTTGCGTCTCGGCAAGCATAGGCTGGGAAGGCTTAAAGTCTTCCCGAGACTCGCTGGACCGCGTTTTCAGGGAACGGGCCATACCGCTGCAAAATCTGTTGACGATGCAGAAGGCCATCTTCAAAAATGTCAACGATTTGCTCCAAGGCTTCGAACATGATCCGGCCAGCGTGCATTCCGCCATGCACAAGGACCATCAGGTATCCGACCATACCAACCCGATCAAGAAACGCCGGGCGTTAATCGAGAAGTTGCTGGCCGGCTATGAGGACATCCCCGGAAAAAACCCTGAAGAACTGGCGCTTGCAGCCGATTTCCGGAAAGCCTACAAAGCTTGGGACGATCAGTTTGTGGTAGCTTTAAATGACCTTAAATCCGAAACTTTTACTCCGGAAGTGCATGTCGGTTTCCTTAAGGCGCTGGACAACGAACTGGATATCGTTAATGAAATCCTGGATGGACTGATCGGCATACAAGGCAGAATCGCCAAGGAAGAGTTCGACGCCTCGGAAGCCGCTTTCGTTCGAAATAAACTGATATACAGCATACTGTTCATAGGCGGTACTTTGGGCTTGCTGGCTGTGGTTTTTCTGACCATTCGGCATATGCAAAATCTGCTGGCGGATACCTCGCAGGCCCTGGATGCCATTGCCTCCGGCGACCTTAGCCTGGAAGTGCATCAATTCGGCCAGGACGAACTCGGCGAGATGACCGGGAAGATGATAGTGATGCGCAAAAATCTGATCGAAATCATCAGAACGTTGTTGCGTGACGTAGAAACCTTGCGAGTCGCTTCGTCCGACCTTTCTGCGGTTGCCAACCGCAACGCCACCGATGCTTCCGAACAAATGACAATGACGGCGGAAGCCAATCAGTCGGTGAAAAACCTGGCCGTTTCCATAGAGAAAATCGAAAACTTTGTGGCGTTTGCCGGTGATGTCACCCGGGAATCGGGTACGAAGTCTGAACGTGGCGGTAAAATCATTAGCGACACTTCCCGGGAAATGCAGCATATTGCCAACGTAGTCAATGAAATGTCAGCGACGGTGTATGATCTGGATGACGATTCCAAACGTATTTCCGGCATTACCCGAACTATTAACGACATTGCCGATCAAACCAACCTGCTGGCTTTAAATGCCTCGATCGAGGCCGCCAGGGCCGGCGATGCCGGGAAGGGATTTGCCGTTGTGGCTACCGAAGTGCGGAATCTGGCCGGAAAAACGGCAAATGCCACCGGCGAAATTTCCGGCATGGTTGCGAAAATCCAGAAAAGCATCGAAGCGACCCGGAAAAAGATGGACGCCAGCGTACAACACGTCAACCTCGGTAGCGAGTTGACTACCGCTGCCGGCCAGTCGATTAAAGAGATTCAGGATGGTTCCGAGCAGGTGATGGGGGTGGTGGGTAATATCGGCAATGCTTTCCATGAGCAAACGGTTTACAGTAAAGATATAGCCCGCATGATCGAAAAGGTCGCGGAAACCACCGCGCATAATATGAATTCCACAGCCAGCCTGGCTCAGTCTGCCAAGAATCTCCAGACCATATCCAAAGATCTGCACGGATTGGCTAGCCGGTTCAAATTAAGCGATGCAGACCGAAATGCATAGATAGATGCACCCTACATGACATCGTTCCCACGCTCCGGCGTGGGAATGCATCCCTGGACGCTCTGCGTCTTCTTGGTCAGCGATAAACCAACAGCCTTTCGTTGCTGGCTGGCTTCGATTGTTGTGCTTCCAACGTCAGCCCTGCCAACCAAGTAACTTAACTTAACGGCAGTGACCCGGAGCGTAGGAACGATGGTCAATCGGTATAGTTGCCATCCATCAATGCCTTCCGCTTCAAGTCTTGGGCTGCCAACTGCTCATCTTCCAACCCCGGCCTTGTTATCTCCTATTGTTTCTTTTAATGAAATAGTTTTTTCTTCGAATCGATATCATAAATAGCGCTTAATTTATCGATGATGCCTTTACAATACAGTATGCTGGAATGACAAGCGTTGAAAATGCGGTTGGCGGAAAAACCCACGAGAAATATAAAATTGATACAGATATTGTAACTATTCAGCGTAAAATCACCCTCAATTGCTTATTGCGTATCTCCGCTCGCTTATCAAGAAGACGCAGAGCGTCCAGGGATGCATTCCCACGCCGGAGCGTGGGAACGATGGTGTCCGCACCCGCCTCCGTGAATACACTGAACAGTTACCGGATATTTATAATTGATGTTTTCCCAAAACGTTAACTTCCGCTGAGAACCGGTTCAGGGAAATGAAATTTTTTTTTGAGTTTTCGTGATGAAACTGCGTGATTCAGGATTAAAGTTTTCTGCCGCCAAGCGTACCACCACATCAAATAATTGTCTCAATCAGAGGAAACATCCATGCTAGAACAATATCGAAAACATTTAGCCGAACGCGCTGCCGATGGTGTCGTGCCTAAACCTCTGGATGCCGGGCAAGTGGCGGTGCTAGTCGAATTGCTGAAACAGCCGCCGGCCGGGGAAGAGGCGTTTTTATTGGAGTTGCTGAGCGAGCGGGTGCCTGCCGGGGTTGATGAAGCCGCTTATGTAAAGGCCGGTTTTTTAACTGCGCTGGCCAAAGGCGCTGCAATTTCGCCGCTGATATCGCCGGAAAAAGCCACGGAGTTGCTAGGCACCATGCTGGGCGGCTATAATGTGGCGCCCTTGATCGAATTACTGGATAACCCGGCTCTGGCTGCGGTTGCTGCTAAAGCGCTATCGCGGATATTGTTGATTTTCGATGCTTTTCACGATGTACAGGAAAAGGCCGAGACCGGTAACGCTTATGCCCGGCAGGTGTTGCAATCCTGGGCCGATGCCGAATGGTTTACCGAGCGTGCGGAAGTGCCGGAAAAATTGACGGTGATGGTATTCAAGGTTAGCGGCGAAACCAATACCGACGATTTGTCGCCCGCACAGGATGCCTGGTCGCGGCCCGATATCCCGTTGCATGCCAAGGCGATGCTGAAAATGCCGCGCGAGGGCATCGACAACCCCGAGCAACAAATTCAGGATCTTAAAAGCAAAGGTTTTCCGGTCGCCTATGTCGGCGACGTGGTGGGTACCGGTTCTTCTCGGAAATCGGCCACCAATTCGGTGCTGTGGTTTATGGGCGACGATATTCCGCACATTCCCAATAAGCGTGCCGGCGGCGTGTGCATAGGCGGCAAGATTGCACCGATTTTCTTCAACACCATGGAAGATTCGGGGGCTTTGCCTATCGAATGCGATGTCGCGCAATTGAACATGGCTGACTCGATAGATATTTATCCGTATCAAGGTTTGATAAAAGCCCATGATAGCGGTGCGGAAATCAGCCGCTTCACGCTTAAAACCGAGGTGATACTCGATGAAGTCAGAGCGGGCGGTCGGATTCCTTTGATTATCGGCCGCGGTCTAACCGACCGGGCCCGGCAGGTTTTGGGATTACCCGTATCGACGGTATTCCGCCGCCTGAGTCCGGTTGAGGATAGCGGTAAAGGTTATACGCTGGCGCAGAAAATGGTCGGCAAGGCTTGCGGAACAACCGGTGTAAGGCCGGGCAGTTATTGCGAACCGCGCATGACCACGGTGGGTTCTCAGGATACCACCGGACCGATGACCCGCGACGAACTGAAAGATCTGGCCTGCCTGGGGTTTTCCGCCGATCTGGTATTGCAGTCGTTCTGCCATACCGCCGCTTATCCGAAACCGGTCGATGTCGCTATGCAACATAGCTTGCCGGATTTCATCATGACGCGCGGCGGCGTGTCGCTACGGCCCGGCGATGGCGTGATTCATTCCTGGCTGAATCGCCTGTTATTGCCGGATACGGTCGGCACCGGCGGCGATTCGCACACTCGTTTTCCCATCGGCATTTCCTTTCCGGCCGGTTCGGGTCTGGTGGCTTTTGCTGCTGCGACCGGCGTCATGCCGCTGGATATGCCGGAATCCGTGCTGGTTCGGTTCAAAGGCCGAATGCAGCCCGGCATCACTTTAAGGGATCTGGTGAATGCCATTCCTTATGCGGCCATTCAGCGCGGTTTGTTGACAGTCGCCAAAGAAGGCAAGCAAAACGTGTTCTCCGGCAGAATCCTGGAGATCGAAGGTTTGCCGGATCTAAAAGTCGAGCAGGCCTTCGAATTGTCGGATGCCTCCGCGGAACGTTCCGCCGGTGGTTGCACCATTAAACTCAACGAAGCGCCGATTCGCGAATACCTCAATTCCAACATCACTTTGATGAAATGGATGATAGCCGAAGGTTATGGCGATGTCCGCACCCTGCAACGCCGGATCGCCGCCATGCAGGACTGGCTGGAGCATCCGCAGTTGCTGGAAGCCGACCCTGATGCCGACTATGCGGAAATCATCGAAATCGACATGAGCCTGATCACCGAGCCATTGCTGGCCTGCCCTAACGATCCGGATGACATCAAACCTTTGTCGGCGGTGGCGGGTACTAAAATCGACGAAGTGTTTATCGGTTCCTGCATGACTAACATCGGCCATTTTCGCGCAGCCGGTAAATTACTGGAAAAAGCCGGTAATTTGCCGACCCGCTTGTGGGTTGCGCCACCGACGAAAATGGATCAGGATCAATTAGTGGAAGAGGGTTATTATGGTACTTTCGGCAAGGTCGGCGCCAGAACGGAAATGCCGGGCTGTTCGCTTTGCATGGGTAATCAGGCTCGGGTGGCGGAAGGCGCTACGGTAGTCTCGACTTCGACCCGGAATTTTCCCAATCGCCTGGGTAACGGAGCCAATGTCTATTTGTCTTCGGCGGAACTGGCGGCGGTCTGTTCCTTGCTCGGCCGGATTCCCAGCGTCGCGGAATATATGCAATATGCGGGATTGCTGGAGGAAAGCAGCGTAGACACCTATCGCTATCTGAATTTCAACCGCATGGATAGTTATCAGTCCAAAGCAGACAAGGTGGTTTGAGAAGCAACACGATTTTACCCTGTAAACCCTTTCCGTTCGGCCTCTGCCGGTCAGGCATCAAACTGGCCGGCAGGCGGCAATAGCATCAAAAACATTGAATTTTAGAGATTTTTGTAATGAAAGTGTAAAATTGCTCAGGGCTTCACAAACGAAGCTTGAGCTATATACTATTCTTTTAACCGTGCCTAGGGATGTGTCCGGCTATAAGCAATTCTCGGGTTAGAAGTGTAGGGTATGCACTGCATACCCATCCTACGTGATTGAGTTTCGGCATAGGTTTTTAAGCGTTTGCTATTACTTAACCTCAATTTTAAAATTATGTTAATGATAAAAATAACCGGAATTCTAAAATTATGTTTATGATTACATCCGTTTTATCCACAGTTCTTGCCGAAATCGAGTAACACATGCGCGAGAATTTAGGTTTTACCATGATTGAGTTGCTGGTGACGATCGGCATTGTCGGCATTCTTGCCGCTTTGGCGGTTCCCAATTTTCAGTCTAGTCTGCACAAAAACCGGGCAATGGGGTTTGCCAATGACCTGAGCGCCGCTTTAAACATGGCTCGTTCGGAGGCCATCAAAAGAGGCCAGAGTGTGACGGTGTGCACCGCCGCCTTGAACAATTCGGATGTGGTCGTGACCGATCTCAACGCCGCCTGTAGCGCTGTGGCTTGGACGCAAGGCTGGCTGGTTTTTGTTCAACAAAGGCCAGTCCGGCGCCTTCCTGTCTACCGACGCCAATGGCAATTCGCCTTACGATAATGTGCTGAAAGTCGCCAATCCGGTTAATACCAGCGTTGCGGTTACCGCTACTACCACTTACGCCAATTATATTAGTTATCTCCCCACCGGCGGCGTAAAAGGCGGCGCCAGCCAGTCCCTGGCAATTTGCGTCGGCGGCGTGGCCGGAAAACTGGTCGGCGCCGAGCGGGTAGTCACCGTTAACAGCACCGGCCGCGTTAGCATCAGTCTCGGCGCCAACAATGGAGCTTGTTGATGATTAAACGGCGCTTTCGACTCCGGCAAACCGGCAGCAGCATGATGGAGGTGTTGGTTACCATGGTGGTGGTGGCCGTGGGTTTGCTGGGCCAAGCGGCCTTAATGGCGCAATCCTCTAAATCCAGCACCACGGCCTTGATGCGCAGCCAGGCGACATTGCTGGCCTATGACATTCTGGAGCGTATGCGCTTAAACCAGAGTCTGGCGCTGTTTGACGGTTTTAACAGCGCCACCGCCACCTCTTGCCATTCAGGCTGCCCTTACAGCCAAACGGAATTATTGAACTGGCAGGGTAGTGTCGCGAATATGCTGCCGGCCGGCGCCGGCGTGGTCAGCACGAATTGCAGCGGCGTCAGTCCCTGCATGGTGACTATCGCCATTACCTGGAGCGAAGTAACGCAAGGCATCGATACCGGCGGCGCGACAAACAGCACCACTTTCACCACGCAGAGCATACTATGAACACTATTCGGCGTTCCGGACCGGCGAACAGGCTATTAAACGGCATGCTGGGCGTTTCGCTGATTGAGCTGATGATTTCCCTGACCTTGGGCTTGATCGTCATCGCGGCCATCGGCTACGGCTACATCGCCAGCAGGCAGAGTTTTCGCAATCAGGACGTGCTTGGCCGTATGCAGGAAGACGCCAGAACCGCCTTCGAACTCATGGGCAAGGATATGCGCATGGCCGGGTTCACAGGTTGCCAAACCAGTATAGTGTTGCCGGCCTCTAATCCGCCAAGTGTTGCTCCTACCGTCAACAATATAATTAATGTAGCCGCGCCGCAATGGTACCAATACTGGTATCCGGTGCTGCTGGGCTATGAAAATACCAATGAAACCACTATTGCTATTGCCACGCCTTTGAGTTACCCCGCCGCTTTCCCGGCCGATTTAAACGGCCTGGCGCTGGCCGGCGTAGCCGGCTTTGTGCTGCACGGCGACGCCTTGACCGTTAAATACGCCGACAGTAGTCAGCAAAACATGGTGGCGGCTATTGCCGGTACTAAAATAACCCTGAATACGCCGGCTGGTTTTCAAGCAGGGCAGATTTTGATTAGCGTCAATCCGAATTGTTCGGCTATCGATATCTTTCAGGCCAAAACCGCCGTGAACGGCAATAGTTTTACCTACGACAATAGCGCCGGAACCGCTTCAAACACGTTGGCCGCGACCGGCACGGTGCCTGGTTCGACGATTTACCCCCTGGTAGCGGTCACTTACTATATCAGCATGAACGCCAACGGCAATCCTTCTCTATTCCGGCAGGTGTTGGGCAGCGGAGGCGCGCTGACCTTGGCTAACAACCTGAACAATCCGCCTGACGAACTGATTGAAGGCGTGCAGGATATGCAGTTGGCTTATGCCATCGATAGCGTTAATATTCCTGCCAACGCGGTTAACAATTATGTACTGGCTGACGACGCCTCGTTTAAAATCGCTTCGGACTGGTTAAAAGTTTTGGGGGTGCGCGTCAGTCTATTAATGGTTTCCCGGCAAAGCGAGCAGGGCATAACCACCAAGCCGCAGCAATACGCCCTGGATATGAATAATGACGGCAACACTACGGACGCCGGTGAAACGGTTACGCCAACCGATTTGCTGTTCCGGAAAGTGTTTAGCACCACCATAGCCATCCAGAACCGTTTATGAGTATGATTACAAATCGGCATAACGGCGGGGCAACCGGCATCACGAAACGGAACGGCTATCATGCCTGGCCGGCTAAGGCAGGGCAATGCCATGCGCAATCCGGCGCCACGCTGTTCACCGCTTTGATATTTTTAATCATGCTGATTTTATTGGGCGCCGGCGCCGCGCAGACGAGCGGTCTGGAAGAACGCATGGCCGGCAATACCCGCAACCGCGACCTGGCGTTTCAAGCCGCCGAAGCGGCGCTTAGCTATGTGTCGGACATTCTCACCACCAGCACCAATGTCATCAGCACCACGCTGCCGTCCCCGAATTCATTAACTTCCGGAACATACGCGGCCGCCGGCTATCGCGCCATCAATACCTGTTTGCCCAACAGCGCGAATTATTGGAACGGCAATGGCGATTTAGACTGTAACGGCACTACCCAGCAATTTGTCTGGTCGACCACCTCGCCCGCCAAATATCCGACTGCGCTGAACATGCCGGCCGCGGACACCTTGACGCAAATTGCCGCGCAGCCGATGTACGTCGTGGAAAGATTCCCGGATATTACCTGCCCGACCAATAACCTCCTGACTCAACAGCAATTCCGCGTCACTGCCCGCGGCGTTGGCGGCGATAGCAACGCCGTGGTCATTTTGCAGGCCATGCTCACGGTCTGCTTCTGAATTACCGCAATATAGAGGAGATAAACAATGAAAATCTCAAGCCCGGAAAACCATCGCAAAATCATCCGCTTATTTTTTGCCGGGTTAAGCGCGGCCTTGCTCCTTGCCATGCAGTCCGTGCCAGCCGTGCCTTTGTCCCTGTCCGACAGTCCCCTGTTTCTGTCCAATACGGCCACGCCGCTGGTGATGCTGAATATATCCAAGGATCACCAGCTTTTTTTCAAAGCCTATGACGATTATTCGGATTTAACCGGCGACGGCATTCCGGACACTACGTACCAAAATACAATTAATTATTATGGCTATTTCGACAGTGCCAAATGTTATAACTATAACACCAGCACCAACCAGTTCGAACCTTATGCCCTGACGGTGAATAGCTATTGCAGCGGCTACTGGAGCGGCAATTTTCTAAACTGGGCAACCATGAGCCGCATAGACGCCATCCGGAAAATACTCTACGGCGGCTACCGGTCCACGGATACCGGCACGCAATCGACAACCTCTGCGCCCACGACCACTGTCCCGGTCACCTCATCGGCCGTGGCGACCGGGTCTTGCCAGCGCTCCGAGCGCCTATACTCTCGCCAGCATAAGCCCTATTTTGACCAGTCCTACTAGCTCTAGTGCTGCTGGAGTTGGTACTACTACATGTTCGACGCTACCTCTTACCAGTTCCACAACGACGAACCCACTTTCCAACATACCCTCACCCATCCCGCAAAATACCAATTTTCCACCGAATATTGCATCCACGAACAGTACGCCGGTGAACAGCACCCCAGTAAACAGCACTCCGGTGACGGTAGTCACCGGGGAATCGGCGCTAGGCGCAACGACTACGACATCCTATAACACCACATATAACTCGACCTACACGACTACTACCCCTTACAATTACTATACCCTAACCTATACCACGACCTATACAGTCACCAGTGCCAGTCCCAGCAACGCTTGTTCTGGACAAAGCGGAAACCATAAGGTAAGCACAACGGTGACTACCTATACAAGTACCTATACCAACTATTACGTATCCTCTACCTCCACTCCCTATCAAACCACCACCAGCACCACCACCTCGACGGTTACCGGACCTTTGGCGGGTACGACTGTGCTGGAGCGCAGCTATATACCCAACGACGGCCACAGCTTCGCCAAATTTTATAACGGCGGCGATCTCCCGCAGTTGACGCCGTTTAGCTCGGCGCAAACCAGTAAGGGCATTACCTTGTGCAACACCACCGTTTCCAGCACCACTTACTCGCAGAACGTCACCGATCCGCCGTTAATCCGCGTCGCCGCCGGTAATTTCATGCTCTGGAACGCCAACGAGCGCTGGCAATGCCGCTGGATTGGAGAAGAAAATACCTATAACAATCAGTTGACGACGTTGCCTTACGATAACGCCGGCATTTTCAGCGCCACGAATCCGCCTAGCGGCACACCGCCCAGTCAGACCAGCAATTCCCTGGGCTTGGGGGATTACGTAGCCAGAGTCCTGGTTTGCAATATCAGCCTGCTCGGCAACGAAACCTGCAAAGCTTACAGCAGCGGTTCCTTAACCAGCTTTAAACCTATCGGTTTGCTGCAAACCTACGGCGATACCAATGAATTGTATTTCGGCTTGCTGACCGGTTCTTACGGCAAAAACAAATCCGGCGGCGTGTTGCGGAAAAATGTGTCTACGATGAATAACGAAATCAATCTCGGCGTAGATGGCACTTTTATCAGCAATCCGAGCGGCGGCGGCATTATTCAAACCCTTAACAGTTTAAGGATATACGGCTACAAGCACAGTGACGGCACTTATTTTAACAGCGGCTCGATGGGCTATCCCTCGACTTTATGCAGCAGCACCAGTTGTGTAACCGACGGCAGCGCCAACTGTATTTGGGGTTTAACATCCTATCCCGACGGCAGTTGCAGCAACTGGGGCAATCCGCAGGCGGAAATGTACCTGGAATCGCTAAGGTACCTGGCGGATTTCAGCGCCACGTCCGCCTATCTGCCTACTTCTCCGAATCTGGATTCATTTTATATTTCCCGGTTGAACGTCGCCACCACCACGGTTAGCGCCGGCAGTCCCACCCTGATTCCCAGCGCGCAGTGGTGCTCCAATATGAGTCTGATCAATTTCAACGCCAGCAGCACTTCCTACGACGGCGATCAGCTTAGCGGCATCAGCGATCTCGGCACGTCCTCGGTAAGCCCGTTAACGGACTCGGTGGGTACGGGCGAGAACATACCCGGCAACAATTTTTTCGTCGGTTCCAACGGCACGAACAATAACCAGTTATGCACCGCCAAAACCGTCAGCAGCCTTAGCGGCGTCAGCGGCATTTGTCCGGACGCGCCCAGGCTTTCCGGCACCTATCAGATCGACGGTCTGGCCTGGTACGGCCATACCAACGATCTGATTTCCAACCTGAAAGGCAGTCAAACCGTGACGACTTACGGGGTGGCGCTGGCGCCGAAACTGCCGGTTGTGACGGTGCCGGTTCCCGGTTCAACCAACAATGTCACCATCATTCCCGCTTGCCAGGATACATCCTTACCCGGCAATTGCACTCAAATCGATTTTAAAATCATTACCCAGCTTAGCAACCAAACGGCGGCGCAATGCAACGCACTGGTTACGCCGATCTCTGCCAGCTATTCCTTGCCGGCCGGTACTTATAATTGCGGCACGCTTTATGTCAATTGGGAAGACAGCGAACAGGGCGGCGATTTCGATATGGATATGTGGGGGCCGATTAATTACGCGGTCAGCGCCAAACAGGTGTATATAACCACCAAAGCCGTCTACCAATCCACGCCCTATGCGATGGGTTTAGGGTATGTTATCAGCGGCACGAAAAACGACGGTTTTCACGCCCATGCCGGGATTAACGGTTACGCATACTCCGATCCTAACCCCGGCACTTTGGTGATCCAATCGTCAGGCACCGGCGCGCATCCCTATTGTACAGGCTGTTACTATACCGATAACCTTCCCACTACCGTATCCTATAACATCGGCGCCACCTCGGCGGCATCTTTGCAGCAGCCTTTATGGTACGCGGCGAAATGGGGCGGCTTCGTCGATTACAATCATACCGGAACGCCTAATGCCACGGCCGATTGGGATGCAAATGGCGACGGCATTCCCGATCACTATTATTACGCCACCAATCCCGCCAGTCTGGCCAGTTCCCTGGCGCAAGCTTTCAATCAGGTGATAGGCGCCAACGCTGCGGCTTCCTCGGCGGCGGCAAACTCGGGCAATCTGCAAACCAGCACGGTGTTGTACCAGGCAGAATTTAGCTCCAGCAACTGGAGCGGCCATTTGTTCGACATCAGCTTGCTGAGCACCGGAGTGCTAAGCGCTTCCCCAAACTGGGACGCCGCTACGCAGTTGCCGGCCGCTACCGCCAGAAACATATACACCTATAACGGTAGCGCCGGCGCGCCTTTCGAATGGCCCACCGGAACTCAGACAACCTTATCGGCGTCGCAAATGCAGGCGCTGCAGACCAGTTTGTCGGGGGTATTGGGTTCGAGTACGGTAGGCCAGCAACGGCTAAACTGGATTCGGGGCGATCAGAGCAACGAAGTGCAAAACAATGGCTATTTGCGTAACCGTACGGATTTGTTGGGCGACATCATAGATTCCAACCCGGTGTATACCCAGGCTGAAAGCTATGGCTACAGCAATTTGCCGGTCACCGCCCCGGAACAGGCCAGCTACGCTAACTATTTAGCGTCGAAAAGCACGCGTACGGCGATGATTTACGATGGCGCCAACGACGGCATGCTGCATGGTTTTAACGCCAATACCGGCGTTGAACAGTTCGCTTACGTGCCGGCCGCAGTATACGGCCAGTTGAGCGGCCTTACCGATCCGCAATATACCCATAAATATTTCGTGGACGGCACAGCCAGTATTAGCGACGCCTATGTAACGAAAGCTAGTTCGTCAAAATGGACGACCGTGTTGGTGTCCGGCCTGAACAAGGGCGGGCAGTCGGTATTCGCGCTGGATGTTAGCAATCCCACCGCTTTCAGCGCGGCTAATGTGCTTTGGGAGTATAGCGGCTCGACAAGCGATACCGGCAGCACCGGCGTCACCGATGTAAACGGCATGGGTTATAGTTATGCGCAGCCGCAAGTGGCGAAAATGAACGACGGCTCGTGGGCGGCTATTTTCGGCAACGGCTACGATAGCGTTTCCGGCGAGGCGTTTCTGTATATTGTCAATTTAAATACCGGCGCGCTGGTCAAAAAAATTCCCACTAATTCCACCGTCAGCAACGGCTTGTCAACGGCTGTGCTTTACGACGCCAATAACGATAGTGTCATCGATTATGCCTATGCCGGCGATTTGCAGGGCAATTTATGGAAGTTCGATCTCACCGCCACTTCATCGGCCGGTTGGGTGCTGAGCAATGGCGGCCAGCCATTGTTTAGCGCGGTCAACAGCAATAATCAGATTCAGCCCATCACTTCCAAGCCCTTGTTGGCCGCGAATCCGATGGGCGGGGTGATGGTTTATTTCGGCACCGGCAGTTATTTGACCCTTGCCGATGCCAACAACACCAACACCCAGAGTTTTTACGCTATTTGGGACAAACCTTCGACAACCGGAACGGTTGGTCTCGCCAATCTGGTGCAGCAATCCATTACGGAAACGGTTAACAGCGGCACCACCAATCCGGCCGCGAATTGCCCGCAATCCTCAACCACCTGCAGCAATACCTATACAAACAACTTACGTAGCGTGAGCGGATTAACGGTGGATTATAGCAAGGAGCGCGGCTGGTATCTTGATCTGACCCCCGGAGAGCGAGTCCGTAGCGCGCCGGTTTTAATCAACAGCCTGGTTTTGTTTTTAACGACCATACCGTCCACTGATCCTTGCGTACCGGGCGGCACCAGTTGGCTTATGGAGGTGAACTACTTATCCGGCGGAGCGCCGGCGGTATCGCCTTTTGATTTGAGTAACGAGGGGGTAATCAACAGCAGCGATGTTTTGCCCAACGGCGCCATAGCCACCGGTGTGCAATCCACGGTCGGTTTGGTGGCGGGCACGGTTTTTGTCGGTACGGGCAGCGGAAAAACCAATAAATATAATTACGGGAGCACCAGCCAGACCCAGATAGTGACGAATTATTCCTCCGTTTCTGGAAGCAATAACGGAAAAGGGTCGGCGGCAGGTACCGTAAACCGGAACTACTGGCTGCAAATTCAATAAATAATTTATCTGTGAACAAATGACATGAATAGTACCAATCTGAGAGGATTTACCTTAATTGAACTGATGGTGGCGGTTGGGATAGTCGGCATATTAACGGCCATTGCTATTCCCACTTATACCACTTATATACAGCGGGCCAACCGGTCCGACGCTAAGGGTATGCTCTTGCAGAATGCGCAGTTTCTGGAACGCAATTACACTGAAGCCAGTCCAAGTAGTTATGCAGTTAATTCGGCCGGCGCGGCGATTGCCGCCGCAAATCTACCTGTGCCGCAATCGCCCGCGACCGGTACGGCTCTCTATACGGTAACCCTGGCTAATGGTGCCAGTACCTATTCATTGTCAGCGGTTCCGGTAGCCGGGCTCGCGCAGGCGAACGATCCTTGCGGGACCTTGACAATTGATCAGAATGGCCAAAAAACTTATACGCCGCCGGCAGGATCCACTTACAGTCTTAACGATTGCTGGGGTAAGTAAAATCTGTCGAGTGCTGTAGGATGCGCCTCCCGGCGACGGCATATCCTGCAAGGCGCCGGCCAACCCGGCAACTCCGTAGGGTATGCACCGCATACCATTAGGCCTTTGGCAACGGATAGCTGTCCTGAACCGGAACGGCCCAATGGTATGCAGTGCATACCCTACGGTATTTATAGGTCATTGATAGGTATAGTGCTGTCTTTGTTTAAAGGCAGTTTGCGCCTGATGTTTGAGTATGGCTAATGTGAAAACCGGCATGTTTTAAGCTTCGATTCTCAATCTTTTGCCGAGAACGGTATAATCGGTACTTCTTTAGTACCGATATCGTTTGATTATGAATACCGTTAATACCGAAAAACTTTCCAGCGCCCGTTTTGCCGAAGCCACCGACGCTTTTGTCGAGGAATTTACCGCCTCGGTCGGTTTCGACTGGCGCATGGCCCGGCAGGATATTCAGGGATCGCTGGCGCATGCCGCCATGCTCTGTAAAATCGGCATCCTCAGCGAACAGGAGTATGCCGATATCCGGCGCGGCCTGGCGCAGATCGGCGCCGAAATAGAGCGCGGCGAATTTGTCTGGTCGGTCAAACAGGAAGATGTACACATGAACATCGAAGCGCGCTTAACCGATCTGATCGGCATAGCCGGTAAAAAGCTGCATACCGGCCGTTCGCGAAACGATCAGGTCGCGACCGATATCCGCTTGTATCTACGTGACGAAATTTCCGGCATACAGCTACAATTACAGCGTTTGCAAACGGCGTTGCTGGATTTGGCGGAACGCGAAGCCGATACCATCATGCCGGGCTTTACGCATTTGCAGGTGGCGCAACCGGTTACCTTCGGCCACCATCTCATGGCCTGGTTCGAGATGTTGAGCCGCGATAAAGAACGTTTGCAGGATTGCTGCAAACGCATCAATATCATGCCTCTGGGTTCGGCAGCCCTGGCCGGCACCAGTTATCCCATCGACCGTTTCATGACCGCGCAGTTGCTGGGTTTTACCCGGCCATCGAATAACTCCCTGGATTCGGTCAGCGACCGCGATTTTGCAATTGAATTTGCAGCCGCTGCCAGTTTAATCATGTTGCATTTATCGCGTTTTTCCGAGGAACTGGTATTGTGGGCCAGTGCGCAGTTTAATTTTATCGAAATTCCGGATGCCTTCTGCACCGGCTCTTCCATCATGCCGCAAAAGAAAAATCCGGATGTGCCGGAGTTGGTGCGCGGTAAGTCCGGGCGCGTCACCGGTCATTTAGTGTCTTTGCTGATGTTGATGAAAAGCCAGCCCCTGGCTTATAACAAAGATAATCAGGAAGATAAGGAACCGCTGTTCGATATCGTCGATACGCTGATCAATTCGCTACGTGCCTTTGCCGATATGATGCCCAATATAAAGGCCAGGCGCGAGAATATGTATCAGTCAGCCAAACGCGGCTTCGCCACGGCAACCGATCTGGCCGATTATCTGGTTCGCAAGGGCATGGCGTTCCGGGATGCTCATGAAGTCGTGGGGCAGGCGGTTCGCCTGGGTTTGGACAGCGGCCGCGATTTGTCGGAATTGACTTTGCCGGAATTGCAAGGCTTTTCAAACACGATCAGTGCCGATGTCTTCGATATTTTGAAGCTGGAAGGCTCGGTCGCCGCTCGCAATCATATCGGCGGTACTGCGCCGGAAGCGGTTCGCCGGGCGATAAGTGCGGCCAGACGGCAAATTCAGGACGTATCGGCATCTATTGGGTAGTATCTGCCTCCCTTGCTCCTGCATCGTGCATCGTTCCCACGCTCCAGCGTGGGAATGCGTCCCCGGACGCTCTGCGTCTGCCTGATAATGGATGGATTGGTGGATTGTAAAATCAAACTGTTGCAGGTGGTTTTAAGTGGAATGGGGAACATATCCCGTTTCGTTAATTCAGATTAGGTGGTGAGGAACTGAGAGGATATTGCGTCCGGCTATAATAAAGTCTTTCAATATTTGGCTGGTCGCTCGCCAAGAAGACGCAGAGCGTCTGATGATGCATTCTCACGCCGGAGCGTGGGAACGATGGTACGCTCCGCGTGGAAATTGGAAGGATGTGAGCGGTTCCGCTTCCGTAATCATGCTGAATAATTATCAAAGGAATAGCAAAATGAATCTGACTCAACTTGAATTATTACGGGTTTTGCAGGAAAACCATTTCAATCTCAGTAAGTCCGGCGAGAAGATGCATGTTGTGCAATCGGCAGTTAGCCGGCAATTGCAATTGCTTGAAGCCGAACTGGGTTCGCCGTTGTTTGAAAGGCAAGGCAAAAAACTGGCCGGCTTGACGCCCTTGGGCGAAAGAATCATGGAAGAGGTCGATCAAATTAATCAGGCGAAAAAAAACATCCGGAGTCTGGCTGATGATTTTCTGGATAATCGTAACGGTACCCTGCATATCGCCACTACCCATACCCAGGCAAAATATCTGTTACCGGCGCCGGTGCAGAAATTTCGGGCGAAATACCCGGCTATCAAAATCTACATGGTGCAGTCCTCGCCCGAGGATCTAGTCACTATGTTACATCAGCATCAGGCTGACGTTGCCATCTGTACCGAGAAGCTCGACTCAGACGACAAGTTGATCATCAAGCCTTGTTATGAATGGCATCATATTGCGGTTGTGCCCGAAAATCATGTTTTGGCAACAGGCGAAATCAATTTGCAGCGACTGGCCGAGCAGCCGATTTTGACTTACTCGCCAGGGTTTACCGGGCGGTCAACCGTCGAGAATGCCTTTAAAAGCGCAGGCCTGGAGCTGGATGTGACGCTGTCGGCTAACGATTCCGATGTGATCAAGACCTATGTCAGGCTGGGGATGGGAGTCGGTATTATTGCCGGTACATCCTATGAACCTGAGAAGGATAAGGACTTGCTGGCGCTGGAGTTATCGCATTTGATTCCGGCTTCGGTGACGAAAATCGCTTATCTAAAGCAGCTTTATTTACCCGGCTATTGCCGTTATTTTATTGACGAATTGCTTAGAGAAGCCGAGTTTAAAAGAAATTGAGTCAACGGACGCTACCTTAATTCATGCTTTGGCGAGGGCCGTAGGGCGGAACCCGATAGGGGTTCCGCCACTCGAAGCCGGTCAGCTTTCCCGGTTTTTGGCTTTTAAGGTTGGTTGGATAATCATCGGGTATTATGATGTCCCACGCTTGGCGGATCGCCTGTCGGCATCCACCCTACGCGTTGCACTTTCAATTGCACCCTATCGCCGCTTTACAAGGCTGAGGGCTTTTTAGCGGCGCTTGCTCCCGGATCGCTGGTTACTGGCGGTATTGGTATTGTCATGCGGGGCAGAATCCGAATCATCGCCGAATATACCGGTGACTTTATCCCACATCGATTTTTCCAGATCTCGCTTGGGAAGGTCGAGACTGCTTTCAACCTTGGCCTTATCAAGCGCCACAGGCATGGAACTGGGCCGTAGATCGCCTTGCACACCCACCAAATTGTCGCCGTTGAAGAATAACGTGACGCGCTTTTGTATGCGATCTCCTCCTCCCGGCTGGCTGGAATATATATAATCCCAGCGTTTGTCGTGGAAACTATCGGTCAGCATAGGTGAACCCATTATGTATACCACCTGACGTTTAGTCATGTTGGGTCTGAGCTGATCTACCATGCTTTGATCGATTTTATTGCCTTGCTCTATATCCAAAGAATAAACTCCGGGAAGATTATTCAGGATGGTTGAGCATGCGGAAAGTGTCGGGCCGGCGGCAAGGGCAAGCCAAAAAGCAAGTTTGTTCATGAAGTGAAACGGTTACTGGCAAATTATAAAAAGTATTATCCCATAAATCCATCAGCGGCTTTGTGCAAAAAACGATACAATGCCAACGTTTGTTAGATTAACGGAGACAGGCTGGTGGAAACACAGGATTTACGCAATGCCGGTTTAAAGGTTACTTTGCCCAGAGTCAAGATTTTGGAAATTCTGGAAAAACAGCAGGATGATCGGCATTTGTCCGCCGAGAAGGTTTACAAAATCCTTTTAAACGAAGGCGAAGAAATCGGTTTGGCGACTGTTTATCGCGTTCTTACCCAGTTTGAAGCGGCCGGTCTGGTTAATCGCCATCACTTTGAAGGTGGAAACTCGATATTCGAGGTCAACAAAGGCAGCCACCACGATCACGTGGTTTGCATGAAATGCGGAAAAGTCGATGAGTTTACCGATGAAATCATTGAAAAACGTCAGGACGAAATCGCGCAACGGCTTGGCTATGTGTTAACCGATCACAGTCTTTATCTCTATGGCTACTGCAATGATTGCAAGTCCCCCTAAATCATAAAATGTTCAGACCACTCATTTTTTATATAGGCTTGCGCTATACCCGCGCCAAGCGCCGTACCCAATTTATCTCTTTTATTACCCTGACATCGATTTTAGGCATAGCCTTGGGCGTCACTGCCTTAATCGCCGTGTTGTCGGTGATGAACGGTTTCGAAGCGGAATTACGCGAACGCATACTCGGCATGACTGCGCACAGCACAATCACCGGCCCCTACGGACAGTTGGACGATTGGCGGGCTTTGGCCGAGCGGACCAAAACCTTTCCGCATGTTCAAGCCGCGGCACCTTTTATTCACGGCCAGGTCATGGTGAATGCAGACCGGCAAGTCAGCGGCACCTTGCTGCAAGGGATTTTGCCGGAGTATGAAGCCCGGGTTTCGGAAGTCGCCGACAAAATGATTGCCGGTCATCTGAACGATTTGCGAGCGGGAGAGTTCGGCATTGTTCTCGGTGTCGAACTGGCTAATTTTCTTGGGGTAAGGTTGGGCGACAAACTCACCGTTATCACGCCGCAGGTCAATTCCACGCCTGCCGGTATCCTGCCTCGTCTAAAACGTTTTACCGTGGTTGGGGTTTTTAAGGTCGGCATGTACGAATATGATCGGAATATGGCGATGATACATATCGACGATGCCGCCAAACTGTTTCGTATCGAACCGGCCGTCAGCGGTTTGCGTTTGAGGCTGGACGATTTATTCAATGCGCGGCGCATCACTCAAGAGATGGCTGATGCCCTGGGTGATGAATACAGGGTCAGCGATTGGACCAGAGCGCATGATAATCTTTTCCGGGCGGTCCAAACCGAAAAACGCGCGATGTTTATCATTCTGCTGCTGATAGTCGCAGTAGCGGCGTTTAACATAGTCTCGACGCTGGTCATGGTGGTGACCGATAAGCGCGGCGATATTGCCATTCTTAAAACCCAGGGATTATCGGACCCTGCCGTTATGGGCATTTTCATCGTTTTGGGCTGTATTATCGGCAGCGTCGGTACCGTATTCGGCACTATAGGCGGCGTGCTTCTGGCCTTAAATGTTGAAACGATAGTCCCGGCCATCGAGAAATTGTTCGGCGTGCATTTTATGGCTGCCGACGTCTATTACATTAGCGAAGTACCCTCCAAACTGTTGTGGGGCGATGTATACTGGATCGCGGGAATGGCCTTTCTATTGTCACTGCTGGCAACCCTGTTTCCAGCCTGGCAGGCATCGCGGATTAATCCGGCCGAGGTGTTACGCTATGAGTAATCCGGTGATTTTGCAATGTCAACAACTCACCAAGCGCTATGTGCAGGGCGATTTGAATGTAGAGGTGTTAAAAGGCGTTAATCTGGATATTATTGCCGGTCAGCGCGTGGCTATTATGGGCGCATCCGGTTCCGGGAAAAGCACTTTGATGCATTTGCTGGGCGGTCTGGAAAAGCCTAGTTCCGGTCAGGTGATCCTGGACGGTTTTAATTTGAATCAGGTTAGCCCCGCTAAATTAGGGGTTTTGCGAAACACTTCCTTGGGTTTTATCTATCAGTTTCATCATCTGTTAGGCGAATTCACGATTCTGGAAAATGTGGCAATGCCCTTGCTGATCGGCAAGCAGCCGATTCTTGAGGCTCAGCGTAAAGCGACCGAGTTGTTAAAAAGAGTAGGGTTGGGGCATCGTCTTAGGCATAAGCCCGGCGAGTTGTCCGGCGGCGAAAGACAGCGAGCTGCCGTTGCGCGTGCTTTGATCAATAAACCGAAATGCGTGCTGGCCGATGAACCGACAGGTAATCTCGATAGCAAGACTGCAGAACAAATCTATCAACTTATGCTGGAATTAAATCAGGAATTGCACGTCAGTTTTCTGGTGGTCACTCACGATCCGGATTTAGCCGCGCGTATGGACCATGTGTTGCATATGGAAGATGGTTTGATTATCGATATCGGCTAAATAACCAAGACCCTTGAAAAGCTGGTAGGCGCAATTTTAACCCAAGGCGATTGAGAAGCCTTGGGTGGAATTTCATCGTCTCCACGCACCGCGTTACTGCCATTAAGTTAAGCTGTTTTGTTGGGCTGACGTTAGGAAACCCAACAATCGAAGCCTCGTAGGGTATGCACTGCATACCATTCGACCGCTCCGATCCAGGACACTTGTTCGCCGCCTAAAGCTGAATGGTATGCCGTGCATACCTCTCATGGGAGTTTTTTTAATTAAATCGCTCTCCCCTTGGCTTGCCTTTAGGTTAAAATTTCTGTACACATAATTCAATTTTAGTGGTGGTCAATTGAAATTGCTTAACATTCCGCTTTTATGTTTTGCTTTGGCAAACCCTATATCCGCCTCTGCCGATTGTTCGTCCTTTCCGATCGATGTATTTATCAATGGAATCGATCCGAGATTTAACCTTTCGTACGCGGATGCGGCTCAAAGTCTTCAAAACAGTATCGATTATATTAATCAAAACGTTGGCAGAGTTGTGTTCAGATTTGCAGAAAATGGCGTCCCTATTACGTTTGAATGGAATGATACCTCGGCCGCCACCCAGACTGTCAGGCAGAATGATGAGGTCCTGAAAAAAATGCAGTTACAGATCAATGAATTAAAATCGCGTATGTCAATTATGACCGCCAAGCATGAACCGGTAGAGGCTATTAACCAACTGGTCGTACAGATAAATCAACAAGTCTCTAGCTACAATACTGCGGTTGCCACGCAAAACAATATAAGATCGCAGCTTAATAGCGAAACATTAGGCATGTTCACCCGAATATCCACCTATGCATTGATTAAAATTTTCGGTTACGACTCTTTTGCAATTCTGGTTCATGTCATGATGCATGAATTGGGTCATTTGCTCGGCCTTGGGCATTCTTACGGGAACGTAATGGATGCTCGGACAAATCAATCTTTTGAACTTTCTACTGCCGACGCATCTAAAATCAGAGTCGAATATGATGCTGCGTGCGGAGGTTGAAAGCAGGCATGATTATCCAGATTAGCTTTATTATGTTATCGCACCTAGAATTCTAAACTAGGGGGTTTAGTTAGAGCTGATTAAATTTTTTTCGCAAGTAGTTTGATTTCAGTGGTGATCAATTGAAATTGCTTAAAACTTTGCTTATATTTTGTGCTCTGGCTAAGTCAATATCTGCAAGCGCCGATGGTTGTACGTCTTTTCCGATTCATGTTTTTATCAATGGAATCGATCCTCGATTTAACCTTTCCTATCAGGAAGCGGCTCAAAGTCTGCAAACCGGTATTGATGACATTAATCAGAATGTCGGCAGGGTGATTGTCGCATTTGGAGGCAATGATATTCCTGTTACCTTCGAATGGAACGATACCTCGGTGACTACCGCCACCATAAGGCAGAATGATGACGCGCTAAAAACCATGCAGTTAAAGATCGATGCACTAAAATCGCGTTTGGCGAACATGACCGATCAACATGAGCCGGCAGAAGCTTTTAATGATCTGCAAGCGCAGCTAAATCAGCAAGTCTCTAACTACGATACTGTGGTTATCGTGCAAAACAATCTCAGAGCGCAACTCAATAACGAAGTATTGGGTATGTTTTACAGAGTATATACCTATGCCTCAATAAAAATTTTCGGTTACGAATCTACGGCTAATCTGGTTCGTGTCTTGATGCATCAACTGGGGCATATGCTCGGCCTTGGACATTCTTACGGGAACGTAATGGATGTGCGTGTAAATCAGTCTTTTGAACTTTCTGCTGCCGACGCTTCCAGGCTTAGAGCCGAATATGATGCTGATTGCGAAGCGTTATAGAAGATATGGCATATCGGTTTAGCGTCACCATCAGGAGTATCGTCAGAGGACGCCATAATAGGTTTGGATAGTTTTTAATAGGGTATGTATGCGCGCTTCCTGCGACCGCTTGGAACCCCGGTTTGTAAAATTTTGCCTACCAAAATTTAAAATGCGTTTGATAGACAATAATTTATGTCAAAAAGACTGTATGAAAAAAAAATTTATATCCTATAATCAAATATGAAATGAGTTCTATGGGTTAGTAGATAACCTTTGGTATTCAAGATTCGGCTTGCCGAGGCGCTCATCCTAAAATATCGTGCTTAAACTTTAAGGCACAAATTTTTGTGTTTCAACCGGCTTTTAGCGCAAAAAAGAGTGTTACATATAAGCATTGATTAAAGCTTTTCAGCGTATTCACGGCGGCGGGGACGGACGCCATCGTTCCCACGCTCCGGCGTGGGAATGCATCCCCGGACGCTCTGCGTCTTCTTGATGTGTAATAGGCTGGGGATACGCGATCCAGCAATTGCGGGTGATTTTACGCTGAATAGTTATCAAAATGTTAACTTTACGAACAAGTTTGGAGATCAAGCCAATTCTTTATTTGGCTTAGGGTTATCATAGCCCGGCTTTTTTTTGATGCAGCCGGGGGATGCCGGCTCTCCCGGAAAGACTCTTTATCGTCACAATATAATTTTATATTATCTATTTTTTTCGTTTTGGATTAAGGGCATGGTCATAATTCTTAAAAAAATTTCAGCGACTACGAAAGTAGCCGATGTTGAAGATTTTATTGCACCAGCCCTAAAAGGTGGGTTTTTTAATAAATCCGGGCGTATTGAGGGCATAATGATCGAAATGATTGAACAGGCCGGTTCAAGTCTTGTCGAATTTCACGCGATAGTCAGAGTAGAGCCGGAACTGGTTGCCTCTAGGGTGATTAGAACTCTCAACAGAAAGCGTTGTAATGGCAAGCCAATTAACGTATTTAGATATTATTTCAGACAACGCGGTAACGATAGAAGAGAAAATGTCTCGCAGCCCGATGATGACAGAAGGAAAACCGACCGTCGTCGCAAAAATTTAATGATCAAGGATGTGACTGCAGAAAAAAAAGGTTTTAAAGTCGAGTTTAGCGTTCTAAATCCCGTTCCTTAGTTTTGGCGGACTAAACTGACAGCCGATATATCAAATGCCAAATCCTTCAAGGGAAGCGTTTGCCTCGCCGGATATCGGGGAAATGTCCTTGATAATTTTAATTTTATGGCCACGTCTTCGATCTCCGATGCGTTTTTCCACAATGCTGCCAGGCGATTGATTTGCTTGTCGCCTGTTATCGTTTTGCCAAAACCGCTGTTTATACTCTCTGACCAACACTACTTTTCTTTTTAGACGTTTTGGCTTTAGTTTTTCTAAAATTGCGGGCAAGTCCGCTATTTTGGAATCGATATGCACTAATCCGTGGTATTCGATCAGTTTTGTTTGTTTGCACTGAATAGCTAATATTTCCGCCTTCATGACCCGTCCGGGCCGAAAAAACAATCCGGACTTTAATCCCTGCTCGACAAATCTCCGCAATTCGTTGGGGTGGCAGTTTTCCGGTATGTTTTGAATGAACAGGGTTAAAAATTTCGAATCCGCCGATAGGCCTGTATCAATACACAGTACCCGATTAAAGGCGTGCATGCGTGCCTTGTCCAAGTCCATTTTGCCATCCATGACCAATAACGCCACATGAGAGGCGAAATCGGAAGCTTGGTTATACGAAACCTTAAGCCCCCTTTTTTTTGATTCTACCCTGAAATAGTCAAAATCGAGTTTCCATTCATCCTGCGGTTTTTCAATTGATTGAACATCCATTCTGCTGATTGCCGGTTTATTGCCGATTGCGGCTTTTTTTCCGTATCGGGCAAATTTGATTCTTGAATACCCATTCATATCAACTCAGCATCGTAGCAATTTCTACATTCTGAGATAGCCGGATGCGATCCGGATCGAGAAACCTTAATCGATATGAAAAAAATTATGCCATATTATAGTACATAAATGCTTTGTACGGCTGAAGGATGTTGCTTGGTGCTTTTTGTTTAAGGGGTATTTGAGGTTAGGGTGTTTTAATTGCAATGCGTTTATTTTCGACAACTGCAAACTAGAGAGCTCCGCTCAGTATGTGCGGTAGAAAAATGCCCCGCGCTGCTTTATTCGGGCTAGCCCTTATAGCCGCATAGTAGGGAAAAGCAATCCGGAACGGACCTGAGATTAATACGATTTGCCAGTACTTTCATGCTAGTACGAATGCTTTATTTTAACAATGGTTGGAATTTGTGATAATTTAGAGCGGTTCGATTACATATGAACTCACAGAAGAGAAAGGAACACAGTAATTTAGGACGGGGGTCAATTGCCGAATTATAGCGTATGAGTCATTAACTATTGTTTGACAGGCAGACTACCGGCATAAGATCGGGCATTTCCAGGTAAAGCATCTCCAGCAAATGCAAACCGGTTTGAATTAAACAGCATCCGACTACCCAACAGAGGTTTCCATTATGACTGAAAATATTGATTTATATTGCCGTTTGTTATGCGCGGCCGATTCTTCTTACGGCATTAAACTCGACGGCGCCTTCGATCCGTCGCAAATGATAGCTTACTACAATAATATCGGCTTTCTTGAAGCCCCTACCGCCATTAGCGGTGGTGTGGACAACATTGACGCAGCTTTGGTGGGTATCAATGGCGATGGCATTATTGTAGCATTCCGCGGGACCTTGCCTCCCGCTCCTCCCATTACAATGCCCATTTTGCTTGACTGGTTGCAGGATTTTAAGGCCGTACCGGAAACGGTCGCAGGATTTCCAGGCCAAGTCCATACCGGCTTTTACCTTGCCACTATGAATGTTTGGCAGGGCGTTTTAAACGCGGTTAAAGCCCTCAGAGACAAAACACCCAACGCCAAAATTTATGTTACCGGCCATAGCAAGGGCGGCGCTTTAGCAAGCCTAGGCGGCTGGTTGTTACACCAAAAACAGCTTAAACCTGATCTGGTGGTAACGTTTGCTTCTCCGCACACCGGTACCGAGGATTTCGCCCATCATTACAATAGGATAATTGATCAGATTCGATACGAGAACTATCTGGATATCGTGCCCTTTTTACCGCCTGAAATCGAAATCCTTAACTTGTTGGCACAAATTCCAGAGCTTGGCGAACTGTTTGCAGGTGCCGAAAACTGGAATTATGCGCCGGTGGGTACGCTTCAATATATTCAAAAAGATGGTATTGTCGAGCCCGATCAGTTTGGTCTTGGGGTAATTCGCATCGGAGAAATTATCGCTACTATCTTAGAAGGGGATATATCGGATATTGGCAATGCCCATCGTTTGGCTGCCTACGCTTTGGGCTATTGCCGAGCAGTATGCAGTAACAATCTTTGTAATAACCCTTCGTAAAATCCGCGCTCAGGTAATCAGCCTATTCGCGGAAGCCCGTATCGTTCCCACGCCGGAGAGACTGTGAAAGAATTTTGATTTAATCGCTTTTACCCATCCTACAGGCAATTCTTTCACAGTCTCTCCGGCGTGGGAACGATGGCGTCCATCCCCGCCGCCGTGAATACGCTGAACAATTACCAAAAAAGTTAGGTTTGCCGATTGCTCTAACCCAATCCAACGTTCATCTAGAAACCGTTACGATCATGTTCCGATCAAGGCCGGGTAAATTAGGCTCGGGCCTGAAGAACGGCGACAGCCGGTAATTCCTTGCCTTCCAGAAACTCCAGGAAGGCTCCGCCGCCGGTCGAATGTGTAGGATACTTTGTCGGCAATACCGTATTTGTCGATAGCTGCCAAGGTATCGCCGCCGCCGGCGATGGAAAATGCCGGGCTGTCGGCTATGGCCTGCGATATGGACTTGGTGCCTTCGCCGAACTGATCGATTTCAAAGACGCCAACCGGTCCATTCCAGACGATAGTACCGGCCTTTTCCAGAATTTCAGCGTACTGTTTCGATGTTTCAGGGCCTATGTCCAGTATCAGATCGTCTTCGGCAACATCTGCGACATTTTTGATCGTGGCGGCAGCGGTTTCAGAAAACTCCTTGGCGCAAACCACATCGATTGGAACAGGGATGTCCGCGCCGCGTTGTTTTGCGGCAGCCATTAACCGTTTGGCTTCGTCGATTAAATCGGCTTCATACAGCGATTTTCCCACTTGGTAACCGGCTGCGGCGATAAATGTATTGGCAATGCCGCCGCCAACGATTAATTGATCGACTTTACCGGACAAGGATTCCAGTACCGTTAATTTTGTGGAAACTTTAGAGCCGCCGACAATCGCGACCAAGGGCCGTTGCGGATGTTCCAAGGCTTTGCCCAGCGCTTCCAGTTCGGCGGCCAATAGCGGACCGGCACAGGCAATCGCCGCATGTTCTGCTACGCTATGCGTGGAGGCTTCGGCGCGATGCGCGGTGCCGAACGCGTCCATGACGAAAATATCGCATAACGCCGCCATTTTTTGGCCAAGTTCGGCGCTGTTTTTCTTTTCGCCTTTGTTAAAGCGCACATTTTCGCACAGCACCACTTCGCCGCGTTTGACCTCTATGCCTTCCAGCCAGTCTTTAACCAGGCGCACCGGTTGGCCGAGCAATTGCGAAAAACGTTCGGCAACCGGTTTCAGGCTGGATACCTCGTCGTATTCCCCTTCGGCCGGACGGCCAAGATGCGACATTAATATTACCGCAGCGCCGCCGGCCAATGCCGCTTCAACAGTCGGTACGCTGGCTTGAATCCTTAAATCGCTAGTGACTTTGCCATCTTTAACAGGCACATTCAAATCCTGGCGAATCAACACGCGTTTGCCCGCTAAATCGAGATCGACCATTTTTTTAATAGACATACATTCTCCTCTGATTGAAATTGTAGGGCTATTATAAAGGGTAAATCTAAGCGGGCCACCCTGAATAGTTGCCGAAAGTTTTTCAAGCCAAGCAGCGGTAGGGTGGGCACGCTGTTTGTGCCCCATAGGCATCAACTTAATAGAAAGTAGGTGAACTATACTATTTAACCATATGATAAAATGGATATTATTCACTTGTAAACTAGTATTTGAAATGGAAATTTTCTTTAGGTTAGCGGAAACCTTGCAATATGTTCTGACCACTAAGCCTAACGAGCTCGCCAAAGAGGGATTCATCAAGCGCCAGCGGAAAATCACGGGGTCGAATTTTGTGAGCACGTTGATCTTCGGTTGGATCCAGTACTTCACACCGTCTGTCGAAGGCTTGGCGAGAGCCGGATATACTCATGGGTTAACGATCAGTGCTCAAGGGTTGGACAAGCGCTTCACCCAAGAGGCCTGCGAATTTATGAAAAGTGTTACGGAAACAGCCATCGCCCAAATCGTGACCACGAGTGTGCAAGTGAACGCCGATATTTTTAATCCCTTTCCGGCCATTTATCTTGCGGATTGCAGCACCGTGGCATTACCCACTGAATTGGAGACAATTTGGCAAGGGGTTGGCGGCTCGGAGAATGCGAGCAAAGCCGCCCTTAAGATTGATACGAACTTGGAAATAAAAACCGGGCAAATGCATTTTAACTTGTTGCCTGGCCGCCATTCGGACAGCCGTAGCCCTGTGGCCGAATCTGTTTACGAAAAAGGGAGTCTACGTATACAAGATTTGGGCTATTTCAATCTTGGACGCATGAAACAACAGGCTGCACGGGGTGAATATTGGATTTCTCGGCTGCAACCCGGTACACAAGTTTTTTCAATGGGCGGCACCCCGATAAACTTGAATAGTCACTGTCTAAATCTACTCAAACAAGGGCAGATGCGAAATGAAATCGCGGTCAAAGTGGGCGTCAAGGAACAATTGACTGTGCGAATGCTATTCTGGAAATTACCGGAGGAAGAAGCGGGTCGGCGACGGGCCAAAATGCTGAATAACGGCAGAAAGCACAGCAGAATGCCTAGCGAAGCGAATCTTGCCGGGTGTGATTGGAATATCCTGATCACCAATGTCGAACCTGAAAAACTAAACCATGAAGACTGTTTTGTCATGTACGGTGTTCGTTGGCAAATTGAGCTGATTTTTAAATTGTGGAAATCCCATAGCGGCCTAGGACATTCGCGCAGTGAAAAACCGGAGCGTATACTCTGTGAAATCTATGCCAAATTACTAGCGATCATCGTTCAGCACTGGATAGTATTGACCGGCCTCTGGCGGAAGCCTGACCGTAGTCTAGTCAAAGGCCATCAAATGATTAAGGAGCAATCATCCGGTTTAGCCAAATGCATTGATGACCTGGAAGCATTGGCTAACTTTCTAAAAGAACTGGCTGACAGGTTCAATCATGGCTGTTCAATGAATAAGCGAAAGAAAAAGCTAAACACCTGTCAACGGATAGAACTTAGGCGTGCTTATGCATGAAAGGGACTAACAGATATCCACCGCATAGCGGGATTGAAGGAATATAATTCATCAATATTTATAACATACTAATAAATAACAATTATTTTCTAAAGTTGATGCGTATGGGGCACGCTGTTTGTGCCCACGCGGAGGTGTCTCTGTATAACTTGGCGAATTGGCCCGATTCGACGTTTCACCTTTATGTTAACCAAGGTATCTATCCTGCTAACTGAGTTGGTGATGCTATAGGATTAGATGTTGTGGTAGGGGAATGACTTGTCCGCGTAGGCGCGAAAAGTATGTGCCCACCCGACATTTGGATGACGCTTGTGGCTGGTATGCAGCCTATGAACTGCATACCCAAAATCTATTGGCCTGCCTGCAATTCCTTAAGGCTGGCCGCCACCCGTTGCGCATCCAGCGCCGGGTCTACATCGTCCTCAATCCAGCGAATCGATAAATTCGGATCGACTATAAATGTCCAGCGTTTTGCCATGTTTAAAACCGGCATTTTTACGCCATAGGCTTCGGTGACTTTTGCGTCGGGGTCGGATAACAGGGTAAAACTGAGTTTATGTTTCTGATGAAACTCCAGCAAATCTTTGACCTCATCGGTACTGATACCGTAAACCTCGGCGTTTTGGTCGCGGATAGCCTTGATGGCGTCCCGAAAAGCGCATGCCTGCGTGGTACAGCCGGGAGTCCCAGCTTTTGGATAAAAATACAGCACAGTCCAGCCTTGGCCTTGCCGCGCGGCTAAATCGATTTCGCTGCCATCCTGGGCTTTTAGTTGGAAGGTTGGCGCCGGTTGGCCGACTTTAAGAGGCTCGGCATGAGCCGCCGTCACAAAAGGCAGCCAGGATAAAAACAGGGCAAGCTTCTTAAAAATGGAAACGGATTTTTGCATGGTGCACCTCGGTTAAAACGATTGAGTCGGGTCGGGCAATCATTAAATTGATGACTATCAATACTATCAAAGGTTTAGATTTTCCCGGAAATTGGTTTGGCAGTTGAATCAATGCTGTATGCCTAGCCGATTCCGGGTTTTTCTCCTCATCATTCAAGCCCGGACCAACTGAAAAAGAAGCTGAAATACCGAGCCTAGTTTAAAGTATATGTAACTATTCAGCGTAAAACCACCCGCAATTTCTGGCCCCAGCCCATTCCACATGAAGAAGACGCAGAGCGTCCTGGGATGCGTTCCCACGCCGGAGCGTGGGAACGATGGCGTTCGTCCACGCCGCCGTGAATACGCTGCATACTTACAAGTATATAAGGTTTTTGCGGTATGGATAAATTCCGCCCGGCTAAAATCAGTGACACGCCAGACAAGTTCGGTTATCTTGTCGGCGGGGGAGAGACGGTAGCATTTTTCAGTGCATTTTCAATCATTATAATAATTAAAGGTAGAAATTATGAAGATACGATCTTTGTTTCTTTGTGCGGCAGTTGTGTCTATGCTGGGTTGTACTGCCACTCAACAACTTGGCAATCCGGAAAACACCGCCGGCATGCACAAACATGGCGATGATAATAATTCGATTTGTAAAACCCGGATTGCCCCGGCCATAAGTTGTTCAGACACAGTCACAGCGGTATTCGACAACACAGGCGTGCTTTGGATCGCTTGGGTCAGTCAGGATCATATCTATGTGCAATCGTCGGTCGATAAGGGCCAAACTTTTTCCCAGGCCGTTGTCGTTAATCCCGTTGCCGAACCGGTCATCGCCCATGATGAGTATCGGCCGAAAATCCAGCTTGATGGGCAAGGTAACATCTTTTTAACCTGGACCCGTAGCCTGGAGAAGCAACATACCGGTCACATTCGTTTCAGCCGCTCAATCGATGGCGGCAAAAGTTTTAGCGAACCGGTCACCATTAACGACAATCAGGCTGTCATTAGCCACCGGTTTGACGGTTTGGCGCTGGGTAAGAACGGTGAGGTGTTTATCGCCTGGCTGGATGCCCGCGATAAAGAAAACGCCAAGGCCGCTAAACAGGAGTTTGCCGGTACTTCGCTTTATTACACCTGGTCGGATAATGCCGGTAAAGGTTTTTACGCCAATAAACAGGCTGCCGCGCATACTTGCGAATGCTGCCGGCTGGGCGTGGCTATCGATAACGATAATTTGCCGGTGGTGTTATGGCGGGGCGTGCTAGACGGTAGTCTTCGCGACCATGAATTAGTCAAATTTACCGACTGGAACACGCCAGGCCAGGTTCGGCGGGCCAGCAACGATAATTGGAAAATCGAAGCCTGCCCTCATCACGGTCCGGGATTGTCTATTGCCGATAACGGCGTTTACCATCAGGTATGGTTCAGTGGCGGCGGCGACCGGCAAGGGCTTTTTTACGCTAATTCAGCCGATAACGGTTTGAGTTTCACGCCGCCCTTCCAATTCGGCGATCAAACCGCCAAGCACCCCAATATTTTCAGCCTGGGACAGCAGGTGTCCATAGCCTGGCTGGAGTTCGACGGCAATAACAATGTCCTGCAGCTTATCAAATCCGTTGATGGCGGTAAGACTTGGTCTGACACGCAAAAGATCGGTAAAACCGAAGGCAAAGCCGACTACGGATTTTTACTCAGCGATGGCAACCAACTTTATTTGTCCTGGCAAACCCGACAGGGTTATCAGTTCATGACGATAGATGATTAGCGTTTCGTTGAATTACGTTTAAGGTTTGTTAATCGAAAAACCGCGTAAATTAAAACCAAAGGTTTTGCAGATGCTAAACTAAAAAGCATACGCTGATTGGGGAGGAATCTGTGAACACCTTTAAACAAACGCCGCTGTATGCCATGCATTTGCAATACGGTGCAAAAATGACGGCTTTTGCCGGTTATCTGATGCCGTTGCACTATCGGAACGGCATTATTCACGAGCATCTGCATTGCCGGAATCGTGCCGGTTTTTTCGACATTTCCCATATGGGCCTTTGCCTGATTTCCGGAGAAAAGGCCGCTGGCGAACTCGAAAAACTCACGCCCGGCGGCATAACGATCTTAAGTGCGGCAGCCAAAAATATACCGTCTTGAGCAATCAGGCCGGCGGCATTATTGACGATATCATGGTTACCCGTCTCGAATCCGGTCTGGCTCTGACGGTAAATGCCGGTTGCAAGGAAAAGGATTTTACTTATCTGCGGGAAAATATCGCCGGGGATTGCAAAGTGCAGGAACTTGCGGACATGGCTTTTTTTGCTTTGCAAGGACCGGCAGCGGCGAATGTCATGGCAAAATTTTCTGAAGATACCTGTCGTCTGTCGTTTATGCAGTCCTGCACTACCGGAATCAAAGAGATTCCCTGTACCATCAGCCGTAGCGGTTATTGCGGCGAGGACGGTTTTGAAATTTCCCTGCACCGGGACCATGCCGAACAACTGGCATCCCTGCTTCTTGCCGAACCGGATGTCGAGCCGATAGGTTTGGGCGCGCGCAATACTTTGCGTCTGGAAGCCGGTCTTTGCCTGTATGGACATGAACTTAAGGAAAACATTTCCCCGGTCGAAGCACAACTGCAATGGCTAATTAAAGCCGGTCATGGCGATTTTCCCGGTGCAAACATAATCCTTGAGCAACTCCGCAATGGCGCCGATACGCAACGTACCGGCCTGTCGGTAGAAGGCAGAATACCGGTTCGGGAAGGCTGTAAGATTTACGATCAAAACCAGCGTGAAGCCGGTTATGTGACTAGCGGCGGTTTTTCGCCAAGTTTGAAAAGACCGATAGCCATGGCGATGCTGGATCGGCGCTGTGCCGGTATCGGCACGCAGTTGTCGGCCGTGGTACGCGATGCGCAAATTGCCGTTACCGTTTGCCGGCTTCCCTTCGTTACGCATCGCTATTGTAGGTAACCCATGACCAACACATATCCCCGTCTCGATGAATTGGAAATGCGCGGTAATTTTATTCTGCGGCATATTGGTCCAAATTCGCAGCAAACCTTGGAAATGTTGGCTGAACTGGGTTTAACCGAGCTTGAAGAACTGGTCGAGCAGGTGATACCCGCCAATATCCTTAACCGCGAACCGTATAAACTCACGGAGACCATCAGCGAACGGGCGGTTATCAAATATCTGCGCAAAATGCGCGAACGTAATAAAGTGATGGTCTCAATGATAGGCATGGGCTATTACGGCACTATTATGCCTAGCGTCATCAAGCGTAATGTGATGGAAAATCCTGGTTGGTATACCGCCTATACGCCTTATCAGGCCGAGATCAGCCAGGGGCGGCTGGAAGCCTTGTTAAATTTCCAGCAAATGATTATAGATCTGACCGGCATGGAAATTGCCAATGCCTCTCTGCTTGATGAGGCAACGGCGGTGGCGGAAGCTATGAGCATGTCCAGGCGGCTCTCGAAAAATCCCTCCAATCATGTTTTCGTCGATAGCGATTGTCATCCGCAAACCATCGCCGTTCTGAAAACGCGTGCCGAACCGCTCGGCTTTCAACTGATAGTCGCCGATCCTTTCGATAATCCCGATAACCAGGATTTTTTCTCGCTAATTCTGCAATATCCAGGCTCCAGCGGTGAAATCAGGGACTACAGCGAACTTGTCCGTATTGCTCATGGTAAAGGGGCGCTGGTGACTGCCGCGGCGGATTTGCTGAGTTTGGTCGTGCTTAAGCCGCCCGCTGCCTTCGATGCCGACATTGTGGTAGGTAGCGCTCAACGTTTCGGGGTACCAATGGGTTATGGCGGACCGCATGCGGCATATTTTGCGACCCGCGACGAATTCAAACGCGCCATGCCTGGACGGATCATCGGTGTTTCGAAAGATAGCCACGGACAACTAGCCTTTCGTATGGCCTTGCAAACCCGCGAGCAACATATCCGCCGCGATAAAGCCACCAGCAATATCTGTACCTCGCAAGCACTGTTGGCAATTATTGCCGGTTTTTATGCCATCTATCATGGCGCGGAAGGTTTGCGTCTCATTGCCGGCCGGGTACACCGTTATGCACAAATCCTGGCAAACGGTATTGCCGGTTGCGGTTACGAAGTCGTCAGCCGCTGTTATTTCGACACTTTTGTGGTACGGATTCCGAATCGAGCCAAATGGATTGCCGCCCAGGCTGAGGAAGCCAATATCAATCTAAGGATTATGGATGCGGACCATGTCGGCTTTTCGCTGGATGAGACCACAACGCGCGAACATTTACGGAGCGTGTGGGAGTTATTTGCATCGCCGGTGAACGATCTTCCCGGTATTAATCAACTTGATGAGAGTATCTCGGAATGCATTCCGCAAACCCTGTTACGCGATGGCGACATTCTGCAACATCCGGTTTTCAGCAACTATCATTCCGAGACTGAAATGATGCGTTATATGTGCAAATTAGCCAGACGCGACATTGCTCTGGACAGATCGATGATAGCGCTCGGTTCCTGTACCATGAAACTCAATGCCGCTACTGAAATGCAGGCTCTTTCCTATTACGAATTCAATGCTATGCATCCTTTTGCGCCTATATATCAGGCGCAGGGCTATCGGCAATTGTTCGCCGAACTGGAAGAGATGCTTTGCGACCTGACCGGTTTCGATGCCTTTTCGCTGCAACCCAACGCCGGCTCGCAAGGCGAGTACACAGGTTTGCTGGTGATACGTAAATTTCATCAGGTCCGGGGCCAGGCTCAGCGCGATGTTTGCCTGATACCTGCTTCGGCGCACGGCACCAATCCGGCCAGCGCGGCAATGGCCGGATTAAAAGTGGTGACGGTCGCCTGCGATGCGGAAGGCAACATCAGCGTTCCCGATTTACAGGCCAAAGTTCTTGAGTTTGGCGATACTTTGGCGGCCTTGATGATTACCTATCCTTCTACGCATGGCGTATTCGAGGAGGCATTTAGAGATATTTGCGATATGATTCATGCACATGGCGGACAAGTATATCTGGATGGGGCCAATTTCAACGCACTGGTAGGCATCAGCAGGCCGGGATGCATTGGCGCCGATGTTGCACATCTTAATTTGCATAAAACCTTTTGTATTCCGCATGGCGGCGGCGGCCCCGGTGCCGGACCGATAGGCGTTAAATCCCATCTGGCGGCCTATTTGCCGGATCATCCGGTTGTTGAGGGCGTTAATCCGAGAATGAACGAATTTGGCAGCATAGGCACGGTTTCCGCTGCGCCGTGGGGTTCGGCCAGCATCTATACTATCCCTTGGGCTTATATTGGCATGATGGGTGCGCAGGGTTTAAGGCTGGCCACACTGACGGCAATTATGAACGCCAATTACATAGCCCGGCGTTTAACGCCGCACTATTCCATTCTATATACCGACAAAAATGGCTGGGTTGCCCATGAATGCATTATCGATTGTCATCCTTTCAAGAAAACCGCCAACGTCAGTGTCGATGACATCGCTAAACGTTTAATCGATTACGGCTTTCATGCGCCCACTGTCTCATTTCCAGTGCCGGACACTTTAATGATAGAACCCACAGAAAGCGAAAACAAGACCGAAATTGACCGTTTTTGCGATGCCTTAATTTCTATTAGAATGGAAATTAAAGACATCGAAGACGGTATTGCCGATATTGGCAATAACCTGCTGTGCAATGCCCCGCATAGCCAGCACTTGCTATTGGAAGACTGGAATCTGCCGTATTCCAGGCAAAAGGCATTCTATCCTGCCCATCATCAGCATGAAGATAAATATTGGCCGCCAGTCGGCCGAATCGATAATGTCTACGGCGACCGGAATCTGTTCTGCGCCTGTCCTGCGTGAATAAGCTTGCAACTTTCCGGAAGGGTAGGGGCAAAAAATCAGCCCCTCATGCCGCCGCCAGTCTTAAATTTGGGCTGGATTTAGTCTTTCGTATAACTGAACTTAGAAGCCATGATGCCATCCTAAACTTAGCCGGGAATCCCACGGTTTTCGGCTTTGACTTTTCGGCTAAAACAATCCAGGGGAATAATTATGAAACAACTTATCAAGACCATTATTTTAAGCGTTTTAGTATCCTTCGGCGCAGTCTGCAGTGCCCAGCAACCGCCGCAGGGCGGGGGTATGGGCATGGAACATGATATGGGTGGAATGGATCCTGCCAAAATGACCGAGCATTTTAAGAAAATGCAGGAACACATGTTGGTGATGCATGATTTGTCGAATAAAATTTTGGCCGAGACCGACCCGGCGAAAAAGCAGGCTTTAAAAGACCAACAACTGGAATTAATGAAAGCCCATCACATGGAAATGATGTCCAAACATCATGGAAAGGGTATGGATCACAAAAAGATGCAATAACCTTGCTAATAATAAGGCTGGGCTAACCCCGGCCTTATTACTATGAAAGAGACGCTTCCTGAATAGAATCGCGATTGATGCGCTTCGCTATCGCTCAGCAGCATCCTATAAATCCTTGGTTTATTGGAGTGTCTTTCATGCTCCGGGGTGATGGAAAACTTCTTCATGACCGTTGGGTTGTATAAAAAGACAAATCAGCTTTTCGTTCCTCAAGTTTTGTAATCGGGGCGTCCCGCCGGAATGCGCTGAATGCATCCCTGCAAGCTTGAGTCGGCTCCAAGCCTCCTAACTCTCTGCCGAAACTCCTTAGGATAAAATCGCACCTACAGAAACTTGAAGTTTGTCTGGTATAAACTCGTAAATATTTTTCTTGATTCCAATCATCAATTCACTCGAATAAGCCTTATGCCAGTTAAAAATCGACTATCAGCCCCAATTTGTCCAAGTTCGCAAATACCCGAATTAAGCAAGTTTTCGTTTATTGTTAACTATAAGGGCAATAGGCGCGACGCAATTTTGATACGGTTTAAAGGAGAGGTTTATGCTTATCTGAACCAATGCGTACACATGCCGAAAGCCTTGGATTGTGAAGAAAGCAATATCTTCGACGAATCGGGTCGTTACATACAATGTTCCATGCACAGTATCTGCTATGATCCTATTAGCGGCGTATCGGTTAGCGAACTATGCGCCGGAAAAAAACTGACACAATTGAAGGTAGTCGAGCAAGGGGATTGGATATATTTAGTGGATAAAAAAACTAACCTGGATAGTCAGCTTGCGGCGGGATAGGCCGTGTGAATCAGAAAATTATAAAAACTCTTTGTCAAATTTTAGCAGCGGAGAGTTCGTTCACAGAATGTTTGTTAATGCATCTCTATTGAGCCGGCTTAGGCCGTATGGCTAAAGTGGATGTGGACAATCCAGGAGAAAATATTCGCTCGTGCTGCCAAAACCGCTGTTGAAATCCTCCGGTTCCAAAATCATAACTGTCAAATCTCAAGCGTTACGGTCTATAAAGCATCTTGTCTGATATCTATTAATCACATATAATTTTAAGGTTTTACAGTAGGAGATAGGCATGCGTGTTGCGGAATTAATGACCACCAAAGTATTTACAGTCGAACCACATGATCTGATTGACCGGGTCTTTTTCTTGATTCATTACGAAAAAATTCGCCATCTGCCGGTAGTGGAAAAAGGAAAGCTGGTGGGTATCGTTTCTGATCGCGACTTGTATAAAGCGCTAGGGCCAAAAAGTAATTCCAAAGCGGTCGAAGCCAATCTAGACAACACGCAACTTCACATCGTTTCGCAAAAGGTCGTGCATATCATGCACCGTGGCGTTTACACGGTAACACCGGATACCATGGCTTCGGAAGCAGCCTCCATGATGGCGGAGCATAGAATAGGCGCTCTACCTGTCCTTGATAAAGACAAACTGGTTGGTATCCTGTCGGCTACGGATATTCTTAGAGTATTTGCCAAGCTTGAACATGCCAACGAACAACGGCAAAAACGTATTTGTGAAGGCCATAGCCATAGCTAGAATAATCGTAGCTATTCAGCGTAAACTCATCCGCAATTGCTGGTCGCGTATCCCTAGCCCTTTCACATCAAGAAGACGCAGAGCGTCTAGGGATGCATTCCCACGCCGGAGCGTGGGAACGATGGCGAACGTATTAACGTATTTGTGAAGGCCATAGCTAGAATAAGCCTTCCGCCGGCGAATGGTATGAGTATTGCGGTGAACCGGCAAACAGCAAAGCAGCGTGGGCTAAAATAATTCCGATAGGTTTTCTCATAGGTCAGGATAGAGCAAAGCTTATACCACCCCTCCTCGATTCAACGCGCACTTAAATTCGATATGCCGGGAATGATGCCGAGCCCCAGCTCGGCTTAGGCGTCGGGCTGGGCTGGGGTTCGGCGTTACCGGCATTCACTTTACTGCAAAATAACGGTTCAAATAACGGGGGTAGCGGTTTATTTGCACCACTAGGTCAAAAAAATCCTCTCGAATAAATACTTGCCGCTATTTTGGAAAACGGCCCTTCACGAAAGCTTTACATAACCCCGGCGGATGAAAATTTGCCTGAAGTCAGGAAATACCGGCGCTTAGGGATAATTCAATTAAATTCGAATTCGAGATGGCTCGCTAATTTTAGTCGTTGAATATCTACCGAAATTACGCTTTTCGATAAGAAAAAGCGAACATTATCACTCAGTTGATGAAATGCCTGGAAAAAATAGTTGTTTCATGGCATGGAAACTGCATATAACCACCAAAAGCCAATTATACGGCTTATAAAATCGGATAATGGCTTGTTTTGCAATAACGTTCATTGAAAAACACACCGTAAATCTTCGGCAATTTGCAACTGGGATTAAATGAATTCAAAAGCCGTATTCAAAGCATTAAACGTGACCGAGTTATCAGTAATTATTAATTTCCGGTCATTTTTCGATTAAAAATGACCGGTGCAATAAGGCTTGGTTTATTATCAGACATTCAATCATAATTAAGACTTTACGCTTTTAGGGTTGCAATTTAGAAAATGCCGGCATGACGACTGTAATTAATGCCAGTTGTAGTGAGCTTTGGCCGGCAATTAATATTGACTTTGAACTGATTCTGTTTTTCGTTATTTCTTGGAGAAAATGTTTTTGGCGCATTTACTTTTGCTGGAAGTTCCTGGCTGCAACGACTTCGATTTTTTCGAAACAGCTTTGGCGCAAGGTCATCAGATTTCATTCTTTACGGCCGATAGCGAACACTATTTGAAAAATGGTGCATTAAAACAATTTCTCGGTCAGGCAAAGCGAATTGTCGAAATCAAACCCTTTGACTATGACAGATTCGAAAACAGGGCTCTTGAAATTCACCGGGAGGATACTTTCGATGCTTTATTATGTTTGATAGATTTCCGTGTTGCCGAAGCTGCCAGATTAGCAGAACGATTGAGCCTGCGTTACCTGAATCCGAAAACGGCGCTGGTCATGCAGGATAAATTCATGGTAAGAAGGATTTTGGCGGATAAAGGCATACCTCAATCGGAAATTTGTTTTGTCATTAACGATAAACAGCCCGGAACCGGGGAAGAATGCGCGGTCTTGCCGGCTTTGCGGGCGCCATGTGATCTCGGCTCGCAGTACCAGCCGACCGTTTTTAGCGAGCAGGACGGCAATAAAGAAACTGAGCGCGGCCTAAATGGCAGTGATCGACTCCCGCAGGAACATCAGTTTGCCGGTCAAATGCTCGGCTGCGATACGCTTTCGCAGAATGGCAAGCATGTCTTGCTGGGTATCAATGAAAAACTGATGTATCCAGCCCCCTCCTGCGCCATCAAAGGCAGTTGTTTTCCATCCGACCGTTATGAAACCAAGGAGATTCAGGCTTATGTATTTTCAATCTTGGATGCACTGGATTTTAATGAGGGAGTGACGCACACGGAAATTCTACTGTCTCAGGCAGGTCCGTTACTGGTCGAAGGTCAAGCCGCGATTGGTGGGCAGTATCATTCCCCGGCTATTGAATCTGGCATTATGCCGGTCCATTTACGAGGACATTATCAATCTGCAGCTTGGAAAACCCTTATCGGAATTACCTTACAGAATTGGATATGGTTTTGCTGTATCCAGATGGATAGTCAGCGAAGTAAGCGGAATTCTGCAAGAAGTCCTGTTGCCTAATTTCTCGGACCCGAATATTCGCTACGTCGATATTCTAAAAAAACCGGGAGATACTGTTGCATACCCCTATCAAAATGCTGATCGCATCGGCTATGTCATGACGTACGGCAATACCCCCGAGCAGGCCGAGAGGCTTGCCGATGAGTATGTATCGCAAGTGCAAGTCAGGGTGGGTCAGCAGCAATGATAAATTCATTGAGGAACATAAGAAATAGTAATGGACATACCCCGCTGTTGCTGTATCACCTATCTCCTGCCCATTGAGCATCAAGAAGACGCAGAGCGTCCAGGGATGCATTCCCACGCCGGAGCCTGGGAACGATGGCGTCTATCCCCGCCGCCGTGAATGCCTGAATAGTTATCATTTTTTATGCATTTTTTGATCCAAAATAAATAATTAAAAATGTGATAAAACACTTGTTTATTTACTTGCGCTGATCGCTGATAAACATTCAAGGTTGAGTTTAGCTGATATACTTTTATTACGAAAGTAGGGGGCCGACTGTTTGTGCATCCAATGTTTAATGAATCAACCATTAAAAGTTTTTTTATCACAATATACGCAATCCTGGTGGTTGCCTGTTCAGTGTTTGCCGCTTTGCTCTGGAATGGTTTCAATCATATAGAGACGGTAGAATCCAAGCTTGCCGTACAACAAAATAGTGTTGTCTTAATTAAAGATATTCAATTTCACACCATACAGATCCAGCAGTTCCTGACCGATGTCGGCGCCACGCATCGGCAAGCCGGATTTCAGGAGGCTGCCAGCCATCTACAAGCTGCGGAAACGGGTCTTGAGGAATTAGGGAAAATAAGACCCGCTCTCCTTGATTTATGCAGGCAACTACAGCAGCAACTTTTCATCACCCACGCCAACGGAGTGAATATGGCTTGGGATTTCATTAAGCGGGGTATAGACGCCGGTAATTTGTCCATGGAGCATTTGGATGCGGACATTGCCAAACTCAATGAGGATTTAAATAGTCTTTCTACGCAACTGGATGTTGAGCTTCAGCAGGGTATCACCACAAACCATGAAACTATAAGAGTAATCGTCTGATCTTGTTATGGTCTGTTCCGATCGTGTTGCTGTTCTTCGGTACGTTCATCGGCAAAACCGGTTTGTTTTTGAAACGTGAAATGGAAAACCTGCAACAGCGGACTACACAACTTAATACCATTCTTGATACGGCCGCCAGCGCCATTATTACAATAGATAAGAAGGGTTCGATTATTAGTTTCAATCAGGCAGCAGAGCGAATTTTCGGTTACAGCATCAGCGAGATCATCGGCGAAAATGTTGGGAAACTAATGCCGGCTTCTATGGCTGCGCAACACGATGAATATCTGCGGCGGTTTATGGTAACCCATGAATCCACCATCCTCGGCAAACGCCGCGAGTTGGAAGCTAAACGTAAAAACGGTGAAATTTTCCCGATCTTTTTAAGGGTCAATCCCATGGCTATTGATGGCCAATTATTTTTTTCCAGTGTGATCGATGACATCAGCGAAACTAAAATCTTGCAAACTCAACTTGTTCAGGCCCAAAAACTGGAGGCGATCGGCCAGTTGGCTTCGGGTGTAGCCCATGAAATTAACACGCCTATACAATACATTGGCGATAATCTTTCGGCTTTGCGCGACAACTTCTCCGATATCGTTGCTTTCCAAACCGAGCTTAAAGTCTTGCTAAGCAATGATGAAGCCATTATAGGCGAACTCGATGAATTGATAGACCGGCACGATTTGCAGTTTATTCTGGAGGACAGCCCTAAAGCCATCAAACAGGCACAGGAAGGCGTGGAACGAGTCGCGGAAATCGTCAAGGCCATGAAAACTTTTTCGCATGTCGAATCCAGCCAGACCAAGCAAAGCATCAACCTTCATCAAGCGTTGAGCAGCGCATTGACCATTACTCGCAATAACTATAAATACATCGCTGAAATCGAAACGGATTTTGCGGCTGATGTCGGCGCTATCGAATGCTACGCCAACGAATTGAATCAGGTCTTTCTCAACCTGATCATTAACGCTACCCATGCTATCGAAGAGAAACATACCGGCAAGGGGATCATACGGATTGTCACCCGCAAACTGGACGGCAACCATATAGAAATCTTAATTGCAGATAACGGCGCCGGTATACCGGCTGAAGTTCAAGAAAAAGTCTTCAACCTGTTTTTTACCACCAAAGCGGTTGGAAAAGGTACCGGGCAAGGCTTGAGCTTGGCGCACAGCATCATTGTTGAAAAACACCTGGGTAAACTGTTTTTCGAATCGTCCGTTGGGATCGGTACAACTTTCCATATTCAGTTGCCGATCTCCACCGATGAGCAGACATAAAGACCATGCAGAAAAAAAACATCTTGTTCGTCGATGATAACGAGAATGTCGTCAGCGGCATAACGCGTCAACTTCGTCCTTATCGCAATGAGTGGCAATTATTTTTTGCCGGTAACGGCAAGCAGGCATTGGAGCTGATGACACAACAGCCGATAGACCTGATCGTCAGCGATATGATCATGCCGGTGATGCGCGGGGATGAACTATTGAAAATCGTCAGCAAGCAATATCCTGCCACTGTGCGTATGATCCTCAGCGGTTATGCAGATGAAGAAACGCTAAAAAGCTGCCTTGAAGTCGCCCATCAATATCTCAGTAAACCTTGCAGTGCGGAAATGTTGCGGGAAGTGATAACTCAGGTGTTTAAAATTCAGAACTGCGTCAGTAATCCACGTATCATTGCCGGTATCGGCGACATTAATCGGCTGCCGAGTCTGCCGAAAATCTATCACGAACTGACTGCCGCCATTGCAAAGGAAACCACGACAAGCCAGGATATTGCCGGCATTTTTTCCCGCGACATGGTGTTATCGGCCAAATTATTGCAACTGGTCAACTCCCCGTATTTTGGTATAAATCGGAAAATCTCCGATCTCAGCGAGGCCATCAATTTGATCGGCGTCAAAAAATTGCATAATCTGGTGCTGTCGGTACATGTAAAAACTGCTTTTCCTGTGGACAATCCCAAAATGGAACGCTATATGGAATACCTATGGCAGGATGCGGCAAGAACCTCCGATCTGGCCTTGTTGATTTCATTATCGGAACAACAGCCGGAAGATAGGCCGCATCAAGCTTATCTTGGCGGGTTGTTGCATAATATGGGCCTGCTTATTTTTATGTCGCGTGGCGGCGGTAAGCTTGACGAGTTAATGGAGCTAATTAAAACCACGCAAACACCGGTATCCGAGTTAGAAACGCTGGTTTTCGGTTTTTCCCGTAGCGAAGCCGCCGCCTATGTGTTGAGCCTGTGGAAAATACCGCCCCGCATTATTGAAGCTATTTTGTTGCAAAAAAATCCTAACGAGTCCGATTACGACGGCATCAACGCACTAACTGCCGTGCATGTTGCCGCCAGTTTATTAAGGCCTTCGGTAATGGATGGCTATGATCGTTTGTTCGAGATCAATCTTGATCCCGGATATTTACAACGCATTAATAAACTTGACCGGCTACCGGATTGGCAATTGCTGGCCGAAAAAGTACTGAAGCACCATAACTTAAATTAGGATCAAACCCGATATCTTTTCAGGATTAAGATGGCTGATTACTCTAACGACAAAATACTCTGCGTCGATGATGAACAGAATATTTTGCATCTCTTTAACCGTACTCTCGGTAGAAAGTATCAACTTTATACCGCCATTAACGGTGAGCAGGCATTGCAGGCGATTCGCGAGCACGGCCCATTTGCGGTAATCCTTTCCGATTACAATATGCCGGGCCTAACCGGTATAGAACTGCTCAAGCAGGTGCGGACTCTTTCGCCGGATACCGTGCAAGTCATGCTGACCGGCAACATCGACCTGAATGTGGCGATTAAAGCCATCAACGAAGCGGATATTTTCCGCTATTTGCCCAAGCCGTCTTCTACCGATGTGATTGCTAAAGTAGTCAACGACGCCTTAAATCAATACCACCTTATCAAAGACAAACAAAGCCTTGCTCTGGAACTTGAGCAAAAAAACCGGCAATTGACTGAACTCATCGCCAGGCTGGATCAAAAAAAACTTCTGCTGGAACATGAATTGGAGATGGCTAAAACTATTTACAGCAAAGTGATTTTACAACAGGATAGCATGCCGGAAGGCGTGGACTATTTCATTGCTGCAAAGGAAACCGTCGGCGGCGATTTTATCCTGTCCCACACCAGCGAAGACGGGCAGAGTTTTTATCTGATGCTGGGCGACCTCACCGGGCATGGATTGCAATCGGCACTGGCGGTTTTATTGGTATCCGAATTGTTTGAAGAAATGGCTGGAGCCAGTCCCGGCATTGAAGAACTGGCCCAGCATATCAATATCAAAATGTGCCGCAAGCTTCCCATAGGCTTGTTTTGCGCAGCCTTGCTGATCAAATTGGATAGAGGCGCAGACGGCTTCAGTGTCTGGCATGGCGGTTTGCCTGATGCCTATCTCCTGGATGTAAACGGAAACATACTGAATACCTTATCCTCCAACAATTTGCCGCTGGGCGTGCTCGCCGAGCAGGAATTCAACGGCACGTCGAGGCACTATCCCATCGGTACAGCTCATTCGCTATTCGTTTATAGCGATGGCGTTATCGAGCAGGCCGGCGTTGACGAAACTCAATTCGGCGAACAGAGTTTAAAAACGGCGATCCTGGAAACACCGGCAGGCAGCAGCCGGGTATCGTTTGTCATGTCCCGGTTGCGCAGTCATCGGCAAGGGTTTGCGCAAAGCGACGATATTTCATTGTTTGAACTCGATCTCCCTAAAGTAATGCAAGCCCTGGAGCGCAGATGAACGAATCAGTTACCGGAATTAGCCAAAAAATTCTGTTTGTCGATGATGAAGTACTCTTGTTGGAAGGCGTGAAACGCCAATTGCGGCGGGATCTCGATATCAGTATAGCCGAAGGCGGTGCCGCCGGTCTGTCGATGCTGGAGAAACAAGGGCCGTTCGCGGTAGTAGTATCGGATTACAACATGCCGGGCATGGATGGCATTGTTTTTCTTCATCAGGTCTATCAACTTTATCCGCAGACTGTACTGGTGATGCTGACCGGCCGCGCCGAGCTGGATGTCGCCATTAACGCCTTGCATAACGCCCATATTTCACGGTTTCTAAACAAACCCTGTCCAAAGGAAATTTTGCTGGAAACCTTGAGCGACGGTCTGGAACAATACCGTCTGCGAATGTCCGAGCAGATTTTGCAACGTCAGTTGCAAGAAGCCAACCGGCAACTCTATCAGTTAAATAACGATCTCGAATCATTAGTCGAAAAGAAAACGCTGGCACTGCAAATGCAATACCGCTATGCAGCACAAATGGCGCAAATCAACGAGTTCGACTGCTCTTATCGATACGCTGATCGATACTATGGCCGAGTTGACTATGCGCAAAGATATTACTTTATGGCTTAGTCCACTTCAGGATGGGCAATTTGCTTGCCATTATCCTCATCAATCGGCTTTCCAAAGTTTTGAAAGCAAAAATTGCCCGGCAGGATTGGTTGCCAATACGCTGAATAACAATCAAATCTGGTTGTGCAATCATGAAAGCTCTTGTGCAATCAGTGCTTTCGACCGTTCGCTTTTTGCCGGCGAGCCTTTAATGTCAGTGCCGCTCCAGAGCAAACAAGGCGTGCTGGGGCTTTTAAATTTGGCAGGCTCTCAGTTTGAAGTGAAACCGGATGTTCTGGAAGCTTTAACCGGTATGGCCGATGTGACGGCAACTGCGTTACAAAGCTTATGGCATCGGGAGGCTTCTGACGAAGCCCAAGATGCCATTATCACGGCATTGGCAAAATTATCCGAATATCGCGACCCGGAAACCGGCGCGCATTTGGAGCGGCTGAAAAAATATTGCGAACTGATTTGCCGGGTTTTGGCCGACACCGATAAATATCGCGGCATTGTCACCCTGGAATTCAGCAAAGATCTGGCGCGTTCGTCACCGTTGCACGATATAGGCAAAGTCGGTATTCCCGATGCAATTCTCAAAAAACCCGGTCGCTTGGAACCTGCAGAATTTGAAATTATGAAAACCCATGCAGCCATCGGCGGGGATACTTTGCGAACTTTGTATGAAAACTACCCATCGCAGGGTTTTATTAAGTGCGGGATGGATGTCGCATACGGCCACCATGAAAAATGGAATGGCAGCGGTTATCCGCTGGGCCTTGTTGGTGAAAATATACCGCTGGCAGCCAGGATTCTGGCTCTGGTCGATGTCTACGATGCATTGACCTGCCGGCGCATCTATAAACCGCCTTTTCCGCGCGAAAAGGCCAAGGCCATTATTGTCGAGGGCAACGGCAGCCACTTCGACCCGGATATGGTGACGGCATTTTTAAGCATTGAAGAAGAATTTTACCGAATTGCCGAACAATACGCAGATGTCATCTAAAAGCCCTTAGAGAGAAGGTTACTTGTCATGTTTTTTGAAGTCGAAGAGACATCCGCCATTCTGGTGATCGATCCGGACCCGCAATTACGCGAACAGTTGGACGAGATGTTCAACGGCTCTGCCGATGCAAGCCTAGTTATGGCGTCAGAGAATTTATCGTATTTGATTCACGGTTGCAGCAATTGTGCTTCGGCGGCTGAAAAAATCCGTAACCGGCTAGCCGAGGATTCGCCTTACCATCTGGTCTTTGTCGAAAGCCAGCTTGAAGACGGCAGCGGCTTGAACCTGATAAGCGAGCTTTGGCATATGGATGCTGATCTACATGTGGTTTTGTGTAGTGCCGACTCTAATTTGAATTGGCAGCAAATCGTTAATACCTTGGGGGAAAGCGATCAACTGCTGATTTTACAAAAGCCTTTCAGTTCCCTGGAATTACGCCAGATTGTGAATGCCTTATTACGCAAGTGGCAGCTCAATAAACAGTCGCAAAACGTGATGAAATTTATGGAGGCGCAAATCAAGGAGCGAACTCAGGCCATTGAGGAGGCCAATAGAAATCTTTTGCAATCCGAAAAATTGGCGGCGGTAGGTCAATTGGCAGCAGGCATTGCTCACGAAATAAACACCCCGGCACAATATGTCGGCGACAACATCAAAGCGATCGGTGATTTTTTTAGCGGAATTACCCGCTTGCTGGAGTTTTATCGCGTGGTGCTGAATCAACATGGGCAGCCCGATTTGCTGCAACAAATCACGGAACTGGAAAGAAAGGAAGATCTGGAGTTTATCCTGGAAGATGCGCCTATGGCGATAGAACAATCGTTGCAAGGAATGTCGCAAATTGTGCGGATCGTTCAGGCTATGAAAGGTTTTTCCCATATGGGCTCTAGTCCGATTGCCAACATCAATTTGAATCTGGCACTGGAAAATACCTTGCTGGTTGCGCAAAACAGTTATAAAAATGTGGCCGACGTGATCACGCAATTCGGCGATATTCCGGTCATCGAGTGTTATCCAGGGGAATTGAATCAGGTATTTTTAAACATCATTATCAACGCCTCCCATGCTATTGAAGATGCGCCTAAAGGACGCGGCAAGATCACTGTGATCACCAAGCCGACAGAAGGCGGCGTTGAAATACGGATCGGCGATACCGGCGCCGGTATTCCCGAAGGCATACGCGATCACATTTTCGATCCGTTTTTTACCACCAAGGAAGTCGGCAGAGGCAGCGGCCAGGGTCTGAATATCGCTTATCGCATCATACAGGAGCAACATGGCGGCACAATCGGTTTTGAAACAGAAACGGGTGTCGGAACGACTTTTGTTATTCGTTTGAATCGTTATTTGCCGAAGGGATAAATCCCGGTTGTTGGCAGTCATGGCTTGTTGGATAAACTGTCGGGTATATTGCTTTAATATTGTTTGTTTTTGTTGTAATTCAATGGTATGTAATTTTGACCAATTCTGGTTTACCCAAGTACGCACACCAAAAAAACCGCAAATTCCATGAATTTTTTCATTGTAAAATTTGGAAAAAACTGGCTTTTCATTGTGTACTGATTTTGGTACACTGCAAAAATGAAACCTTTACTATCAATTAGATTTTTTGCAAGTGAATCAGGCAGAGAACCGGTTAGAGACTGGCTAAAAGATGATTTATCAGCACTGGATAGAAAGACTCTAGGTGAAGACATTAGAACGGTTCAATTTGGTTGGCCGATTGGTATGCCGGTAGTCGATCACATTGAAGGCGATATTTGGGAAGTTAGAAGCAAGCTTGATAATCGTATTGCACGCGTTCTATTTGTGATAATCAACGAAGAAATGGTGCTGCTACATGGCTTTATCAAAAAAGCACAAAAGACGCCTAAACCGGAACTTGATGTAGCCAAAAAAAGATTGAAGATTGTTAAGGGGGAAAAATGAGTAAAAACGACCATAATCCATATATCGGCAGCAGCTTTGATGATTTTCTTGTTGAAGAGGGAATCTTTGAAGAAGTAACAGCCACCGCAACAAAAAGGGTTATAGCTTGGCAAATTCAAAAGGGCATGGATGATCTTAATCTTAACAAAACGGCGATGGCTAAAAAAATGCACACTAGCAGGGCGGCGCTCAATCGATTGCTTGATGAAGAGGATACCAGCCTAACCCTTACAACGCTGGTGAGTGCCGCCGCCGCTCTAGGTAAAAAGGTAAGGATTGAACTTGACCCGGCTTAACGGCCATAAAAAGCGGGGACAGTGTAAAATAAAGAAAAAATCGGATTAATTGACTAATAATTATTGTAACTATTCAGCGAAAAATCACCCGCAATTGCTGAATCGCGTATCTCCTCCCCATTGGACATCAAGAAGACGCAGAGCGTCCGGGGATGCATTCCCACGCCGGAGTGTGGGAACGATGGCGTCCGTCCCCGCCGCCGCGAACACGCTGAATAGTTACAAAAATTCTTGATCAAATAGCTGGTCTGCAAATTCTGACCCGGAAGTACGTAAGGTGTCGTAATACACCTCGCCCAAGTTGATAGCATGTAACCAGAATTTAACCTTTGGGGCTTTAGTAAAAAGCGCTTCCAGTATTTCTCCCCCAGGCTCATCACGAAAATAGGTTATCAAAGCACAGGAGTCTAAGACATGGCTTTCCATTAGGAATCGCCGTCGAGTGCGGCAAAACGCTCATTTTCAAGATTTATTTCTTCTGCTTTGCGATTAGCGAACGATTCACTAGAGGACATGAGGTTGCGGTATTTTCCCCTTAACGACCGCACAGCCGATGATTCAACTGCCGGTGTGTGTTTATCCCGGCGCGCGATAAACTCAATGAAATCCAACACCTCAGCCAATCGATGGTCGTCAAGGGTATGAAGCTTATTGAGAATGGCTTTTTTCAATGACTGCATCCATGGTATTTCCCCTGTTAATACAAAATTTCAAAAAAGCCCAAGTAATAGACATATTTCCTTAGCTTGAGAAAAAACAAAAAACACAGGAATATCGCTAAGCCAAAGTTCATCAACAATTTGATTTTGGTCTGATTATATTTTATCGCTTCAACTGTTACTATGAAAGCCACGTTTTTTGGATAGGATCGCGATTGATGCGCCTTCTATCGTCATCATCCTACGCATCCCTGGTATATTGGAGTGCCTTTCATTCGAAGGGGTGATGAAAGCTTCTTCATGATGGATTCCGGTCTTTTCGGCGACAATTACGCTGTCCGTTCAGCGAAACGATTCTGATTTTGGCGGATGTTTGCCGTCGATTTCATGGAAAAAATCAAAATATTTTCCGGCTGTGTGAAAATATCGCTAATCATCCGCGATAACAGCTGACAAGTAGTGATACTCGATAAATATTCTCCACAACAGGGGCTTAAACCTCGTTACAGAGGCAAATCATGCCACGCTCAACCGTTAAATGCCGGTACCGGCGTGGCTATCGGACATCATGGTGAAGTCCTTCAAGGCGCTGTCGAGCATCCTTTAAATGGAACCAGACGTTTTCTCGTCACCTTGCCTTGGGCTGGAATCAACTCTTATGCGAAATTCGTTCTGGCCCGAAATTGCGATCTTGTCGTAGAACCGGTCTGGAAATTAAAGTCCCGCCAGGCTGCATCCCTAACCTTAGCGTATTTCGGTATCGAAGGCTTTGGCGGAAGGCTGGAGATTCATTCCGACGCTTTGCCTGAATTGGGTTTCGGTTCATCGACCAGTGATGTGGTCGCGACAATCAGAGCCGTTGCCTGTGCTTTCCAGCGAAGTCTCAAGCCTTATGAAATTTCCTCTATTGCCGTTAAGGCCGAGCTCGCCTGCGACCCGAGCATGTATGGCGAGCAAGCCGTGGTGTATCTGCAAAGGGAAGGCATTGTCATGGAACATCTATGTAAGCAGTTGCCTCCAGCTTATGTTGTCGGTTTTAACTCGACCGGTGCTGAGCGCGGAGTGTCAACATTGGCATTGCCTTTGCCAGAATATGAGCTGGAAGAACTGGAAGTGTTCCGGTTTTTGCTTGAGGATTTAAGAAAGGCGGTTAGCTTACAGTCAATTCAGGTTGTCGGTAAGGTGGCGACGGCCAGTGCACGAATAAACCAACGGATTTTGCCAAAGCCCAATTTTGATGCGTTAGTGGAGATTCAGAACGAAACCGGAGCGTGCGGTCTGCAAGTCGCGCATAGCGGTAACATTGCCGGTTTTTTATATGATCCCTATGATATTAATCTTAAAAAACGCTTGTTTAAGGTACGTCATTTACTCATTGAACTTGGCATAGAAGATACATGGCATTTCAATACGACTTGGTAAATATCAATTTTGATTTGGCTGTCCTCGGCCTGATAGACCGGAAACCGCCTGTTTTCATGGAGGGTGATTTTTTTCATGCCTGCACAGCTTTTTCAATGCGAGTTTTGGCTTGTTGGAGCAATTTCTTTGAGCGTCTGATTTTGGCACAGATTCGGAGGCTTGGTTTCAAAAGATGGTTTTTAGAAACGTAACAGCCTGACTTGTCGCAAGTCAGAAGAACTGGTGTGAATCTCCCAAAGACGATGGTTTCCGAGATACCGACACAAGAATTTCCGCTTTACAGATTCTGTACCGCGGAATATTATATAGAATATGATTCACTCGTTCACTTGTCTCGATACCGAGGCACTTTTCCATAGCCGGGTTGTGCCAAGGTTCAAGAACATTGAACGTGTGGCTCGACGAAAGCTTTTGCAACTACATGCGGCTACCGAATTAGCCAGCTTACAGATTCCGCCAGGAAACAGGCTCGAACCATTGAAAGGCGACCGTAGTGGGCAACATAGCATCCGCATCAACGACCAATGGCGAATGTGTTTTGTATGGCGCGAAGATGGCGCCCACCAAGTTGAAATTGTCGATTACCACTAGGAGTAAACATGATTGAACTACTTGATGAAATACACCCTGGGGAAATCTTGCTGGAGGACTTTATGAAGCCGATGGGGATTTCCGCCCGTCAGCTTGCGGCTGATATTGATGTTTCGCCCAGCCGCATCAGTGAGTTAGTACATGGGAATCGTCCAATCACTGCGGATACGGCCTTACGGCTTGGCTTGTTTTTCAGCATGGAACCTCGATTTTGGCTAAATCTGCAAAGCGAGTATGACATGCGTGTTGCGACTCGTACCATACGCGAAACAATTGCGCCAAGGATTCGCGTTTTTCATCAGACGGCAGCCTAAATCGGCCTTGCTCGAGTAGATCGAACGCTATCAATGAGCATTGATAGGGTAAGAATTTAAGTTGACCGCATTACCTCCCGGACATACAATAACTTTAAGTTTAAAGGTTCCCGCATTGGCGGGTGAAACTGGAAGCCGGTTAAATGCCGGCGCTGCCCCCGCAACGGTAGGCGATGGTTATCGCGAGCCCGGAGACAGGCCTGAAAATGTAACAGCAGTATTGCGGAGGGCGATCTGTCAAACGTTGGCTTAAGGCTTGTCGTTCTGCGCTGTTATTTATTAACCGGAACCGGGATCGACAACCATGAAAACAATCGCTGCATCCGCTGTAATCTCTTCCCCCAAATTCTTGCCCGGCTTAAGCGCCATTTTATTGGGATTGACGGTCATTTTAGGCGTCGGTTTCGGGCAGGACGCTAACAACTTTCTGCATAACGCAGCTCACGACAGCAGACATAGCGCCGCTTTTCCTTGCCATTAATATGGCCGATTTCCGCAGGCTGGTAGTCGCTGCTCTGTTGATCGGTATGTTGGCCGGCCTTTTCCTAAGCCTGCTGCAACATTATCAGATTAAGCCCTTGATTCTAGCTGCGGAACGCTTTGAAACACCTGTTGCCGGCCAGGCTCATGACTGGCAGCCCGAAGAGGGCGCGCAACGCATTGCCTTTACCATGCTGTTTAATTGTCTGACCGGTTTCGGTTTTGCTTTGTTGCTGAGTAGTGCGATGTATTGGCGTGGCAATTACGGATACTTACAGGGATTGCTGTGGGCGGCAGCCGGTTATCTGGTGTTCTTTGCCGCCCCTGCGCTAGGCTTGCCGCCGGAACTGCCGGGGACTGACAGCGCGGCTTTGCAGAATCGGCAGGCGTGGTGGCTGTTTACCTCGGTTGCAACAGCAATCGGCTTGTTCGGGGTTTTTTTCAGTAAAAATCTTTGGCTGCAACTGGCCGGCGTGCTTTTGATTGGCGTGCCGCATTTAGTTGGGGCGCCTCATCCCGATATCATCCGCTCAACCGCGCCCGCAGCCTTACAGCAGCGTTTTATCTGGATGTCGGTGATGACTAACGGTCTGTTTTGGCTGGCCCTCGGCGCTTTTTCGGGCTGGCTGTTGCCAAAATTAAACTTTAAAGCATGACGGTTTCTTCTCCGGCTCGGCATTGCCCGGCAATGCTGATCAGCGCCCCGGCTTCAGGACAAGGCAAAACCACCGTGACCGCCGCGATGGCTTTTTATCATCGCCTGCAAAACCGCAAGGTACGCGTGTTTAAGACCGGCCCCGATTTTATCGATCCGCAAATTCTCGGCTTTGCTTCGGCGCAGCCGGTCTATCAACTGGATTTGTGGATGATGGGCGAATCCCATTGCCGTGAGTTATTGTATCGAGCGGCCATCGATGCGGATGTCATTTTGATTGAAGGCGTAATGGGCCTGTTTGACGGCAGCGCCAGCAGCGCGGATCTGGTTCAAACTATCGGCGTGCCGGTGGCCGCCGTGATCGATGCCCAAGGCATGGCGCAAACCTTTGCCGCAATAGCTTACGGTTTGGCAAACTATCGTCCGCAACTGCCGTTTGCCGGCGTGATAGCCAATAAAGTCGGTAGCTTAGGCCACGCCAAATTACTCGAAGAATCGTTGCCGGACACTATGCCATTGCTGGCGGCGATGCCGAAAGACGAGGCGATTGGATTGCCGTCGCGGCACTTGGGTTTGCATCAGGCCGCTGAAATCGGCGATCTGCAAGAACGCTTGACGCGAGCAGCCGAATTATTGAGCAGCTTTACACCTTGCCGATTACCGGAACCCGTTGCTTTTGAGTTTATTGAATCTAAGCCCTTGCCGCAACTGCTGGCAGGTAAACGGATTGCCGTCGCCCGCGATGCCGCGTTCTCATTCCTTTATCAAGCCAATCTCGATTGCCTGGAAGCGATGGGCGCCGAACTGCGATTTTTTTCACCGTTGGCCGACCAATCTTTGCCGGAAGCGGACAGCCTTTATCTACCCGGCGGTTACCCGGAATTGCATTTGCAGGCCTTGTCCGATAATCAAGCCATGAAACAAGCCTTGCAGACGCATCATCAAGCTGGGAAACCGATTTACGCCGAATGCGGCGGCTTTCTATATTTACTGGATGGCCTAGCTGACCGGGACGGCCATGATGCCGCCATGGTTGGGTTAATGCCCGGCAACGCCCGCATGCAATCCGGACTAGTCAATCTCGGCATGCACAGCTTACAGTTGCAGGAGGGAGAGATTCGCGGACACAGTTTTCACCATTCCCTGCTTGAAACGACTATGGAACCATTAACCCTCTCAATTCCGCAACGCAACCGTAACCGTGGCGAAGGTTTTTTCCGAGCCGGACGCTTGCAGGCTTCCTATTTACACAACTATTTTTCTTTCAATCCGCAACTTGCGGCAGGGTTTTTCCTATGAATAATCAGACTGGCGCAAAGATTTGGTTTGTCGGTGCCGGGCCGGGCGATCCCGATTTAATTACCGTCAAGGGCCGGGATCTGATCGCCGGAGCCGATGCGATTTTGTTTGCAGGCTCGCTGGTTCAGGCGGCGGCAACGCAATGGGCGCCGAAGCATTGCTTGATCAGCGACTCGAAGGATATGACGCTGGAGCAGATTACGGCTTGGCTGATCGAACAAGCCCAGCCCGGAAAAGTCGTGATCCGATTGCAAACCGGCGATCCGGGGCTGTACGGCGCTTTGATCGAAATGGTGCAACCTTTGGATAAGGCCGGCATCGCGGTGGAGGTGGTGCCGGGAGTATCATCGGCGTTTGCCGCTATGGCTTGCGCCGTAGAGAGCCTGACTTTGCCGGAAGTGACTCAGACTGTGATTCTGACCCGCGTCGAAGGCCGTACGCCGATGCCGGAAGGCGAATCCCTGCAAGCGCTGGCCAGTCATCACACAACCCTATGCCTGTTTTTATCGATTACCTTATTGTCTAGCATCGAACGCGAGTTGAAAGCCGCAGGTTGGACTGACGATGCGCCGGTGCTGGTGGTGCATAAAGCCAGTTGGCCGGAGGAGCAACAGATTATTCGTGGGACGTTGTCCGATATTCGCGAAAAATGCCGCGCCGCTAAAATCAATAGTCAGGCCATGATAATCGTTAGCCCTGCGCTGGGCGCCCGCCACTGGCCCAGTCTCAAAAAATCCAAACTCTACGACGCGAGTTTTACCCATCGTTTCCGCCGCGCCGAGCGCCCAATTACTGAGGAACAACCATGACAACCACTATTCTGCTCGTCGGTCACGGCTCGCGTAATCAGGCCGGCAATGACGAGATACTCGTCTTTCAACAGCAATGGCAAGCACAGCATCCGGATTGGCGGATTGCCTTGTGTTACATCGAATTGGCGGATGTCCTATTGCCGGAAGGCCTGCAAAAAGCTGCGCAAGGCGCCGACAGGGTGATTGTGATTCCGCTGATCCTGAGCGCTGCCGGGCATGTGAAGGCGGAAATTCCCGAGCATATTGCCGAGGCTCGCGAGCGGTTTCCGCAGGTCGAATTTATCTATGCACCGCATATCGGCGCTAATCAGGATATATTAAAAATACTGAAAAGCAGTTTAAAAAGCGTGATGCAAAAGCTGGCGATGCCGGACCCCAAAAATACCGGCGTGATCATTTTGGGACGCGGTTCGTCGGACCGAGTCGCCAACGGCGAATTGGCAAAACTGGCCCGCTGGCTTTACGAGGACACGGATCATGAACTGATCGATATCGCTTTTACCGGCATTACCCATCCGCGCCTGGAAACTGTGGTACAGCGCCAAGTGCGGTTAGGCATGACCCAAATCGTTATTTTGCCTTATTATCTGTTTACCGGTTTGCTGATTGAGCGCATTGCCTTGCAGGTAAAACGCCTGCAAAGCCAGTATCCGCACATCGCCATTGTCTGCGGCAGTTATTTCGGTTTCGATGCCGGGGTTTTCAAGCTTTTGGATCAGCGCGTGGCGGAAGCCGACGATCCGCTGGCTCCGAAAATGCTGGAATGCGACGGCTGCCAATATCGCGAACAAGCTATGCAGCATGAACACCATCACCATTGTTAGAGCATCATGACCAGCAATATTAAAACCGAGCAATTAACCCAGGCCGGGCAACAGATCGAACACGACTCTTTTGCCATCGTCGATCGTGAGGTCGGCAGCCACTCTTATCGGGAAGAGCAATGGCAGATCGTCCGGCGCATGATACACGCCACAGCCGATTTCGAGTTTAACGGTCTCACCGAATTTTCCGAAACGGCCGTTGCAGCCGGAATCCGGGCCATTCTGGCGGGCGCGCCCATCGTTGCCGATGTGGAAATGATTTGCGTGGGTTTGTCGCAGCCGCGTTTGGGGCATTTCGGCATCAAAACCCATCAATTTATCGCGGACAGCGATGTGATCGAAGCGGCGCGCCAGGTTAACAGCACGCGCGCGGTGCAAGCCATGCGCAAAGCTCATCAACTGGGTTTGCTGAATGGCGGCATCGTGGCTGTGGGCAATGCCCCCACTGCTTTGCTGGAAGTGTTGCGCCTGATCCGGGAAGAACAGGTAAAACCGGCCCTGATTGTCGGCATGCCGGTCGGTTTCGTCTCAGCCGCCGAGTCGAAAGAGCTGCTTAGCACTTTAATTGATACGCCCTGGATGATTACCCGCGGCCGTAAAGGCGGTTCGACCCTGGTGGTTGCAGCGCTGCATGCCTTGTTAAGCCTGGCGGAAAGCCGGCAGAAATCCGGCTGATTTCATGCCGATGCCTGAAAAAAAACCGAAAGGCACGCGCAAAGGCTATACGACAGGCGCTTGTTCGGCGGCGGCGGCCCGCGCCGCCATGCAAGGCTTAGTGAGCGGTCAGGTTCCGGATCGGGTCGAATGCCTGCTGCCGAATGGGCAACTGGTAAATTTTAAGGTGGAAGAAGGCTATTGCCGCGATGGTTCGGCGCATGCCGTGGTTGAAAAAGATGCCGGCGACGATCCGGATTGCACCCATCACGCCAGACTCACCGCCGATGTCATCTGGATAGATCGGGCCGATACCGTGCAATTGCAGGGTGGGGCAGGCATCGGTTTAATTACGCGGCCCGGCTTGGGCCTGGAAGTGGGCGGGCCGGCGATTAACCCGGTCCCGCGCCGGAATATCGAAGAGAATATCCGGCTGGCCGCTGCCGAACAGTTACGCGGGCGTGGGGTTCAGGTCACCCTCTCCGTGCCGGGCGGCGAAGACATGGCTAAGAAAACCCTGAACTACCGTCTCGGCATCCTGGGCGGCATTTCGATTCTGGGTACCACCGGCATCGTTCATCCTTATTCGACAGCGGCATTTCGGGCCAGTGTCGTGCAAGGCGTCGAAGTTGCCGCCCGGCAGGGACAAAACACCGTGGTGCTGACCACCGGTGGGCGTACCGAAAAATTTGTGATGCGGGAATTAGCTCATCTGGACGAAAGCTGTTTCGTGCAAATGGGCGATTTTTTAACACCGGCCCTGGATGCCGCCGATCAATGCGGTATTCGGCAGATTATCATCGGCGGCATGGTCGGCAAGCTGACCAAAATGGCGCAGGGAGAGACCATTACCCACGCCGGTCGCAATCCGGTCAATGTGGAACTGGTGGCGGATATCGCCAGAGCTATCGGCGCACCCGAAGAGGTTTGTCTAACCATAGCCGGGCAGGAAACCGCCCGCTACGCCAGCGAGTGCATGGAACAATTGGGCCTGGAATACGAATTTCACGTTGAATTGGCGAAACGGGTCATCGAGACACTTGAAAGCCGTTATCCGGGCCGCTTTGACATCGCGGTGCTGGTCTGCGATTTCGACGGCAACAAACTGGCGGAAGCCGGAAGGACATTATCGTGAAAGCATTGTGCAGCTTTATAGGCGTACACGAGGACGGCGCAGCCAGTCTTGGCGGCCAAGCCTTGCAAGTGTTGCGGGAAGCAAAACATGTGATTGCCGGGAGCCGGTTGCTCGCTACCATGGCAACTGAAATAACTCATGCGCAACAGTACGATTTAACCGGGCAATTGAAATCCGTGCCCGGCTGGATAAACGCCGCACTGGCAAAACATGAAGCGGTGGCGGTGCTGGCTAGCGGCGACCCTTTATGTTATGGCATTGCCGGTTTTCTGGCCGGTAAACTGGAACCCGAAAGCGTGCGGATTTTGCCCAATCTCAGCAGCATTCAGTTGGCGTTTGCCGAGCTCCGCCTACCTTGGCAATCGGCCAGCATTGTCTCGGTCCATAGTCAGGATGCCGGCGAGTGGCAGCGCGGCGCCGGTCCGCAACATGGCTTGTACGTTTTGGCGCAACACTGCCGGCAACACGACTTGCTGGCAGTCCTGACCAGCCCGGACAATACCCCGCAACGCATTGCCGGGATGTTGCAAATAGAAGGCATGGCGGATGACTTTGAAATAGCGGTTGCCCAAGCCTTGAAACAGCCTGAACAATGTGTAACGGCATTCTTGCCGGTTTCCGAGGTGGCGGCGGCTGCCTATCTCGAGCCGAACGTTGTCATACTTAAACGGAAAATTAAACGCATAGATCCGGTGCTGTTCGGTGTTAACGACGCGGCCTTTCAACAACGCAAACCTGAAAAGGGCTTGATCACCAAACGCGAAGTTCGGGCGGTATCCCTTGCGCGGATGCAGCTTACCCGCAACAGCGTGGTGTGGGACATCGGCGCCGGTTCCGGCGCCGTGGGTCTGGAAGCGGCGCGGCTCTGCGTGGACGGCCATGTTTATGCTATCGAAAAGAATGCTGATGATATCGCTAATATTCAAGAAAATCACGCCGCCTGGGGGCTGAGTAATTACAGTTTTGTACACGGCAAGGCCCCGGAATATCTGGACAGCTGGCTGGACCCGGATGCGGTGTTTATCGGCGGTTCCGGCGGCGAACTGGCGGAGTTGATCGGGATTTGTCTGAGCCGTCTGCGGCAAAACGGCTGGCTGGTGATGAATTTTGTGACGCTGGAAAATTTGTCGGTGGCGGTGGAGACTTTAAAACGGCTGGGTGCCAGCTGGGATGTTTCTCAGATTCAAGCCTCGCGCAGTAGCCCAATACTGAATATGCACCGCTTGCAGGCGGAAAATCCGGTGTGGATCATATCGGCAACAACAGAGCCAACCCTTACGACTAACAATCCGGCCAGCCATGATGCAAACTAAACTCGGTACTCTCTATGGCGTGTCGCTAGGGCCCGGCGATCCGGGCTTGATAACCCGCCGCGCTTGGCAATTACTGTCGGGAAACGGGCATTCGACCTATCCGGTCCGGAAAAAAAACGGCGATAGTTATGCTTTGGATATTGCCTTACGCGGCGGCTTTAATTTACCGATAGCACATACGCCTTTGCTGTTTCCGATGACGCACGATAGCGGCATTCTGGCGCGATACTGGCTGGAAGCAGCGCAAACCGTATTGGCGCATTTGCAATGCGGCGAGGATGTGTTGTTTCTGGTAGAAGGAGATGCCTCTACCTATTCCACTTTCGGGCATTTGCAGCGTAGCGTGCGGGCCTTGCAGCCGGAAGTCACTGTGGATGTGGTGCCGGGCGTGTCTTCTTTTCATGCGGCAGCCGCTCGTTGCGGGGAGCCACTGGCGGATGTCGATGACACGATTGCCATCGTTCCGGCCGGTTACGGCATTTCTCAGATCGAAGCCATGCTGAACGATTTCGATACCTGGTGTTGCTCAAGGTTAAACCGCTGCTGGACGACATTATCGGCTTGCTGCGCCGCCGTCATTTATTGACGGAAAGCCGGTTTATCGAAAAAGCCGGCGCGCCCGAAGAACGGATGGTCGATGATATTGCCAGCCTGGAAGGGCAGAAGGTTAACTATCTATCTTTAATGATTATTAAAAACCCCGGACGCCGGCGCTCGGAAATGCAGCGCGGCTGCCGTAAGAAAAAGGAAGAAAACCATGACTGATATCCGCGTGGCGATTATCGCCATTACTAAACATGGTGCTGCCATTGCTAGCCGGTTGGCGCCGCTGATCCCGGAAGCGGTGGTGGTGTTTCCGAAAACAAGCCGAACATCTGGGCGAGCTTCGAAAACCGCCGCCACGTCTATCAGGGCGCATTGAGTGCGCAAATCGGCGGATTTTTTGAGGCTTACGATCAGATCATATTTTTGGTCTCGCTAGGCGCGGTGGTGCGGCTTATAGCGCCGCATCTTAAATCCAAAGAGGAAGATCCGGGGGTGTTGGTTATCGATGATGCCGCCGAATTTGTGATTCCGGTTTTGTCCGGGCATGTCGGCGGCGCAAATGCCTATGCCGAGAAAATTGCCGCTTTTTTACAGGCTACGCCGGTAGTCACCACCGCTTCGGATGTCGGCAAGACCATCCCGGTGAATATACTGGGCCGTGAACTGGGTTGGCAAGTCGAAGCGCCGAAGATCAATATCACCCGGGTTTCGGCGGATGTGGTCAACCAGTTGCCGATAGCTTTCGTCCAGGAAGTGGGCAGCCAAGCCTGGTGGACGCGCAGCACGCCGCTACCGGCCAATATTCATTTATTTCAGCGTTTCGAGGATGTCGATATTAGTCAATACCGTTCGATACTCTGGGTGACGCGGCGCGAGATTGAATCGGCTATCTGGCAACAGCTTGCGGAAAGACTGGTGGTGTACAGGCCGCCGCTCGGGCAATGATGAAGGTGATGGTGGGTATCGGTTGCGATCGCGGCGCCGGCTTGCAAACCTTGCGGGAAGCCTTGAGGCAGGCTTTAGGCGAATGCGGATTGGCCGAGTCGGCCGTGCCGGTTTGGCCAGCATCGATAAAAAAAACGATGAGCAGGCCTTGTTGCAATTGGCTGCCGGACAGGGCTGGCCGCTGTATTTTTATCCGGCTGAAGTCCTGGCGAAAATTCCGGTGCCGAACCCGTCCGCAGTGGTGTTGAAGCATATGGGCACACCGGCAGTGGCGGAAGCCGCTGCTTTACAGGCAGCCAATACCGGCATGCAGGATTTATTAGTCGAAAAATTTAAATATCTGGGGGCAGACGGCAAGAACGCCACGGTTTCCATTGCGAGAATGAAATGACAAAAGCAGGCAAAATTTTATTGGTCGGGATCGGCCCCGGCGCACACGAACACATGACTTTCCGGGCCAGAGAGGCAATCGCCGAAGCCGATGTCGTGATCGGTTACAGCACTTATATCAAGCTGGTGAAAGACTTGCTGGAGGGCAAGGAAGTCATCAAAAAAGGCATGACCGAAGAGCTGGACCGCAGCATCGAAGCTTACGAACACGCCAAAATGGGAAAAACCGTGGCGATGGTTTCCTCCGGCGATATTGGCGTTTACGGCATGGCCGGTCCTACCTACGAATTATTGCTGGAAAGCGGTTGGACGCCGGATAGCCCAATTCAGGTGGAAGTGATTCCCGGCAGCACGGCGCTATCCAGTTGCGCTTCTTTGGTGGGTGCGCCTTTAACGCATGATTTTTGTTCGATATCCCTATCCGATCTATTGACGCCGTGGCCTGTGATTGCGCGGCGTTT
>CAVXZR010000131.1:0-7068 GCA_963765965.1 uncultured Pseudomonadota bacterium
GCACAAAAAGCGTGCCCACCCTTGTATGATTAATCTAAAGAACTTATAGCAAGGAAATCAAATAAACTTTAACAGTTCATTGGGAGGCCGTCCCACCCTAAGGACTGGTTATTAACCAGAGCCTGTACGGTAGATTGGCCCCCGCCCTATTCACCCATACCGTGGAGTATCTGAGGCTTAGAGCCTACCTGGCTGGGGCAATCTATTTTTTCACCTTAGTCGCTTATCGTAGGCAACCTATATTATGTGATGTGCAGGTACGTGATGCTTAACATAGCACTATTGTTTCAGCTAGAACCAAACGTCCATTTTCAATTGATTCTTGGGTATTGTTGCCTGACCATTTCCATTGTCTCCGGACGTTGCCGCCGGAGGATGCCGATTTTTCAACGCGTTGGAGTATTATAAAAAGACAGGTTAGTGCTAGTTGCCGTGAAGCTTATCGGCGCACGGAGTGGATAACCAGCTCGAAAAAAAACATCGGGAATCGACTATTTGGCAACGCCGTTATTAGGAGCATCAAATACGAGACGGAACCGATTATAGACGGCATGTGCGAACGTCAAAGCACATCTTGACAAAATCCGTGAAGTTATCAAAGGCAACAAAATGGCGAAGCAAGCCAACCTGATAAAAATGCTCAACCCGATTTTACGCGGGTGGGCAAATTATCACCGGCATATCGTCGCCAAGGAAACTTTTGCTCGTGTGGATCACAACGTTTGGTCAATGCTATGGCAATGGGCGGTAAGAAGGCACCCGAACAAGGGCAGCAAATGGATTAAAGATAAATACTTTAAGACCAGCGGCACCCGAAACTGGATATTTACCGCTACAGAAGAAAGAAAAGATGGAAAACAAAGGGAAGTAGTCCTGCTCAAAGAGTCTGATACGCCAATACAACGGCACGTCAAAATCAGATCGGGAGCTAATCCGCACGACCCGGAATGGGTGCAGTATTTCGAATCCCGGTGGGGTAAAAAAATGCTGAACACGTCGAGAGGCCGAAGGAAGCTATACCGTATTTGGTTGAAGCAAGACCGCTTATGTCCTGATTGTCAGCAACCGATTAAACGGAACCCTCCTTGGGGGGTTAGAATGATTGTAAAAAAGGTTGATGGCGGGACAAATGCTGCAAGCAACCTCCAGATGCACCATCTCTATTGCCAGGGACAGCATCACAACGCCGATAAATTTGGTAGTGAAACCGGGTGCCGAAAAGGTGCCTTCGTAGAGGCTTGAGCCGTATGATGGGAAACTATCAAGTACGGTTCTTAGGGGAGAAAGAGGCAGTAATGCTTTTTTCTTACCCGACAATCCAGTCAAACACAAAGTTTGTAAAAGTTTGGCCGATTGGCCTTATTCGACTTTTCACCGCTATGTCGAGCAAGGATTCTATCCTTCTAACTGGGGCGGTAATGGCAGAGAGTTGGAAGTTGTGGTGGGCGAATGACTTGTCCGCGTGGGGACAAAAAGCGTGCCCGCCCTACCGGGCTAAATGTTGTAATGTTAGAACTGACCCTTATTGCTTCATTTTATTACAAAAGAAAGAAACACTAAGGGGTCAGGTCTTGCTTTTTGCATTATGCAAAAAGCAAGACCTGACCCCTTAGTTTATGCAGTTCAAATGTTCAGGTGCATTATGATACCGTGGGTGGGTGGGGAGGAGTCCATATCATCACCCTACGCTGAATAGTTACAAAAAGGAAACGATTACTTTAAATGAGCAACATTACGGACTCTAAACCCGAACCAATTTCAGCAAAACCGAACCGGCATTACGACGCCTATTATCTAGCTTAACTTAAGCGGCTCAATCTTTATAAGCCTGATAGTACTCCGAAAGCACCGCATAAAGTTGGAAAGTTAGAGCCGGCGCCGGCTCCGGCTGTTATTAATAAAATACCAATAGCTTATAACGCCGAGGCAGACCGGCAATCCTGGGCGGCCATGCAGAAATTGTTTCAGGTGGTTTTCAAGAAGTAACGGTCAAGAAGCTTTAGGCATCATCCCTGATCATGACAGCCAGAAAATGTAGGGTACGTTTTGCACTCCATAAGGCCTAGGAATCAAAGATGTCAGTTAACCTTTATGGTAACTGTTCAGCGTAAAATCACCCGCAATTCCGGATCCCGTATTCCCGGCCCATTGCATATCAAGAAGACGCAGAGCGTCCAAGGATGCATTCCCACGCCGGAGCGTGGGAACGATAGCGTCCGTTTAATGATTCATGGCCCTATTCACGGTGGTTTTGGCGCATGGAATGCACCCTACATGGCTTAAGCTAAAGCATTGGAACATCAATTATTGCAACGCGGGCACGGTGTAAGTGTAATCATGATTCTTCATCGGCATATGGCAGGCAAAACAGACGGCGGTTTTTTCCTTATCGTTCATCACCAGCGTTTTACCTTCCCAACGGCCGAATCCCCAACCACCGGTTTCCGGATATTTTTTACTGTCCTTTACCATCGCTTCCGCAAGGGCAAACTCGCCGGGCACATAAGCTTGCGGCCAGTTGGGGTGTATTTTTTCCTTCCATGACAGCTTGGCGATAATGGTTCCGTCCGGCCAAGGCTGGATTTTACCGGCTCGAGCCGCATTAATGGCGATATCGTTTCCGACGATGGCCCGAACAAATTTCCTGTCCAGCCTATGGGATACGCCCAACACCCGCCAGTCCTTGTATTCGCCATGCACGGGCTTATCGGTTGCCGTTACTTCGGCATGCACGGCAGTGATCGTTAATAATGCCCCTAAGGCCGGCAACCAACGCTGCAATCTGACATTTTGCCTGCTTTTCATATTCATCCTCATTTATTAATTGATGTATGCATTCCACGACATGTATCTACGGAATTTACCGGCAATCATGCTAACATTTCCGGTCCTGGATCGATAGCATACAGACTTAACTTGCCATAGGAAACCGCATGTCCGGCCATAAACTCCCCTTACCCACCATCCTGCTTTGGCTAGCCGTCGGCCTGACGGCTATTACCGCCCTTGGCGCGATTGCTTTGCAACGCGGCGAAACCATTAACAGCTTGTGGCTGATTATCGCAGCCGTTTGTGTATATGCGCTGGGTTACCGGTTTTATAGCGCCTTTATCGCCACCAGGGTGTTGATGCTGGATGGCGGCCGGGCAACGCCGGCCGAACGCTTTAACGATGGCCTCGATTTTATCCCGACCCATAAATGGGTGGTGTTCGGCCACCATTTTGCGGCGATTGCCGGTCCCGGCCCGTTGATCGGTCCGACCCTGGCGGCGCAATTCGGTTATTTGCCCGGTACCTTGTGGATTTTGTGCGGCGCGGTGTTAGGGGGATGCGTACAGGATTTTGTGACCTTGTTTTTTTCGGTGCGCCGCGACGGCCGTTCGCTGGGGCAGATGGCAAAGGATGAATTGGGCGCCATCGGCGGCACTGCGGCGATGCTGGGGGTGATGTTGATTATGCTGATTCTGATCGCGGTGTTGGGGCTGGTGGTGGTGAATGCGATGAAACACAGCCCCTGGGCCACTTCGACCGTGGCGGCGACGATTCCGATTGCGGTGCTGATGGGGGTGTATTTGCAACATTTCCGCCCGGGCCGGGTGTTGGAAACCACGTTGATCGGGGTGTCTTTGTTGATTTTGTCGGTGGTGGGCGGCGGCTGGATAGACGAGAGCGCCGCCCTGCGGACTTTTTTCGATTTCGATGCGCCGACCCTGGCGCTGATGTTGATCGCTTACGGGTTTACGGCGGCAGTGTTACCGGTCTGGATGCTGCTGGCCCCGCGCGATTATTTGTCAACGTTTATGAAACTCGGCACCATTGCGGCGCTGGCGATTGCGATTATCGTGCTGCGCCCGGATTTGAAAATGCCTGCCCTGACGCCGTTTATCGACGGCAGCGGCCCAATTTTCGGCGGCAAGCTGTTTCCGTTTGTGTTTATCACCATCGCTTGCGGCGCCATTTCCGGTTTTCACAGCTTGATTGCGTCCGGCACCACGCCAAAACTGCTGGCGAATGAGCAGGATGCCCGCTTCATCGGCTATGGGGCGATGATGATGGAGTCGTTTGTGGCGATTATGGCGATGATCGCCGCCTCGGTACTGGAGCCGGGCGTGTATTTTGCCATTAACAGTCCGGCCGGGATGGTCGGCAAAGAGGCGGTGGAGGCAGTGGCAAAAATCAGCGGTTGGGGATTCGCGGTGAATGTGGAGCAAATGCGGCAATTGGCGCAGACCATGGGCGAAACGACTTTGTTCGCCCGCACCGGCGGCGCGCCTTCGCTGGCTGTCGGCATGGCCAGCCTGTTCGCCCAGGTGTTCGGCGCAAATTTGCTGGCGGTTTGGTATCACTTTGCCATTATGTTTGAAGCGCTGTTCATTCTCACTACGCTGGATGCCGGTACCCGGGTAGCGCGTTTCATGTTGCAGGATACCTTAAGCAATTTCAATATCGGCGCCGGCAAAACCGGCGGCTATGCCGGCATTATGCTGTGTAGCGCTACGGTGGTCGCTGCCTGGGGCTATTTTCTGTATATGGGCACCATCGACCCGTTGGGCGGCATCAACAGTCTCTGGCCGCTGTTCGGTATTGCCAACCAGATGCTGGCGGCGATAGCGCTGTGCGTTGCCACCACCATACTGGTGAAATCCGGCAAGCTCAAATACGTTTGGGTCACCGCTGCGCCCTTAAGCTGGCTGATGATCGTCACCAGTTGCGCGGCTTGGGAAAAGTTGTTTGCAGCGGATCTGCGGGTTGGTTTTTTGGCCCATGCCATGGATATGTCCAGCAAACTGGCCGATGGCCGCTTGTCTGCGGAACTGGCGAACAATGCGCCACGGCTGATTTTTAACGATTACCTGAATGCCGGTTTGACCGGGCTGTTTTTGTTGATTAGCTGGCTGCTGCTGGCGGATACGCTTAGGGTGGTTTATTGCATTATTAACGGTAAGCGGCATCCGCAGTCTAGCGAATCGCCCCATATACCAAGCCGTTTGGTTGAAGATTGGGTGCGGGATTAGGCAATGAGCGTAGCGTAAATAAAAAAATCCATTCCCATTTTGCAGACCCCGGTATGCAGAGATTGCAAATTTGGTAGGTAAAACAGTCTCGCCGAAAAAAACTTTCTTTACTATCAATAGCGAATGTCTTGGCGCACTTTATGCTGTATGAACTTCGAAGGATAGACTTGCCATTTAGCAGCCCAAACAAATGTAAACGCAATTGAACTTACCAAATTTGCTTAACATTTCAGTGGGGGGCGATTTTGGCATCGGGGAGTTCCGACAGAGGTTTAGAAAGCGTGGGCGGATATTTGCTCCTAATATCCGCATTCGCCACATCCCCTGTGGCACATGCCGGCTCAAGCCTGCAAGGACAGATTTACGGCGCTCTCTGACGGAACTCCCCGATGTCAAATTCGCTGCCTGAGGCGGATATTTAGTGCAACAATCAATCATGGCTAGCTTTTTCGCGATCTGATGAGGTTATCGCTGATTGCGGGCATTATGTTTCTAAACACTGTCAGCTAAACGAAAGCCGACTAGCGCGTATAAGGCGCTCTGCATCCGTATTGACGTATTTTGCAGATTGCAAACCAGAATGTTGGGGTAATAAAAAATCATTTAAATTGATCAAGCTCACAGAAATGTTTTCTGACATCACTACAATGGAGGGCTATTCTGTGTTTTTAATGTGTCGATTTTATAATTATTTTGAAAGGATTCATTTATTTTCCCAATAGCGCATCTGTAAAGTTAATTTATAGACTGTGCTATTAAATGATTTACCAAACTTATCTAATTAATATTTTTAATCTCTGTACACGACAATTTTCATAATTTAAATTTTTAGTGCAATTTTTCTGGCATCAGACCGCTCATAATCAATCATATCGGGCGGGCATAGAAATAAAATCCAAAGCCGAAGCGTATCTTCAACGGTTTTGATTGGCTGCAACAGACACTGAGTCAGCTCATCTAAACCATAACGGAACAAACTACATTCAGGCCGCCCATGTTTCTTGATCTTTAACGGCTTAACGGCATGATGTTTCCATTCTCCGGTTTTGTGCGCCCAACAGAATGCAATGGCCTGAAGAGCAATTACTTTTTTAATTCGGTAATACCTTGTTAACCGAGTCTCTTCCAAATGAAACCCACGCCCCTTCAAGCTTTGGAACAAATTTTCAATTTCCCATCTACGCGCATAGACGGGCACGGGGTGCTGAAAACGCTGGTTGCTCGCCAAAATCAATAGTTCGTTGCTCTCAAGTTTTAATCCGCTCAGCCAAACCCATTGCTGACCAATACGATGCCTTTTCCCTAATTGACGCTCTTCTCCCACCTGCAAGTCCCTGAATAAGGTTTCTACTTTGAGTGACGCTTGTCGGTTGCTTGTCAGTAATTGATTCGCTTTCATACGAATGACAAACGGGATGCGATGGTCAGTTAACCACTGCCACCATTGATCGCCAATAAATTCGCGATCCGCCAACACACCCCGTATCTTATGTCGCCCAAACTGACGGATAAACCGTTGCAGCAAAGCTATACGTTCGCGCTGATTAGAATTGCCTTGCTTGTTCAACACTAACCAATAAACCGGAATCGCAATCCCTTTGTACGCTATCGCTAGCGTTAGGATATTTAGATTCGCTTTTCCCCACTGCCAATTGGTTCGATCCAGCGTCAGATAATAGGGCTTCTCATCAAAACCAAATAATTGCACGATTAAATGCGCCAGGGCATCGTAATCAAACACAACAGCTTGAAAAAACCGCTGTAACCGTCGGTAGCGGGATTTTGGCGATGCTTTATCGTTAAAATGCAAAGCCAGTTGTGTTAAATTCATCCGCTTCGCACGGATTAACGCCAGCAGCAGGCATATAAAACAATCTAATCGGCTCTTGCTCCAACCCAAATGACCCTTTAAAATTGTTCTTAGTCCATCGCTCAATTCCATTTCACCCTCCTGTTTTGTCGCTAGAGAGTGAAACAGATTGGCGATGGACTTTCAAGTCATAGACTTAGATCGACTTCTTAATCTCGTTTATCAAATTTTGTCGTGTACAGA
>CAVXZR010000132.1:0-139684 GCA_963765965.1 uncultured Pseudomonadota bacterium
GAGCCGATCACGACGCCTTGTCCGAATTCGGAAAGTTCCGCGGAACCGGCGCAGTTCAGATGAAATTGCAACGTCGCAAACAAAGGTGTCTCGTTCATTGGGGCTGGCTCTCCGATGCCGGGTGCTGGCTGCGCCAACCGCTTCGCTGTCAGAATTTGCGGAAGGCTCCCGCCAAGACCTTCACGTGGAACTTCACATTGACCACATCGTTCCGTGGTCAAGAGGCGGACCAGAACCCAGGAGGGAAACCTCGACCCGCTCTCTGCCTCGACTGCAATCTCGGGAAGGGTAGCGAAGTACGAACTAGTCCATGCTGAAGCTCAGGTATTTTTCCTGACGACATCGACGCTAACGCCTCTTTGCCTCACCTGCTCTCTCCTCGCACGCGGTACATGCGGGAGGAGGACCGTACCCTAGCCTGCCAGCGCGGCCTTCACCAGCCCGCTGATCTTGCCGAATCCATCTTGCCGGCATGCGCGCCTTCGGCGCCGCCACCGCCTTGCCCATGTCCTTGATCGACGTCGCCCGGTCTGCGGCGATCGCCGCCTGATCGCCGCGGCCGACTGTCCGCCTCGCCCAGCGGCTGCGGCAGGAAGGTCGGCGATGATGGCGATTTCCTCGCGCTCCTGCTGCCGCGAGTTCCGGCCGGCCGTTCGCTCATAGATCGTCATCAACTCCTGCCGGCTCTTCACCAGCTTTTGCAGCAGCGCCAGAATGTCCTCTTCGCCCACCTCCTTGCCGGAGCCGCTCGCCTCAATATCCTTGTCCTTGAGCGCGGCGGTGATCATGCGGATGGTGTCGACGCGGCGCTTGTCGCCGGCCTTCATGGCTGTCTTCAGTTCGGCGGTGAATTGTTCGCGCAACATGTGCTGATCTCCGTTTTGGCCAAGGGCTGCGGATTGACGGGTTGCGCCTCGAACGCCTAGGTTGCACCACGATTCAGAACCCCCGTAAATGCAGCGGCGGCGACCGTTTCGTCCCGAGACGCGGATCGTTGCGCGCAAATTGAAGAGCGAACGAGATGCAGGATCAAGCCGAACATGCCGGCTGGGCAAGCCCCGCCACCGCCCTGCTCGTCATGGCCGATGGAACGGTGATCGAGGGCTTCGGTCTCGGCGCGACGGGCGTGGCCGTCGGCGAGGTGTGCTTCAACACGGCCATGACCGGCTATCAGGAAATCCTCACCGATCCCTCCTATGCCGGCCAGATCGTCACCTTCACCTTCCCGCATATCGGCAATGTCGGCGCCAATGGCGAAGACATCGAGACCGTGGATCATGGCGCGCGTCGCAGGGCGCGCGCGGCCTGATCGTCCGGGCGCCCGGTGACCGACCCGTCGAATTTTCGCGCCGCAGAACCACTTCGTGGCATGGCTGAAGGCCCGCAACATCATCGGCCTCTGGCGGCGTGGACACCCGCGCCTTGACCGCGCTGATCCGCGAAAAGGGCATGCCCAACGCCGTGATCGCCCACGACCCGGAGGGCAAGTTCGACCTCGACGCGCTCAAGGCGCAGGCCGCGGCCTGGCCGGCATCGACGGCATGGACCTGGTGCCCGGCGTAACCGCGGGGAGACGGATTACGCTGGACGCGAAACCACCTGGAAGCTCGGCTCCGGTTTTGGCGCGCAGACAGGGCAACGCGCTTCAAGGTCGTTGCGCTCGATTTCGGCGTGAAGCGCAACATCTTGCGCCTGCTGGCGGAGGCCGGCTGCGCCGTGAAGGTGGTGCCGGCGACCGCCACCGCCGAAGACATTCTGGCGCTCAGGCCCGACGGCGTGTTCCTGTCCAATGGCCCCGGCGACCCGGCGGAAACCGGCAAATACGCCGTTCCCACCATCCAGAAGATTCTCGAGCGCGAACATCCCGACCTTCGGCATCTGCCTGGGCCACCAGATGATGGCGCTGGCGGTGGGCGCCAAGACCGAGAAGATGCGCCAGGGCCATCACGGCGCCAATCATCCGGTCAAGGATTTCACCACCGCAAAAGGTCGAGATCGTCTCGATGAACCATGGCTTTGCAGTGCGACCCGCGAAACCCTGCCGGCCAATGCGGTGGAAACCCACAAGCTCGCTGTTCGACGGCTCCAATTGCGGCATCGCCCTCACCGACCGCCCCCGCCTTCTCCGTCCAGCACCACCCGGAAGCCTCGCCCGCCGGCCCGCGACCAGTCATTATTCTGTTCGACGCGCTTCGATCGAAATGATGAAGGCGCGGGCGGTCTGTAACTTTGTCAGGATACCCGTCGGCGGAATCTCGCCGACCGCGCTCTGCCCGGACCGCGCCAGGCTGTTCATGCCCGTCGCCCGCGGAACCTGAACTCCATGCCCGTACCGGCCATGGCGCCCGCTGCATCCGTTACTCATGCCCCGCCAGGGCCCTATCGCTAGCGGACGGTGGCTCGGGACCTCGGTCCGTCAGCCCGAAGGAAGCCTGGCCGGCTAATGACCCGAGTGCGCTGACCGGCGCGACCAGTGCCCGTCGTGCGGAACTTTGTTCCTCATGCCCCGTCGCCAAGAGCCTGAGCCCTCGCCAGCGGCATCGGCGCTGTCGTCCGAACTTGCGCGTCCCCGAGTGAACTTGCGCGCTGAGGCCCGCGGAGATTCCGCGTCCAGCCCCGCCAAACACCGCCACGTATGTGAACCTGGACGCGTCGCGTCCGAACTGCGCGTTCCGACCCCGGCCCGCCCCCGCGGACCGGCTTCGCGCGCGACGAACAGCGCGAAACCCGGGAAATCCCCGCCGGCCAGTCACGCCTTCCGCGCCAGCGCAAACGCCCACCAGTTCAAGGCCCCGCCTGTCCTCGCCCGATGGATCCCGCACGCACACAGGTAACGTGCCTCATCCGCCCGATGATCCGCACATCGCCATAACGCGATCGGCGTTCCACCCGCAAGCTGGCTGAAGGACGCAATGCCGAGCAAGCCGAAATCAGCCAGCGCCGCCCAACCGCCGTTCCAAAGCCGACATTCCGCAACCGCGCCTGTTCTCCTTATGTTTCGTTCACCTTTTGCCATGTTTCGCGCCCGAGCGACAAGTGCGGTTTCCCGCAACAGCAACCCGCAAGCGCGTCTGACACCCACGTCGCGCCCGCGACACAGGCCTGTCTCAAAAGCTTGCGCCTTTGCGCCGGCCGCGACAATTTGTCGGCTCGCCCGCCCCTGCGCCCCTCGGCAACCCGGGCACGGCTCCTTGCTGCCCGCGCGTAAGGGGACGTTCGTCTCCGACAAACCCAGGGCAACCAATGGCCAATGTGACTTTTTCCTCGCCGAAACTGTCGCGCGACGTCACCGTCTACGCGGTGGCCTCCCTACGCGTCCTACGCTGTCAGAGCTCGCCAAGGAGCACAAGGTTCCGATTCCTTTCGACTGTATCTGAGCGGCGAATGCGGCTCCTGCCTGTGTGAAGTGACGATCCTGAGCAAGACGCCGCGCGCGATTTCCCTCACCGGAGAAGGAAAAGGAAGTGCTGAAGCAGCTCGGCAAGATTTCCCACGGCGAAGTCGTCAACGCCGAGGTCAACGACATGCCCCCGCATTTCCGGCTCGCCTGCCAGTACATCGTTCGCGATGAGGACATCATCGTGAAGTTCGAAGGCGACGAAACCGCGCCGATCAAGGTGAGCAAGTCGTCCGCCACGGTCATCGGCTGACCGGGCGAACGAAAAAAATCCTGAACCTTGATGTGTTTACCTAAAAAACGCCTCAAGGTTCAGAACGCCGCCTTGCGACCAGAAGTCGCATCCCGGTGCGCACGCTCTCGCATCCCGGCTCCCGCAGGGCCGCCCGACTCTGCGGCGATTTGCCTGTTTCCTCGCGCGTCCGCGCGACGGCAAGCGCGCCGGCGATCCGCCTGGAGCTTGCCGAACCCCGCCCGGCGCCCTAAATCAACCGGGACTCGTCCGGCAGCCGTTCGGACTAACGGCAGTTGGGTTATGGAGCGGATGGATAGCGATTATCGTGCAGGATGCCGGCTCACACGAGAGGGATCCGGAAGACAAGCCCTCGCTAGACGTCGAGAGCCAGGACCGTGCGCCGCCTCCCGTGAACAAGAGCCTGAAGATCAAGGCCATGATTGGCGCCGCGGCCAGCCTGCTGCTGGTGCTGCTCGCCTTTTTCGTTCTGTCGCGCACGCTTTCCCACCTCAACCTCGCGGAGCTGCGCTCGGGCTTCCAGGCGACCTCGCTGCACCAGATCCTGCTGGGCCTGCTGTTCACGGCCGGCTCCTACCTGATGCTGACCGGCTACGACGCCATCGCCTTGAAGCAATTGCGCCTGAAGGTGCCCTACCGCACCACGGCGCTGGGGTCGTTCGCCTCCTACGCCGTCTCGTTCACGCTGGGCTTCCCGATCTTCACCGGCGGCACGGTGCGCTACTGGATCTATTCGCGCGCGGGTTTGCGGCCGGGCAAGATCGCCAGCCTCACGGTGGTGCGGGCGTCACCTTCTGGCTGGGCATGGCCGTGGTGATCGGCGTCGGACTGCTGGCCAGGGGCACGGCGCTTTCGGACATCAACCATTTCCCGATCGATCCTCAACTGGCTGATCGGGCTGGCCGTGCTGGTGGGCGTGGGCGCCTATCTCTACTGGGTGTCGGCGCGCCCGCGCCGCGCGCGGCTGCAGGGCATGCTGTTCGAATTGCCGGGCCTCGGCCTGACCATGGGCCAGATGACGCTGGGCGTGCTGGACCTGTGCTGCGCGGCGGCCGTGCTCTATGTGCTGCTGCCGAGCCACGAGGGGCTCGACTTCGCCACCTTCGCCTCGGTCTACGTGTTCGCCTGCCTGCTCGGCATCGCCAGCCACGCGCCGGGCGGCATCGGCGTGTTCGAGGCGACCATGCTGAAGGCCCTCCCCGCCCCCTCGCAGGAAGCCTGCTGGCCTCGCTGCTGATGTTCCGCATTCTTTATTATGTCATCCCCTTCGTGTTGGCTCTGGTTCTCCTGGGCGCCAACCAGGGCGGGCGCCGCTGGGACGCCCTGCGCGAGGCCATGAACCGCGCGGAGGGCGGAGGCGACGACGCCCGCTGAGGAAACGCAGGGGAAATGACCAATGTGAGCGACGCGTGCTCGACACTGATTTCGACCTTGATCGAAGCCATGCCGGAACCGGTGCTGGTCGTCAGCGATTGGTGCAGGCTGGTCGCCGCCAACGCGCCCGCGCGCGCGCTGTTTCCGCTCATGCGCCTCGCCAGCCCGCTGGCCTCCTCGATCCGCGCCGTGGACCTCCACGACGCCGTCGCCCGCGTGCTCTCCAGCGGCGCCCCGGAAGACATTTCCTGGCTGGCGCGGGCGCCGGTCGAGCGGCTCTACCACGCCCATGTCGCCGCCTTCGGCGCCGGCGAGGAGCCCTTTGTCGCGGTCACCCTGCACGACGCCACGGAATCGCGGCGGCTGGAACAGATGCGCGTGGATTTCGTCGCCAACGCCAGCCATGAACTGCGCACGCCGCTGGCCTCGCTGCTCGGCTTCATCGAGACCCTGCAAGGCCCGGCCCGCGACGATGCCGCGGCGCGCGAAAAAAGTTTCTCGGCATCATGCTGCAGCAGGCGCGGCGCATGGCGCGGCTGGTGGACGACCTGCTGTCGCTGTCGCGGATCGAGCAGACCCTGCACGTCCAGCCGCGCGCGGCGGTCGATCTCGCCGCGGTGGCCGAGCATGTCTGCGACGCCCTCTGCCCGCTCGCCCAGGACAGCCGCATCCAGCTGGCGATGGACGTCCGCGCCACCGTGGTGCGCGGCGACCGCGACGAATTTTGCGCGTGGCCGAAAACCTGATCGAAAACGCCATAAAATACAGCGCGCCCGAAGCCGAGGAGCCGGAGCGGACCGTCTGGGTGACGGTGGAGGCGCGCGACGGCGCGGGCGCCCTTTCGGTGCGCGACCAGGGGCCGGGCATCGCGCCCGAAAACATCCCCCGCCTCACCGAGCGCTTCTACCGCGTCGATGTCGGCCAGAGCCGCGCCAAGGGCGGCACCGGCCTGGGGCTGGCGCTGGTGAAGCACATTCTGGCCCGCCATCGCGGCCGGCTGGAGATCAAGTCGAGGCCGGGCGAAGGCGCGACCTTCACGGCGCTCGCGCCGCTGTTCGCGTGATCGCGCGGGCGGCGCGCGCACCGCGCGCCAAGCAAAACCGTTCAAGAAAATTTGCAATCCGCCTGAATGGCTTGCGGGCTGGGTCCCCGCGCGCAAGCGCAAGCTTGGCTGACGCGCGGAGCCCGCCCCCGTCACAGAACGTTCATCCCTCTGTCGTAGACCTCGCCCCGCGCAATCGCGCGGGTCGCAGGGTGACATGTCACCGGCGCTACTCCTCCTCCTGACAAGAGGCCAAAATGACGAAATTCCTGATGCGCACCCTGGTGGCCGCCGCCCTCGCCGGCGCGGCCGCCCCGGTTCTGGCCGCCGACATCTCCGGCGCCGGCGCGACCTTCCCCTATCCGGTCTATGCGAAATGGGCGGACACCTACAAGACTCAGACCGGCAACGGCCTGAACTACCAGTCGATCGGTTCGGGCGGCGGCATCAAGCAAATCATCGCGAACACCGTGACCTTCGGCGCTTCCGACAAGCCGCTGGAGCCGGACGTGCTGAACAAGAACGGCCTGGTGCAGTGGCCGCAGGTGATGGGCGGCATCGTGCCGGTCATCAACATCGAAGGCGTGGAGCCCGGCGAGATGGTGCTCGACGGCGCGACCCTCGCCAGGATCTTCCTCGGCGACATCAAGGCCTGGAACGACCCGGCGATCGTCAAGCTCAACCCGAAGCTGAAGCTCGGCAACACCCCGATCGCCGTCGTCCATCGTTCCGACGGTTCGGGCACCACCTTCAACTTCACCAACTACCTGCCAAGGTTTCGCCGGACTGGAAGTCCAAGGTCGGCTCCGACGCGGCGGTTGAATGGCCGGTCGGTCTCGCCGCCAAGGGCAACGAAGGCGTCGCCAACACCGTGGCCAACACCAAGGGTTCGATCGGCTACGTCGAATACGCCTACGCCAAGCAGAACAAGATGCCCTACGCCGATCTCGTGAACAAGGACGGCAAGGCGGTCGCCCCGACCATGGAAAGCTTCCAGGCCGCCGCCGCCAACGCCGACTGGGCGCACGCCCCCGGCTATTATCAGATCCTGACCGACCAGCCCGGCGCCAAGTCCTGGCCGATCACCGCCGCCACCTTCATCCTGGTCCACAAGCAGCCGTCCGATCCGGCCGCCGCCGGGGAAGCCATCAAGTTCTTCGACTGGGCGTTCAAGAACGGCGCCAAGCAGGCGGAAGCCCTCGACTACATCCCGATGCCCGACAACGTCGTCACCATGATCCGCAAGACCTGGGCGAACGACATCAAGGGCGCCGACGGCAAGGCCGTCTACGACGCAAAGTGATCCGTTCGGACCGGGCGCGCGCTCGGACTTTCCGTCCGAGCGCCGTGAACGGCGCTTCCTGATCCTCCTATCAGAGGCGGCGCATCATGGTCGGAGGGCAGTCTTAGTCCGATGCAGGCGAAAGCGTTGGCGCACGGCCACCTCGCGCGAAGGTGCTCAAGCGTTTCAATCTGGGCGACAACGCCTTCCACACCATGACCAAGGCCTCGGCCGTCGCCGTGCTGGCGCTGCTCGGCGGCGTCATCATCTCGCTGATCTACGGCTCCGCCCCGGCGCTCCGGGAATTCGGCTTCGGTTCTTCACCTCGCAATCGTGGAACCCGGTCACCGAGAATTCGGCGCCGCGCCGGCGATCTACGGCACGCTGGTCACCTCGTTCCTCGCGCTGCTGATCGCCGCGCCGATCGGGCTTCGGCATCGCGGTCTTCCTCACCGAACTCTGCCCCTATGGCTGCGCCGCCCGATCGGCATCGCGGTGGAGTTGCTCGCGGGCATTCCCTCGATCATCTACGGCATCTGGGGCATGTTCATCCTCGCGCCGTTGCTGCAAAGCACGCTGCAGCCGTGGCTGATCAACGCCTTCGCCGACGTGCCGGTGCTGCGACCCTGTTCGCCGGCCCGCCCTATGGCATCGGCATCGCCACCGCCGTCGATCATCCTCGCCATCATGATCCTGCCGCTGATCTCCTCGATCTCGCGCGACGTGTTCAACACCGTGCCTGCCGGTGCTGAAGGAGGCCGCCTATGGCGTCGGCTGCACCACGATGGGAAGTGATGCGCTCGATCGTCGCGCCCTATACCGGCGTCGGCCTCGTCGGCGGCGTGATGCTGGCGCTCGGCCGCGCGCTGGGCGAGACCATGGCGGTCACCTTCGTCATCGGCAACGCCCACAAGATCTCGCGCCTCGATCCTGGGGCCGGGCACCACGATTTCGGCGACCATCGCCAACGAATTCACCGAGGCCGACGGCAAGCTCTACACCTCCTCGCTGATCGCGCTGGGCCTGGTGCTGTTCGTCATCACCTTCTTCGTGCTGGCCGCCTCGCGCGTGCTGCTGGTGCGCATCGAAGCAGCGAAGGACGCGTAACCCATGTCCCTCGCCGCCACGCGCAAGTGCGCAGCTCCATCGCCATGGGGCCCTGCGTCGCCTCCGCCGGCGTCGGCCTGCTCGCGCTCGCGCTTCATCCTGGGCGCCCTGCTCTGGAACGGTTTTTCGGGCCTGAACCTCGGCCGTGTTCACGCAGAACACGCCGCCGCCGGGCTCGGCCGGCGGCCTGCTCAACGCCATCGTCGGGATCGCTGATCATGACCGTGTCGGCGTCGCCGATCGGCGCGCCGCTCGGCCTGTTCGCCGGCACCTACATGGCGGAATATGGCCAGTTCTCCAGGATCACCTCGGTGGTGCGCTTCATCAACGACATGCTGCTGTCGGCGCCCTCGATCGTCATCGGCCTGTTCGTCTACGAGATCACGGTGGTGCAGATGGGGCATTTCTCCGGCCTCGCCGGCGCGCTGGCGCTGGCGCTGCTGGTGATTCCCGTGGTGGTGCGCACCACCGAGGACATGCTCAATCTGGTGCCGGGCGGCCTGCGCGAGGCTGCGACCGCGCTCGGCCTGCCGCGTTCGCTGGTCATCCGCCACGTCGCCTACAAGGCGGCGCGCGCGGGCCTGATCACCGGCCTGCTGCTGGCGGTCGCCCGCGTCTCCGGCGAAACGGCGCCGCTGCTGTTCACCGCGCTGAACAACCAGTTCTTCAGCACCAACCTCAACGCGCCCATGTCCAGCCTGCCGGTGGTGATCTTCCAGTTCGCCCTGTCGCCCTACAAGGAATGGCAGACGCTCGCCTGGGCCGGCGCGCTGCTGATCACCCTCGCCGTGCTCGCGCTTTCCATCACCGCGCGCGTCCTCGGCGCCGCAAAGGGACCATGCAACCGATGAACCTCACGCAACGGCTACCGCCACCGCACCCGCGCCGGCCGCACGGCCGCCGCGCGACAACCTCGCGCCGAAAAAATGACGGTCCGCAATCTCGATTTCTACTACGGCGACCACAAGGCGCTGAAGTCGGTCAGCGTGCCGCTCTACGCCGGCAGGTCACGGCCTTCATCGGCCCGTCGGGCTGCGGCAAGTCCACGCTGCTGCGCGTCCTCAACCGCATGTACGACCTCTATCCCGGCCAGCGCGCCGAAGGCGAGGTGCTGCTCGACGGCGAGAACATGCTCGACCCCAAGCTGGACCTCAACGCCCTGCGCGCCAAGGTCGGCATGGTGTTCCAGAAGCCGACGCCCTTCCCGATGTCCATCTACGAGAACATCGCCTTCGGCGTCCGGCTCTACGAAAGGCTGGGCAAGGCCGACATGGACGAGCGCGTGGAAAAGGCGCTGCGCGGCGCCGCGATCTGGGAGGAGGTCAAGGACAAGCTGCAACGCCAGCGGCCTCAGCCTGTCCGGCGGCCAGCAGCAGCGCCTGTGCATCGCCCGCACCGTGGCGATCCAGCCGGAAGTGATCCTGTTCGACGAGCCGGCTCGGCGCTCGACCCGATCTCCACCGCGAAGGTCGAGGAGCTGATCGACGAATTGCGCCACGACTACACCATCGCCATCGTCACCCATAACATGCAGCAGGCGGTGCGCGTGTCGCAATACACCGCCTTCATGTATCTCGGCGAAATGGTGGAGTTCGGCGAAACCGACAGATCTTCACCATGCCGCGCGAACGCCGCACCCAGGACTACATCACCGGCCGTTTCGGCTGACCGGCACGGCTCGAATTCCGAACGCCATCGGACAGGACTTCTGATCATGGTCGATCATACCGTCAAATCCTTCGACGCAGAACTCGAATCGCTCGACCGCCACATTTCCGAAATGGGCGGCATCGCCGAAAAAATGCTCGCCGACGCCATGGACGCGCTGGCGGGCATGAACGCCGAACTGGCGCAGAAGGTGATCGCGCCGAGCCCGCCTCGACGCGCTCCAGCGGACGTCGAGGAACAGGCCGTTCGCATCATCGCCCGCCGCCAGCCGCTGGCGGTCGACCTGCGCGAGATCATCGGCGCGATCCGCATTTCCGCCGATATCGAGCGATCGGCGACCTCGCCAAGAACATCGCCAAGCGCGCCGACCAAGATCGCCGGCGAATCCGCATCCCGCGCGCGGTCGTCGGCCTCAAGTCCATGCACGAACTCGCCGCCATGCAGCTCAAGGACGTGCTCGACGCCTATGCCCAGCGCGACGCCGAGCGCGCCAAGGCGGTGTGGAACCGCGACGTCGAACTCGACGCGCTCGAGGATTCGCGTGTTCCGCGATCTCCTGACCTTCATGATGGAAGACCCGCGCAACATCACCTTCTGCACGCATCTGCTGTTCTGCTCGAAGAACCTGGAGCGCGTCGGCGACCACACCACCAATATCGCGGAAACCGTCGCTAACATCGTCACCGGCGAATCCCTGCCGAGGAGCGGCCGCGCGGCATCGATTCCGCGCACCTGCCGTGAGACACGACCAGGACGTCATGAACGAGACGCGCGCATCGGTGATCGGAGCGGCTTCGCCCGGCGGCGCGCCGCGCATTCTGGTCGTCGAGGACGAAGCGGCGCTGGCCTTGCTGCTGGCCTATAATCTGGAAGCGGAAGGCTATGTGGTCGAGCGCGTCGAGCGCGGCGACGAGGCCGAATTGCGGCTGGAGGAATCCGCGCCCGACCTCGTCATTCTCGACTGGATGCTGCCCGGCGTCTCGGGCCTGGAAATCTGCCGCCGCCTGCGCGCGCGCGAGGCGACCCGGACGCTGCCGGTGATCATGCTGACCGCGCGCGGCGAGGAGGGCGAGCGCGTGCGCGGCCTGTCCGTCGGCGCCGACGATTATGTGGTCAAGCCGTTTTCCGTGCCGGAACTGATGGCGCGCGTGCGCGCGCTGCTGCGCCGGGCGCGCCCGGAGCGGGTGGCGTGAAGCTCACCGCCGGCGATCTGGAGCTCGACCGCGAAACCCGCCGCGTCCGCCGCTCCGGCCGCGACATCCATCTCGGCCCGACGGAATTCCGCCTGCTGGAATATCTGATGGAAAAGCCGGGCCGGGTGTTCGCCCGCTCGCAATTGCTCGACAGCGTCTGGGGCATGTCCGCCGAAATCGACGAGCGCACGGTGGACGTGCACATCGGCCGCCTGCGCAAGGCGCTCTCGCGCGGGCGCCGAAGACGATCCGATCCGCACCGTGCGCGGCTCCGGCTATTCCTTCGACGAGACGTTCGGCAGGGGATTGACCCAGCCACCCGTCATTGCGCGCCAACGGGTCCGGCCTGGGCCTTGCCGTGGCCGATGACGGCGGAATGATACTCCACCACCACCCAGCGCGCAATCCGACGATCTGCTCGGACAATTCCTTGCGGGTCACGTCGATCTTGTTGTCCTGCCGGTGCAGATCGGAGCGGAAGCGACGTCGGCGCGCCGAGGGAATGACATCTCAACGAGCGCAGATGGGCCGTGTACCCTGGTCGCGGCGCGAAGCCCCGCGAGATCGCCCTTGGTCGCCATCTCCGCGCGCATCTCGCGCAGGATTTATCCGGCGGGAGGAGGTTTTCAGGCCTTGGCTGTCCGACACCTTTTGAATCCTTGCCAGACCCGCCGCGCAAGCGAAGCAGAGCCTGGAGCAGAGCCCGCGACGCCCCCGGCGCCCAAACTTCCGACGGTTCCCTGCCCCGCCCGCGCGGGCCATCTGTCCAGATTTAGCGCGTGACAGCGCGCACTCACCCCGCGCATAAGAGCGTGAACCGCGCAAACAAAAAACGGGGCGTTCATGGCCATTCTCACCAAGCTGCACCATTCGACCCGATACATCTACGATCGCCCGGTGGTGCTCGGCCCGCAGATGTGAGGCTGCGGCCCGCGCCGCACTGCCGCACCAAGATCGCCCAGCCTATTCGCTGAAGATCGAGCCGGCAGAACCACTTCATCAACTGGCAGCAGGACCCGCACGGCAACTGGCTGGCGCGGCTGGTTTTCCCGGAAAAGACGACGGAGTTTCGGTCGAGGTCGACCTGATCGCCGAAATGGCGGTCTATCAACCCGTTCGACTTCTTCGTCGAGCCATATGCCGAGACTTCCCGTTCGAATACGCCGACGAGCTGCGCCAGGGAGCTGGCCCCCTATCTCGAGCCGGAGGCCGCCGGCCCGCTGCTGCAGGGCTACGTCGGCCGACCGTGCCGCGCGCAGCAAACGAGACGGTCGACTTCCTGGTCGAGCTCAACGCCGCGCTGCAGCAGCGAGATCCGCTACGTCATCCGCATGGAGCCGGGCGTGCAGACGCCGAGGAGACCTGGAGCTTGGCTCGGGATCCTGCCGCGAAACAGGCTGGCTGCTGGTGCAGATCCTGCGTCATCTCGGCTTCGCCGCCCGCTTCGTCTCGGGCTATCTCATCCAGCTCAAGCCCGACTCGAATGCGCTCGACGGTCCCTCGGGCACGGACCACGACTTCACCGATCTGCACGCCTGGGCCGAGGTCTACATCCCCGGCGCCGGCTGGATCGGCCTCGACCCCACCTCCGGCCTGTTCGCGGCGAGGGCCATCTGCCCCTCGCGGCCACGCCGCATTTCTCCTCCGCCTCGCCGATCGAGGGCATGGTCGAGCCGGCGCCACGCCGAATTCGCCTTCGAAATGCGGTCGAGCGCCTTGACGAAAAGCCGCGCGTCACCGCGCCGTTCTCCGACGAGGCCTGGGCCTGCGCTCGACGCGCTCGGCAGCAGGTGGACCGGACCTGAAGCAACATGACGTGCGCCTCACCATGGGCGGCGAGCCGACGTTCGTCGCCATCGACGATTACCAGTCGGCGGAATGGAACACCGAGGCTGTCGGCCCCACAGACGGGCCATCGCCGACGATCTGATCCGCCGGCTGCGCGACGCTTCGCGCCCAACGGTTCCTGCATTACGGCCAGGGCAAGTGGTATCCCGGCGAGAGCCTGCCGCGCTGGACGTTTTCGCTCTACCGGCGCAAGGACGGCGAGCCGATCTGGCGCGACGTCGACCTGATCGCCCGCGAAAAGCCCGACGTCGCCGCGACCGCCCGAGCAGGCGCAGGGCCTTGTGCGCGACCATAGCGGAAAATCTCGAAATCCCCGCGAGCTATGGTAGATTCCGGCCTACGAGGACCCCGCCGAATGGGTGCTGAAGGCGGCCGAGCTTCCGGTCAACGTCACACCCGGGCGAGCAGCAAGCTCGCCGAACCCGAAGAACGCGCCCGCTACGCGCGCGTGTTCGACCGCGGCCTGAACGTGCCCACGGCTTCGTGCTGCCGGTGCAGCGCTGGAACGCGGAGGCCGCCAAACGCTCGTGGATCAGCCAGCGCTGGCCGCTGCGCCGTGGCGCGCTGTTCCTCAAGCCGGGAGATTCCCCGGTGGGCTGCCGGCTCCCGCTGGCCTCGCTGCCCTATGTCGCGCCGGCCTCCTATCCCTTCGTCGTCAACAGAGACCGACCGCGCCGCGCGGGCCCCTGCCCAAAGTGATTATGGACCCAATGGCGATATACAGAAAACGTTGGACTGGGACAGTAAGGACCGGATCGAAACCCTGGTTCCGGAGGCATCCAAGCCCTGATGATACAGCGGCAAAGCAGTGATAAAGCGGGCGGATGCTGCCGACGTCAGGAGGCGCATCTTTCGCTATGATACGCTTTACTTTATTCAGCACATCCTATACCGGTTTAACAATATAAACGCTGAGTAGATACGTTTTTCAAGCTGTGCAAAATAATGGCTTAAAATCGTCAGTTAGGCCAGATTGACTTTAGCCTTTACCGGCCTTTCAGAGTTTCGGGTTTTTAGCCTGCGATTTTAAAAAAACTCAATAATTTGACCATATCTGATGAAAGTTTACTCATTGCAACACTGATCGCCGATGCATTTTCCGCCAAAGCGGCGTTTTGTTGAGTAAGCTCATCCATCTGGGAAACCGCTTGATTAACCTGATTAATGCCTGCGGTTTGCTGTAAACTCGCAGTAGCAATTTCGGCTACTCTAGTACTAACATTCTTGACCCTGGCTACAATTTCAGCCAACGCTTTGCCGGTTTCATTGACCAAATCGCTTCCGGTTTGAACTTTTTTCTTACTGGTTATAATCAGATCCTTGCTTTCTTTTGCGGCCACTGCGCTACGTTGGGCAAGTTTTCTGACCTCTTGCGCCACAACAGAAAATCCTCGGCCTTGTGCGCCGGCCCTGGCAGCTTCCACAGACGCATTTAAAGCTAACAGGTTGGTTTGAAAGGCAATATCGTCTATTACCTTGATAATATCGGAAATCCGATTGCTGCTTTCGTTGATTTCCTCCATCGCTAAAATTGCGGCTTTAACGATGCTGCCGCTATTTTCTGCCATTATCCGGGCATCCTCCGCAAGTTGCTTGGCATTTTGAGCGTTATCGGAATTGTTTTTAACCGTACTGTTCAATTCGGTCATGCTCGCTGCAGTCTGTTCAAGATTTGCGGCTTGTTGCTCGGCACGTAACGATAAGTTATGGTTGCCATCGGCAAGTTCCTGTGAATTGTTATTAATGGTCTCGGACGATTCCTTGATTTGTTTAACAATATCGGCCAATTTGCTCGTAGACGAGTTAATGTCGTTTTTGCACTTGAGGTAGTCGCCTTGGTATTCACTGGTAATTTTTTCGGTCAGATCGCCTTCCGACAGGCATTGCATGGCCTTGCTTATATCCATGAAAACATTTTCGATTAAATCACTGAAATCATTGATACCTACGCTCATTTTTTCAAAAAATCCTTCTTTATCGGTGAGATCGATTCTATTGGACAAATCACCGGCCTTTACAGCCGCCACGATATCAGCGATTTCCTTTTCAATTTTGACTTCCAAGGTTCTATCCACCCACTCTATAACCGTGCCTATCCGTTGATTTTCAGCATCGATAACGGGATTGATGCCAACATTAAAGCAGCGAGGGCCGATTTTAATTTCAGTTTTGTAAGTTGAACTAAGATTTGAAATTAAATCGCGCTGATGGCTGGGGTTTTGATGAAATAAATCAATATTTTCGCCTAAAATATGACTGGCGTCGAAGTCAGGCAATTGTTCGCGAATATCAGTTTCGGCCACCTTAAATAATTCTTTAACTGCTTGATTCATATAAATAACTTTAAAATTATTATCCGCCAGCATCACGCAGGAATTTGCATTATCCAGCGCCCGCTGGACACGGGTTGACTTTATGGCTTGTTCTCTAGTCTCGGAAATATTGACATTAAGATTCACCTGCATTGAATGCAGGCTGCGTAATAAGTCTCCCAACTCCGCATGTTTATACAAATCAATGACATTTTTAAACTCACCTTCACCGATTTTTGAAAAAATATTAATAATTTCTTTAAGTGTCCTGACAATGTTACGAATATTCAGAAATCCAATGAAAGATACAAGAATAATCGTGAACAATACAATGGTTAAAATGCTGGTTTTTGAGTTTTCCAAGCGGGTTTGTCGTTCATCCAAGTCTGATTTAAGCAATGACAGGACCGCTTTATCTAAAGCATAAACCGAGTCTAACGATTCTGCTCCCTGTTGAGCAATCTGCTCGGAAGATACAGAAATTGTAGCAGCGTTATATATTTCGCGTTTTATTAAATTTAAAAGACCTATGACTTTAATTGAAAAATCATTTTGCTTATTTTCAAAAACATTTTTTAAATTTTCGTTGACTTCATAGATAATGTTCAAATTATTAATTATTTTCAAACTTTGATTGCGGATACGTTGATCGCCAATAGCGATTTGAGTTCTGGATTTTTCAGGAACTTGTCCGCCAGCTTTAGCATTGTAAATATTAGTCGTGCTGAAATCGTTTAAATAGTCAATTAATTCCGGCTCTAATACAGTAGTAATCGTCATCAGGTAATGCGTAATGGGTTCAGAATCCAAAATCAGACTTGATTTTGCACTGACTTCCTCTATCAGTTCTCTGATATTGTCAATTAAATGATTATGTTGTGTGTAGTTATCTTCCATCACAAGTTGCAGGGAATTCTGCTCAAGATTAGACCAGCCCTGTTTAATGTCTTCCCATTTCTCCGTGCTGTTAAATGCATCTCCGTTAACTGAAACTACCGTCTCAACCGTTTTAACTTCATCAGCTACTGTTTTATTAATTTCATCAATCTTCTCACGGCTTTTATCGTTAACTTCATGTAAATAACTATCGGTCAGACTACGATGTTGAGCTACAAGCACTAGGATTTGCTTCAAGGGTGTAATATATTCAAGACCTTGTATTTCCTGCCGGGTGTGTTTAATGGTGACATTTTTCTCATCAACCAGTAGTTTAATCAACATGACTGACGGTAAAATCATCATGATACCCAGCAGTGCGATTTTTGCACCAATGCTAAGACGATTGACAAAATTGATCTTGTTAAACCAACCGGAAGGCCTGAATTTGGTTTTATGGTTTTTCACCTGATCGTAATGTTGTATAGCTGTGTTGACTTGTTCACGGCTTGGCGCCGAGAAAGCCAACAAATATCCGTGTAAACGCCCTTTTTCATAAATCGGGTTGACGTTGGCTTCCACCCAGTAATAACCGCCTGATTTAGTCCTATTTTTTAGCACCGCATTCCAGGGGCGTTCAGATTTTAGACACATGCCTAAATCTTCAAAAACTTCAGTAAGCATCTCCGGATGACGAACGATATTTTGATCGCTGCCGATTAATTCTTCTCGGCTAAAACCGCTGGTTTCCACAAAGGCATCGTTTGCATCGGTGATTTTTCCTTTTAAATCAGTACGAGCGACCAAAATTGTGCCTGGATGAAGTAGAACTTCAAAATCTGATACAGGTTGATTAATGTTCATTTGATTTTATGTTCAAAAATGATTATGAGTTTAGCGGTTTTTCTCTTATTAAATATTGTTCAAAAGGTTTGATATGTCAATGCGGTCAGCTCGAAGCGGATGCCGACGGCAGTCCGACTAGCCTTGGACAGCAAAATACCCGGCAGTTCATCCAACATACCATGACAGCCAAAAACCGCTAAACCCGCCAAAGGGGTCCAACGCCCAGAGGGGTCAGCTATAACATTACTACATTCATTCATTACCTGCCTCATATAATGATCGAGTCTGTGAGCGAACCGAGCAAAATGCCAGACTTACCCCCCCTATTTTGCGCAAATTTCAAACAATCGATGTTCGACTAGACATCAAGACAAGATATGTTATATAGTAACATACGCAAAAAATCGGTTTAGGCCATGCAACTTGATAAAGCCCTTGAAATTCATGGAACATGCAACGGCTGCATACCGCTACAAACCAGCAACTATTCAACATGGAATAACTGAAAAAGCCATCATATTTTCATCTATATAAGTAACGATATAACATTATATATAATTGATTTGGAACTGCTATGTACAGAAAATTCATTTTATTGGCGGCCACAACTGGCTTTACGCTAACTGCCCAAGCTGCCGATCAGGCAAACTCAACTTCGCAGCAAATCGGCAATCCTGTAACTACTGGCGATCAAGCGGATGCGGCAAAAGCAAGCCCGCAGCCTCCGGTTATTGAACCAGGAGTTACCGTACTGGAGCCGGTATTTGTCACCTCGCCCTTGCCTACCAAGGTTTCGGAAGCGACAGCGCCGGTGACCGTACTCAGCGGCGACGATCTGACCATGAAAATGGGTCACACCATAGGCGAAACTTTAAAACAGGAATTGGGGATTACCAGCCAATCCTTCGGCCCCGGCGTCGGTACGCCGGTGATACGCGGCCAAAGCGGGCCCAGAGTGCGGGTTCTGGAGAACGGGATCGGCAGTAATGACGTCTCGCAGTTAAGCCCGGATCATGCCACCAGCATCGAACCGGCCATGGCCGAAAGCATTGAAGTATTGCGCGGACCGGCAACCTTATTGTACGGCAGCGGGGCAATGGGCGGCGTGGTGAATATCATCGATAACCGCATTCCCACCCACTTATACGCCAAACCGGTTAATGTCCTTTTCGATCAGCGTTATGACTCGGCGTTCAACGAAACCAGCACTGCGCTGAAAACGGAGGGTAGCGATGGACACTGGGCTTATCATCTGGACGGTTTATATCGGGATAGAGGCGATATGTCCATCGGCGGCACGGCTATTGACGCCAACAAGGCGCAAGCGCTCGACCCCACACTGAATGTGGTGAGCAACACGCACGCCTTTATACCCAATACCTTTGCCCAGACCATTAATGGCGCTTTGGGGGGATCCTACGTTAGCGATGCGGGCTTTGTCGGGATAGGTATCAATCAGTTCCATAATAATTACGGTATTGCCCCGGACGGCGGAACCTTCAGCTCAAATGGCATAGCCTACGCAGACCCAAATACCCGTATCGATCAAAGGCAGACAAAATACGATATCAAAAGCCAATTGAACAATCCCTTCAGCTTCGCCGAAAAACTCAGTATACGTTTAGGTTATACCGATTATTATCACACTGAATTAGACGGCGGCGTCCCAGGCATACCCTATAGCCCCGGTACGGCATTCAGTAACAAAACTTACGAAGGACGTGTCGAGCTGACCCACAAAGCCATCGGCCCCTTTATGGGAGCGGTCGGATTTCAAGCGATTTCCAGCCAGTTTAACGCCTTCGATTTTCCGTTGGGGGGCGTGCCTCAGGCAGACTGGCCTACTACCAACATGACTTTAACCAATATAGTGCCGGCCACGCAGACAAACAGTTTCGGGGTATTCGGCCTGGAGTCGTTTGAATTTGGGCCGGTCAATTATCAAGCCGGCTTAAGGGTGGAAGACACCTCACTGACTCCCACGCTCAGCAGCAGCTATACGACGCCATACATCGTCGGCACAAGCTCTAACTATACGGTCGGTTCCTCCTATAACTACACGCCAATCAGCGCCTCTGCCTCTGCCTTGTGGAAACTGGATGAGGCCAACAGCCTGAATATGGCCCTCACCCGCTCCCAACGCGCGCCACAGGTGCAGGAACTGTTCTCCAACGGCTATCACGACGCCACCCGCAGCTATGAACTGGGCAACCCTAATTTGCAAATGGAAACCTCCTACAACCTGGATGTGGGCTATAAATTCAAAACCGGCTGGATGCGGGCCGAACTGGATTTATTCAATAATTGGGCGAACAATTACATTTATCAGCAACGCAGCGGCGAATTCGTTACGCCAGGTTTTCAGCCAATTGCTGGACAGACCTTGGCTAGCGCCAACCAAGCGTGCATGACAAATCAATCAAATGGCACCTGTACCCCCGTGACGGCAAGTTACCAAGCCGGCGCCATTTTCAGAGGCTACGAAAGCAAGCTGGTTTTTCCAATCGCGGAACTCGGCCAGGGCGCCCTGGATTTGACCTTGTTCAGCGATTACACCAATGGTACTTTTGTGGCGACCGGGGCGGCAGTACCACGCATGCCGCCCTTACGCTTCGGCTTTCAATGGGACTATACCCACAAGGATTGGACCGCTAATCTGCGTTTTACCCGCGGCCAGGCTCAAGAACATCCGGGTGCAAACGATACCACCACTGCCGGCTACTATCTGTTGACTATGGGAGCGGACTATCAAATCAAGGACTTTCACGACAGTAAAATCATGTTATTCCTGAAAGGCAACAACCTGCTGAATGAAAACATCCGTAACTCGGTGTCTTATTTACGCAATTTTGCGCCGGAGCCTGGACGCGGCGCGCAAGTAGGGATACGGATAAGCTATTGATACAACATAACCGGAATAGATGTGTTTAACCCAAACCTTTTGTTCGAAACGTTAGGGACGGGGTGCATACCCAATGCCGTTAAATTAAACTACCAGGTTGGGCTGACATAAGGAAGCCCAACAAGGAGGCTGAACTGAGTATTTACCCAATGCCACTAAGTTAAGCTAATAGGACCGTAGGGTGGATGCCGATAGGCGATCCACCATCGCCGGTCACCAACAATCCGAACCCATTTCCAACAGGCCCCTATACACAAACACAGCGAACATTCATAGGCTTCGAATCGGTGGAACCCTTGTCAGGTTCCACCCTACGGTCCTTGGTTGGGCTGACATAAGGAAGCCCAACAATGAGGCTGGACTGGGTATTTACCCAGTCCATAAAGTTTCCGCCCCCACAATGCCATCGGCAAGCCTGTCCGTAAAAGCAATCGCTTGACGAGAATCAGCAGATCGATTGCTTCAATATTTAACTTTTGACAAAATCGCGTTGTAAATTAAAGTGCTAAAATTATGGGCAGTACGGATAATTTCATAGTCGGTTACTCTCCTGTCGGCTCCCGGCTTAGAAAAACGCTCGCCTGCGAACTTGCCTTCTTTCAGGGCCAGGGTGCATTGCTCATCGCCAAACAGATTGTTTTTAGCAACAACCCGTTCAGCCAAATCGGTTAAAAATCGATTATTTGTACCTTCGTAAAATCCGGCTACCGAACATATCGTGTAATCCTTCTCGGCAGTTTGGCCTTGATATGAGATAAGCATCAATACAACAACACAAAAAGATTTCAGTTTCATATTTTTTGCAAAGTTAAGTTAAAAAAACAGGGTAAAATCAAACTCAATACGAGTGTCATCAACCGATAAAACCATTAAAAATGTTCAGCAGGCACAGGCTGGGCTTAAATGGAATGAAGCCCAACAACCGCAGACTAAGCCATTTACAAAAAATCGAGCCAAAACACCCTAAACAATTTAAAACCAAGCCAACATCGGCGCCAGCCAGCCTGGAACGATTTTCATCCTGTTTCTAAGCGGCTTGCAACAGGGTAACAATAATTCCAATACACATCAGACTAACTCCTCAAAGGTAAAACCGCAATAATAAATCATCTTTATCATGCGTATTTATGGTGGAGCTGGCCCATATAAATCCTCAAATAGTGATTATGTTCGACATAATCAGCATCCCCGACCCTTAGGAGCAATTGACAGTTCGTAACCATAAATCCGTTGTTGAGAACCTGCAAGATCAAATCCGGATTTCTTTCCAGAGCAGCACCTCAGAACTGCATAACCGCATCAATACCCATGACAACTTGATTGAATTGCTTTCCGGATTGGCGATTTAAAAATCGAGTTAAATAAGCACAGGGTTTTCGTCGGAGAAAATGAAGTGCATTTGACCCCTATTGAATTTCAATTGCTGAGCATATTGGTTCGCAACTCGGGGTTTGTGGTTACCCATAGACAATTGCTGGAAAAAGTCTGGGGGGCTTCGTATGTGGGCAATAGCCACTATCTACGCATTTACATGGGACAATTACGCCACAAGCTGGAATCCGATCCGGCCCGTCCCCGCTATTTATTAACCGAAGCCGGTGTAGGCTATCGACTGAACGATGGGGAAAGTTAGAAAGCGCGGTTATTCGGCATCATTGCTTCCCTATTGATAGCAAATTTGCTACATGGAAGCTGCCGGAGGCTACTTGTTTGTTAACCAATCCCCTAAAAGGAATTAGGGGATTGTTATGCGATTTTTTGAAGCAAATATGGCTAGGGAAAGTTCTAAATGCTCAAAATGACCCCGCATTAACCAGAAAATGCACGCCTATGCTGGCAAAGTAGCCCAACAAAATCACCGGAAACCACTTCATATGGCTGCTGAAGGTATAGAGACCTTTTGCCTGCCCAAGTAAACCGATGCCGGGGGCGGAGCCGATTGCCAGCAAGCTGCCGCCGACGCCCAACGTCAAGGTCAATAGCAACCATTGTCCCGGCGGAATATCCGGGTCCATGGTCAGCACTGCAAACATCAGAGTGCCGTTGTCAACAAAGGCCGATGATAATCCGATCAGGATATTCGCCAGGGTTGGGCTTAATTGGCCATAAAGCACATGGGAGATGGCATCCAGATAACCGATATAGCCCAAGCCGCCGATACCCATCATGGCACCATAGAAAAACAACAAGGTGTCCCATTCCAAGCGGCCGACTTTTTCAAAGATGTCGAGTTTTCTGGTTTCGAATATTGCGGTATTAATATCGCTGCTTGTTGAAAACAGGTCTACCTGCTCTTGATTTCGCTCCCGGGCTTTGCCGCTTTTTTGCAGGAAAAAATAAAAAAACTGCAATAGAGACAAGCCGGCCATCATCCCGGCGGCAGCCGGCAAATGCAGGGTCATATCGAAGGCAACCGCCAAACCGATGGTTATTCCGAAAAGGACAATGACACGTTTCGCCCCGCGAGGCAGATTAACCTGTTCAAGCTCGATAGTCGGTTTATCTTTGGGCAACGCAAAATACATCGCAAACGCCGGTATCAAAAAATTTACCAGGCAAGGGATAAACAGTTTAAAAAACTCGGTAAAAGACAACATGCGATGCTGCCAGACAAACAGCGTCGAGATGCCGCCCAAGGGACTGAAGGAGCCGCCTGCATTCGTCGCCACAACGATATTGATACAAGCTAGGGAAACAAAGCGCGGACTGTTTTTACCGACGGCGACAACTACCGCCCCCATCAGCAAACCTGCCGTCATGCCGTTGATGACACTGGAAAGAAAAAACACCAGATAACCCGTAATCCAGAATAATTGCCGATAGCTCATATGTTTTCGGACCAGCCAGGCTTTTAAGGCGTCAAAGATACGCATGTCTTCCATTGCATTCAAATAGGTCATCGACACCATGATGAACAGCAATAACTCGATATAACTTTGTAAATTACTCCTGAAAGCAGCTACGGCATGCTGATCGTTACCTTGTTGCTGGTAGGCTAGAACGATAAAAAACCAGATTAAAGCCGCCGCAAGCAACATAGGTTTGGATTTGCGCAATTCTGTCGCTTCTTCGAACATCGCGGCAATATATGCCGCGACCATTACTACCACAGACATATATCCCGCCCAATGATGCGTCAAATCCAGTTGCTTCAATTCCTGGGTTACAACTTCCCCCTCAGCAAATCCTAAATTTGGCGCCAACAACGCTGCTATTCCAAGCAAAGTAAAACCAAAACGCACTATGTTCTCCGTTAGATTGTTTAAAATTCTGTGATCGTACGACCGACGCACAGGAGTTTAGTTAAATGCTTATTGTAATCTACTAATACAGAATTTTAATGGATGGCCTTTAAATATCGATGATTACTTCGAGCTTTCAGCCGTTGGTAGCGTTTTACGCACCAATAAACCCTGACAACCGGAACGGGCCCGAAAATCAATAGGGTCAGAACCACAAGCGTTCTCCATGAACATCATTATATAACCTGCAATCGATACTGTTTCCATCTAGGAAATAAGGTGTTTCATAAATTCGATGTTTACATTTGTATATAACGAAATATACTAAGGTCTAATTTTACTCCCCCATTCCCCACAACAACGTTTTCGGGGAGCTTTTAAGTTCTGGAGATAAAGATGTTGTTGGATATGAATGTCAAGCTTCGCCGCGGCCATTTCGATCTCACAACGCAAATATCGCTTAGCGATACCAGCGTTGGACTGTACGGGAAATCGGGCGCCGGTAAAAGCACTGTTTTGAATTTGATCGCCGGTACCATACAACCTCAGAGCGGACATATTGTCCTGGACGGCAAAATTTTGTTCGATAGTGGTAAAGGCATCGTGATGCCCCGCGAGCAGCGCCCGATCGGAGCTGTGCTGCAAATAGACTCCGCGCATTCATCCGAAACCGTCCGTGAAAATCTCGGCTATGTCTACAAACGCACGCTGAAACAACGCCGCTTGTTTAAACTGGAATACTTGATCGGCTTATTGGAGTTGGGCCCCATCCTGGATCACACTATCGAAATCCTTTCGGCAGGCGAACGCCAACGGGTTGCCCTGGCCAGATCCCTACTTAAATCGCCGAAACTGTTATTACTGGATGAAACCTTTGCCGCCATCGGCAACGGCTTCCGCGTGCAATTGCTGCCGATACTGAAACGCCTGCAAGATGAATTCGGTTTACCGGTATTGTATGCCAGTCAATCGCTAGGCGAAATCCTGGAATTAACCGACAGATTGATTGTACTGGAACAAGGACAAGTGCTTCGCAGCGGCACCCTGCGGGATGTTGCCAAACAACAAGGAATTTTACGTTATCTGGGCATCCGTCAGATCGATAATATTTTAACGGTGACCGTCCGCCAGCATTCCCAACAAAACGGTTACAGCATCGCCGATCATTGCGGCCTACCGTTAACCATGCCGTTACGCCCGCATTTGCCGGTAGGAAGCCAGGCTCAAGTCTCTATTCGCGCCAAGGATATAGCGTTATCCCGCCACTATATCAACGGCATTTCGATACAAAATCAGGTTAAGGGCCGCATCTGCGCGTTGATTCCCTGCGGAGAAAGCCTAGTCGTACAGGTCGATTGCGGCGGCGCCTTACTGGCCGAAATCACGGCCGGCGCCTGTCAGGAAATGGGTCTACGGGAAGGCGACGATATCTACTGCCTGATCAAAACTCACGCTGTTGTTTATATCAATGAGCTTGACGCTTTGCCCTTTCAAAGAGTGGTCAATCATCGCGATGGTTATTACTTTCTTAGAGACACCGATCCGACAGTCGATAGGTTCATGTTTAACTGATACCCACTATTCACTAAAATTCGAGCAGGTTGGGTTGCGGTTTTTTGCAACCCAACAATCGAAGCGGCAAGCCTTGAAGGCATCGAAGCTTGGCTCGGAGAAAAACAGGCCATCGTCACTTATACGAAATTGCGTTTCAAATATCCTTTTAGCCGATCAGGCAAGCGCCGGTCTCCGGCATAACGATGTTCATGCCGGAGTTTTACAGCTCTTCTCAGCTCAGGTAATATCAAAAACATGGGTTGATTTCAAATAAATCATATAACTACATCCCTATCTCGAACCAAATCTTGAAATGCCGGCAGTCTATGTGCCCGCAACCTCCTTATAAATACGGAAAATCTCACACTTTTCTAGTGAATTAGTTAACAGATATCAAGTCTGATTTTCGTTTATATTAGTAATACACTTAGTCAACTCTCCTAGCAATCTCTTAAGCCATAAGTCTATATAAATAACAAATTTTTTTCAACGGCTTAGATAAAGCGACAGGACCTTTATCGCTTAGGTATTAATCGTTTCATAAATTCTTGCACTATGCAGACTTAAATACCCGGATGATCTGGAAGCGTTATTAAGAGATTATAAACGGCAGATAGGTAGAAATTCGCCTATCTCATTGGCAAAGTAGTTGTTTAGGAGAAGAAGATGTCCGAATCCGAAAGACAAGAACACATCATGACTAACAAGGCCTTAGACACCTTAGCAGCATGGGGTCGAAACCCCAATATCGACGGTGGAGAAAATATTACTTTTAGCGTGGCTCGACAAGGCGCCAATCCCTTGGATGCATTTCTGGCTGCCGGAGATTGCACGCTATACACAGCTACCGGCGCGCGCGGTATCTTGCACGGTCAACTGCCGGGAGATACCGGCGAACCTGTTGCTTATTTTCTGGACCTGAGCGGAAATCCGGGAACGCCTGTGTGTACGAACCAAGTTAACTTTACTTTTTCTGCAAACTTGAACAACGGCAAGATCACCCTTAATGGGCCATTTCCGGGAATGGGGTCCAAGTTGGAATTCGGGCTGGAGTACTTGAAAGAATTTACCGGCGGTGGCGGCAAGAATCTGATCTTCTATTCTGAGAATACTTCCGATAATGCCGGTTACGTGATCGATTTTCAGCTCGTTTCAGCATCTTGAAGATAGACGCGTCAATCCCGGAATAAAGGGCCCAGGTTGGGTTAGCTCGCTAGAGCATAACCCAACGGTCATAAAGAAGCTTCCATCGCCCCCTTCGAATGTAAGGCACCCCAATAAACCAGGGATGCGTAGGAGGCGCATCGATCGTGATTCTATCCAAAAAACGTGACTTTCATAGTAATAGAAGAGGACGACCACCGGTAAGCCGAGGTGTTTCTATGAAAGCCGATTTTTTACGGCTAGAACCGCGACAGATGCGCTTTGCCATCGTTCAACACACACTATTAACCTAACCCGAACTGCATAACGAGCCAATTTCGCTCGAATAGGCCTGTCGATTTTATTAGGTTAAATCAAGCTATACGAGCAGGCTTATTTTAATCCAGTGTCGTCGATGCAATGTGAAATGCATCCGTATAAATGTCCTGAGCTGCCGCTCCTTTTAAAAATGCCTGTTTTTTGCTTTGCAGCACCATTTCAGGATGCCCGCATAAATAAATACGCCAGCCTTTCAAGCTAGGCAGAGCCGACATTGCCACATCGTTGGCGCGGCCTTTGCCGACGCCTTCAGGCGCATCGCCTTTGGATACGCAAGGGGTATAATGAAAATTAGGATATTGAACGGCAAGTTTTCGCATCTCGTCCATCCAGTACAAACCATCCACCTCCCGGCTTCCGTGGAATAAATGGATAGGACCGCTATGACCGTGATGCAAGGCTTCGCCGATGATTCCCGCCAAGGGCGCCAGTCCGCTACCGGTGCCGATCAACAACATGCCTTGTTCCGGATTGCCGGGCAGGTAGTAACAAAGGCCTTGCGGTTCCGAAATGTCCAGGGTATCGCCGACATTCAGTTCCTGATGAGCCCATTCGCTAAAACGGCCGCCGGCCAGCCTGCGGATATGAAACGATAATTTATTGGCTTGCACACGGTTATCGGCGATGGAATAACTGCGGTGCAAGCCATCAGCCCGTTTTAAGTTCACAAATTGTCCTGCGTAAAAATCCATAGGCTTTTTACAGACCACGGTTAACAGCATAACTTCCGCATTCAGCATTCTTTTGGCAATAACCGTGGCTTCGGTAAATTCTTCGACAGGCGGACCTATGTTGATCACCAGATCGTGTTGCGGATAACATAAACAAGCCAAGAAATAGTTTTGATGGCATAAAACATCTTTTAATCCGAGTTGCGCAGCGGCAGGCGGAGTACCCTGCAAGCTGCGCACCATGCAACTTTGACAAGTTCCCTGCCGGCAACCGTAGGGGATGTCGATATTTTCCCGGAGTAAAGCATCTAGAACCGACTCATCTTCTTCGCAAAGCATCACTTTGTGATTCAAGGTAATTTTTATCGACGACATCCAAAAACTCCCAACCCTATCATTCAGCTTTTCGTAACCGGTACTCACGGCAATCGCTACGGCCTTTTCGCAAAGATAATGCTGAACATTCTATGCTTACAAGGCTGCTGCCGGATGCTTCATGACTACGCCTATGCTATGCTCCGGCATTAATCAAGACCATTGTTCATTTCAAGACTTTAAATAAATCTATGCTACAGCATTCGAGGAGGCACAAAACAACAAAAAATTAGGCAAGAAGGCTCACAACAGTTTTTTTTGACATTACTGATTGATTCGAGTTCAGAAAGGAGTATCAATGCATGGCTTGCTAAACTGGAAAAAACTTAAATTGATTCAGGAAGCCGGATTGGAGCGTGCTATAGGTGACTGACTGGCCAATTGCAACAATAGCTTTACTATTGTTGAATTTTAAGAGGAAAAGTTCTCTCCTAACTGCCGCCCATATCGTTCTTACGCTCCGTATCATTATCATTAAATTAAACCATTCGGTTACTAATGAAAGACACGCTTCCTGGATAGAATCGCGATTGATGCGCTTCGCTATCGCTCAGCAGCATCCTATAAATCCTGGGTTTATGGAGTGCCTTTCATGCTCCGGGGTGATGAAAAGCTTCTTCATGACCGTCGGGCAGACGATAGGAAGCCCAACAATCGATGCCGACCGCCCACGAAAGGCTGTTAAGTTGGGCTGGGCTATCGCTTAGCTCAACGGGGTTTGCCCGCGCATTTATCGATGTCTTAACTTAATGGCAATGTCGCTCCGTGTGTGGGAACGATGTGGGCGATGGATCATAGATTTAATGGGCATTTATAAAAGGTGCATAAAATGAACCCTTCATTTTTTTGCGCCTATAAGGCTTAAATTCATAGGTGTGGCTATCAGTAGGCAGAAGGCAGAAATCCAAGCATAGTTTTACTGGCCGAATTAAAAGCAGTATTACGTAAACTCTTAGAATTTTCTCGTAAATAGGCTTCAAGACCAATTCTGGCAATTTCTTTGCTGTGAAAAGGTCCTATGTTAGCTTCGCCGACAGTGAAGAACCATTCTTGAGAGCCTGTTCTGATATTCTTTTGACAATGCAACTGTTCAATTTCAAACATACTGTTACCGTATTTTGTACATGTTTAATAATAAACTCAGCTATTTTCTAATCAGACACAGATTAATCGATTTTGTTGTGTTCCGCGAAAATCCGAATTTGCCGAGAAACCTCATAGACTCATATCTGATGTTAAAGATACCTTCCCTATATGAGTATCGGATTAGAATTTCATTAAGATTGGATTAAGACCCCGGTCAAGAGATAGACATCTTTCAAAAATATAACCATTTCCAACTAATTACCTGATTCTTCTTTATGTTTTTCCATCAATAAACTAAAGGGTATGCGTCTACATCAACCTGAAAAAAGGCAAAGAGCAAAGATGGGGGGAATTCACTAGATATCCCCTAACCTAATTATTAAACAGGGTACCTATTAATCGCACAAAACTATTTCAATTTTGCCGTATATGGTATTAGCGTCAATTACCCAAAAGTACAATGGTTGTTGAAAAATCAGCTAATCGGCATTTTTGCGAAAATTTATTCGGGCGTATTGCAACAAAAGCATTGCCGGAACGACAGATTCAAGTTCCCAAGCATTGCTCTTTCGCCTTTTAAAAACAGAGCGATAGAGAGGGCAATTTCCGAACTGCTGCTTTTATCGTATTGGTGAGTGGATTTATGGCCCGAGACTTTTCAGGTCCGATTGCTGCTGCTCCCTTGGTTTGCACACCAGTTTCAACAATTATTGAATTAATTCGACTTTATGTTGTCGTTAAATTATATTGTTAATGCCGCGTTAAAGTTTTTTTACGCAATGGTTAAGCGGTTCTTTCGAACCGATTAACCAGCAAACATTCTAATCAGCCTACCTAAAAGCATAGGAGGATATCATGAGCGCAAGTATCAGTTCAACTTCGGTTGCATTAAGCAACATCCCGCAAATCAAGCAGTCGGTCACTTCGGCATTAAACCAGATTACCCTAAGCAAGCAATCGGTAACATCCGCTTTATCCGGCATTGCCCAGATCAGTCAGGAACTGGCTGTGCAAGGCAATAACAGCGGATCCGGTACAAACGATCAGTCTGCGCTTATTTTAAATGCCGGCGATCAAAGAATCGGTACCCGAATTAACGTAACTGCATAGCGGGTTTTTGACAAGAACCGGTTAACTTTACCGGTTCATGAGATTTACTCCATCAAAGCGAATAATAATCGCAGGGGATGCTGTATTCCGAAAGTTTTGCTCCTGAAAAGTCACCCGGCCATTTAAATTGACTACCTACGAGTGTTATTTTCACGTCCTGATATATTTTTTGGGAACCAATTAACAATAACTAAATCCACTGATACGCACCATTGAAGTGCAGTTAAAAAAACAACATTTTTTGATCCGGATAGGAAGTCTGTTATTTCGTAAATGATATCCATGCTATTTCTCTCCGGGCGTCGAAAAAATATCATCCGTTTTACTAGGGGGACATATGAAAAAATTAGCTATTTTTATTGCAACTCTATTTCTGTTGCTGAGCAGTGCGGTTTTTGCAGAAGAACATGCCGACGCAGCGCTGGAACATGCCAAACAGGCTGTGATTCACGGCAAAGCCGGTCATTCCGCCATATTGGTCGAACATGCTGAAACCGCTCTGGTACATGCAAAGAAAGCTGTTGAAGTAGCAAAAGGCGAAGATAAAACCCATCTTCAGGCTGCGGTGAAATCGCTGGAAGCAGCCATCGAACATGGAAAAATGAATCACGCCGACATAGCCACCAAATCGGCTGAAGAGGCTGTTGAGCACATTAAGGCCGGGGATAAGTAATATTTGTATCGATTCAGCGTTTTTAATCCGGTCAAGCCTGCATAGGATGTGCTGAACGAAGTGAAGCGCATCAATCGCGAAAGATGCGCTTCACTTCGTCGGCAACATCCTATGATCCCGATCTATATTGCAGAAAGCAACCGGTATCTCCAACCGTAAAAAGCTATATAGCCATAGCATAGAACCGGCAAAAAGAACGCTGTTTGTATGCCGATACGGTCGGCGAACACGCCTTGCAGCACCGGTAGTATCGCACCACCGACAATAGAGGCGCATAATATCCCGGAGCCCTGCCCGGTATGTTGTCCCAAACCGCTGATCGCCAAGGCAAAAATGGTTGGAAACATTACCGAATTGCACAACCCGACTGCCAATATGCTCCACATGGCTAGCGGTCCGCTGCTGAATATGGCCAGCAAAACCAGTAACACGGCACAAACGGCATTAAACGCCAGTACGTAAGCCGGACGGATTTTTTGCATGACGGCAGCCCCGGCAAAACGGCCCAGCATGGCCCCGCCCCAATAAAACGACACATACTTCCCGGCATCCTGCTCGGGCATACCGGCAATATTAGGCTCCCCCAAAAAATTCACCAGAAAGCTGCCGATAGAAACTTCGCCGCCGACATAGACAAAAATCGCCACGGCCCCTAACACCAAATGCGGATATTGCCAGGCATTGCCCTGCCCTTCTGTTTGGATAGTCTGTGCAGGTGAACTGTAGCCAGACATGGCCGGCAGTTTCAGGAAATAAAAAATAGCGGCCATTGAAAACAGTACGGCAGCCAAAACCAGATAGGGATGTTGTACCGAAGTGGCCTGGATTGCCTGGTAAAGCGATAATTGCTCGGCATTCAGTTGCTTTATCTCGTCAGCCGATTTGATAACCGCAGCGCCTAAAATAAACACCGAGCCTAAATACGGCGCCAAGGTGGTTCCCAACGAATTGAAAGCCTGAGTCAGGTTCAAGCGGCTGGAAGCGGTTTCTGCGTCGCCCAGTATCGTCACATAGGGATTGGCGGCAACCTGTAATAAGGTAATGCCGGAGGCCAACACAAAAAAGGCCGTCAGAAATAAGGGGTAAGAATGCTGTCCGGCAGCCGGATAGAATAATAGGCAACCGCAACCGGCTATCGCCAGACCCGCAATTATCCCGCCTTTATAATCGATTTTTTCCACCAGATAGCCGCTAGGCACTGAAACGACAAAATAGGCGGTGAAAAAGCAGAATTGTATCAGCATCGCCTGTGTGTAATTCAGGGTAAACACGGCTTTTAAATGCGGGATAAGTATATCGTTTAGACAGGTAATAAACCCCCACATAAAAAACAGCGAGGTTAAAACGCTTAAAGCGCCCCGGTAGGATGGTTTGCCGCTGTTAACCTGATTAAGCATATGTTTTGGCCTGGTGAGCTTCAGTTTTTTACGACATTAAAACCGGCAGTCTCATTGCCGACCATGATCCGGAATTCGCCGGGTTCGACTATGCGTTTCATATCCAGGCCGATAAAGGACATATCGTCAGCGATGATCGTAAAATGCAAGGTTTCCTGCTGACCGGGTTGTAGCGTCAGCTTTTTAAAGGCTTTCAGCTGCTTATTCGGACGGGTGACCGAAGCGGCGACATCGTTTAGATACACCAGCACGGTTTCCTGGCCGGTCATCTGTCCGGTGTTTTTGACCTTAACGCTGACCTCGATATCGTCGCCGACGGCAATGGTTTGTTTGTCCAATTGCAAATCGCCGGTTTCAAAGCTGGTATAGCTCAGGCCGTGAGCGAACGGATATAAGGGGTTATAGAGATTGGTTTCGAAGACTTCGATCGGTTTATAGTCATAGGCTACTACATCGTTGGTATTACGCGGATAAGAGATCGGCAGTTTGCCGCTGGGGTTTACATCGCCGTATAAAATATCGGCCATCGCCGGACCGCCTTCCATGCCGGGCAAGAAGCCCAATACCACCGCTGCGGCCTGCTCGGCCAACTCGGTTATAATTCTCGGCCGTCCGCCGAAGGTAATCAAAATCACCGGTTTGCCGGTTGCCAGCAGCGCCTTGCCGAGATTAAGCTGGTTCTGATCGATAATTAAGCTGGGAATATTACCCTGGGTTTCCGTATAGGGCTTTTCGCCTAAAGCCAGTATTATATAATCGTGTTTGCTAGCTGCTGCGACTGCCTGCTCGATATTGATTTCATCGTTAAAGGCATGGCCGCCGACATAATCGACCTGCCCTTTGGATTTTTGCTTTAGGGCTTTTAGCAAGGTTAATTTATCCTGCGGATACAATGCTTCATCATCGCCTTGCCAGGTGATAGTCCAGCCGCCGTTCATCACGCTCAGCAAATTGGCGGCAGGTCCGGTCACCAGAATACCGGCATTTTTGTTTAGCGGTAAAATTTGCCGGTCGTTTTTAGCCAGAACGATGGATTCCCGCGCGGCCTGACGGTTAACTTCAACGGCTTCCGGGGTAGCAAAATTGCCTGCCACGGCAATGGCCGGCCCGCTTTGCTCGAACAGGCCGGTTTGAAACTTGACTGTCAGTATCCGCGAGACCGCCTCGTCAATTCGCGCCAACGGCACCTCGCCGCCTTTCACCAATTCCAGCAGCAGGTCGTAAAAGGAAAAATCGAACGGCACCATGCTCATATCGATACCGGCCATCACGGCAATCTTCACGGCTTCCTTCGGGGAAGCGGCCAGTTTATCGCGAGTATATAATCGAATGATATCTCCCCAGTCTGATACGGTAAAGCCTTTAAAACCCATTTCGCCGCGCAGTATAGTCGTCAAATACTGATAATTGGCATGTCCTGGAATGCCGTCCACTTCGGCGGAATTGACCATCACCGTTGGCGTGCCGGCTAGCACGCCGGCTGCAAACGTCGGCAAAAAATATTCGCGCAGCATGCGTTCGCCTATCCAGGCCGGCGTTCTATCTTTGCCGTTTAACGGATAGCTGTAACCGACGTAATGCTTCAGACAGGTGGGCGCTTTATCCGGCGCTGAAAAATCGTTCCCTTGGTGGCCTTTGATATAAGCACTGCCCATGACCACCCCCAAATGCACGTCTTCGCCGTAGGTTTCCCATAAGCGCGGCCATAGCGGCTGGCGGCCTATATCCATCACCGGCGAAAAATTCCAGTTCTGCCCGGACGCTTTGACTTCACGTGCGGTGATTTCGCCTTCCGCAAAGGAAAGCTCGGGGTTAAAAGTGGCGGCCATATTAATGGCTTGCGGAAACAGCACGGAGTTTAAAGTGAAAGTTGCGCCATGAATGGCATCGATCCCGTAGATCACCGGAATTTTCAGACGGGTTTTCGCAGCGGTATCGCGAATGGCCTGCGTCATTCTGCGCCATTTTTCGATAGGCTGCGCCTTGTTGTTAGGCGTGGTCGGCGAGTTGAGTATCGAACCGACATGGTGATGCAGTATCGCATCCTCCAGTTTGACTTGATCGATAGCTTCATCGACATTCTGGCCGTTGAAGGCGGAAATCGCACTAAAATCGAGTTGCGTCATCTGTCCGATTTTTTCTTCCAGCGTCATTTGCGAGAGCAATTGCTGAACTTTTTGTTCAATAACCTGATTTGCTTCTTGTGCGTTCACAGCAGACTCCAACAGGACAAATAAATAAACGATTAACAAATATACTTTAACTTTCAAGGTAAAACTTCACTTTCATTATTGCCATGCTTTGCATGGCATTGATAAATAAACGCCCGTAGGGTGAGCCGGATTACATCCGAATAATGCAGGGCATGCACTGCATACCATAAGGCCGTTCCGGTTCAGGACGGTTATCCGTCGCCAAAAGCCTAATAGAATCCGGAGCATGTCTTACGCAGTTCGATAAACCGGTTGACCAATCTCCCTAATCGGGTCAACCGATGTGCGAGGGATTAACCGGGATTTCGATCAATTATTGAAATAAGGTCAGGGCTTTTTTAACGGTGGACCAAACCCCCCATGCCAGCGGGATGGCCACATACAGCCAAAACAGGATTAATAATAGAGGATTAGTCGGTTTTGTGTTGTTCATGTCGGTAGCTTCCAGTGGTAAATCAAGCTTCGTCGTGCGGGAACGCGCCATCCAGCTCATCGAATTCATCATGCTTCATATGATGTTTCTCATGTACCGGCCGTATCAGTAAATTGCTGATAAAACCCAACACTAAAAGCCCGGCCATGATGTACATGGTCACATTATAGGCATCGGCTTTAGGCACACCCTGCCCAATCTGAAACTCACGGATGTAATTCACCAGCACCGGCCCCAGAACGCCGGCCGTTGCCCAGGCAGTCAGCAAGCGGCCATGGATGCCGCCGACATAGCGGGTGCCGAAAATATCTGCCAAATAGGCTGGAATCGTCGCAAATCCGCCGCCGTACATGCTCATGATAATCGCATACATCAACACGAACATCGGCATGTTTCCGCTCATGCCCATGCCGGGTACGGTTGCATAAAGCGTAGCGCCAAGCGCAAAGAATGCAAAGTAAGTATTTTTACGGCCAAGTAAATCGGAAGACGACGACCAGAAAAAACGCCCGCCCATATTGAATAGACTGAGCAGGCCGACGAAACCGGCAGCGGCGGCCGGTGTCACCGTGCCTTTGAACATTTCCTGTATCATCACCGAAGCCTGACCGAGTACGCCGATACCGGCAGTGACGTTAAGACACAATACCAGCCATAAAAAATAAAACTGCGGCGTTTTCAAAGCCTGATCGATATGCACATGATTGTTGGTAATCATCTTGTTCTGCACCACCGGCGGCGTCCAGCCTTCCGGCTGCCAACCCGGAGCAGGAATACGAATGCTAAAAGCCCCTATCAGCATGGAAACAAAATAAATACTGCCCATCACTAAAAAGGTTTGCATAACACCGACCGAAGTAGCCGACTTAAAGTGATCCATCAACAGCACCGACAACGGCGCGCCTATCATCGCACCGCCGCCAAAGCCCATAATCGCCATGCCGGTCGCCATGCCGCGCCTGTCCGGAAACCATTTTATCAGCGTCAACACCGGCGACACATAACCCAAACCGAGACCGATGCCGCCTATCACGCCATAACCGAGATAAATCAGCCAAATCTGGTGCAAATAGACACCCAGGGCGGAAACCCAGAAACCGCCGCCAAAACAGCAGGCCGCCACAAACATGGTCAGACGCGGCCCGACTTTTTCCAGCCACTTACCGCCAAAAGCGGCGGAAAGCCCCAAAAACACGATAGCCAGACTGAAAATCCAGCCTAACGTCGTCAATTTCCAGTCCTCTGCCGATGCACTGCTCACGCCTATCAAGCGGCTTAGAGGATCGTTAAACACGCTGAATGCGTAGGCCTGACCGATACATAAATGCACGGACAAAGCAGCCGGCGGCACCAGCCAACGGTTAAAGCCCGCTCCGACGGTAATACGCTGTTTTGAAAACAGACCTGACATAAAAAGTTCCTTAGAGATAAATCATGCCAGTAATTATGCTAATTTTTGCGGGTATATGTAAATTGCTTTGTTTCAATTTTAGTCATTATTCAGTGTCATTAAACAAGACCAGCCTCCCCGACACCTCATCTCGTTCCCGCGCCGGAGCGTGGGAACGATTATAAATCCTTGGTTAATTGGAGTGCCTTTCATGCTCCGGGGTGATGAAAAGCTTCTTCATGACCGTTGGGTTACAAGCAGCGAAACCCAACCTACGCTTAATAAATCAACAATTTTTGGCCTGCTGTTTATCAAAGGTACATTGTTGTTGTTTTATTTGCCTATCCAGCTGTTTCAATTTGTTGTTCATGTCCGCCCCGACCGATAATTGCGGGTCGGACGCTGAGATGTTCTCGCGAATTTCCCGTTCTTTTATCGAAATTGCCGCTGCCTGCAAAGCTGTGACGAACGAGGTTTGCTGTTGCAATTGCTCTTTAAACAGGGCTTCGCCAAAATACGTAAAGTCGGATTCGTTACCGCAGCCGAATGAGGTTTTGTCTGCTGCCGATGCAGTCGCCACCAACGTCGCCGGGCCTTGCAAAGCGGTTATGAAACCGCCGGAATAACACGAAGAAACGATGACAATGCGCCATTTAATCCCGGCGTCATCGAGCATGGCGTTTAGATTTTGCGGGGTAATATTATTTAACGCCAGCGGCCAGAACGAAACGGATAATTGATGGTTTTCAGAGCCGTGACTGGTTAGATACAAAAACAGAATATCCTCTTCGGTATTCATGATCTTCCCAATCCTTTTCAAGGTCAGAGCCAAATTGGTCGCAGTTGCCAGCGGTATTTTATCCAAAGTCTGCAAATGGTTTATCAAGCTAATCGAATGCCCCCTGGTATCGAAACGTTCATCAAACAATTCTTGGGCATAAAAGACTTCTTTAGAAAAGACATCTTCCGTCGCATAGCCTGCAAAACCGACAAAAAACAGATCGGCTTTACGCTTATGCAAGGTATTCAATTCGGCCAAGGAGTTTTCCAGAAGCGCCGTTTGCCGATACATCAAGGTTTCGGCATCCAAGGCCCGATAGGCTGCATAGGGGTCTTGCTGTTCGCTGTCCCGGCGGTCTTTATCCCGATACCAGAAGTCCTTATTGTCCTGGTAATAGTTGTAGCTAGTGCTGGACAGCATTATAAACAACAACAAAGCGAAAACGCTCTGACGTCTATTGCGTCCGCACGCCAAAGAAAGCGCCCGATAAAATACCGAGATCATATAGATTGATATGACCACTTTCGGCCACAGCATCCATTTGGCAAAAACCGTATCCGGATGCTTGTCCGGAAAAAACGATAAAAAATTCAAAACCGTCAACAGCGGCGCAAAGCTATATACCAGTACGCCCAACTGCAAAACAAAATCATTTCTTTTGAAAGCCTTGCCAAGCAAATAGGCAAGCGCAAAAAAACTGAATAAATCGAACGAATAGATCGGCAAGGCATAAATGTCGAAGCCGGGATTCGGCAAGACCTGCACATAATCCGCTATATTACTGAAAATTAAATCCAGAAACACTAATAGTACGATCTGGTCCAGGTTAAATCTGAATCGGCCTGATTCGCAAGGCCAAAACAATGCCAAACGCAGTCCGGCATACAGATTGGTTTTAAAATCCCGTAATATTTGTACCATAAATGCCTGACGATGCTTTACAAGCCGTTAATTCGCAGACCTTGAAGAGATGGGTGCTGCCGCGATATTTTCAATGAAACGCTTGGCGTTTATATCATTCCCACGCACGGCGTCATTACCATTATGTTAAGCATTACGTTATGCTGATGGTAGGAAGCCCAACAATCGAAGCCGACCACCAACGAAAAACTGTTTTGCCCCTGCATTTATCGATGGCTTAGTTTAATGGCAATAACGTTCCGCATGGGAACGTTGTGGGAACCCATAACATTTATATTCTAGTTAATGCCCAGTTTTTCAGCGTCAGTAATTTTATCATCGGTTTTTTTATCATCAGCCTCCTTATCCGGAAGATCTTTCCAGAAACCTAACTTGATCAGTTTATTTTTCAAGCCTTTCGGTGCCCTATTATGCGAATGGGTATAGGCATTTCTGGCAAATTCGACAGATTTGTCGTATTTTTTTAAATCAATTAGAAGCAGCGCATAAGAATATTCGATTTTAGGGTTATTAGGGGAGATTTCTAGGGCTTTTTCATAAATTTCTGCTGACTTTTCCAGTTGACCGATTTCTTTCAGGAAATATGCATACAAAACAAAACTGGTATAATCTTTAGGGTTAAAATTTATTGCCCGCTGCAAATAGCATTCCACACTATTCGGCATGCCTGTATTTCTTCTCGCCAAATTGTTATTGAGTTGCATTTGATAGCGTATCACGCTCAGCAGTGCTTTATGATGGTTAGGCACCGCGATTAACGTGTAATTGATATCACCCATCAGGTCGTTGGTACTATGTCCTTTGATGAGATATTGCACATCTGCCGTGAAATGATGCTCTTCAACGATAGGGATCTTGGAGCGCTCTTCGGGTTTTGTATAGTCCCAAGGACCGTAAGCTGCTCTTGGACCCGTGCAAGCCGCACCCTTTAAGTTAGCACCGACCCATGCCGCATTGTTTTTGGCCTGCACACCTAAAGGCAGTAACAATGTCAATAAAAACAAACCGGTTAATTTTTTGGAAGTGTTCATGAATTTATCCGTTTGTTGTCGAAGAGATTTAAATCATTCAATTTTTTTACTGAGAATTCAATACCTTAATTCTATGAATGATTACTGCCGGGCAGATACTTTGTTTTGTAAATAACGTCTGAGCAAGTCCAGTGCCAACAAAGCAGCCCGGTTTTGTTTTTGTTTAATCGTTCCGGCTACAGGCTGACTGCTGACGATCACACCTTCCGGCGTGTATAAGGCATTATATAGGACAATCGATTTTTTTATATCGCAGTAAGCAGCATGATCGCCACTATAAAGTTGCACCAGCGCCAAATCGGTTTGCCGGCGTTTTGTTAATCGTTCAGCTACATGAGGTACGTAACATTTAAAATCGTTGCCGTCATCATGGACAGTACTTATATTTGCAATCTGGGCGCTATCCAAACACACATCCACGCAATGCAACCAGGGCATGCCGATACATTTCGCGGCAATCTGTCCATGGCTAGCGGTTTCCAGCACGGACAAGGAATAGCCTTTTTCCTGCATCAGATCGTTAATCACCGTTAGAAAATCGCCCGGCGGACCATGCAAGCCGTCAATTGCGTATACATAATCGCCAATCAGAGCCGCCGCCTGCTGTACGCAGAGCTGTTTTTCCTTTGCCGGAAAACCGGCCGGGAACAACAATTTAGTCTGCACATCGTCCGTAGTTACCCGAAAACCCAATTGTACCTCAGGCAGCAAAACCAGCGATGCCAAATTTTGCTGAATGGACGATTCGCCGATGCCCACGCTGCGTAGCGTCACCAGACAATCCGGCTGCAAGCTGAAACCTTGCAAAAGCTGCGGTCTGACCTGCGAGTTGAACATGCCTTCCATTTCCAAAGGCACGCCGGGTAAAAAAACAAACCGGCAACGCCGGAACTGCAAAGCAAACCCCGGCGCTGTGCCGAAAGCATTATCTATCCGTAGTGCCGTTTCCGGCAAATAAGCCTGTTTGCGATTTGCCTCCGGCATCGGCTGTTGGCGAAAAGCAAAATACTGCCGAATCTGAACCAGGGCCTGCTCATCAAGCAACAAAGGCCGCGAGATGGCAATACTCACTGCCTGCGCGGTCAAATCGTCAACGGTCGGACCTAAACCGCCGGTACAGATGCAAAGATCGGCACGAGCGGCTATTTCCCCGATCAGTGCGCTAAGGGCATCGAGATGATCGCCGACCGACGTGTGACGAGTGACGTTAAAGCCCAATTCGCTGAGTTGTTGAGACAGCCAGGCCGCATTGCTATCGATGATTTGACCGCTGATTATTTCTTCGCCTTGAGAAAATATTTCCGCTACCGGCTTCATAAAATGCCATACCAGAACGGCAAGCTGATAAGGCTCAATGCCGTCGTGATGCTTACCGCCGTGGCATATAAAGAACTATCCAGCTTATAACGATCGCAAAACACTATACCGAGTATCATGCTCGGCATCGCGATATCCAATACCGCAGCGGCTTTATTTTGCGCGACCATATTGAAAAACCCGGCCAGATACATCGCCCCCCAAGGCATGAGCAATAACTTGATCAACACCACCGGAATGATATAGGGCAAATTACGAAAACGCACTGCTCGCCAGCTTAAAGCCATGCCTAAAGAAAAAATCATCAACGGCGCAACCGCAGCCGAGCATTTTTGCAACAAACCGGTCATCCACTCCGGCGCAGCAATCTGATTCAAATTTAATATAATCGCCAGAAAAGCCGCCCAGAACGGCGGTGCATTTAAAAATGCCAACCGGGATTTGGGTTTGTCTTCGCAAGTATCCTCGCCATAATGCCGGGCCAGCATGATACCGACGGTAAAAACCAGAGGCGTTGCGGCAAACAGATCGAGTTGGATAACGACCGAACGCGACCAGCTACCGTAGGTTTGCTCCAGCACCGGTAACCCCAGATAAGTGACGTTAGGAAAGGCGGAAGCCAAAATGACTGCTCCGGCCTGGGCAGGGTTGAATCTAAACAGCTTTGCTACCGGCCAACTGACTAGTATGCCAAGCAAAATGCTGGAACAGCCCAGCAGGCTGAATTGAAAGGATTGCCGGCCGATATCCGCCTGCCACAGCACATCCAGCACCATGGCCGGCAGAAAAAAATAGTAGACCACGCTGGTTAGCACCAGCCGTGTCTGCTGTACCGACAAGCGATTGGGCGAGAAAATTCCCCAGCAGGCGCCGCAGACGATCAGCACGGTCATTTGGATTAAAGTGCTGTTCATTTAAAAAGTACTGTTGCGTATCTACTGGTTATAGAATTTTTAAATTTATGGACAGAAAATCGCCGGCCGATCACTTGAACCGAACAATCCGTTATTTTGAAACGCTTAAGAATGACCTCGCGATTGCCGGATTTATCGGCCGACACGATTCATCTTCTATAAACCCCGTCGCTATCGGGATTAACCACCCCTAGAGGCCGTTCGAAGGTAAACGTGGCAGGTGCACCTATTAAAGCGCCGGCTGTTTTTGGGAAAGCGTCATGCGGCGGAGCAATCGACGCAAAGGCAGTTAGCGGAGAAATTCCTATGAACAGCGCAGTGCCTGCGACCGTCAAGATAAAACCAGCCGGTCTATAGAACACTACATCAAAAAAATAAATACCGGGCACTTGACTTTCAGAGCTGTTTGCGGAGGCGGATAAAGCCAGCATGGCAGCCAAAACGATTATTTTTTTCAAAATCCTGTCTCCGTAATGTATTGTTTTCTAAAATAAGGCATGTTAGCGCTATCTGTCAAATGAAGAGCTAACATCGTAGGGTATGCAGTGCATACCATTAGGCCGTTCCGGTGCCGGACCGTTATTCGTCGCCAAAAACCTCAAGGTATGCGATGCATACCCTACAGGGTTAAATATGTTGGCTGAAGAATCTTGTTAATCAGGAAATTTGATAACCTGGATTTATTTGCTGAGACTAACCTGCCAGCATCCCCCTAATCAGTTTAACCTGCCCCATGTCCAATTCCGCATTGCGTTGCCTATCCCGGCATAAAGCCCCTCTAAAGCCTAAATAATCGGCTTGTAACGGCAACAGTCCGGCAATATCGCTTACCGTCAAAGAACCGGCCAATCCGCTCAACAGCGAGTGGTGTTTACTGGCCTGCACAAACTGTTGCAATTCCGCCGTATTGAGCAATTGGGTCAGCGAACCTTGCCGTTTTTCCATGGTATCCAGCATTACCCCCCGGAAACCGGCGAGAGCTAAGGTTGCTATAAGTGTAAAATCCGGCCGGGTATCGGCGAACAACACGGCTATCAAAGCATAACCCTGCCGGGCAATAACCGATAAACCGTCAATGCAAGCCGGCCAGTCGCCGCCGGGGAAAAAACCGATTTTGATGTAATCCACCCCGGTGGCGGCCATCGCCTCAACGGCCTGACACACCAAGCCGCTCTGCATAGGTAAATCGCCCACCGTTGCACTAATCCGGGCAGGTTTTAAATTGAGCACGATTTCCCTGACCGTTTCGGTATCCAATGCCCCCAATGCGCCTTTAGCAGGCTGTTTCAAATCGATAATATCGACATTGCATCGCCGGACCAGTTGCGCTTCTTTCAGGCTATTGACGCTAGCCAACATAAAACTCATGGCCGTCCTCCGGTTTTTCGATGATGTTCGATAACTTCCATCAGCCATGACCAGGCTTCCAATTCTCTGTCGCCTGCGGTTTTCTCCAGGCCGATACGTAAATAATCCAGTTCGGCGGTTATTTTTTCCCAGGGCAGCATGCCAAGGCGGCTGACTAAAATAGCCGCTTCCAGCACCGAATATTGGGCTCGGTTAAAACCTTGAAACGGCTTGTGATTGACGCTATGCAAGACTTTACAGAACAATTTCGGACGCAAGCTATCATCTTCGATACGGACCAGTTCCAATTCCGAATGCGCCAGAGTAGCGGCCAGATAGCGGCCATTGACCTGTTCGGCCGGCAATAACGGCCAATCGCGGCGCCCGGTCAGACAACCGGCAAAAATCCGCACATCGTCGCTATAATTAATGACGGCAGTTTCGGTTTCCAGCAGATTAGTCAGCGTCATAGACGGCTTAAACGGCATGATGACAATCAGTTGGTTTTCGACATGAACGCCCATCGGCGCAATATGTGCAGCACCATCGGCATTTAGAGTTGTAATCAGGGTTTCTTGTATCATTTCTAATTTCGGTCTATCTTGAAATCGGCAGATGTGCCGGTTAAATGTTTGTTGGGCCTGCACGACCATTTCCGCAAAATCGTCTATCCGGTTCCAAGGTTGGTATTATTGAGAATATATAATTCGGTTTTTAGACTATTCTCAACATATTTTTCGATTTAGCGTACGACGGCAAACAGGCTGGCGATAAGGCCGGCCATTGCGAAGACGCTGTCAGGCAGCCTTAAATGCGCATGGCAGTTTTAAACTACCCGATAACCGAGTTCATCCAATACGGCAGCAGATAACATGCATTCAGTAAACATTACCGACCTGTCCATACTTCTGATCGAACCTTCCGCCATGCAACTCAAGGTTATCATGCAACATCTGCGAAGCGAAGGCGTCGCCCAAATCGAAGGCATATCTGCCGGCAAAGATGCATTGGCGAAACTGGATCATCATCGCCCCGACCTGATCATCAGCAGCCTTTATCTGCCGGATATGACCGCCATAGAACTGTTGGAAAAAATCCGCCATGACGAACAACTCTGCGACATTCCTTTCATGCTGGTGTCCAGCGAATCCAGTTTTGAGGTACTGGATGCCATCCGGCAGGCTGGCGTGATAGCCATCCTGCCGAAACCGTTTGCGCACGCCGACTTGAAAAACGCTTTGCGTTCCAGCATCGAATTTATTGACCCGCAGGAAATCAGCCTGGAACATTACGATATCGAAAACGTCAGGGTACTCGTCGTGGATGACAGCCCGCTAGCGAGGAAGTATATCATTAGAGTATTAAACAATATGGGCATTGAGAAAATCTCCCAGGCCCATAACGGTATGCAAGGCCTCGAAATATTCAGCCGGGACCAGACAGCTTTCGATCTGATCGTCACGGATTATAATATGCCGGAGATGGACGGACAGCAGTTGATTAATTCTATCCGCCGCGATTTAGGCAATACGCTGGTGCCGATTTTGATGGTAACCAGCGAAGATAACCAAACCCGGCTCAGCAATGTTCACAAGGCCGGCGTTTCGGCGATCTGCGACAAACCGTTCGACCCGCAAACCGTTAAGGAAATGCTTTATCGCATGCTGGAAAGCGGTTGAGTTATTACATCAATTTCGTATCCCTTGAACGTGACCAGGGGAATGGGTAGAGGCCATACAAATGCTCAACCCGTAGGGCATATGCCGATAGGCGATCCGCCAAGCCTGGGACAGTAAAAGACCAGACAGTTTTCCAACCGGCCATGACCCCAAAAACCGGGAACGCTTACCGGCTTCGAATGATCGCCTATCGGCATCCACCCTACAGCCTTAACTACCCAAAGCCCGGCTGATAACCATCTTTCTGACCGCATCAAGTATCCGTTCTGCGGCAGTACGCCGATAAGCCCATTTTTCATGGTCGTCCGGGCGATGCACCACCATGGTGGCGTTGGCTTCAAATAACAAAATTTCGCCATCGGCACCCACCGCAAAGTCGATGCCGCCATAATCCAGACCCAGCCGCTGACGAATACTATCCAATCCGGCAATCGCCTTATCGCCCAATTCCGCAGACATGTCTCTAAGAAATGCCGCCTCATAGGAGCGGTATTTCGGCTCATTATTCATAGCGGCAGAGAAATAGTGTACCTTCCAATGCTTGGATATTGCCAGATGCAAAGGATAGAGAACGCCATCGACAAACATGACCCGATATTTGTAATAATCCCCATGCCGATTACGGGCATCCAACAACTGCATTGCCAGAATTTCCACGCCGGGCAGACCGGCAACCGCAGCCGGCAAGTCGCCGGGCGTCTCGACGCGCACGAAAAACCGGCCAGTATGAAAGCCGGGGCTCCGCAATAAGAGCGGAAAACCAATGCCGTGCCCGGCAAGCAGATTTTCGGCCTGACCTGCCATCAAAGCCACTCGCGGCAAAAGCGCCATATGCGGTGCGATCACCCCCGGCAGATCGGCAAGACGCCGGGAATTTTCCAGCCGTCCGCTAGCCCGAACCAAAGCCGGACGATTAATCACCGGCATCGTACTGTTCACTATCAAAGCCTCCGCTGCCTCAAGCCCTACCGCGCACAGATCGGCATCGCCGATAAGATTAATAATTAACTGATGTTCCGGCAAAGATGTTGCAGGATCGAAGTATTCGGTCAAAATCACGGAGGAATGAAAGGTACGCTCATCCAGAACATGCCTGATGGGAATATTGCCGCCGAACGCCGAACTTAACACCAGCAAGTGCAAACAGGCATCCGAACCGCGATGCGGCCAGGTAATCAGGGCATGCCCGCGAAAACCGGACTCTCGATGCGCGGCTGCCGCCGCCTCGTCGCCTAGCCCAGCCAAAGCCAGCGCAAGGCCCTGATGAGCAGCATTCAAGCCGGGCTGCAACTCGAGCGCAATCTCATAATGGCATTTTGCAGCCTGATAGTCTGTCATAGACAACAACAGATCGGCGAGATTAACCCGAGCGGACGCTTGTTCCGGATGGATAGCCACCGCTTGAGAAAATAAACCGAGAGCAGCTTTGTGGTTACCGGATTCCATCTGTAGATTGCCGAGATCGGTCAGCGCCTGAAAATGACTGGGCTGTATTTTCAACACTGCCAGAAAATCGTTAGTTGCCGCGGCATCGCGTCCCTGGCCAAGCAAAACGCCTGCCCGCTCATAACGATATTCGGCGGCTTCCGGATAGGTTTCAATCAGGCTATCCAAAGTAGCCGTCGCCAAATCGGCAATCAACATTTCCAATTCTTTGAGAGCCTCTAGTTCTTTCGGCCCCAGTAAGGAAGGGTCCGCACGTAACTGTTCGAAAATACCGGCATGAATCGCCATAAACTCAGCTTTGGCTGCTGCCAGACCGGCAGACATCAGGCCATTATCGGCAGCCAATGCGACGGCTTCCCGCTTCAACATTTCGATCAGTTGCCGGGCAAGTGAGCAAGCCCCGTTGATGGTCTCACACAAAGATACGGGCTCAATTAAATCATTCATATTATCGGAACAGGTAAAGTGTATATCGCGGTCAAAATCGGCGGTTCATAGTTTTTTGTACTACATGCGGATTAACTTGATCCGGGCAAAAGAGAGATTTTGTTTCTTACCCCACCATGCTAGCGAAATTTGCAGTTAAAGAATTATAGTTTAAAACCCCACCCTTTTCCTCATTGCCATTGAGTTAAGCCAGCGAGAAATACAAGGCAAATTATGTAGGATGCGTTTTAAGAAACATTTGAAAGTATTCATTCAGTTTGCTTGCTTTAACTTTTGCTTCTCGGCAGTACTTTTGTTGCAACACCCGGTATAAATGGTCGCGAAAATGTTGACTCCGGGATTTCCAAAAACTATTGTACTTTTTGTGTAATTGAAGCTAATGCCCAATCAAGCACAATTGAAAATATATCCCGATTACAAATAAGCATCAGCTACTCCAAGCAATCGTCGATGCTCATGGGTTTAATACCTAGGTATTACTACCCAGGTAGTAATACCTATTTTCATCTCAAGTAAAGCAAGTAACAATTACCTTAAGTTTTAATGTGAGCATTGGTGCGCTGGTTCCCTAACATAAGCTAGGAACCAGCAAAACACTCAATTATTCGATAGGCCGAATCTCGTAAGCAATCAAGAAACATTTTCGGCGAGTACCGGCTTCCGCAAGATAAATAATTAGCCATCCATGGCCGATTTTTTCACTCCACAATGCAATCATTCATTTCTCCCGTTTGATACAGCCGGCCGAATTAGATAATTCTAATATTTAGAGGGATTAAAATTGGGTTTAAATATAGATCGAACCAATGAAGATAGGCTAAGCCCCAGAAGGCTGAAATATCGCCCGGAAGTTGATGGGCTCAGGGCTATAGCAGTAATACCGGTTGTTCTTTACCATGCGGGTTTCAGTTGGTTCGGCGGTGGATATATTGGTGTTGACGTGTTCTTCGTCATCAGTGGTTATCTTATCACTTCTATCATATTAGCCGAAAAAACCGCCGGAACCTTCACTATTACCGGCTTTTATGAACGTCGGGCAAGGCGCATCCTACCGGCTTTGTTTTTTATTTTGTTAATTTGCCTACCTTTCAGTTGGTACTGGATGACGCCCCATCACATGAAGGGTTTCGCGCAAAGCATAGTTGCCGTTTCGGTCTTTTTACCCAATATCTATTTTTTTCTGAAAAGCAGCTATTTCGATATCGATGCCGACGAAAAGCCGCTGTTGCACACCTGGAGTCTAGGTGTCGAAGAACAGTACTATTTTATTTTTCCCTTATTTATACTGTTGTTTTGGCGTTGGGGCCTTAAGCGAATCTCTTATTTGCTGATGGGCATTTCAGTCGTTTCGCTTGGGTTTAGCGAATGGGCTTCGCACTATTATCCGGTAGCCAATTTCTTTCTTGCCCCGTTGCGGGCTTGGGAATTGGCCTTGGGCTCCTTGCTGGGAATTTCCGAAGCCAAAGGCACAAGGCCGCGGTTTTTTTCACCGGCCGTGCATAATTTAGCGGCAATCATCGGGGCATTATTGGTACTGATTCCGGTTTTTCTCTATAAAGAAACGACCCCGTTCCCAGGCCTCTATGCGGTGGCGCCTACCCTGGGCGCTTGTTTGATCATCTTCTGCGCCGATGATCAGACCATTGTCGGACGAATACTGTCCTGGAAACCGGTAACAGGCATCGGACTCATATCTTATAGCCTTTATCTTTGGCATCAACCGGTCTTCGCCTTCGAACGGCTTTACAGCGTAGGAGAGCCTGTCTGGTATCTGATGAGCGGGCTTGCTGTACTCTCGGTGGTACTGGCCTATCTTTCCTGGCGTTATATCGAAAAACCTTTTCGAAACAGAAACAGGTTTTCAAGGCAGCAGATTTTTGGGTTGGCCGCGTTCGGATCGACGGTGTTTATTGCTATAGGGTTGGTCGGGCATTTCAAGGAAGGCTTCCCGGAACGATTAAACCAGGGGCAGCAAGAAATTATGGCTTTTGCCGATAATTCGGATAATCACAATAATTCGATCAAAGATCACTGCTTTTTGTCGCCTGAGCAAGACAATTCTTCCTTTAACGATTGTAATGAAATTCTGAATACTACCGGAAATACAGTGTTCTTGTGGGGAGATTCACATGCCGCTCATTTGTATCCCGGCTTATTGAAAAATCACTCAAGCGTTCGACAATTAACCACTTTGACCGCCGGAGCATGTCCGCCATTGCTCAATTTCGGCAGTGCATCCTGTCAGTCAATAAATAATTTTGTCTTGTCCAGAATTTTGAGAGAACAACCGGATCGGGTAATCCTGGCAGCAGTCTGGGGCAATTATCACTGGGAATTATTAAAAAATACCATTGTTCAACTCAAGAATGCCGGTATTAAAGACATCCAATTAGTTGGGCCTGTACCGCGCTGGATACCCTCATTACCAGTCGTCTTGATCCGATATGGCGTAAATTTTTCTGAAATACCAGAGAGAATATCACTCGGGATGGATCCTACAGTTAAACAACTTGACGATTCAATGAGAGGCTTTGCTGGCGAGTATGGGTTGAAGTATATATCGCCTAACTCCATTCTTTGCAACGATGCCGGCTGCTTAGTCAAGGTCGGTTTAACCGTGGATTCAATGATGCAATGGGATGTCTCGCATCTTACCAAATTGGGTTCCGAGTTTTTGGTTACCAGATTTCAGGAACAAGGTTAGTCGCCCCAAATTAACCGAGCAATTCGAAGGGGTGTTTGCACTCAAGATAATGCGATGAATCGGTAAGCCATAATTGGCCACCTTGAAAATATTGCGCACCGAGCGCCGTATCATTGTCTGAAACAGCTTTCTAACTTGATATTGGTTTGTTTATCGGCCTAACAGATTCGTGTCTACTTGAAACAACTTCCCCTAAACCTAACTTTAACAGGACAGTACAGATCGTTTGTTGTTCATCAATGCCCGCATCGCGTAAAATCGCCGGCACTTTACCAATCAACGGAGCTATACCATGAAACCGCTTTTATTAATAATGCTTTTGCTTTCATCCGGCTGGACTTATGCCGAAGAAGCGAAAGAATCGAAAGAGGAATGGCAAAACACCACTTTAAGCGATGAAGTCATACAAAAAATCCAACATGCGGAATACAATTATAAAAAATGTATGTCAGACGCCATGCGCAAACCGGAGATCAGCAATCTCGACAGCCGTAAAGGCACCGATACGGTTGCCAATGAATGCGAGCCGGTACTGGCGGAAACCCATAAGGCCTATACTGACGCCGGCGTACCCAAAGTTATTGCCGATAGACAGTTAAAATCGCTACGGATAAAAACCACTCGCAACGTCTTGCAGGAATTGATGTATAACGAAGCGGCCAAGAAATCCGGTCAACTTAACCAAACTCAGCAGGCTGGGCATGAATAACTACACCATTGATCTATCGCTACGTCCCACCACCTTTGATTTGTGGCACGTTTGTCTGGCCGGTACCGTAGCGGTGCTGGCCCTAATTTTAATCGTCGTCCTGGTATCGGTGCTGCTGGCCGTAGTCCGTCGCGGCAAAAAACCGGAAATTCTTCTCCCACCGGCACCACCACCAGCGCCGGAAGTGAAAATCGTCGAAAAAATCGTTGAAGTCGAAAAAATTGTGCAAATGCCCGCTCCGGAGCCGGTGATCTTAAAAGAAGCCACGACCGATGCCGCTTTGCAACTGCTCAGCCTGTTGCAAAAAGAAGCTCGGTTCGTCGATTTTATCCAAGAAGACATGACCGCTTACAGCGATAGCGATATCGGCGCGGCAGCCCGCGTCGTTCATCAGGGCTGTGCCAAAGCCGTCAACAGCCATTTCACGCTCAGTGCCGTTAGCCAGGATCAGGAAGGCAGCCGGATCACGCTCAAAAAAGGTTTTGATGCCAACGCTTTCCGTCTGACCGGTCACATCACCGGCGAAGCGCCGTTCACCGGCACCCTTGTGCATAAAGGTTGGCAGGTGACCGACTTGCACTTACCGAAACTGACCGCCGGACACAACCCGAAAATCATTGCCGCAGCGGAGGTGGAATTATGAGCGAATCCCTGCGCTATTCGGTAGGCATAGACCTGGGCACCACCCATTGCGTACTATCCTATCTGGACTTGCAGACTGCCGAAGACGATCATCCTGCCCTAACGGTCATGGATATACCGCAATTGATAGCCCCCGGCACTATTGAAGACCAGCCGCAATTGCCGTCTTTTATGTATATGCCGCACGGCGCGGAAATCGCCGAAGGCGCCACGGCCCTGCCCTGGACTGGTAAGGCTGAGCATCTGGTCGGCGAAATCGCCCGCAACTTAGGCAGCAAAACTCCAATCAGATTGGTCAGCAGCGCTAAAAGCTGGTTATGTCATGCCGGTGTCGATTGCAAACAACCGATACTGCCTGCCGATGCCCCGGACGATGTGAACCGGGTATCGCCGTTTCTGGCCAGCAAAGCCTATCTGCAACATCTATGCGACGCCTGGAATCATAAATTCCCGCAAAACCGGCTACAGGATCAGGATCTGACCATTACCGTACCGGCTTCCTTCGACCCGGCAGCTCGGGAATTAAGCATAGAAGCGGCACGCGCCGCCGGTCTCGGCCAGGCGGTATTGCTGGAAGAACCGCAAGCTGCCTTGTACAGCTGGATCGAAAAAAGCGAAGGCGGTTGGCGTAACCAGGTTTCGGTCGGCGACGTGATATTGGTGATCGATATCGGCGGCGGCACGACCGACCTGTCCTTGATCGCTGTCACCGCAGAAGAGGGTAATCTGCAATTAACCCGCGTGGCCGTCGGCGATCATATTCTGCTAGGCGGTGACAATATGGATCTGGCTTTGGCCTATACCGTTAAGGCCAAACTTGAAAGCGACGGCGGCAAACGTCTGGAATCCTGGCAATTGCAAGCGCTGACCCATGCCTGCCGGGAAGCCAAAGAAAAACTTTTCAATCAGCCCGAACCGGAATCCATTCCGCTGGTCATCGCCAGCCGGGGTTCGTCCTTAATCGGCGGTACCCTGCGTAGCGACTTAAACCGCGAAGAACTCAACCGGATACTGGTCGAAGGTTTCCTGCCTGAAGTCGGCGTTAGCGAGAAGCCGGTATCCAGACCGCGTAGCGGCTTGCGCAGCACCGGTTTGCCGTATGCCCAGGATGCCGCGATTACCCGCCATCTCGCGGCTTTTTTATCCCGGCAGCTGCATGCCGCCAATGAATTTACCGATATAAACCTACCCGAAAATGCCAGTTTTTTGCATCCCACCGGCGTTTTGTTCAATGGCGGCGTATTAAAAGCCGAAGCCTTGGCAAACCGGCTGATGACGGTGCTGAACAACTGGCTTGAGGCTGAACAATCCCCCCCTGCCCGCTTATTGGAGGGGAGCGACCTGGATTTGGCCGTAGCTCGCGGTGCCGCTTATTACGGGCATGTCCGCAAAGGCAAAGGCGTGCGTATCAAAGGCGGTACCGCTGCCGCCTATTACGTCGGCGTCGAAAGCGCCATGCCCGCCGTACCCGGCCTGCCGCCGGCCATCGAAGCGCTGTGTCTGGCCCCGTTCGGCATGGAAGAAGGCAGCGAGCAATCCCTGCCTAACGATGAATTCGGGTTGGTGATCGGCGAACAGGTACGCTTCCGTTTCTTCGCCTCGAAAACCCGCCGTGACGACCAGGCAGGCACCCGGCTGGAAGTCTGGAACGAAGACGAACTGGAAGAACTGGACGAAATCGAAATCAGCTTGCCGGAAGAAGGCCATCAAGCCGGTGAAGTGGTTCCTGTGCATCTGTCGGCAGCGGTCAGCGAAGTCGGCACCCTGGAACTCCGAGCCGTCTCGCGCCGCAATCAGCAGCATTGGAAGATAGAGTTTGATGTCAGGGCCAAGGAGGCTGAGGGCTAGGCCGTAATCAATGGGGTTGCTATGGATTGATTTTTTACCCCATTGATTTGTGTCAATCAGCAGCGTAGGTTGGGTTGCAAAGAGCGCAACCCAACCTACGCTGCTGCCCACCATTTAGCGGTAATCGCATTGATTCCGCGTGGGCACATAAACCGTGCCCACCCTACCGGGCTAAAATTTCTGGGAAACTTCAACGCGATAAGACGTAATCCATAGGGTGTAATAGGCGATAGCCGTATTACACCACGCGTGGAATATCGAAAGTCTTGAAATCATTCCAACAAATCATGCCGGATAATCACTATCAAGGCTCATCGGCTTCGATCTTGGTGCATTAAGCTCCGCTAATGCACCCTATGACTGCGTTGATATAAGGGTTCAGCTTGCTCGTACTTAACTTGAGCATAATAATCAATGGGGTCAGTGTGAATTTATTTTTTATACCCCATTGATCTGTACCAATCAGTCGATTCAGGTGGCTATCCGCTGGTTTTGTCCTTAAATTTAAGCTGTAATTTGGCGATCAGATCCCGTAATTGGCTTAAATTCGGGGGCTTTATCAGATAATGATCAAATCCGGCCGATCCCGCGCCAAGACTATTTTTCTTCTGCTCATAGCCGCTCAAGGCAATGATCGACAACCGCCGGGTACTGGATTCGCGTAGCTTCCGGGCTACTTGGTAACCATCCATGTCGGGTAGCCCAATGTCCAGCAGAATGATATCGGGAGCAAAAGTCTGTGAAGCGGCTATGCCCTGTGTTCCGTTGTATGCGACTTCCACTTGATGCCCCAACTTCTCAAGCCATACTGCAATGCTATCCGCAACATCTCGATTATCGTCGATCAACAAAATCCGCAGCCCCTGATTAGTCTCTCTATTTAAATCTTGCGGGATCAACGGTTTGGACGGAACCTTAGCCGCCGCTATGATTACGGGAAACTGAACAACGAATTCCGATCCATGATTGACGCCTAAGCTGGACGCAGTGATTTGGCCGTCATGCAGCTCGACCAACTTTTTCACCAGAGTAAGGCCAAGGCCCAAGCCCCCTTCTGAACGATCGAGTCCTCTTCCTCCTTGGATGAATAGATCGAAGATATGGGGAAGTACCTTAGGCTCAATGCCCATGCCGTTATCCTTGACACGAACGGTTACCGACAAATCTTCGACGCTGACGCTCAGATCGATACGGCCACCCTCACCGGTATATTTCGCGGCATTATTAAGCAGATTGGTAAACACCTGGGTGAGGCGTACTGGGTCGCCTTCCAGGTAGATGGGCTGTTTAGGCAATTGGAGATTGAACGTTTGCTGTTTGGTTTGGGTTAATGTCTGAACGGATTCTGCCGAGTCTTTGAGCAACTGCACAAGCTCGACCAGTTCCCGCTGGATTTTCACCAATCCCCGAGTGATACGCGAGACATCCAGCAAGTCATCGACAAGTTTGGTAATGTGAGAAAGATTACGGTTAAGAACCTCGCAAGCCCAGGTAAGCTTCGGTTCATCGAGAGACTGCGAGCACATAAGCTTCGCCACATTACAGATTGGCGTGAGCGGGTTGCGCAGTTCGTGGCCCAGCATCGCCAGGAAGACATCCTTGCGCTGGTCGGCATCCTTCAGTGCTTGCTCCGCCTGTTTGCGCTCGCATAAGGCCTTATCCAGGTTAGCGTTGGCGGAGTTGAGGGTGGCGTTTTGTTCTTCCAACTGCTGCGTGCGTTGGGCCACCAGAACCTCGAGGCGCCGGCGATAATAAAACAACTCCTGCTCGGTTTCCTTGTCCTTGGTAATGTCGATCAGGATGCCTTGCAAAAACAAGGTGTCGCCCGCTTCATCGCGCACCACATTGGCTTCATCCAGAAACCAGCGCACTTGTCCAACGCTGTTGATCAGCCGATATTCACAGCGCAACGGCGCATGTTGCTCGCAAGTTTGTGCGTAGGCCTCGATCACCATTTGCCGGTCGTCCGCATAAACCAGCTTGAGGAGACCTTGAGGATCAACCAGCCATTCCTCAGGCGAATAACCTAATTGTTCAATCTGTGGACTCAGGTAAACCAGTTTTCCCGGACTTTCCAACGATGAGATATAGGTGATAGCCGGGATTTGTTCCACCAGCATGCGGTATTTGGCTTCGGCTTCGCGCAGTTGATTCACGACCGCGGCCTTGTCGTGGATGGTTTGCTGTTCGCGCAGTGCGCGGAACACCACGGACGGCAGCCATTGCAGGGTTTCCCGCGTCGAATCCTTGATCACGTAGTCGCGCGCGCCCAGCTTAAGTGCATCGACCGCGACCAGTGCGTTATCAGACCCCGTCAGCATCACCACCGGCATCGGCAGTTCACCGGTTTCCTTGGCGAGTTCAACCAGAAACTCGACGCCGTTGAAATCCGGCAGATGATAATCGAGCAGAATGCAGTCGATTTGTTCATCATGGGCGAGTTTGAGTCCTTCAACGCCGGTTTCAGCCTCGAAAATCACAAATTCACAGTCCGGATGTTGCGTGAGGATGCGTTTGCAGGCCAGGCGGTCAACTTCGTCGTCGTCGATCAATAGCAGCCGGATGGCGGGTTTTCCGAGTACGGCGTTCATACGGGCGATTCGCTGAGGGTCCAATAAGCATCGATGGTGCGGATAATCTCGACAAATTGCCGATAGTCCACGGGTTTCCGCATATAACCTGCAACACCGAGATCGAAAGTCTCCACCTTATCTTTTTGCTCGTCGGAAGTAGTAAGCACGACGACCGGGATGCGCCTAAACCCGGGCACCGCCTTGACCTCCTGTAAAAATTCGATGCCGTTCATGATCGGCATGTTAATATCCAGCAGGATGAGACAGGGAGACTCCCTACCTGAATCGCACAGATAGTTCAAGGCTTCTTCGCCGTTTTCTACATGCTCGAGCCGATTGAAGACGTGCAGTTCTTTAAGGGCTCGCCGCACGGTCATGGCATCCACCTGATCGTCCTCGACAAGTAGAATCGCTTTACAGCTTTCTTTCATGACTATGCTTCTCCTTTCGGTGTTTGGGAAATCGTTTTGGGCAGGCTGAAGAAAAAGGTGCTGCCCTGACCGGGTACGGACTTCGACCCAAACATGACCGCCACACTGCTCGGCGATTTTCTTGACGATGGCCAGGCCCACGCCGGTGGATTCCACGCGATCGCGCGGATTCAGCGTCTGGAACAATTGGAAAATCCGGTCGAAATGGCGTGTCTCGATGCCGGGACCGTTGTCGGCTACACTAAAACGCCAGCTTTCGCCCTCATCGGCACAGCCGATTTCGATCCGGCCCTGAGGCTTGTCCATATAGCGGATGGCATTGGCGATGAGATTCTGCAACACTTGATGGATGGCTGTCTTCTCTGCGCGGATCACCGGCAGCCCGGGCGCGACCACGACGGCGATGTGAGCGGGCGGCGCCAGTAAATCAATCACTTCATGCACCAGTTCCTTGAGATCGACCACGACATCCTCCTTGTGTATCCTTCCGATGCGCGAATAGCGCAACACGCCATCGATGAGGGCGTCCATGCGCTTCACACGCTGGATAAGCAAGCGCAGGTGTTCCCGGCCTTCGGTATCGAGCCTATCCTGCTGGTCGGCGGCGATCCAGTCAGCCAGCGAGCCTATGGCGCGTAGCGGCGCCTTTAGATCATGGGAAACCACATAGGCGAAGTTTATGAGCTCTTCATTGGCGGTTTTCAGTTCATGAATCATACGCACCTGCTCCGCTTCCAGCCGCTTGCGTTCGGTGATGTTCAGAAACGTGAGCAGGGTCAAAGCCGACCGATCGTCTTTCCCCTTTATCAGGCGGGCGCCGATGAGCACAGTGCGGTTACCGATGCCGGGGAATTCATGCTGTAGTTCAAAGGCCTCGATCCACTGTTTGTTCGGGAGAACCTCGGCCAGCAGTTGGCGCAAGGCTGGAAGATCCCATTGCCGCTCATTCAGTTCAAAGAAAACCCGCCCTAACGTTTCCTCTTCCTTGAGCCGAAATACCCGATAAAAAATCTGATTAGCGGAGACCACCCGCTCATCGGCATCCAAAACCACCATAGCCTCCTGGATGGTGGCGACGATGCTTTCAGCAAATTCCCGCGCCTCTACAAGCGCCAGTTCGGCCTGCCTGCGCCAGGTAATGTCGTATACCGTGGCCAACACCAGCCCCTCTTCGAGAGGGCTAAGACTCACGTCCGCAGTGAATTCGCCGCCATCCCGATGTAAGCCGACAATGTCGAGCCTACTGTCCATTGTACGGGATATAGGGTGTACGGCGTAATCGGCACGCTTATCGACATGTAACACCCGAAAGCGGCTCGGGATCAAATCCTCGATGCCGAGTGCAGCAAATTGGTCCCGCGTATAGCCGAACAGGCGCTCGGCAGCGGGATTAGCCAGTAGGATATGCCCCCCGGCATCGGCGATGAGCATGGCGTCCGCCGCGATGTCTATCAGCCATCGGGCATTATGTTTGATCAGGATATCTTGCGTTCCGAGTGTCATAAAGGGCGTTCACCAACCTCTGGTTATGCGATGATCGAATCATACTTTACACCGTCGCCACGCAAATGGGAATTCATGGAAGATACAGAGCCATAATACAAATTAGCGAAGCGTAATACGCCGGATAACCGAAAGCCAACAGGCGCCTTATCGCGTTGCATAAAACCATAAATGCGACATTCTAAAATGTAGACGGGATATGCCTGTGTAATAAATGGCTATAATATTGCGTAAGCGCAAAAAAGTATAGAACCCCCCATTTTCGTTCTCAAGCCTGACTTTAAGGATCAGCCGTTGTATGTACGCTAACATACAGACTCAAGAAAAATTTTGCGATAGCATGGTATTGGTTAGGTGAATATCATCTAGCAACAAAAATTGATCATTTTGCACCTTTATATAATTCACTATTATCTTATCTAAGGATATTTATGAAACCAAAATACTTTTTAATGACGTTGTTTTTATCGATGTTATCAATGGGTGCTTTTGCAGCTGGCAGCCCTTTGAACGAAAACTTTACCAATTTGATTACTTTATCAAATAACGCAGTTGAGGCCGGAAAGCAAGGCGATAAGCAAGCTTTTATCGAAAAAATTAATACAACCTTGGTGGCGTTAAAAACACAAGACGAAAAAGGAAGCTCAATCCGCCTGCAACGAGCTAGCAACAAGCTAAAAATTGCTTTAAAGGCAGCAAAAGCCGGTGATCTTCAAGAAGGAATAGACGAAATTCAACAAGGAATAATGATTATGGAAACAGGAAAATAATCCCGAAATTTGCCGGCGGGAAGTCATTGCTTCGAAATGATGAAAAGGTGTCCTGAATAGCAAGATTGTTAAGCTAATTCACTACCTCTTCATGACGGTACGTAACTCGGTAGGGTGAGCACATGCTTTTCGTGCCCACGCGGGTTCAAAAGCCAAAACGCGTGGGCATTATCATGCCCACCCTGGCTTATCGTGTTTATTTTGACGCTGAAAAATGACAAGCTTTTATGAGTTATGAATTAAATCTACCGCAGCGTTCCGATTATCGACTACATCCAGAATCTTCAAAAAACCGCTGATTTCAAAGACATCTTTGACCTGCGGCTGCATGTTGAATAATACCAAACGGCTTTTGGTTTGCTTGGCGCGCTTGGCTGTCATCAAAACCACTCGCAGACCTGCACTCGATACGAAATCCAGTGCGGAAAAATCCATCATGACTAGGCTTTCCGGGTTTTCGAACAGGTTTTTCAGGGTTCTCTCAAACGCATTGGACGTTGCACTGTCGAGGCGGCCAGTCAGTATGATTTGCTGCGTCCCATCCGTTTCGATAATTTCAGATTGGAATGTCATTTCATAACCTCATGTATAAACAAGCGGTTTATCGATTTTTGTTGATGTCTTTCTTAATGTCTTAAGCAAGACAATTAGATTGCCGCTGCCATCGTAATAGGCTCTGGCATCATCCATCATCATCTTAACAATATGCACCCCAAGACCGCCGATAGGACGATCTTCCAGGTCAAGCTCAAGATCAGGCTCAGGCGCTTCGGAAAAGGGATCGAAAGGCGGCGCGTCATCCTTAATGATGATTTCCAGCCATTCAGCGGAAATGCTCATCCGTACCCGTATCAATCTATCGGCAGCGCCACTCAAGCCATGCTGAATGATATTGGTAATCAGCTCTTCAAGGCAAAGATTGGCTGATAGAGCAAGATCGGGACGATCGATTAACGCAGCGTCAACCACATCCGCCAGTTTGGCAATTTCATCTAGCTTTGACGGCAAATGGTAATCCATCAACAGGGTTTTTTTTCTCAATTCTTTAGATCGTGTATTCAAAATACATACCCTCTTTCTTTCTACAAAGTACCAAACAAGTCAGGTCATCGGAAGCCTCTGCCCCCTCAACAAATTCCGCCACATCATGAACCAGACCGCTAACCAAAGCCGAAGGGTCGTCTTCGGATTGGGTCAATGAAAACCAGGCGTGTAGCCGGGCATCGCCGTATACTTTACCCCGAACAGAAAAAGCCTCGGTAACGCCGTCAGTGTAGAGCAGTAGCGCATCGCCGTTTGCAAGACTAATAGAATGGTCCGCATAATTCATACCTGGGAAAAGGCCAAGAGCAATATCGCACGAACTGGGCAAGGTTTCGACTTTACCCGATATATCCCGCAATAAGGAAGGATGGTGGCCGGCGCTTGCATAGTTGAAATGACCGTTTTGGGGATTGTAGATCCCATAACAGGCAGTAACAAACAGTTCCATCGGATTTCGTTCGCATAGCAACTCATTGGCACATGTCAAAACTTCGGAAGGTTCTCCGCCGGCCATTGCCTGATCAAGCAACACTGTACGCGAAACGGCCATAAAAAAAGCGGCAGCCACGCCTTTTCCGGAAACATCGGCGATTACTATGCCATAACGTCCGTCGTGAAGGGCAAAACAATCGTAGAAATCCCCTCCCAATTCCAATGCAGGAAACATGCCGGCACAAACCGACCAATCCGCTTCATTGGGAAAATCCTGCGGCAAAAGCGCCAACTGCATGCTGCGGGCCAGTTGCAACTCTTCCCGGACCCGTTCGCCGGCCGCGTTTAAATGCTGGTTCTTTTCCGCAAGCTCGGCTGTGCGGACTTGCAAGGTGTTTAAGGTTTTTGTCAGTTCATTATTGGTGAGGCTCAAGGCTTCCGTACGAACGTGTACACGTTGTTCCAATGTTTCGTTGATATGTATTAATTCGTTATTGGAACGATTAAGCGCAGAGTAGCTTTGCACTAACCTTAGCGCGAAAAACACTAGTAGCGCCATAATAAAGCCAACATATAAGAACAGGTACTGGCGATATTTTTCAACCCGGTTTTGCGCCGTATGGTAGCCTGCGTTCAAGGCTGTAGCCAAGGCATTAATACGTGCATCTATAGGCACTGCCTGAATCTGTTTAAGTTGTTCGCTGCTGACTTGCAACTCACGCAAAGCCGTACGCACATGCGCGGCAAATATCTGTGCAGCCTTCTTTTGTTCCCGATCCGAATGAACCCGAGTTATCAACTTTAGCAAACCGTTCTCAACTTCTTGCTTAAGTTCGGGAACCGGCTCCAAATCGTATTCAAAAACTTGTAACAGCAGGCGATCCGCGTCTTGTTCCAACGCTGCATCTTGCGGGCGCCGATACTTCGCCGTTAAATGGAGAGTTTGCACTGCGATGGGCAAAAACGCCAGCGAATTATGCAAAATCGCATTACTCGATTTAAAACGCTCCACAGATTCTTGTTTGATAGCAATGGCAGCTTGAAAATCAGTCTCGGCATCGCGTAATTCGGCACTGTCTTCGACCCCAAAATCTTTTGCTATGGAAAGAATTTCCTTTGGTAAAACCTTAAATTGGGCCAAAGGTTCGACAAGAGGGTCATAATAAAAGTTGATACGAATTCGGGATCGCAGAACGTCCAGACTCCATTGCGCATCGTACTGCTTAAGCAGGCGCAGTTTGGCGACGGACTCGTTATAGCGCGCAGCATCGACATTCTGGGTTTTTTGGTAAAGGAATGCCAATATGGCTATCATCAATACCAACAGCAGAGTACGCCAGTTGATCATATACCCCACCATATCAACGCAACTCTAGGGATTTACCCTGATACTCGCCGGTCAGGCTGTGTAAAAATTGAACTATATCGTGTTTATCCTGTGGGTTTGCGTTACGTCCAAGTTGATAGCGGAACATAATATCGACGGCCTTTTCCAAGGTTGCAGCCGTTCCATCATGGAAATAAGGGGCGGTTATCGCAACATTACGCAAACTCGGCACCACAAAAACGTAACGGTCCGCATGATTTTTGGTAACATTATAACGGCCGAAATCGACGGGTTTAATATTACCGCGTTCCGCGAAATAATCGCCCATCACTCCGAAGGTCTGGTACATATTGCCGCCAATGTTAATACCTTGATGGCAGGAGGTGCAACCGTACTTCTTGAACAGATTGTAGCCATTCATCTCAGCAGGGCTCAGTGCCAGGCTATCGCCATTCAGATAACGGTCTATCCGTGCATTCGGCGTTATTAAAGAGCGTATGTAGGTTGCTAAGGCATCGATGATGTTGTTTCGAGCCGGGCTTTCTTTATAAGCGATTTGGAAACCCTGTTGCATTGCCGGGTCGCCTTGCAATAGTTTAACCACCTGATCCCAAACCGCATTCATCACCCTGGGGTTTTCCACCACTTTTTCCGACAGTTCTTCCAGGCTGGCCACCCCGCCACTCCATTGCTGGCGATAATTGTAGCTGCTGTTAAACAAGCTAGGGGTATTGCTGTCAGTGAGTACATCGTTCATGCCGGGCGAATGCGGCAGGCCATCCGCCATACCTTTCGAGAGAATATGGCATGAGCTGCAGGCCCGGCTGCCATTGCCCGACAGACGCATATCGTTAAATAACTTCCGCCCCAATTCCACTTTGGCCGGATCGAGCTGCAAACTTAGCGGCAAAGGCCGCAAAGGCTCATTGCTTAGAGCATCTGCGCAAGCACTCGAAAATACCGCCACTTGACCTAAAGTAAGCCAGAAAATCAGCCCGAAAAAGTTTGCTTTGTTCCGCACCACAAATGAAGCCCTAGGTTAATTAACCCGAATTATACATGGATTGGCAGAGGGGTACACGATAGGCAAGTGTAATCATTGAAGAACCTAAACACCCGGACGTGAATCAAGCCGGTAAACTTTATATTCGGTCAATTCCGGCTGCCGATCTGACGAAACCGGTTCAAGTGCCGGTACGCTCTCGACATGCACCAGGTCGATAGCGAAATCCACCGAATACAAGCTATCGATTTCTGCATCTATGCAAAAGACAGGTGTCGCCGACTCTGTTTGCACTACATCCTCTACATCCTCGGCAGTTAACAGAAACACCTTAACGTTCTTCGGCACCAGTGATCTTAAATGCGCAACATACAGCTTGCGGATGTCTTCCGGCAAGGCGGTAAGCGCCGCCCGATCATACACAAAATCGATACTGCCGAGATCCGCTCTGACCAGTGAAAAATAATCGCCGCAAAGAATACTGATACGTCCGGCTTTCCACAGCATGAAGCTACCTATACGCCGTCTGCTGGGTTGCAAGCGGTTTTCCCGGAAAAAAGCCCGCACCGCAACCGGACTTAACTCGACACCGATGACTTCATGGCCCTGCTTAGCCAGCCAGATCATATCCAGGCTTTTGCCGCACAGCGGCACAAAAACCCTGCTGCCGAAAACCGGATAGAGACTTGGCCAAAACCGGGCCAACAATTGGTTCACGGTTTTCTGGTGAAAATCCGTGCGCCGATCGCGCCAGAATTGCAGCCAAAGGGCATTATCGCGGCCGGTCATGCCGTCTTGGATTGTGCAGATCGGTTAAAGGTCAGAAAACAGCCCTTGAAAGCATCGCCGTTTTCAATAAAACTATCGGCGCGGTGCGACGTGAAGCTATATCCCAGACCGGTCATTTCCCGGCAAAAGGCCACCCTATTACCGCGATCGGGGTCAACGATAATCACAGTTGCCGTCTCAGCCGAATGAAGATCAATAAAAGCGGCAAGCTGGCTTGGCTGCTGCCTTTCGTAGAGGATGTCGCTGCCGATAATCAAATCGAAACGCCCTAATTCCGGGTTGCCGGTCTCCCAATTACCGGTTTGATATTTCAGCGGCCCCAGCTTGTTTAACAACAGGTTTTCATTCAAGAAAATCTCGCTCAAGGGATGCCAGTCGCTCACGGTCATATCGCCCGCCCGGCGGTGGATCACCAGACTCGCCAAAGCCAGACCGGCGCCGATTTCCAGGATGCGTTTCCCTTTCAGATCATAGCTATGCATGGACAGCGCCAGCACTCGTGCAGACGGCCATAAATGCCCGAAAAACGACCAACCGGCAGGCGGTATTCCGGTCAGAGAGGCTTCCCCTATCGGGTCGGAAATATTGCTGAAGATCCCGCAAAGAACGAATCTGATAGTCGTTACCGCCAACACAGACGGTCTCCAACTTGACTTGGTAATTGGGCATATAGAGTTCTACTCATAAGGGACAATTGTGCGTTAGGAAAATGTTCAAATCGAACGGGCACAAAACTTCCTGAGAAGAAAGATGCTGGCCGAAAAGGCACTGGCGAGCTAGTCCAGCAGAACCACTTGGGTCTGCTGGGATGTTACAGAATATCGTCGGCTTATAGAATGGTTAAGATAGTGCGCAACGGTTACCGAACGACACTAAGCCGACTTTACAGAGTTACGGCTATAAAGGCGTAACGTTTTCCGCTTGCGGGCCTTTTTGGCCGGTGGTCACTTCCATGGTCACGCGCTGACCTTCTTTTAAGGTTTTACGACCATTGCTGCTATTGATAGAATTGAAGTGTACAAACACATCTTTGCCGCCTTCCTGTTCGATGAAACCGAAGCCTTTTTCATCGTTAAACCATTTTACTTTGCCTTCTACTAGTACTGACATAAATCTCTCTTGCTTAAAAAAAGCCATTGCTGGCGTGGTATAGGGTGTTTTTGATTAAAACCCCGAAATGAAATTCCCTACCCACTGCCAGCCATTCCAAGCTGGTTTTTTACCCCACCCTCTAATGTGTTGCACTCAGCACATGAGAGAGAATGAGCAACCATTTCCGTCATTAGTTTACCCCAAAAGCATATAAAGCGGGATGCTAACACGGTTTTCCGTTCTTTTTTGCGGGTCAAATCCAACTTTAAGTTCGATTGCCACGCGGTAAGCGCCAACGGATAAGATAATCATGACTTGAATTGCCTGCCTTGCGAGGATGAGTGTGGCGTATGCGTAAGTATCCGGCACCGCTAAGTAAAATGGCTATATCCACAATCACTAAAAAAAGGGTTACTGCGGCCATTCTCGATTATTTACCCGGCAAGGTCAACCCAAAAACGCAAAGTTTTATTCATTCGAATGATTATCCGGTTTTTGCCGACTTCTTACGTCCAGCGAAATCGGTACCGGAAGGCAGTTGATACACCGCCGGACGCAGGCACGGCATAGTGCGCGAACGCGTCCTGAATTATATGCATACCCGAACAAAATTAAATAGTTACGACTCCTCTAAGATTTCGATAGTCTCAAGTACAATGGGATTCATCCAGCCGAGATTACGTACAAAGGAATAGGCGCGGCCAAGATCAACCCAGGTCCGGACTGTTCCGCAGACGCCTTGAAGTTCAGGGCCGCAATTGGGTAAATTTCCGGAAAAATCAGGATGAATGAAAAAGTTCACCCGATAATCCTCAGTATCGGGATGATAAACAATAGTTACATCGCTAATGGCTCCAATCACCACATAAAGACCGGCATGTGTAACTTTCATTAAAAGCTCCGGGAACAAGGTAAAGTATCAATTCGGTGTTTGATAAAATCTTAGCATTTTTAGAATTTGGGCATGAAACAACTGCTGAACACACCTGGCGTTTTCCGCTAAGTTTATTGGCATTTTATCGCAACAATGGTAACTTTGGAAACTAGAATTTTCAAATCAGGAATAACCTGACAAAGTTGACAAGAAGCGAATACGCTAAAATTAACAGCAAAAATTCATTCAAAATAAAGTTCAACCACTACATTATCCGACCAACCGCTTTCTTTAATAAAGTTATAGGCGCGGCCCAAATCCGACCATTGGCGGCGCTTGCCTCTGGTCGTCTCTATCGCTCTGCCGTGTAAATCGATATACTTGTCATGATCGACGGATGCGCCGAAAGCATAAATTTCAAAACCCTGCTGTATCGGTGTCTTATCTAAAATAAACACCCGGCCTACGATCTCCATATGAATATAGCGTGCAAAATCGGAAGTTATCATGTTTGACCGCTTGCCGGAAACCGGATTTGAAGCTGATGAGACCCGAACCGTTGCCGAAAGCATGCACCGGCTCGATGACCGGCGACGCCGAAACCGCCGTCGGATATGCAATGCGTGTTGTTCCCATTCGCAACAATACGCTTTAGAACATAGTCAAATTTTTGGTTATCCATGTTTAGGTTCATAGCATGACTCCTTAAAATCAACTCATCCGGTTTTTAAAACAAAACCTGCGTGACAATTTTATTACAATTTTGCTCAATGCACCTGCGAAAAAATTCTCCATTCATCCTCAGTTGTGTTGAAGCCAAGCCCCTGAGATCCGGCCGAATGCCAAAACATTCGGTTTGCTTGTCTTTAACCTAGATTGATTAAACTGGATAATACTTTAAACCTAGAGCAACCCGTCAATGGCCTCGTCCCGTTTTGCTGGAGATTTCGCAATAAATGCGCCTTCTTTTGTCAACACAGCCTGCAAAGAACAGCCGAACAGATCAGTCTTTAATGTTTCGGGGCTATGAAAAACCTTCAAGCCGGATTTACTAAAAAACATCCCTTTTCCAAGCAAATTATGATTTAATGCGAATCATTATTAATTACCTTTTTGGTTATGATATGTCAACTTATCTTAAAGCGCTGGCGGCCGGCGATTCCGGACGCATTCTTGGTTTCGATCAAAGCGGCGGCGTTTATCGCAAAAAACTGCTGGCAATGGGCTTAACGCCCGGCACCGAATTCAGTATAACCCGCTTTGCACCGATGGGCGATCCGGTGGAAATAAGAATCCGGGGCTTTTCATTGACCCTACGTAGAAATGAAGCTTCGGTATTGTTAATAGAAAAACTATGAGTAAGGGCTTTACTGTCGCGGTAGTCGGCAATCCCAATTGCGGCAAAACCACCTTGTTTAATGCATTGACCGGTAGTAAACAGCATGTCGGCAACTGGCCGGGCGTGACAGTGGAGAAAAAAACCGGCGAATATCTATTTCATGGCAAACGCATTGCCTTGGTCGATCTACCCGGCACCTATTCGCTGGAGGCCGACGATGACAACATTTCCCTGGATGAGAAGGTCGCTCGCGATTATGTCGCCTCCCGGCAAGCCCATCTGGTCATCAATATCATCGATGCCTCCAATATCGAACGCAATCTTTATCTGACCACTCAGTTAATCGAAATGCGGGTGCCGATGCTGGTAGTATTGAACATGATGGATGCAGTAAAAAAGCGCGGCATTAAAATCGATATTGAAATGCTGAGCAAACGTCTGGCCTGTCCGGTGGTACCGATTACAGCCTCTAGCGGCGCCGGTCTAAAAGAATTGCGGGAAGCCATCAATAAAGCCTGTGCGGATGCGCCGGTTTCGATGCTGACAGTACCCTACCATAGTGAAATTGAAAAAGCCGTCATCAAACTGGAAACGCAATTTCCCAATCAGGCTATCAACCAAAATTGCGATGAGCGCTGGCTAGCCTTAAGATTATTGGAAAACGACACGCTGGCCAAACAGCTTGCCGGCGCTGAAATGCGCCAACTTGCCGAAAAACTGCGCCAGTCCATAGAGATCAACACCCGTGATGAAATCGACATTTTGGCCGCAGACGCTCGCTACGGCCTGGTCAACCAATGGGTACAAGACACGGTTTGCAAACTTAACGAAGTTTCCAGAAACAGCACGGACAAAATTGATAGCATCGTTTTAAACCGGTTTTTGGGGATACCGGTTTTTTTACTGGTGATGTACGCCATGTTCATGTTTACCATCAATTTCGGCACTGCCTTTGTCGATTTTTTCGACAAAACGGCAGCAGCCTTGTTCGTAGACGGCGTCAGCCAAATCCTGAACGGCCTGGATTGGCCGGATTTTCTCGTAGTATTGATTGCCAACGGCATCGGCGGCGGCGTGCAAGTCATATCGACCTTTATTCCCATCGTCGGTTTTCTTTTCATTTTTCTATCCATGCTGGAAGATTCCGGCTATATGTCCAGAGCGGCCTTCGTCATGGATCGCTTCATGTGCGTGATCGGCTTGCCGGGAAAATCTTTCGTGCCGATGATCGTCGGCTTCGGTTGCAATGTCCCGGCCATTATCGCCAGCCGCACCTTGGATAATCCGCGCGACCGGATATTAACCAATCTGATGAATCCGTTCATGTCCTGTGGGGCGCGCCTGCCTGTGTATGCGTTGTTCGCTGCCGCGTTTTTCCCGGTGGGCGGGCAAAATCTGGTGTTCGGCCTGTATTTGTTCGGCATAGTTGTCGCAGTTTTAACCGGCCTGATCATGCGCCACACCCTACTTGAAAGGCGACCCTACCCCATTCCTGATGGAACTGCCCGCCTATCACTTACCCACCCTGCAAGGCATCTACACCAAAACCTGGGATCGATTGAAAACTTTTTTATTTAACGCCGGAAAGGTCATCATCCCAATGGTGCTGGTCTTAAATCTACTCAATTCCTGGGGCATGGACGGCAGTTTCGGCCGGGAAAACAGCGAACAATCGGTATTGAGTCAAATCGGCAGGTTTTTAACGCCGGCCTTCAAACCGATGGGCATAGAACACGATAACTGGCCGGCCACTGTCGGCATTTTCACCGGGGTACTAGCTAAGGAAGCGGTGGTCGGCACGCTGGATGCTCTTTACAGCCAGATGGCAAGTACAGAAAAAACCGCTCAGCCGAAAAACTTCGATCTAGTCCAGTCCCTGCTGGATGCCTGCCAAACCGTCCCGGACAATTTGCGGGCCATAATGGATAAACTCTTCGACCCGTTGGGCTTGAACCTCGGCGATCTTTCCGACCAATCCGCGATGGCGGCAAAGCAGCAAGTCAATGCCGGCACCTTTGCCGTCATGCAGAACCATTTCGACGGCAAGACCGGGGCCTTTGCCTATTTGTTGTTTATTCTCTTATACGCGCCCTGCGTGGCGGCAACGGCTGCCATTTATAAAGAATGCGGCGGCGACTGGACGCTGTTCGTGGTGTGCTGGACCAGCTTCATCGCCTATCTCACCGCTACGCTGTTTTATCAAGGCATGACCTATGCTCAACACCCCGGCGCCACCATCGCCTGGACAATCGCACTGACCGGCGTTTTCTCGGCAGTGCTTCTGGGCCTGCGGTATTACGGCAGCCGTCAAATCAGCAGCATACGGCCATGATACTTTCCGAACTGCGCAATTATTTGCAAAATAAACAACGGGCGACGTTAAACGATCTGGTTGTCCACTTTCACATAGATGCCGATGCCATGCGCGGCATGCTGGGAAAATGGATCAGCAAGGGCAAAGTCCGCCAACTACCGGCCAGCGGGGCGGCCTGCGGCACCAGTTGCTGCAAATGCGATCCGCTGCTGACGGAAATTTACGAATGGGTTGGGGATAACGGGCGCTCATAGACCCACGTCACGACAGGTAGGCGTTAGGTCTATCGTATGTCGTAAACCCTGTTTTTTATTAATGAGTCGCGGGTGGGTACGCTTTTTGTTCCCGTGCGGAATTAAAGCCATTGCCTGTAAACGGTGGGCAGAAAAGCAATGCCCACCCTACGGGACTATTTCCACCAATCTTGCCAGTGATCATCCTCGACTACTCCCAGATGTTTAGCGGTTTTACAAAGTGTTAGTAATATGTCTTGCCTCAACACACATTCCAATAATTGGGGTTACTTTTGTATTTATTAAAAAGGCAGTCATTGACGCAGATATCCTGCGGTTTGAAGACAAAGCCGAAAAAATCAAGCAGAGAAAGATCACTTTCTAGAAAAGCCGGCGCTCTGGTTATGAACTACCCGGTTACGTCCCAGTTCTTTGGCCTTGTACAACGATTCGTCAACACGGTTGAAGGTAGTTTCAATGGTCTCGCCGGCTTCATATTCGGTCACTCCAACGCTGGTGCTGCAGCGGATGCGATCGCCGTTCGAAGTGATTACCTCCGATTCGTGGCAGGCTGCACGAATACGCTCCGCCACCGCTATAGCCTCCTCGTTTCGGCAACCGGTCAACACGGCCACAAACTCTTCGCCGCCGAAGCGGGCTACGATGTCATGGTTACGCAACCCGGTCTGCAGTATCTTCGAAGTGGATTTCAGGACTTGGTCGCCGATCAGATGACCATAGTTATCATTGATGCGTTTGAAGCGATCCAGATCGAACATTAAGATGCAAAAACACGAGCCGGCGCCGTTAGCGTGTCTCATCTCGGTGGACAGGCGTTTCATCAAAACACGCCGGTTAATCACTCCCGTCAGCGAATCGAGGGTGGCTTCGCGGTATAGCTTCATCAGCATCAGCAACTGGCTTGATTGAACCCACAAAGTTATGCCGCCCAAGATACAAAAAAACCACAGCATGTTGGCGGTATCCACGGTCATCAATTGACCCAGCGAAGCTTTCAGCGCCAAATAGATGAACCCGATCATCGCGATCAATGAGACGCCCCAAGCAAGGGTGAGAGGGACAATCCCCAGCATCGACACAAACATGAAAGGCATGAAGCTGTAGCCGGCAAGGAGGGGTTCTGCACCGCCGTGGTTGAGAATCAGCATGGAAGCAAAGTAGAACATGCTGGCGACCAGGATGGTCAGCGTTAAAATGATATGTACCTGGTTGCTGGTGAGTTTCCGCAGAGCGAGGAAGCCAAGCGGCAACAGGAAGGCCGTCTGCAGGAGCTTGGGAATAATCATGAAGCTGAAGTGCTCCGGTCTCAACATCAGGTAATCGACGGGAATCCACAGCGGGACGGCGATAGCATAGAAAAATGCCATGAAGCGTACGCGTACGGCAATATATTCGGCACGGGTTTCGATGAAATCCTCGGAGTGATGCCGTGTGTCGAGGATGTCCTGAAGTATGAATCCGTTAATAAAGGCCGCGAAGAAATCAAGCCGGGAAGGTTTATCCGGGATTGCCTCTGCTGCGGAACCTTGCATGGACTGGCGTCTATTTTTTAGGTGATGCTTCGACAATGCGGGGTCATGAGACATGGCTTTCTCGGTAAAAAGATATCGGCGATAAAGTATTTATTTAAAATAGCTAAGAAATTACAACAGACAGAAGATGCAACCGATTAGAAATTTGCTTTCACAAAAACGTCAATTTAAGCGATAGCTGCAAAATCCGTCGAGATTTTCCTGTAGATAGTGACCTGACACATCCAATATGCGTTTGACGATCAAACGCAATTTGGCACAAACATTCTCCCTCACCGAGCAATCCAATGCAATATCCGGACCCTGGTTTTCTGGGACGTAGGCTGGGCTGACGTCAGGGTTGAAGGATAGGTTGAGGCGATAGCCGGCTTGTTAAGCGCGTCAGCGAAACCTGTCACGTCAACTTTAAATTAAATAATCCAAGTTAAAAATAGTGTTATTCCGTATAAAATCAAACTTGACATGCTTAAAGAGTACTATTCCGGTAGGGTGGGCACGCTTTTTGTACCCACGGAGAATTAAGCCATTACCTGCAAACGGTGGGCAGAACAGCATTGCCCCATAGGCATCAACTTAATAGAAAGTAGGTGAACTATACTATTTAACCATATGATAAAATGGATATTATTCACTTGTAAACTAGTATTTGAAATGGAAATTTTCTTTAGGTTAGCGGAAACCTTGCAATATGTTCTGACCACTAAGCCTAACGAGCTCGCCAAAGAGGGATTCATCAAGCGCCAGCGGAAAATCACGGGGTCGAATTTTGTGAGCACGTTGATCTTCGGTTGGATCCAGTACTTCACACCGTCTGTCGAAGGCTTGGCGAGAGCCGGATATACTCATGGGTTAACGATCAGTGCTCAAGGGTTGGACAAGCGCTTCACCCAAGAGGCCTGCGAATTTATGAAAAGTGTTACGGAAACAGCCATCGCCCAAATCGTGACCACGAGTGTGCAAGTGAACGCCGATATTTTTAATCCCTTTCCGGCCATTTATCTTGCGGATTGCAGCACCGTGGCATTACCCACTGAATTGGAGACAATTTGGCAAGGGGTTGGCGGCTCGGAGAATGCGAGCAAAGCCGCCCTTAAGATTGATACGAACTTGGAAATAAAAACCGGGCAAATGCATTTTAACTTGTTGCCTGGCCGCCATTCGGACAGCCGTAGCCCTGTGGCCGAATCTGTTTACGAAAAAGGGAGTCTACGTATACAAGATTTGGGCTATTTCAATCTTGGACGCATGAAACAACAGGCTGCACGGGGTGAATATTGGATTTCTCGGCTGCAACCCGGTACACAAGTTTTTTCAATGGGTGGCACCCCGATAAACTTGAATAGTCACTGTCTAAATCTACTCAAACAAGGGCAGATGCGAAATGAAATCGCGGTCAAAGTGGGCGTCAAGGAACAATTGACTGTGCGAATGCTATTCTGGAAATTACCGGAGGAAGAAGCGGGTCGGCGACGGGCCAAAATGCTGAATAACGGCAGAAAGCACAGCAGAATGCCTAGCGAAGCGAATCTTGCCGGGTGTGATTGGAATATCCTGATCACCAATGTCGAACCTGAAAAACTAAACCATGAAGACTGTTTTGTCATGTACGGTGTTCGTTGGCAAATTGAGCTGATTTTTAAATTGTGGAAATCCCATAGCGGCCTAGGACATTCGCGCAGTGAAAAACCGGAGCGTATACTCTGTGAAATCTATGCCAAATTACTAGCGATCATCGTTCAGCACTGGATAGTATTGACCGGCCTCTGGCGGAAGCCTGACCGTAGTCTAGTCAAAGGCCATCAAATGATTAAGGAGCAATCATCCGGTTTAGCCAAATGCATTGATGACCTGGAAGCATTGGCTAACTTTCTAAAAGAACTGGCTGACAGGTTCAATCATGGCTGTTCAATGAATAAGCGAAAGAAAAAGCTAAACACCTGTCAACGGATAGAACTTAGGCGTGCTTATGCATGAAAGGGACTAACAGATATCCACCGCATAGCGGGATTGAAGGAATATAATTCATCAATATTTATAACATACTAATAAATAACAATTATTTTCTAAAGTTGATGCGTATGGGGCACGCTTTTTGTACCCACGGAGAATTAAGCCATTACCTGCAAACGGTGGGCAGAACAGCATTGCCCACCCTACAATCGCGCAAGTAGCAACAAACCCTCAAAGCTGCTGCAATGTCTTGATAAACGTAGCGGCGTCCTGATAGCCTATGACCCGGCCGGCTTTCTGTTCCCGGCCTTCCACGTCGAAAAACATGATGCCCGGCGGCCCAATCAGATCGAGCGCTTTAACAAGGCTGTGTCGTCCTGATTATTAGCGGTGACATCGGCCTGCAATAACACGAAGTTGGCCAGTTGCCGCTTAACTTCGGGATCGGTGAAGGTGTACACCTCCATTTCTTTACAGGATACGCACCAGTCGGCATAAAAATCCAGCATCACCTTCTTCCCGCCGGCGTCGGCCTGTTTGATTTTGGCTTCCAGTTCGGCGACGGTTCGTACTCTTTCAAACACCAACCCAGGTTTGGCCTGCGCCGCGCCGCCGACTGCCAAGCCTTTTAAAGGCTGCAATAAATCCCGGTTGCCTGCGCTCAAGCCTATTAATTGCAGAAGGCCGAACACCAGCATGATAATCCCCAAGCCTTTCCAGAGCTTGCGCCATCCGGAAGCATCGGCCGGCAAAGGATCGAGCGCGCTTAAAAAAATGGCCGGGGTGATCAGCAGCAGGGCCGATAACAGCATGGTTGCGGCCGCAGGTACAATTCTGGACAGCATCCACACTGCCACCGCCAGCATGATGACGCCGAATACCGTTTTGGTGGAATTTAACCAGGCCCCGGATTTAGGCAATAATTTTCCGGCAGAAGCGCCCAGCACTAACAAAGGCAAACCCATCCCCAAGCCCATGACGAACAGCGCAGAGCCGCCCAGCAGCGCATCGCCGGTCTGGCCGATATAAATCAAGGCCGCAGCCAGCGGCGCCGCTACGCAAGGTCCGACCACCAGGGAAGACAAGGCTCCCATGAGTCCCGCGCCCAAATAGGAGCCGTCCCGATGCTTGCCGCTGGTACTCAGCAGTTTCGATTGCAGAGATGCAGGCAGCTCCAGACTATAAAACCCGAACATCGACAAGGCCAGTACCACAAATAATGCACTGAACAGCGCAATCACCCAGGGTTCCTGAAAGGCCGCCTGCAAATTGCTGCCGAACAAAGCGGCCAGCATGCCGAATAGCGTATACATGGCCGCCGAAGCCAGTACATAACACAAAGACAATAAAAACGCCTTGCGGGTGGTGATGCCATCGCCCTGCCCGACTATAATCCCGGACAAAATCGGAATCATCGGAAAAATACAGGGGGTAAAGGCCAACAACAAACCGAAACCGAAGAAAGTCAGTAGCGTTACCGGCAAGGAATCCTGCATCAGGCTATCGGCTATCCTGTCCTGCTCGGAAACAGCGGCAGGCGGCGGTTCAATCGCCGATAAGGATGGCCCTTCCGGCAAGGCCAGCGTGACTTTAGTATGCATGGGCGGATAGCAGACGCCGCGGTCGGCACAGCCTTGATATTTGGCGACCAGGGTAATGGTTTCCGCAATCAGGCTGGAGCGCAGCAAAGGTATATCGGCGCTGACTTCCTGCCGGTACACCTCCACTTCGCCGAACTCGGGGTCGCTATGGGCTTCGCCCGCCGGCAAGGCATAACTGCCTAAGGCCGTTTGGCTGGTGGGCTCCAGACTCAGCGCCATTTTGTTTTTGTAAAGATAATAGCCGTCCGCCGGCAGCCAACTGACGTTCAGTGTATGCGCGTCTTTAACAGTTGCAAAGAATTGAAAAGCCTGTTCCGGCGGCAATAGTTCTTTGTTGAAAATTTCCGGCGCCAGACTTTTAAAGCCTTGCGTCAATTTTTTAAACGGATTACTGCTTACAGCTGCCGGTTTGGCCGGTAACGGCACTTCCAAAACCACTTTTTGCGGGGGATAACAAACCCCGATATCGGCGCAGCCCTGATAGCGGACAAACAGTTTTATCAAGGATTCATTCTTCGGGTTTTCCAGCGGCACATCAACCTTCACCACGCCTCTATACAACTCTACTTCGCCGAAAACAGCATCGTGTTCGATTAAACCCGCCGGCATATCGATCCGGCCTAGCTTGATGGATTCGGTTTTCGATTCAAATTTGAATTTATCCCGGTAAAGATGATAACCGTCAACAATCTCCCAGGTCAGTTGTACCTTATCGGTAGAAACAGCGGCAGCCGATAATTTGAAGGCCTGTTCGGGCGGCAAAACATCCTTGCTGTCCAATGCCGGAGATATTTGGGCATAAAATGCCAGAATGCCCAAAAAAATCAGTTTAAACACAAACATGAGTCTATCCATTTAAAATATACCAACGGGCTGTTTTTTAACGACAGCCTTCATTTTGGGGTGTTGGCGTGGATCACCGACATTTATCGTTTCCACGCGCCGGCGAGGGAACGATATGCCAATCTCCACCCAACCCTAAAAATATTATCCTGTAAAATTGCCGCAAATGCTTTAGTATTAACTGCTTTCAAGTTCCGCCGAGCCCGACCCCATGAAAGCCATACAAATTCTGTTTCTGTTTTTTTTAATCGTACCGTTTGTGGAAATTTACGTTCTTCTGGAAGTGGGTAGTCTGATCGGAGCGTTTCCAACCATATTCCTGGTGGTCTTTACGGCGGTATTAGGGGCCTGGCTGTTGCGCCGGCAAGGCTTTGCCACCTGGCAGCGTTTTCAGGCCAATTTGCAGCAGGGACATATTCCGGCGTATGAAATGATAGAAGGGCCGATTCTGCTGGTGGGCGGTGCGCTGCTGTTAACACCGGGGTTTTTTACTGACATTTTAGGCTTTGCCTGTCTGATTCCGCCGTTGCGCAGGAAAATTGCCGAATACGTGATCGAAAATTTTCTGCTGAACGCCGATTCCTCTTCGATGTTCCGCAAACACGCCGCCTTCAACGACAAAATCATCGAAGGGGAATACAAAAAGGACGAATAAAACCGAAACTGAATCCGCCGCAAAGCGCCACGGATTCAGGTAAAACCGAAAATGGCTTGTTATTCTTCGGTTTTAGGGGCAGCTTCGGCATCGCCGCCGGCTGCTTGACCGCAAGCGGCCCCATCTGGATTGGTAGAATGACAAAACCCGGAATAAGCGGGACACCAGCCGAAGTAGCTGGTGGCAACCAAAACGCCGCCTACCAGCAGCATCAACACGCTACCGAGAAACAGCGATACGAACAACAGCACCAAACCGGCTATCATGCGGACTTTTTTATCTTTTGCACCAAGGTTGTGCTCAAATTTAATCATGCGTTTATAATCGAATTTCATACCCTACCCTCTCTTTGTTGTGTTTATTATTATCCAGAAGCAATATTGTCCCTTTAAGATCGGTAAATATACACAGCTCACCGAATTCTGCAAATAAAAATGGATGTATCCTCAATCATTAACTCATTAAACGACGACCAATTGCAGGCCGTATCCGCGCCGGAGCAAGCCATGCTGGTGCTGGCAGGCGCCGGAAGCGGCAAAACCAGAGTGCTGGTGCATCGCATCGCCTGGCATATTAAAGTCAACCATATCTCCCCGCAAAACATTCTGGCCGTAACCTTTACCAACAAGGCCGCCAGCGAAATGCGCGGCCGGGTGGAAAACTTGTTAAACATCCCGGTGCGCTCGATGTGGATAGGCACCTTTCACGGCCTGGCCCATCGTTTGTTAAGACAACACGTCAAACAGGCCAGGCTGCCGGATGGCTTTCAGGTGATGGACAGCGACGACCAGTTGCGCATCGTCAAAAGATTAATGAAAAATCTGAACATCGACGACAGTAAATGGCCGCCGAAACAGGTGCAGGGCTTCATTAACCATCAAAAGGAAGAAGGCATCCGCGCCCGGCACATGGATGATAACGGCGATTTTTTTTACCGGCAAATGCTGGGGGTTTATAAAGAATACGAACAACTCTGCGAGCGCTCCGGTCTGGTGGACTTTGCCGAACTGCTGCTCAGAGCCCATGAACTGCTGCGCGACAGCCCGGATCTGAACAGCTTTTACCGGGAACGTTTCCGGCATGTGCTGGTTGACGAATTTCAGGATACCAACAGCATCCAGTACGCCTGGCTGCGGGTGCTGACCGAAGGCAACAACAACCTGTTCGTGGTCGGCGACGACGACCAATCCATCTATGGCTGGCGCGGCGCAAAAATCGAAAATATCTTCAATTTTCAAAAGCACTATCCCGGCCATCAAGTGGTTAGGTTGGAACAGAACTACCGTTCTACCGCGCATATATTAAAAGCCGCCAACAGCTTGATTGCCAACAACAGCAACCGCATGGGCAAGGAGTTGTGGACGCGAAACCGGGGAAGGCGAACGCCTATCGCTCTACACCGCTTTTAACGAACAGGACGAAGCCTATTTCGTGGTGGAAAAAATCCGGCAGTGGATCAAAGACGGCGGCTTGCGTAGCGACATCGCCATTTTATACCGCTCCAACGCCCAATCCCGGCAATTCGAAGAACGGCTAATGACCACCGCTACACCCTATAGAGTCTATGGCGGCCTGCGTTTCTTCGAACGCCTGGAAATCAAAAACGCCCTCGCCTATCTGCGCCTGTCCACCAATACCAATGACGACGCCTCGTTCGAACGCATCGTCAACACCCCGACCCGCGGCATAGGCGCTAAAACCCTGGACGACATGCGGATTCTGGCCCGCGAACGTCAATTGTCCTTATGGCAAGCCTCGCAACTGCTGCTGGAGCAGCAGCAACTACCGGCCAGAGCGGCAAATGCCTTGCAAAACTTTCTGAGCCTGATTCTACAACTCGGCAAGGACAACACAGACAAAGCCCTGTACGAAATCGTGCAACACGTCGTGGAAGCCAGCGGTCTGATCGATTTATACAAAAAAGAAAAACAGGACAAGGGCGAAGCCCGCGTCGAAAACCTGGAAGAACTGGTCAACGCCGCCAAACTGTTCGACTACGACAGCGAAAATAGCGAAAACCTCAGCGAAATCGACCTGTTCCTCACCCATGCCGCCCTGGAAGCGGGCGACATGCAAGCCCAGGCCGATCAGGACTGCGTACAGTTAATGACCTTGCACTCGGCAAAAGGCCTGGAATTTAAGCTGGTGTTCATGGTCGGCATGGAAGACGGCCTGTTTCCCTCCATGCAGGCTGTGGACGATCCGGGCCGCTTACAGGAAGAACGGCGCTTATGCTATGTCGGTATCACCCGCGCCATGCAGCAACTATTCCTGACCCATGCCGAATCCCGGCGCTTATATGGCAAAGACAACTACCCGTCTCCCTCCCGTTTTTTAAGAGAAATTCCGGAAGAACTGATACAGGAAATCCGCATGCGCGCCAACCTTACCCGCCCCATGCTTGCAAGCGCCTCGAAAAGCCCCCTATCCGGTCCCGGCAGCGCCTACCGGCTCGGGCAATCGGTAAGACATGAAAAATTCGGCGAAGGGGTGGTCTTGCAAACCGAAGGCGAGGGCGAACAGGAAAGAGTGCAGATCAACTTCCGCAATGCCGGGATCAAGTGGTTGATGCTGGCTTACGCCAGGTTGGATAAGGTTTAGCCTAGCGGCTACCGCCGTTTGCAGCCGCTCTACCCATCCTACGCCCTTGATAGTAATATTCGTGTGTAAAAACTTAAGTAATGATAAATAACTCGTAACCATCCAGCGTATTCACGGCGGCGGGGACGGACGCCATCGTTCCCACGCTCCGGCGTGGGAATGCATCCCTGGACGCTCCGCGTCTTCTTGATGTGTAATTAGGCTGGGGATACGCGATCCAGCAATTGCGGGAGATTTTACGCTGAATAGTTACAATAACTTTAATATCGACGCGGTGATCCCACGACAGTTTTATGACCTAACGCCGTAAGAACTACGGCTTGTGCGCATCTTATGGCGTTGAAAATCACCTTCCTTTACAGACTGGAACACTAATTCCCGTTCTAAATTGTCATATCAAAAATTAAAGCTATACTTTCAGCCAACAATAATAAATTAGGCAATTTATTTTGCCTAAACCCATTCAGCGGTCTGGATCGATTTGCATGAAGTATTTTCTGCGTTTGCTGGTTCTGCTTGGCCCCTATATTATCGGTATTGCGCCCGCTTTCGCTGAATTGAGCTATGGTCCTTTCAGCCTTAGCGCCTTTGGAACCTTTGGCGGCGCCTTGCTTAGCAGCGACGATGCCTCATACGTGCAGGGTACCCAGCCCTCCGGGCCTGGACTAAACCACCAATTCGATCTTGGCTTGGATTCTCGCCTTGGCGCTCAGCTCAATGTATCGCTGACGCCTAGCACACTGATTACCGTTCAATCCGTAGTCGAACGCCTTTCGAACAACGAATTTCTGCCGCGTCTTACCCAAGCCAACATCCGTCAAGAAATCGGCGAAAATTTTGCCATTCGTATTGGGCGCATGCAGAGCCCGGCTTTCCTGGCTTCCGATTACCGATTGGCCAATTTTTCAAATCCCTGGGTACGCACGCCCGGGGAGGTCTATAATCTTTTTCCGCTCATTCACCTGGATAGCGCCGATTTTACTATTCGTCACGATACGGAACTGGGAACCTTGGGACTCAACGCCGGTTACGGCTGGGTCGATTATCCATTCCCGATCACGACCAACGGCAATACCTTAAATACAGCCGGTGCTGGGACTGTAGGGACCGCCAACGTTTCTGTCAATGACCTGTTCTTCACTAATCTGAAGCTGGATAACGGCCCATGGCGCTTTAAAATATCCTGGCTGCACGCCCGCTCCTCTATTAACGTGCCGGATCTTAACCAGTTGACGGCGGGGCTGGCAAGTTTGGATCCTGTCGCCGCAAAACAATTGGGAACCGTCTAATCGTGGCGGTACGCTTTATACTGCCGGCTTAAGCTACGATAGCTCCAACTGGCTGGTGATGGCCGAGTGGGGTCTTGATCGATCCGACCATGCGCAAGTATTCGATGACAAACATGGCGGGTATTTAACTGTTGGCTATCATCTGGATCGTTGGCTGCCGCAAATCACCGTCGGCTACCAGGCCACACTCGACCGCAGAGTGCACAGTTCCAATGCAATGGTCAACGCTATCATCGCCCAGGTGCACACGCTGGAACGTACCGATTACAGAACTCTGGCCATCGGCCTTAATTATGCTGCGACAAATTCTATCATGCTGCGTGGACAGGTTAGACTTTATTGCGCCCATGAGAAACAGCACGGGGCCGTATTTTCAAGTAAATTCCGATTACAACTTTAACAATCCGGGCGTGGATACTCTGTTTTCCTTATCGCTGGATTTCGTCTATTGATCATGCAAAATGCTTATAGCAGCTTCAGCATGTTAAAGCGTGGATTTTTTCGATCCAGCGCAACTGCCTTGTTTTTGGCAACAGTATTGTTGTACGGTCAAATTTCCCGGGCCGAATCCGGGCTCGTTGTAGCGGTTCGCAAAGACAGCCAAATTACGCAATTGTCCAGAGAAGAAGTCGTCGATCTGTTTCTCGGCAAGCGTAAACATATTAATGGGTCATTCTATATGGCTATAGACAGCAAGGACAACGCGCTTCGCGACCGCTTTTACCAGGCGGCGGCAGATATGAATGCCGTTCGCGTCAAAGCTTATTGGTCGCGGATTGTCTTTTCCGGACAAGGCCGCCCGCCCCAGGAAGCTTCGACGGCTGAAGCCATAGCCCGATTAACGGATGACCCGAGTGCGTTAATCTATCTGCCGGCTGATTTGGTCACGCCGGAAATGAAAATCGTTTTCAGCATACCCTAGCGGATGTATCCCCAGATGGAGTGAAGCATGGACAAACAAGACAAACTGTTAACCTTTGCCGACGAAGAAGTAAAGACCGTTGAACAGATTGAAAGACTGCGATACTGGCGGGTCATGATTGTCGATGACGATCAGGATGTACACGAGTCTACTGAATTCGCGTTACGCAATCTGGTTATTCTCAATCGGCCGCTGGAGTTTTTACATGCGTATTCCGCCGCCGAAACCATTAAGCTGCTGAGCCAAAACCCTGATGTAGCCGTAATTCTCCTGGACGTCGTCATGGAAACCGAAGATGCAGGGCTACGCATCGTTAAAACCATCCGTCAAACCCTCGGTTTAACCGATGTCCGCATCATCTTGCGCACCGGACAGCCCGGTTACGCACCGGAAATGGAAACAATCAGTCTTTACGAAATCAACGATTACAAATCCAAGAACGAACTGACTCGTATCAATCTTTATACTTCGTTGACCGCCGCCATTCGCAGTTATGAGCAGTTACAGCGCCTCAACGCCGGCCGCCAGGGATTACAGAAAATACTGGATGCCAGCAATACCTTTATTACTGCCGAGGGCATTCGCGATTTTGCCATAGGCGTCATCATGCAAATTGCCGGTTTTATCGGTATAAAACCAGAAGGGCTTGTCTGCGCACGCTCATACGGTCGCCAGGGGGAACAGCCTTGTTATGAGATTATCGGTGCGGCCGGCCGTTATGAGTTTCTCATCAACAAACCGCTCAAATACCTTGTGGAAACACGTATTCAGAATCTGATTGAATGCAGCCTGAGCGAACGCAGAACCATTATGGAAGATCAATGCCTGGTCCTGTTCTGTCCCGGACGCAGCGGAAACGATTTTGCCGCTTTTGTGGATTCCGCCACTCCCGTTCATGAGATTGATCGAAATTTAGTGGATCTATTCTGCTCCAACATCGGCCTGTGCGGGGATAATATCTCGCTAATCAGCCGCTTGCGGGATTTGGCTACAGTAGATCCTCTGGTTAGGCTGCCGAATCGGCTGGCTTTCATCGACGCCATCGATACGGTTCTGAAAAATGAGGGGAACGGCAATCATATAGTCGCTTTGCTGGATATTGACTGCTTTGCAGAGATTAATGACGTGCTAGGTTCCAGCTATGGCGACAAACTGCTGCAGGCAATTGCCAGGTGCTTTCGGGAAAGGCTACCCTCTTCAGTTGTCATTGCCAGAGTTGCGGGGGGCGGGTTCGGTCTGCTCGGCGAGGGAGATACTTTATATCCGCAATTGCTGCACGCATTATTTGATGAGACCCTCGAAATCGATGGCATTGAGTTTCTGGTATCGTTCTCAATCGGCGTGGTTCGCTTGCGAGACTTTCAATCCACTGGGACAGAGCTGTTTCAGTGCGCAAGCATCGCCCGCAAACGGGCTAAATCCAGCGGACTGATCGGACAAACCGCCTATTATACGATCGGGATTCGAGACGAAATCCGTGACAGCGCCCACCTCCTCCGTGAGTTACACTTGGCGCTGCAAAATGACCGGACGCAATTTTATTTGGTTTTTCAGCCGCAAATCGATCTGGAAAGCGGCAAAGTAGTTGGGTTGGAAGCCTTGGTTCGTTGGAAAAAACCGGACGGTACTGTGGTTACGCCGGATCAATTCATTCCTATCGCCGAACAATCCGGCCTGATCGTGAGCCTGGGAGAATGGGTGTTGAAAACGGCATTGCTCGCTCTCCAGCGCTTGCATGGTTCGGGCTTCAATAACATCATCATGGCGGTCAATGTCTCAGTGGTGCAGTTCCGGCACCCCGATTTCATGATTAACCTGGATAAGATTATCCGCGATAGCGATGTCATCACCGATCGGCTGGAGTTGGAAATCACGGAATCGGCGGCGATTATCGGTATCGAAGTCATGGAGACCATCTTCCGGGAACTGAAATCGCGGCAAATCGCTATCGCCATCGATGACTTCGGGACCGGTTATTCCTCTTTATCCTATCTGGACAGACTACCGGCTGATCGGCTAAAAATCGATAGATCGTTTATCAAGCTGATTGGAACCGATCAGCCAGGCGTTCGCATTACAGAAATGGTGGTGCCGCTCGGACGGCAATTGGGAATGAAGGTTCTTGCGGAAGGCGTGGAAGATGCCGATCAAATCAGACGGCTGCGTGAACTGGGCTGTGACGAAATCCAGGGCTTCTATACCGGCAGACCCATGGAATTGGAAGCATTGCTGGACTGGCTAGCCAATCACAGTGGGAACGCTTTTTTTGAGCCATGAAAAACAGAAGCGTTTTTCGAAATGCCCTGCATATCCCTGAATACAAATGGATCAGGTCGCTACGCACCCGCGTCTTAATTGCGAGCGTCTTACTGTTCGGACTGATGATCGGCGCTGTGGTTTTCAATAGCATCAGGGTGATAAAGGGATCGATGGTCGAATATGTGCGGGTATCCGCTCAACAGACATCGGAAATTCTTAATTTGGCGGCAGCGCCTTTCGCCATTTCCGGCGAATTAGAAACGCTAAAAGCGTTTTTAGATGAATTGTTGAGCCAGGAAAATGAGCAATTTGGCTTAGTCTATCTGGTTATCTGGCGCGAAGATGGTGTCCTACTGTTAAAATCCGGTCTTCTGGCAGAACCCGCTCCTGAACCGGATACACCGGAAACCTATCCGACAGCGATCGATCGCGGCATCGTACATATCCGGAAACCGCTGCTGCTGGAGAACAATGAAGTGGGTTTTATGCAGTATGGCCTGTCTTTTAACTTGATGGTGTCAACTATTCAACGGCTGAATCGCGAAGGCATTCTTTTAGCCATAGGCGGCCTGACAGTGGTATCGAGCGTCGTGTTGTTCATTATGCTGAAAATAGTGCGCCGCATCAATATGCTGGCCATCGTCAGCCGGGCAATTGCGCAGGGGAATTTCGAACGCCGCGCATCTGAGACAGGCCGGGATGAAATCAGTTTGCTTGCCGCCAACTTTAACAGGATGGCGGACGCCATTCAACAACGCGTGCAAGAGATCACTCGCCTCAACAAGGACTTGGAATCGCGGGTGGAAGCGCGAACCCTGGATCTGGTTAAACTAAACCAGACCTTGCAGCATACCATAGAGGATCTTAAATGGACTCAGGAGAACCTTATCCGTTCTGAAAAGCTGGCCGGCTTGGGTGCGCTGGTGGCGGGTGTAGCACATGAGTTGAATACACCCATTGGCAACGCGCTGACAGTCGCAACCACCCTGCAAGATCATACCCGTGACATCAACAAAGAATTTCAGGATGGTTTACGCCGGACTACCCTGGAAAATTTTCTGGAAGAGACCCGCATTGCCGGGGATCTGATCGTTCGCAACCTGCATCGAGCCGCAAATCTGGTCACCAGTTTTAAACATGTCGCGGTTGACCAAACCAGCGAAAACCGCCGTGAATTCGATTTATGCACCACTGTCGAGGAAATCGTAGCAACGTTGTCCCCCATGCTCAAAAAAACCTCATACCGCTTGGAACAACATATTCCCAAGGGCATTATTTTAAATAGTTACCCTGGTGCAATCGGGCAAATCATCGCCAATCTGGTCAATAACGCAGTGATCCACGGCTTTGAAAATAGGGATCATGGGACGATGACCCTCAGTGCGAAATTGGAAAATCAACAGGTCAAACTGGAATTTAGCGATGATGGCATCGGCATGAGCACAGAAACGCTGAATCGCCTCTTCGACCCCTTTTTCACAACCCGGCTAGGCCAAGGCGGCAGCGGGCTGGGCATGAGCATAGTCCATGGCCTGGTTTGCACCTTGCTAAGCGGCAGCATCGACGTTGAGTCCAGTCCCGGCCAGGGTACACGTTATACAATATTTCTGCCGGTTAGCGTTGCAGGTGGTTAGCTGATTCTCGTGACCGCATGTAGGGCCACGAATGAGTTACGCAAACGGCTAGCCAAAACGGTGATGAACAGTTGAGTGTCAGCCGATTTTTCTTCACGATGAAAGACCGGCCTTAGGCCCGGAAACCTTTTCAAGCGACGAAACACGGCTTCCAGGCCGGTGAGCTTAATAAAGGCGTGCCGTAAGCAACACATACCCCGGGTATTACCGGCCGGAACCGCCTTGGATCGGATATCGCTGTAAAATAAAGCTTGCAGATCGTTTGCCATGTTATTTATCGCTTATCATAGAATCAACCGTATAAAAAATTAACGGCAGACCACTCTTTAAGTTTGAGAAAAGCCGCCTTCCAGCTATTGCCTGGATAATTTTTTACATATGAACAAGTAAAATTATACATAACTAATCCGTTATTGTGAATAACATAACTAAATGTTTATTTTTACATTAGAGCTTAACAGCGACAAATATACTTGTTGTATATCATATACATGTTCTAAAAAACACAACTGGGCCAATTTTCGACAGGAGGGGATAAAGCGCTCTATAAGCATCATAACAAACTAATAATTAAGGATAATATAAATAATACCTGTTTTGAAATGCATTTTTATGCAACTTCGAAATTTTCTATGCGCCAGCCTCATTCGCTTTAATTTTCGTGCCGCCAAATGCCAACCGGCCAAATCATGTTTGATTGCCATTCTCGTGGCACTTGGCCTAGCATCTTGCCAGGCCTGCATCGCCTAACGAAAACAGCCCGCATAGGCTCAAAAATCCGCCTGCCTTATAGATACCCGATTGAATGGCGCGTAAAACGCACCCTATCCATCTCATTACTCAACCGCCAAATGCCGAAAAAACCATTGCTTGATGCCTTCCACCATCAGCAGGTAAACCAGCACCATGCCGGCCAGTATCAGATAGAAAAAAGCAGGCGGCACGACGAAGCCTAAATAGGGGGCTGCCGGCGTAAACGGCAAGATTACAACGGTTGCCACCACCGTGAAAGCGAAAACGATCAGCCAGGGATTGGGGCGACTTTTGAACGGATTGCTGCGGGTGCGGATTACAAAAATCACCAGCACCTGGGTCGCCATGGATTCGATAAACCAGCCGGTATGAAACAATACCTGATCGGCATGAAACACCGCCAGCATAATATAAAAGGTCAGAAAGTCGAATATCGAACTGATCGGCCCTACCGTCACCATAAAATTGCGGATAAAGTTCATATCCCAGTGCCGGGGATGGCTTAAATAATCATTATCCACCCTATCCAGCGGTATGGGCAGTTCGGAGATATCGTAAAGCAGATTGTTGAGCAGTATCTGCAAAGGCAGCATCGGCAGGAAGGGCAGGAATACCGATGCCCCTGCCATGCTGAACATATTGCCGAAATTGGAGCTGGTGCCCATCATGATGTATTTCATGATATTGCCGAACGTGCGCCTGCCTTCCAGAACCCCGGCGTGCAGCACGTTCAGATCGTGCTGCAAAAGAATCATATCGGCAGCGGCTTTTGCCACGTCCACCGCGCTATCCACCGAAATACCGACATCGGCGGAATGCAGCGAAGGCGCATCGTTAATGCCGTCGCCAAGATAGCCGACCACGCTGCCGCGGCGTTTCAAAGCCAAAATGACGCGGTTCTTCTGGGTAGGCGTCACCCGGCAGAACAGGTTGGCCTGTTCCACCCGCGCCGCCAGGGCCATATCGTCCATCATTTCGATCTCGGAACCGTTCAGCACTCCGGTGACGGCAAGGCCCAGTTCGGCGCAGACATGCTGGGTTACCAGTTCGTTATCGCCGGTGATAATCTTCACTGTCACCCTATCTTTGGCCAGGGCAACCAGCGCCGACCTGGCGCTCTCCTTCGGCGGATCGAGAAAAGCGGCGAAGCCGTCAAAAACCAGTTCGGCTTCATCGTCAAGCACCGCATGAGGATGTTCCGCGCTCACCTGCCGCGAGGCAATGCCTAACACCCGAAAGCCTTCCTTGCTCAGGATTTCGAATTGCGAATTGATAAGCTCCAGGGCTTCCTCATCCAAATCGCACACATTCTGGTCGCCGATTTTTCGATAACTCACCGACAAACGCAAGATATCTTCCGGTGCGCCTTTTACCACCAGTAAACGGCTGACGGTATTATCAACCAGTACCGATACCCGGCGGCGCTCGAAATCGAAAGGCACTTCATCGATTTTTTGCCAGCCGCTGACATCGATGTCAGCATGTTCCAGAATGGCATCGTCCAGCGGGCTTTTCAATCCGGTTTCAAAATAACTGTTTAAATAAGCCAACTCCAGCACTTGCTCGCTTTCCGCGCCGAACGGGTCCAAATGGCGTTCCAGGCGAATACGGGCTTCTGTCAATGTGCCGGTTTTGTCGGTGCAGAAGATATCCATGCTGCCTAAACTTTGGATGGAAGTCAGCCGTTTGACGATAACCTTATTGGCCGCCATCCGCATAGCGCCTCGCGACAGTGTCACGGACACCACCATAGGCAGCAATTCCGGGGTAAGCCCGACAGCCAGCGCCACCGCAAACAGAAAGGATTCCAGCCAGGGCCGATGCAAAAAGGCATTAACCAGCAGCACGAACAGCACCATGATCACCGTCAAACGCATGATCAAAAGACCGAAACGGCGGGTTCCCTCATCGAAATCGGTGAGCGGCGCCTTGACCAGCAGGGAATCGGCAATCTCGCCCAGCGCAGTATCCTGCCCGGTGCGGCACATGAGCACTTTAGCGGAGCCGCTGATCACCGATGTGCCCAACAGCACGGAGTTGCCGGCGGCGAGGATATTTTGCTCTGCGGGTAATTCCCCGGCAGTTTTTTCCACGGGAAAGGGTTCCCCGGTCAACAGAGCCTGATTGACGAAAAAGTCCTTTGCTTCCAGTAAACGGCCATCGCACGGAATCAAATCGCCCGCTGACAGCAAGGCCACATCGCCGGGGACCAGATCCGCAAGCGCAACCTCAACGGGCTTGCCATCCCGCAGCACTTGCACGCGCACGGCGACGGATTGCCGCAACTTATCGGCAGCCTGGCCGGCACGGTATTCCTGAACGAAATCCAGCGTGACGCTGATCAGGATGATGGTGCTGATAATCACGAAGCTGGCAACATCCCCGGTAAAGGCCGAAAAAACGCTGGCAACCAGCAGAATAATCACTAATGGGTTGAGAAACTTGGATAAAAATTGCAAGAGCAGCGCAGTTTTACGTTCCGAGTGGATCAGATTCGGGCCGAATGTTTTCAAGCGAATCTCCGCTTCGCTGTTACTCAGGCCTTCCGGCCCGGCGGCCAGCTTTTCCAGAAGCGTTGCCAGGGGAAGTTGCCAGAATGGGAAAAGCTCTTTTAGCACCGTTTTATGCATCATGGATTCCTGTGAATAAACGAAAAAAAGCTGAATGGTTGTTACCGTACACGGTAGCAAAAATACATTGCAATAATTCGATACGGTTACAAACAGTCTATCAAGTTTGCCGAGTTTATTTTTTTGCTGCACTTTCCAAGACTTTCATCGTAGCATAGACGCTTCACGCTTCACGACACCAGTAAGCACATGACCATCACTTTATCGCCGGACCTCGCCCAGTTTGCCTCTGCCACGCAAACAGCCAATAATCCCCTGGATTTAAAGCTGAATCAGGTTCTGGACGCCAAAGTAATCGATACGCAAGCCCTGTCTAACAGTTTTACTTTGCAGGCAGAGGGTAAAACACTACTGGTCCAGTCTCAACAAGCAATAAACCTGCAAACCGGCCAGTCCTTGCAATTGCAGGTCGTGCAATTGCAACCTGCTCCCGAATTTAATCTGATTGCACTTACAGCGCCGGAGGGGGACAATCAAACCTCCGCCCGGTTTGCCGTGACGCCATTACTGAAACTGATCGGCTTTCAACTGCAAACCCCGGCTAATCCATTGACAAACACAGCGGTCAAACCTATGGATATTAATCTACCACTTAATCTAAACCAGTTGACCACTGCCGCCCAAAGCCCTACTAATCTGCTGGATCTGAAATTAAATCAGATTGTGGACGCAAAGGTGATTGAAACGCAAGCCATACAGAACAGCATCAGTTTAAGTATAACCGGCAAGACCGTGCAGGTTCAGCCCCAACAGCCTCTTAACCTGCAACCCGGTCAGTCCTTGCAACTCCAAGTCGTCAAATTGCTGCCGGCATTGGAATTTAAAATCGTTCAAGCTGCTGTACAGCCGGCATCGAATCCAACACTGCCACAATCCGCCGATCCCCAAATATTAAAACTGCTTGGCCCACAAGCTCAAGCGCAAACTACGGCACCGGCAAACATAACACTTAACCAACTGCCTAAAGGCCAGACCTTGCAGGCCACTGTTATCAGTATCGCAGAAAACAAGATCACCTTGCAGTTGCTGCCGGCTGCAGCAGCAACGATAACGGCATCGGCGCCGGTAAATCTCAAAACCTTGACTAGCAATCAATTAGTGACACTGGATGCTAAACAATTGATTTTGCCTGATACAGAAAACGCCGGGACAACAGCAGTTAACAAACAGCCGCCCGCCGCATTCAGCGCACTGGCTGTCGGGACTCAGATAACGCTGCAAGTAGTGAATACTGGAAAGATGCCCAGTTTTGCGGTTACACTGCCTAACAATCCGGCCGGCATCAGCGAACAAAAAATCAACGATCTGTTAAAACAACTGCTGCCCATACAGAGTTCGCCGGCATTTCTGCTGAATTTCCTTAGCCAAATCCTGCCGGTGCTTGAAAATAGTCCCAATATTGCAGAATCGTTAAAACAATTGGCTTTGCAAATTTTGGCCTCGATTCCGGCGCAAGCCCAATTGGGAGAACCGGCGCTGCTTAAACAAAACATCGCCCAGTCCGGCCTGTTTTTGGAAAGCAAACTGGCCGAACTGCTGCTGACCAGCAAAACAGACGTTAATTTGCAAGATGACCTGAAATTCAGGCTCTTAAAACTCGCCCAATCGCTGAGTTCAGCGATTAGCGCACAATCCGCCGGCAACGTTAACAAAGACAACCTCGAACTGCTGAAGGAAATATTAAAAAAAGCCGATAGCACGCTGGCTAAGCTGACGCTCGACCAATTCAACTCCCTGCCTAACGACGAATCCCCAAAACAGGGCTGGATACTGGAATTGCCGTTTTTCCAACAGCAGTTGGCCGATACTGTAAAAATAGAAATTCAGCAGGATAAAAACAGCGATAACGAACGCAATGAAAAAAACTGGGCAGTCAGCATTACCATAACACCGCCCGAACTTGCTACAATACATTGCAGGATTTCCTGTTACGACGGCGCAGTTAATACCCGCTTCTGGAGCGATGCGGCCAGTACCGTCGAACTAATCAACAGCCACCTCGATCATCTGAAACAACAATTCGAACAAAAAGGATTAAAAACCGGTTTTATGGAAGCACAACAAGGCAAGCCTGCACAATCGAATTCAGTTAACAAGCCTATTCGCAATCTGTTAAGCGAGAAAGTCTGAAAGCCATCATTCAATGCAAGCATACGGAGATAATCAGCATGACTGAACAAGTCACCCTCACCCAGTTTATCATTGAGCAACAACGCGGCCTGCCTGATGCCTCCGGCACATTTACCCTGTTGCTTAACAACATCGTGACGGCCTGCAAACAAATTTCCCATCGCGTCAATCGCGGCGCGCTGATCGGCGTGCTGGGCAGCGCCGGCACCGAAAACATCCAGGGTGAAGTTCAAAAAAAACTCGACATCATCACCCACGATATCATGGTCAAAGCGCTGGACTGGGGCGGACATCTGGGCGGCATGGCATCCGAGGAAATCGACGATCCGATCAAGATACCCAAACAGTACCCGAAAGGCAAATATCTGGTGTTGTTCGATCCGCTGGACGGTTCTTCCAATATAGATATCAACCTGACCGTAGGCACCATTTTTTCGGTACTGCGCTGCCGGGAAGGCGTCGAACCGGAAACCGAAGATTTTCTGCGCAGAGGCAGAGAGCAGGTTTGTGCCGGTTTCGTACTTTATGGGCCATCCACCATGCTGGTATTGACCACCGGTAACGGCGTCAACGCATTTACGCTGGATCAGGATATCGGGGAATTTATCCTCACGCACTGCAATATGAAAATCCCCGAAGAAAGCACCGAGTTTGCGATTAATATGTCCAATCAACGCTTCTGGGAACCGCCGGTCCAACAATATATCGAAGAGTGCGTGGCAGGCGTAGACGGCGAACGCGGCAAAAACTTTAATATGCGCTGGGTGGCCTCGCTGGTGGCCGAAGTTTACCGCATTCTGAATCGCGGCGGGGTGTTCCTTTACCCCTGCGACCTGCGCGACCCGGCCAAACCCGGTAAATTACGCCTGATGTATGAGGCCAATCCGATGGCTTTTATTATCGAACAGGCTGGCGGCCTTTGTAGTACAGGCCGCGAACAGATATTGAACATCAAGCCCAACAGCATACATCAGCGGGTTCCCTTGATACTGGGATCGAAAAACGAAGTGGAACGCATTATCAGATATCACGACCTGCACGATCAGGCAGGCGCTTGATATGTTGCGTATTCCTGCATCGGTTTATCTTGTCAAACAACCTGTTTCGAAAATCAATCAGGTCAGTTGCATCAATTGCAGCCTGGATAAGATTTGCCTGCCGCGCGGCTTGTCGCAAGATGAAATCAACAATATCAGCCAGGTCATCAAAGCTAAAAAAATACTGCAGCGCGGTGAATTCATCTATCACGAAGGCGACGACTTCCGTGGTTTACTGGCTATAAAATCCGGCAGCGCCAAACTGGTCGCCAGCGACCAGCACGGTAACGAACATATACTGAATATTCTGTTACCGGGCGAATTGCTGGGTTTTGACGGTTTTTCGGATGAAAAATATTCCTGTGCGGCCATTGCCCTGGAAACCACCAGTTTCTGCGTGTTACCGGCGGAAAATATGGACGAACTGTTTCAGAATTTACCGGGCCTCACCCGTGAATTATTCCGCCATACCGGCGAAAAAATCAGCGAAGACAAAAATCAACTGATACTCAGCAAGCGTCCGGCCGAAGAACGCCTGGCCTATTTCCTGATCAGCCTGTCGGAACGCCTGAAGCGGCGCGGCTTTTCCTCCTCGGAATTCAAACTTTCCCTGACCCGGCAGGAAATCGGCAATCATCTCGGACTGGCACTGGAAACCGTCAGCCGCTTGCTAAAAAAATTCCAGGACGACAACATCATCATTGTCCAAAACAGATTGATCACCATTACCGATCAGACAGCCTTGAAAAATCTGTTGCAAGTGACCGAATAGTTGTCACGCGTGGACACAAAAACCGTACCCATCCTACAAGGCTTTCGATGTAAGGCATGCATCGCAACGCATTAAAAATCACCCATGCTCTCAGTTTTTGTCCGCTTTTCCATTCGTTTTTCCGGCCTGGTTGTCATGCTGGCCGTCTTGCTGCTTGCTTACGGCAGCTACCGTTTCGCCGGTGCCGGGCTGGATATTTTCCCGGAGTTTGCCCCTAAACAGGTCATCATACAGACCGAAGCGCCGGGACTGGCGTCCGAGCAGGTGGAAGTGCTGGTCACTCAGCAGATCGAAACCGCCATCAGCGGCCTGATCGGTTTGAAAGTATTGCGTTCGCAATCGATTCAGGGCCTATCTATCGTCACCGCCACGTTTGCCGAACAAAGCGATATTTACCGCAACCGGCAGATGATCAACGAACGCCTGACCGGCCTCAACCAGCGCTTGCCGCCCGGCATCGGCATGCCGGTGGCCATCCCCCTGTCCTCGTCATCGGCCACCGTGCTGACCATAGGCATGAGCTCCGATGCCAAAACCTTGATGGAAATGCGCAGCCTGGTGGACTGGACGCTGGCGCCGCGCTTATTGGCGATTCCCGGCGTGGCGGACGTTAATGTGTTCGGCGGCGATATCCAGCAATTGCAGGTGCAGATCAAACCCGAAGCTCTTCACCGTTTCAATCTGTCCATAGACGATATAGTCGCTGCAACCGCCGGCGCCGCCGAAATGAACGGCTCGGGCTTTATCGAAAACAGCAATCAACGTTTTACTCTACAAATCAGCGGCCAACCGGCCAATCCGCAACAATACAAACGCATACTGGTCAAAAGCCTGAACGGCAGCAATATTACGCTGGGCGATGTAGCCGACATCGCCTATGCCCCCGAACCGCCGATAGGCGCAGCGCAAATCATGGGCAAACCCGGCATCGTCATGATGATTATCGGCCAATACGGCGCCAACACCCTGTCGGTGTCCCGGCAGGTGGAAGCGGTGCTGAACGAGTTCGAACCCTTATTCAAACAACAGTCCATCGACTTCTATTCGCACCTGTTCCGGCCCGCCGATTACATTGAAACCTCGGTCGGCAATCTGTCCGGGCATTTGTTGATCGGCGGCTTTTTTGTGGTGTCGATTCTCTACCTGTTTTTATTCAATTTCCGCAGCGCCTTTATCGCCGCCATGGCAATACCCTTATCGTTAATGGCCGCCGTGATCGTCTTGCTGGAAAGCGGCGCCAATCTGAACATCATGGTGCTGGGCGGACTAGCGATAGCCTTGGGCGAAGTGGTGGACGACGCCATTATCGATACCGAAAATATTTTCCGCCGGCTCCGGGAAAATCGGCTCAAAGCCAGCCCGGATGCGCTTTCCACGGTTATTTACCGGGCCTCGATGGAAGTGCGCGGCTCGGTGGTCTACGCCAGCTTTATCGTGGCGCTGGCGTTCGTGCCGCTGCTAACCCTGGGCGGCGTGGCGGGCCGTTTGTTTGCGCCTTTGGGCTACTCGTATATCCTGGCTATATTGATGTCCTTGCTGACCGCGTTAACCCTGACGCCGGCGCTATGCCACCTGTTGCTGAACCGGAATTTGCCCATAGAGGCCGATCCGCCGCTGATCAAGCGGCTAAAACCTTTGTATGTCGAACTGCTTAATTGGGTTATCCGGCATTTCAAGACCGTGGTTGGCGGCAGTTTTATTATTTCTGTGTTGGGGATCGGCGCTTTTCTAAACTTCGAGCACAAGTTTCTGCCGGAACTGCGCGAAGGCCATTTCATCATCCACACCGCCAGCGTGCCCGGCACCTCATTACAGGAATCCATACGCATCGGCAGTTTGCTCACCCAGCAATTCCTGGGCATAAACGGCATCGAATCGGTTTCGCAGTGGGCCGGCAGAGCGGAACGCGGGGCCGACACTTACGGCAGCCATTACAGCGAATATGAAGTGCGCCTGAAACCCTCATCCGGCGCCGAACAGCAGCGGATACTGGACAGCATGCGCGAAATTCTGGATGCTTTTCCCGGCATCAACTACGAAGCCAACACCTTTTTAACGGAACGCGTCGATGAAACCATCTCCGGCTACACCGCCTCGGTAGTGGTGAATATTTACGGCAACGATCTAGCCGTGCTGGATGAAAAAGCCCAAACCGTCGCGCAATTAATGAACGGCCTTAGCGGCGCCGGCGACGTGCAACTGCGTTCACCGCCGCTGACCGCCATGCTGCAAATACAATTGCAGCCGGATCAGCTGCTGTTTCGCGGCATCAATCCGGCCCAGGTGATGACAGCCTTGCAAACCGCTTACGAAGGCCGGATCGTCGGCAAGAACATTCAGGGCAACCGTATTTTCAATGTCGCCGTGAACTTGCCGCCGGAATTGCGTAATCAAGCCGAATTTCTCAACCAACTGCCGCTGAAAAATGCCGAAGGCCAACGGGTAATGCTGGAACAGGTCGCCGATATCCGCCACACGGAAGGCCGCTACAATATCCTGCACCAAGGCGCGCAACGCGTGCAGACCGTAACCTGTAAAATCGACGGCCGCGATATGGACGACTTTATGCGCGAATTAAAACAGCGGGTATTAAACGAAATAGACTGGAGCCAGGGCAGTTCCCCGGAATTCATCGGCGCGGCCCTGGAACAGGCCAAAGCCCGTGAAGCCTTGATCCTGCATGCCTTGCTGGCTGGCGCCGGTGTGCTGCTGTTCATCTATATCGCGCTCGGCAGCTTCCGGCATGTGGTCCTGACGCTGGTCAATTTACCGTTCACGCTGCTGGGCGGCGTCGCGGCGGTCATCGTCACCGACGCCACGCTGTCGGTCGGCTCGGTCGTCGGCTTTATCACCCTGTTCGGCATCACCGTCCGCAACTGCATCATGCTGATCTCCCACTACCGGCACCTGGTCGAACAGGAAGGCCATTCCTGGAATCTCTCCACCGCCTTGCAAGGCGCACAGGAAAGGCTGCCGTCGATACTAATGACCGCCCTGGTCACCGCCCTGGCCATGCTGCCGATAGCCTTCGACAGCGACAACCCGGGCAGGGAAATCATGGGGCCGATGGCGGCGATTATCATTGGCGGGCTGGTTTCATCGACGGTACTGAATTTGTTGTTGTTGCCTGCAATTTTGTTGGGGTTTGGGCGGTTTGAGAAGGTGAAAGAGGTTGGCATAGGGTCGTAGGGTGGATGCCGATCGGTGGCTATTAGCGATTAAACTGAAATCCCCATGCGATCGGCCTTTATTTAAGTTTAAAATGTCGAAAACATCAAAAAAAAGCCATAAATAACCGCCATGTCCAAACACCTACCTTTGATTATGCTTTCTGTATTCTTCCTTAATCTACCGGTTTACGCCGTTATATTGGATGACGATACGCCTGAACCGGTTGCTAAATCGAAACCGAAACCTAAGCCCAGCGCATCCAGCCAAAAAAGTTTCGACCGATCTGGAAAACGAACGCCTTAAAAAAGAACTGGAAAACGAGCGCATGCGGGCAGAGTTGCAAGTAATTAAAGAAAAAAAAGCCAAAGATGAGCGACAACAGCTTGATGCTAAAGCTGATTCTGAACGTAAACAACAATTAGAAGCGTCATTTAGAGCTAACTCAGATTGGGTGCGACAAAATTTAAATGAATATTCTGTTAATTATAATATCATTCTAAATGATGGATCGGCTACTAGCACATATTATGAGAAATACTCAAAAATTGAATTAATTAATTGCAAGCTCACTTATACTTCAAGTTTAGAGGATAATTTTAGTTATACCAGTGACCATCAATATGATTCTCAATTTAAAACCATTCACGACAGGACGGTTTATCTTAATAAAATAAAGGCTATTAACTTAGAGAAAATAAAATCAGATGGTACGACCATGACACCTTCAGTTTTTTATTTAGATCTAAAGGAAATACAAAATCAAGGAGTTTTATCTGAAGGTAACTCTGAAATAACTACCGTTTCTTCTGGTTCACAAACAAAAACAAATCAAAAATACAAGCATGAGAATGGTGAGCACTTTTATTTTCAGGATGGTAAATGGTCTTCACCACCTACATCAGCGGGTGTGGAGTTATTTTCATTAGGGCCGTAGGATGTGCCAACCAACGGGCGGCGCATCGTTCGAGTTACCCGTTACGCAGAAAAGAGGGCCGTAGCGCCTAGGTCGAATGCCGACAGGCGATCCGCCAATCCTGAGATAACAATATACCCGGCAATTTATTCAACAAATCATTACAGTCAATAACCGGGAACGTTGGCCGGCTTCGAGTGGCGGAACCTTTATCAGATTCCGCCCTACGGCCCTAAATTTAAATTTTAATAGCTTTTAGAAAGCTGATCTGACCAAAACAAATACCTTTGACATCCACATCTAAAAAATGCAATAGTTGCACTACGATATTACATGCCGACCCTTAAACGCTTTGGTGTGAAAGTAGTGTACGTATGTACGCCGACGATCACCGTCCCCCACACTTCCACATTGTTGGGGCGGATTTTCAGGTGCTGGTGCGAATTTCGGATTTAGCCGTGATCGGCGGCGAAACCCGCATTAGTCAAATAACCGAAGCAATGGAATGGGCAAAGACTAACCGTGAATCACTTGCGCTGAAATGGGCAGAGCTTAACGAAAGAGGATAGAGATGCCAAAAAAACTTTTGCCGCGTATCGCCGCTGTCTCCCCCGGTGATCGACCCCTTAGTTTGCGTATCGTGTGGATTCACGGCGGAGAAAGTCTCGTTGACGTATCCGGTTTGATTCAAACCTTCCGAGTCTATGCGCCTCTTCGCCAATCCACCGAACTCTTTCAGCAGGTCCGCGTCGGTGAATACGGAACGGACATTGTTTGGTCGGATGAATTGGACATTCCAGCCGATACGCTCTGGCGACTGGCACAGGAGCAGTCGGGTGCGACAATATCAGCCGAAGCTTTCCATAATTGGCGGAAGCGAAAAGCCTATACGCTTGATGAGGCTGCTGTCGCACTTGGCATTAGCCGCCGTATGGTTGCATATTACGATCACGGCGACAAACCCATCCCTCGTGTCGTTGCACTCGCAACACGAGGGCTTGATTCGAATCTGGAGTCTTGGTGATAACTCCCGAAGGAACCAATTGGGGCAATATCATTGATTGTGTTGGGATTTATTCAAATCTACGATACTGACCCTATTGATTTTTGGGCGACCATCGTACGCGAATGATGCGCCTGACGGCAGCATCCTATAAGTCAGCGCAGCTTATCGCGTTGGTTTTTTGGACAACCAAGGCACGTTCAAGACAGACCAAAACCTCGCTGTTAATACTACGCCTATGCAGTTCAGCCGCTAATTTTAATTGTTCGTATAGCGAGTCCGGAATGTTTTTGATAGTTAAAGCCGGCATGTGTTGGTCCCGAAAAAATTTAGTTGCATTATGGTTGCATAATACATCTAAAGCAATACGAATCAATGGGACATTGCGAAGATTGGGTTGCATTCTGTTCGCAACCCAACGTTGGCCGGTATGGACTGTATTGTGATGAGAGCGAATGTAATGAAGACTAAAAATTCAGGCTGTCAACACTTTAACGGCCTTCGGCAGCAAACTGGTGTTGGAATTGATTTTGAAAAAGGTTTGAATGTTTGTGGCGCGTTGAGGATTGAATTAAAAAAGCCCATTCAGGTAGATCGAAAGTTCCAATCAAGATTGGCCGATAACGGTTGGTTTGAATAAACTGAATGATACCCATCCTCCCAGCTTGCTATAATATTGTTAAACATGAATTTAAGAGGATGTGGTATGTCGACGATTGCTGACGATATCTGGGCAATTTTACGGGAATTAGCTGAATCGCAAAAAGAAACAGATCGCAAGTTCCAGGACACGGATCGCAAGTTCCAGGAAACAGATAAAAAGTTTCAGGATACTGACCTAAAAATCAAGGAAGTAACGAGCAGCATCGGCAAGTTGGGTAATCGCTTGGGAGATTTCATTGAAGATGCTTTACGTCCGGCGGTGGTTCGCCTGTTTCAACAGCGTGGGATCGATGTGCATGAGGTGCATCAAAACATCAAATCTCAACGCGGCAATGAAGGGGTCGAGATTGATTTATTGGTGGTCAATAATAATGAGATTGTAGCGGTTGAATGTAAAAGCAATCTCAGTGTAGATGATGTGAACGAACACCTTGAGAGACTGGCTAAATTAAAAAGATTGCTGCCCTCCTACGCAGATAAGCAGGTGTTGGGCGCCGTGGCCTCTATGGTGATTGAAGATAATGTCGCACAGTATGCTTATCGGAAAGGCTTGTACCTGATAGGGCAAAGCGGTGACCATTTGGAAATTCGCAATAGCGAGAATTTTATTGCGAAAGTTTGGTAAGAATTTATTTGTATCCTTACCGGCGTTTGATTTCCTCTTAACGGCAACAGCCAAAAAATAAGGTATCAGGTCTAACATTCCAACATTTTAATGTTGGAATGTTAGGAAAAACAGCAGTAAAACGTGGTCTGTCCCCTGTTTAATCAACAAGATTTTAAATATAAATAGGGTCGTTAACGATTTCCTAATTACGCCTTTAACGCTTATTGCCGGCCCAAGACGCAGTTGAATTGGGAAGTCTGCCAAAATCATCGATAATCCTGACCAAACTTGCTTCATGTAACTGTCGGTTCCACAAGACCTGATTTTGGTTGCTTTCCGTAATTTAAATCGTGGTGTGCCCCCTGTTTCTCCACACCGATTGGCGTGATTTGAGTTGGTACAGGCATCAAATGCGGTGACGGTTATCTAAATATTTTTTCAGGGCAATCCGGAAAGCCAGCCCTCCCTTAAACGCCAGATGTAACAGCATAGCGGGCCAAAAACACGCCCATAAAATGAAATAGGTAACGTCACGGTCTTTAGGAAAAAATTGCGCTTTCCAGGGCTTTAAAGCCATACCGATGACCAATCCAGTGGATAAAGCCATGAGTACGAAGATTAATAGTTGAATCAAGGCCTTTTACCTCCATTTATTATGATCAGCGGGATTTTCCGATCAATGACCGGAGAGAATATCCTCGGTTTGGTTAATTTGTGCATATACCGAAAAAACAAGATCAGGTTGAATAATTTTTGATGATAGTGCTGTAGGATGTGCCAACCAACGGGCGGCGCATCGTTCGAGTTACCCGTTACGCAGAAAAGAGGGCCGTAGAGATAACAATATACCCGGCAATTTATCCAACAAATCATCACAGCCAATAACCGGGAAAGCCGGTCGGCTCCGCTATTGGCGGAACCCTTATCAGGTTCCGCCCTACGGCCCTGCTCCGTTTCTTAATCAAATTGGATTTATCAAATACAACTGAACTATCCATGCAAGATCATCAGGCCGTTGGGTTGCCTGCTGTTCGCAATGACTTAGCCTGCGGTGTTTTCGCGGGGACCTTTGACGAAACATAACTCCCCGCTCCAAAATTTGCTCTGCGCGGCCTTTAATCTCTTTCCGATTGTTTTTTTGCGACTTTATCGCGTAAATAAACCGGCATCGCCTGTTCAACGGCAACTGCTAACCCGCCGGCAAAGCCGTAAGCGCCTAATTGGGCCACCGCAGCGGCTCGGGGACCGAAATCGGCTGCAATAGCCAATACCCGCGAGCCTAACCTTTCCGATAAAACATCCGCATACACAGCCCAACCGGAACCGACCCCAAAGCCCGCAGAATCCGGAAAAACCACCGCGGCAGCCGGAGTAACCGCTTCCCGGCCGATTAATTCCGCCAAGCCCAACTGATTTTTTCGATATGTCGCCCAAAAAATTTCCGCCATGCGCGCATCCATGGCCGTAAAGGCTAACTCGGCATGATGATGTTTGTTGAAAAAGTCCTGGGCGATGGCTGCCAGCGTCGAGACCGGCACCACCGGTAAATCGGCGCCGAAGGCGATACCCTGCACGACGCCGGCGGCTATCCTGACCCCGGTAAATGAGCCGGGGCCGCGGCTAAGCGCCACGGCATCCAGTTGTTGCGGCTTGAGTTGCGCAGCGCTCATTAACCGGTCTATCATCGGCAAAATCAGTTTGGTGTGCTCTCTGGGCTGTAGCGCGTATTCCTCCTGTATGCCGCCGTCGATGAACAAGGCGGCCGAACAGGCATCGGTCGAGGTTTCGACCGCTAAAATTTTCAAGGCTTTTCCTCAATAGAAAAAAACCGCCGGACATCTTCGATATCGCGGCTGCGCTGCATGGCCGGCACGCTATCCAGAAACATTTGCCCGTAAGTGCGTTTCAGCAGCCTGGGGTCGCAGACCATCAACACGCCCCGGTCGTTGACATCGCGTATCAGGCGCCCTACCCCCTGCCGCAACATAATGATGGCGCTGGGCAATTGATGCTCGAAAAAAGGATTGCGGCCTTGCTTTTCCATGGCATTCAAACGGGCTTTCAATACCGGATCGCCCGGCGACGCGAAAGGCAGTTTATCGATCACCACGCAGGATAACGCGTCGCCGCGCACATCGACGCCTTCCCAAAAACTGGCTGTGGCCAGCAACACCGCATGTCCCATTTCCATGAACTGATCCAGCAACACGCCTTTGGAACGGCTGCCCTGCACCAGCAAAGGATAATCGATTTTGCCTTCCAGCAATTGCGCAGCGCGCTGCAAGGCTTTATGACTGGTAAACAGGAAAAACGCCCTGCCCCGGCTGGCTTCCAAAACCGGCAACACGAAATCCACGATTTTATCGGTAAACTCGGGATCGCTAGGCTGCGGCAAGCCTTTAGGATGATAGAACAGGGCCTGTTTCGGATAATCGAACGGACTTTCCCAGCTTTGGCCAAGGGCGCTGCTCAAGCCCAGACTTTTAGAAAAATGCGTAAAGCTATTCGCCACGCTTAAGGTTGCCGAAGTAAAAATCCAGCTCGCTTTATAGCGCAGCATAAAGCTATTGAACTCTTTAGCTATATCCAAGGGCGTTCTGCTCAAGGTAAAGGACTTGCCATAGGTTTCGAACCACTTGATCCACTGACCGTCCTGATCGTTGATCAGGATGTCCAGTTGCGCAGCCAGCGCTTCGGCGCGATTAAAGCAGGATTCCAAACCCTTGGTGCGTTCCGAGGCGCGTTCCAGTTGCTCTGTCAGGCGTTGCAGCTGTTTTTGCAGCGACTCCAGGCCTCCGGCGATTTTCGGATTGTTGACGATTTCTTGCCAGTCGCCACGGCGCAACTCGACACCGAAAGCCAAACGCATATCCTTCACTTCCATTTGCAAATCTTCGCAAGCCGTCCGCAGATCGGGCATATCTTTGGCATCGGTATAATATTCTGCCAAGATATCGTCGGCCAGTTCCACCAACTGCTTGCCGCTGATGGTCACGCCTATAAAATTGGAGGCAATGTCCGCCAATTGATGGGCCTCGTCGATCACTATCACGTCGGCATCCGGCAATAATTCGCCGAACCCGGTTTCGCGTATCGACCAATCCGCGCACAACAAATGATGATTAACGACAACGATATCCGCATCCTGCGCCTGTCTGCGGGCTTTGGTCAGAAAACACTCGGCATAGTCCGGACAATCCTGCCCTAAACAGTTATCGGTGGTCGAAAGTGGCGTGAAACCAGACCGGATCGCCATGATTTACATCGGCAACTTCGGAAACATCGCCGGCCTTAGTGCGTTTCGACCAGGTTTTGATTTGCTGCAAAGCAGCGGCGTCTTCCTTGCTGTAACCGAAAGAGGCGTTAAGCGCCTGATCCAGACGGTAAATACACAGATAATTAGCGCGGCCTTTAAGCAGGCTGGCCTTGAAAGCTTTGCCGCTCAGCGCCTTGCGGATCACAGGCAGATCTTTATTGAACAACTGGTCTTGCAGATTTTTGGTGCCGGTGGACACAATGACCTTTTTACCGGACAAAATGGCCGGAATCAGATAAGCAAAGGTTTTGCCTGTCCCTGTGCCGGCTTCCGCAATCAGATTTTGCCGGGTTGCGATGGCCGCAGCGATTTTCTCGGCCATATCGATTTGTGCGGCGCGCGGAGAATAACCGCTAACAATCCGGGCCAACGCACCTTCGCTGCCAAAAATATCGGCAAGATCAGTCACTGAATTTACAAAGCCTGTGCTTGGAAAATTCTACAGCCATCAGTGGCCGAAAAAGCTTTCCGCCTTGATTTTCGCTTCTTTGGCCCCTTTGTTATCGTGTTGCAAATGCCGCGCCTCCGCGATTAACAACCAGCTTTTTCGTTTCAAATCAAGATCTCTTCCTGCCAGCAAGGCCGCTTTACCCGCCAGTTCTTCTGCCGGTTGCGGTTTGGCCTGTTTAAGTTTCAACTGCGCCAATTTATAGGTTAAGGTTGGATTACGGGGGTCCAGACGCAAGGCACGTTCCATGACCACCACGGAAGCGTTCAGATCGCCTTTGTTGCGATCCCGATCGGACTCGGTAACCAGGGCCAATACTGCCGGCGAAGTACCGGCAGGAATTGCCGCGTCTTCTAATTTTATGGAGGAAAATACCGCCTCCGGCGGCGGAGCAGGTGTCGCCAGGTTTGCAGACTGCGGCGGCAAAACGTTAGGCGCCGGTACAGCGCCCGGCGCTTGCAGGGTCTGCGGCGATTGTGCAGGCGGCGTTATAGGCTCTGCACGAAAATTCGGCAGTTGACCCTCGTCCCTAAAATTGCCGGACGAATTATCGATAGGGTAAGTTGTCGGCCCCGGCGTAACTTTTTGCGGCGCCGGCTGAGCGGCCTGCGGATATTGAGGCCCGGGCTTTTTGGCAACCGATTTTTTAGGCGGGACCTTAGTAGCGGCCGGTGCGGGAGGTTCATAGGTGCTGGTACATCCGGCGGCCAACAAAAACACGGGGAGTACAGCCAGTAAAGTTTTACGTTTCATCAACAATTTCAAAATATATCATGTAAATTAAAACAGCTCTATGTCGTCTTCATCCTGCGGAGCCGGTTTAAAGGATTCAGCCAATGCCAGCGCTTCCTCAATGCTTTTGCCGTGAACTATGGCATCGAACATCGCCTTTTCCGACTCCATCGTGTAGTGGCTGCGAATCTCGTTCTGAAATTTGTGCCATTCGCCGGGATTATAAAGGCGCTCCGGTGTTTCTATGATGGTAGACAAGCCTTTGAGGCCGCTGGAAACATGGCTCAGGCATTGCTGAAGACGGTCGTAAAACTGAAAAGCCATGATGGAAGCAGAAATTTCCTCCAGTGTCGACACACAGTGAGCTAAGGCCTTATCCCGCTGTTCGGAAGGTTCCAGCCCCTTAAGGATGTCGCGAATAGCGGTCATGTCTTTCACCATGTTGGCGAAAGAACCCGCCAGTACGTCAACCGATTCATCACCGATTTTCATGCTGGAGTCAACTTGAGCAACCGATACCGCCAATAACTTGATAGTCTCCCTGACCTGGCTCCAGTCCAAATCGGGCTGGTGTGATACTGAAGGTTTCATGTGTAATATATCCAAATTGCATCGATTCAGCGTTATATAAGTCAGGTCGAATGAGCAACAACGAGCAAAATGCATCAATAGCGAACGATGCTCCTCTTTTCGCCGGCAACATGCCATTAACCTTTTGAATTTAATCGGCTAGTGGCGCCCGATTTAGCATTCCAAAGGAAAACGAATCCCTGACTTTATGATTATTCAAGCATTCTAGTGTAATTATCGAGGCAATACAAACACAACTGACCTATAAAGCGGCATTTTTCATCAAGACGCCCGGTACGATTGCCGGAACAAATAGCGATCACGCAACATGGACAAGGACACCGGCAGGGACAGGGGAAGTCATTATAAACATTGATATAGTGAAAGGTAAGCCGGTTTTGGGGCGATGTTGAATGTCATCAATGCGCTATGGCATTGAGGCTATCGACAAAACGCCGATAGCTTCGTCACGCTTGTTTTGTATTCTCCCGGTTATGTTTTGCAGTTGGCCGCAAAATTAGCAGGGCTTTTAATCACCCCCTGCCGCCATCTCCTCATACGCAGCATAAATATTCAAGCTGGATTCTATTTTTTGGTTGGCTTTACTATAGCTGACTACGTGCTGTTTCATCGCAGGCTTAACTCAAGGCCATTGCCGGTATTTATGCTTTGCTTTATAAAGAAAATTATCTACTTTATTTGCTAGAAATGTTGTTATCAGCGACGATAGATACAAATCATATAATAACCTATCAGATCCTTTCACTTTACTTCAAATAGTGTTTTTCAAACTCGCCTGCTCGCTTGGATAATGCGCTATTTTTTTGGGCAATCTCAAGGTCGTACCCAACGATTTTTTTAATTTCCGCATGGCGGGCCCCACAAAGTTGGTCAATATTTTTCAAAAAATTTTCGGTTTCCGTCATCGAGTTATTTAAATAAGCGCTCATTGCTAATGAATAAGTCACATAACATTTTTTATCTTCCACTTTAGGCAGAAAAACAATCGCATCCTTGGTTTTGTAATACCAGGCGCTTTCTGTTTGTGCTTCGGGCTTATTTAGAAAATCCAGCGAGAGTTTTAGTTGTATGATCGCTTTTTCTAGCTGGTTGGTAAAGAAGTAGATTTTGCCTAATTCAAAATAGGTAGTAGGCGCAGCTTGCAGGTCGGCAATTAATGCTTTTGCTTTTTCCTGCTCACCTGTTTGCGCATAAATAAGAGCCAGATTGATAACATAGTTAGCCGGTTTTGAGGCGATTAATTTTTCGGCAATTTCCACCGCTTTTTGACACATGTCAACTGCTTTGTCTAAGTCATTGCGTATATCGTAAATTTCACATAAACCAAAATAAGCTTCAGCCGCTTGTGGATTCAATTGAATGGCTCGCTGAAAATAAGGCATTGCATCGTCAAATTTATACAGGCTGGTGTTATATTTTCCCCATAAGGTTTTAATATCGCCGTCATCCGGATAACGCTTGCCTAATTGGGTGAGTTCTTGCGCTATGGTTTCACGTTCTTTCAGGTCAATAAAAACACTGGCTTTACGTACACCCAAACGAGCCGCGTCGCTTAAATGCAGAATATCCAGGGCTTGTTGAATAGTTTCTTTCGCGCTTTCTTTATTGTCTTTGTCAACAAAAATAGTCGCAATTGCAGCAATGCGCTGTAAGGGATTGGTTTTAATGGCTTCTTCAAATTGATTTTTAGCTTCGGCATAGTCGCCGATATTCAAGGCATTTTGTCCTTTGCTTAATCTCTCCGCATAGTCTGGTTGTTGGTTGATCCAGGCGACTCCCATCAACAACAGCGTACCCGCTGCAATCAGCAGTTTCTTTTTGTGTGGTTGCCAAACCGCTATCGCGGCAGATTGACAGCCTTGATAAATACCACTAATAACCCTTCCCGCATAGCGGCGCAAGCTTTGAATGATGCGGTTCATTGGCTTGTTGCACCCAATGGAAAGTCAATAAAATTTTCGATTTCCAGTACCGGAATTTGATAATTATTAGTGAGTTTGGGGACTCGCTTGCTCAGAAAACTGCTGAGCTCCAGCACACTCACGAAATGGTCATGGTCGGCGTCGGCAGCGCCTGCCAAGCCTTCCAACAGTGCATAAGTGAAATAGCCATGTCCGTTATAGCCTTCCAATGCCAATTTGACATCGGAAGTCCCGGCCAGAATGGCGCGACCGGTAGCGCGGTTTAAGCGCGAGATAGCCGATTTTTCGTCGAGGCTATCGCCGCCGCGTGACGCTACGATCAGGTTTTTAAGATTAGCGTCCTGTCCGACTTTTCCAGCATAACAGGTATCCAACAACACAACACTTTTTTGCGCCTTGATACTCGCTAGCTCTTCACGCAGCATATTTTCATCCAAACTCGCCCCACGGAAGGCCTTTTCACTCGTATACATTGCATTGGCCGGAATAAAGTAATAACTGCCGTCGAATACTTTGCCGTGTCCCGCCAAATACAAAATAAACACGTCTTCGGGGCGTATTTGCTTAGCCAACTTCGCAAAACTTTGTTTGATGTTATCAAGCGTCGCCTCGGAATTGGGCAAAGAAATGATCCGTTTATCGGCAAACAGTCTTTCGCCGCCCTTTTCCAGGGCTGCCGCCAATGCCGAGGCGTCTTTGTCCGCAAACTGCAATGTAAAGCTGCGATCCTGATAGTCGCTGACCCCTACCGCCAAAACATAAAGAGACGGTTTGTTCAAGCCGACATCGGCAACCGTTTTATCGAACGCTAACGGTTTTGAGCTGATCGAGTCATCCCGGTTACCGACCATCACTGTCACCACGTTCCGTCCTTGCAGCAAAGGAATGGTCAACTCAACCGGCTCCAGGCCGTTAATCCCGGCATGGACTTGGCGAGTGGCGGCCTGTTCCACCTCATTGATGCGGTAACTCAGTTTGCCGATGCCGCCGCCTTGCTCGATGACCCGAAATTTAACGATTAAGTTCGAACCGTCGATATGCTCCGAGAGGGGTTCCAGGCGCGGCGGCAAACCACGCTGATTCAATACTTTTTCCACATCGCCTATCTCCGCTAAAGCGGCGCGGATGCCGGCATCGTTACCTTGCAAGCGCTGCGCAATCAAGTCCGGACGATAGAACAGCTTGCCTAATTGTTTGACGCTAACAAACTGTCCTTCTTTCGTCTCGCCTTGATTGAGGTGATAACCGATCAACTCCTCCGCATCCGCACTGGCGCTGTAAAAACCTTCCGGTGTCCACAACACCCAGCGTTTACCATCCGGATGCGGAAAAAAAGCCAGCTGTTCCTGACCGTCGCTGGTCCGATACCAGCGTAGGGTGCCGTCGCCAATAGCCGCCACCGCATACCGCCCGTCCTGGCTGAGGTTGACGGCCCAGGCCATACTGGGTACGTCCTTATGCCACTGTTCTTGGCCTTGGCGATTGTAGTAGCGCAACGACCAGTCTGCGCCTAACAAAAAGTGTTGTGCATCCTGGCTGAAGGCAAGTGCGAGTGACCGTTCATGAGAACCAAGCGACAGTGTTTGACCATTGAGTTTTGGGGATAGGGTGATATTCCAATCGGTAATGTTTAATCCCGGCGTTTCGGTAATGGCAGCAGTCAGTTGGAGGGTGTTCTGCCGGTCATCAAGATAGGTCTGTTGATAAACATCGAACAACTGCCGCGTGCTTTTGAAAACATCTTCTAAGCCGACGACGCTAGCCGAACTGTTGAGACGCACGGAACTGCTGCGAAAATCCTGGATAGCCGCACTTTTTGCTAATAGCTTTTGCCCGCGACTACCGATGACGCCCCAGGCTGGGTCTGCCGTCCCATAAGCCAGCCGCTGATCGCGTAAAGGGATTAAATCCATAATGGTACTTGAAGCCAAAGGCCAACTTTGCTGTTGATCCAGTCCGGATTGAGTCCAAAAAAATAGCGAAAAACCACCAGCACTACCTCCCGCATACAGTATTTGCCCATCTTGTGACCAGGCAACCGTCTCTAGAAAGCCAGTAGCGATTGCCCGAGTATCGGGCGCGTATAATAGCTGCAAGTCCTCGGCCGATAACACATTCACCGTCGTGGTATCGTCAAACCCCACCGCAATTTTGCCGCCCTCAGGGGAGAATGCCACTGCATAAGGCTGATGACCACCCGGCGCTGTTACTTTTTTCAATAACTGAAACTGCTGATCGTACAGGCGAATAAAACCATCATCACTGCTGCTGACCAAACGTCCTGTTTTATCAAAATCCAGCCCATAACTATCATCGCCGTAATTGCTATCATGGCCGACTTCCGCTAACGTGGTCGTATCGTAAATGCGAATTCCGTTAGCGCCCCATAATGCCGCCGCTAGATAACGGCCATCGGCAGAGTAAGTCAGATGATTAATGACATTCGGCAATTGCGCAATGGACCGGGTCAAGCGGGCGGTCGCCCGGTCGAAGAAATAGATATGATCGTGCAAACGCTGGCTTACGGTAAATCCAGCCACCGCCACCTCCTTGCCATCCGGCGAAATGGCCACCGCGTAGAGCTTACCTTCATCGCCGTCGCCGATGGGCGGACGCAGAATTTGCAGCAGTTCGCCGCTTGCCATATCCCACACCCGCGCGGTTTTGTCATCTGCAGCCGTCACCAGATAACGCTCCGCTGCGTCCACCGCGATACGTTTAATTTGCGCGGTGTGCATCCCGGTTTCCAGACGCAAATAGGGTTTTTTGTTAACCATGTCGGGCGTTATCGGCAGTGCAGTTTGCAGCGGTAGAACGGGTTTGCCGGCGCAGGCGGTCATCATAAACAACAATAGCCAAACCACCGACCAACGAACGGCATAAGGCCAGGACGAGCTTGACATGGCGATCACCTAAATAAGCGAAAGGACTGCCGGCATTGTACGGTAGTTCGCGGTGGAGGAAAATACAAATAACTAGGATGAAAAATTGCTGGTTCCTCCGGATAATCGCCTACCCATTTTTCGCCGCTTTTACTGGTATGATCATACCTACGTGGCTAAACGCTTAAAGAATAGAGTTCAGCTAACAACCGATGGACACAAAGCCTATTTGAATGCCGTTGAAGACGCTTTCGGCGCTAATGTGGACTTTGCTCAGTTGATTATGTTCATTAAGATAACAGTCGAAGCCGCGTAGGTTGGAAGTATAGTCATTATTTGGAACATAAATTAGCGGTTGATACATTAGCTATTCCAGTAAGGCAGTTAATAGAAAAAAACTACAGGCAAGAGAATATGACAAAGCAATCGTCAATAATTTACCCATGCCGCTGGTTCCGGGATGTGAAGAAACTGCCAAGGAGCCAAAGGCAACCAGTGCCGTCGCCGCGCTAAAAAGCACCGCTCGCGCCATACTGGATTGCATGGGATTTTTCTGTCCGGCGCGTGCGTAAGTCACAAAGTAAATGGCGTAAGAAACGCCAAGGCTTAACAGTAAAGGGATGGCTATGATATTGGCAAAATTTAAAGGGAGCTCTATCAGGACAATAGTAGCCATGGTTAAGATTCCCGCAAGAAGAAGCGGAGCCATCAGAATAACCACATCGCGCACGCGGCGTAGTACTACAAAAGACAACAGGGCAATCGTTATTAGCGAGTAAATTCCCGCATAGATAAAGGCTTCCGTCACAGTATGCGCCGATTCCTGAATCGAAATGGGCGTCCCTGTCGCATCAGGCGCAATTTGTCTTGCAACATTGGTAAAAGCGATCAATGTTTTATGATCACGCGGATTACCCTTAGGATAAACCTGTATCAGAACCTGACCGTCAGGCGTAATCCAATCGCGCCGCAAATCCTCCGTGATGGTATCGATTGAAACTTCTTCGGCGCTTAGGCTTTGCTTGATAGCTTCCAGTTTAATTTGCATCACGGTAACGAGATTGTTATGCAACCTTTGTAATAGAAGGTGATCGTTGCGTTCAACAACGGCTGTAATGGCCGTTGCCAACCTGATCGCTGCAGCCGGTTGCTTGGGTACTGCGCGTAACTCTTCAACCAACTTATGCAAAGAAGCAAGAATCTCGGCATCGCTTGGCGGCGTTTGTGACGCCGCCGCCGTCAAGGTCAACGCAAAAATCATACCGGCATCGCTGATAAGGGCCAGTTTGTCTTCTTGATCTGCGGGGACAAAACTTGCCAAGGTCAACACATGATCGACCTGCGGCAATTTTTGCAATGTTTCGGCTAAGGCTTGCGCGTCTTTTAAGGAAGGACGCAAAATATCAATCGTGTAGATATTAAAGTCGGGGTCTTTCATTGCATCCAGCAACGTCGAAACGGATTCTGATTTGGGATCCTTAAGATTTAACGGATCAAAATCAAACCGGACCTGCGCCGCAAGCCCGCTGCCGAGGATGGCAATTAATAAACTCACCACCAAAATTTTACGCCTGTTCGTTTGAATAAACGCGTCAACCGGCGCGGCCCATTTAAACCCGACAGGTTCCGGTTCTGCGGGTGGACGAAAAAAGGCGAGCAGGGCCGGCAGTAAAGTGATGTTCAAGATGAAGGCGATAATCATACCCGCCCCAGCAATCAAGCCAAGTTCGGAAACACCGCGATACGCCGTAGGAATAAAAGCGAAAAAGCCAAGCGAAGTCGATCCGGCTGCCATTGTCAGGGGCAAAGCAATTAAATGCGCCGTTTGTGTCATGGCTTTGGCATGGTCCGGCTCCCGATGATGCTGATCGCGATACCGAACGCCAAATTGAATGCCGAAATCCACCGCAATACCAATAAACATTACCGCAAAGGCAACGGAAATCAGGTTCAGCGATCCAATGGTCAAAAGCGCGAAGGCAGTTGTCGTCATCAGTCCTACCATCAAGGTTAAAAGGATAGGAATCACCATCCTAAAGGAACGTAATGCCAACCATAGTATGATTAACACCAGAACAACCGATAGAATCGCGGCGCCGCCTGTGCCCTCTGCGACACTGGCAAACTCCTCGTCATTTAAAGCGACCGATCCGGTCAGCCTAACCCGCACCCCGTGATCGGGCGTTAAATGCAGTTCGCTTACTACGGCGCGGAGAGCATTGCTGGAAGCGGCTCCCGGTTGCAAAGCCGTAAAATCCAGAATGGGCTTTGCCAGGATAAATTTGCGCAAATCACGGGGCAATGGCTTTTGATCGGAACTCATTGTTTGCCAGGCCAAAGGTTTATCCTGCCCTACCAAATTGGCTTCGATAGTGTCGGCAATGGTGTTGAAGTGGGCATCAAGTTGATTGAAATCCGTTTCTCCACGCTCAACGCCTTGCAGCATCAGACCAATCATGCCAAAGAATCCCCGCAGGTTGGGATCGCCGGCCAAAATACCCAGTATGGGTTGAGCCTGAATCATCTGATCCAAAATAGTGCCGATTTCATCCTTTGATAGAAACAGCAATCCGTTTTTTTTGAAAAAAGGAATTTTGTCAGGCCGAACAACTTGCGAAAATCGTTCAGGCATGGCGCGAAGTTTTAGCATAAGAGCTTCAGCCGCTGTTTCTGCGGCATCAGGCGCATCGCCATCAACGACAACAACCAGCAAATCGGATTTTTGAGGAAACCCTTCCTCAACCGCAGCTTCGCGGATACGCCAATCAAGATCAGCCGAGATAAGTTGATTTATATCCGTATTGATCTTGAAATGCCTCATGACATACCAACCCAAGCCCAATGAGGTCAGGAGAGCTAATAACACCAGTGCCAACGCGAACCGATGGCTAAAATCAACAAAGCGGGCGATGAATGATGCAAGCAAGTTGAGAACTCCGGCTGTAAGGGCAAGGAAAGCCTAAAATGAGGGCGGTAGATAAGTTAACAAATACGGGGTTTGAGGGCTACAGTGTAACTGAAAAGGAAAGATAATTTTCCTGAAAACCTTTTAGAACAAAAACGGAGCTGGATTGTCGTGTAGGGAGAGTGGTGGTTTTGTTTATCCAAATGCTTCAATCTATTTTAAAGAGTCCAATCGTTATGATTTCTTGTAACTGTTCAGCGTATACCAAAGAGTGCAAATTACGCCAATATCGTTCCCACGCTCCGGCGTGGGAACGATAATTCTATCCAATAAACGTGACTTTCATAGTAACCTACTGCACTTTAATCACCCACCTACAAACATCTCCTCATACGCGGCATAAATATTCAAACTGGATTCTATTTTTTGCTTGTAGCGCAAATAGTGCACAGTCTGGGCCTGTTGTCCGGGCTCGACACCCAGAAACCGGCTGGCGACATCGATATCAGTGAGGTAAAACGCATAATCTTCGCCGCTTTTTCTATAGGTAGCTATGTGGTTTTTGACGGCGTTATAGCTTTCCGTATCGACAATGGAAAATTTCAGATCGTTGCAATAAATCGCCAAACCGGTCGCTGCCGGTTCATAGCTGATCCGTACCTGCAAATCGGTTTTGCCGTAATGCGGATTGATTTGTACCGGATGGCAGGACACGACACCCAGCGAATTTTTCTGGATCTCGTAACATTTAATGCATACCGTCGCCGGCAGTTTCCGGCTAGACAACAAATTACCCAAAAACAATGCATATTGTTTCAGAACGTGCTCGGCAGTGGCTTTGCTATGTTGGGCCGTAAATAGCGAACCGTGTTCGTCGACCACAAACACGGCAACCTGTTTAATGCCGACATGATAGAAAATCTGGAGGGTATTGGCCAGATTATGGCTGTAAATTGCCGGTATCAAGGTCTGTTCCAACACAAAATCATCGAAAAGCACCGGCGAAAACCGCGGCCCGGCATGCCCCAATTCCTCCAATAACTGCGTACTGCCTTCCAGCCTGCCATAACTCAATAATCCGTCCGCAAACCGGAACACATAATAGCCACCCTCCCCGGCCAGAAAATAACGCTGCGGATAATCGGCCTGCGGATTCGCAAAATATCGATGCAACAGATCGAACACTTGTTTGATCCGCCAGGCAATACTCCGGCCGCGAACCTTGGTCGAACAGTAGACAGCCACACTATCGTTATTAAAAGGTTGCCGGCTGTTATTAAACACTTCAAGGATACATTCCATCATCCCTTCCAGACCCGAGTAGGTTTGCAGCGTAACTTCCCCCCAAGTGCTGATGGCGATTTTAGAAATAGTCTGTACAAAACAGAGGCGGCTTTCGCCATAACTCAGCGGGTCGGAGCGATCACTCATGACAAACTGCTGGGCATTGGTATCTATAGGTAGATTTTCGCCCAGATTGATTAACAGCAGCGACGAGGCGGAACGCTTCGGTTGTTCAAAAACATCAAGACCATAGCCTTTGCAGGGCAAGTGCTGCGTTAAATAATCGTTAATTTCGCTAAACAACAGCTCGAATTCGTTACCGCTCAATTTTAAACGGCCGGCTAACAGTTTCAGATTACGGTGTTTTTTAATTAAACCGTTCAGCACCGACCAGCAAATCAATTCGATCAGGCTATCGCATTGCTTGACGTAAGGATCGTCCAAACCGGGATTTTGCAGTTTGTTATCGGCATATAAACGCCAGACAGTATCGGCATCGTCCTGCGCCAGTTCCGCAAAACACAACACATTGATCGAAGCTTGCACCATCGTCCGCGTCGTCAACACCTCCACTTTGCCGGGCACGATATCCAATGCTACCTGCAACTTACGGCTAATCAGGGTTAAATCCTGACTTTGCCGGCCGCTCCGGCTCAGCGAACTCCCGGCAATATTCAGGATGATACGCAGGCAATGTTGCAGCTGCTGACGAATAACATCATGCTCCAGACAGGCTTTTTGAATGGTCCAGTACTTTTGCAAACCAAGGTTTTCCAGTAAAAACGGCGGCCATTGCCACTTCCGCGCGACGCATTTCATAAACTCATCGTGCTGGCGCCGGGCACGATTATTCAGCGACAAATCGGTCGAACCCATGATTTTCAGATGGAAACACTCTCTGATCAGATTCAAGCGTTGCCGGGAAGCGTTTTGTAGCAAATAGTCATCGACCTTGCTGTACATCAATAAATAAGGATCGAGACTGTTGACGCTGAATTCGCCTTGATAAATGGCTTGTTTTAACGTCGTGCACAACCATTGCGGTTGCGGATATTCGCTGGCGTAGGTTTCCATCAGGAATAGCTTTAACAAGGATTTATGCGGCGAACCCAAAGATTTATAAATCTGCCACAACGTGGCGCCGACAAATTCCGACAAGGGCGCGTTTTGCAAATCGCCGAAATCGATGACTTCCGATTCGGAAATAAAGCGATTTTCCAGCAAATGCGCGACATACCGGCTGTATTGCCGCTCCTGTGCAGGCGGCACCAGCCACCAAACCGGTATGCGTCCGGCAATATAGATCGATGTGCGGTAAAACTCCTCCAGTAATAAATAGTGCTGGGTTTCCCCGCTGCTTTCCTGGGAAATCGGCGTGTTCTCGCCCTGTTTGAATTGCCGGGAATCGATCAGAAAAAAGTGCACCTCAATTTTCAGGGTTTCAGCCCATTTTTCCACTTCGGAAGCTTTACGCTGCAATTCTTCCAGTTCCGCGCCGGATAAGCCCGGCTGATGGCATAACCAGATATCGATATCGCTGTCTTTTGAAAAAGCCATGCTACCGACGCTACCCATCAGGAAAATGCTGTAGATAGGGTAATTTTTCAACGTTTTGGGCTTATAAACAAAACCCTTGGTAAACAATTTTGCCGTCTCCAGCGTCTGTTTATCGGGCGAGTAATCGGGAATGCCCGCCGGCGTTTCCAAAGAAACGAATCCCGGCAGCAAGGGATGGTTGACATGAAAAATCAGCGCCAGCAAATTCAAAAAATCCAGTTGCCTGGACTGAAAAGACTCCTGTAAACGTTTCAAACGGCATTGGTTAAAATATTTAAAGCGCAGGGTAACCGCGTGCAGATCCTTTCGACTGATCTCTTCGCCAGGGGCGCCTAAATTAATGAGTGGAAAGCGGGTTTGCAAAGTTTACCTTACCGTTCAGATGTTTTTTTAACAGTATAGGAAACGGCAGGAATTTATGAAAGTTTAGGAAGTTGAATTTGCAAGGTGTTCGTCAAAATGGAACAAAACATGCTCCGTAGGGCGGGTTAGACGCAAGATTTACGAAACCTATAGTGTCATAACCTATTTTCCGCGCGTCTAACCCGCCGGTGCCACCTATATTACGAGTTGATTATCAAGCAGCAATTTCGGAAGGCAAAACGTGATCCAACTGATTTCGATACAAATCGATCAAGGGAAAACATAGCTCGTAGTCACCCCATACCAACTCCCCGTATTCGATACGAAAACCGGCGAATTTATCAGCATCCAGATAAGCGCGAATGTCAGGATGACGTGAACGGCTCAAAAACGGTTTAAAATCGATTCTCCGTTCCTCACCATCGTCAAATAGCAAACGCAACCGGTAATCTCCCAAATATTCGGCATGGGTTATATTGATTGTACGACTCATTTCAACCTCTCGTTAATGCGTTCGGATTTAATCGATTTATGCAATACAAAAAATCTATCCATTTCTTCTTAAAGAACCATGTGCCTCCCGGTATGAATGCGCGTCGATAGTTGGGCATGGCTTATTATCGGGTTAGCAAAAGACCAATGTTAACGCTACGGCTGTTGCCGGTTGGCATGCGTCCGATTACGCTTTGCTAATCGGACCTACGCGCATAAAAAGGGGTCAGGTTACTTTTCATGGCTAGCGATTTTCTTCTTTGGTCGTCCTTGCGGAACAATTTTGGTGCGACGACCTAAGACCGACTCAATTTCGTTCTGAAAATTGCTTGAACCCAGTACGCTATCTTTATTCAAATGTGACCGTATTGCCTCAAGATCGAAAGTTGCCAGTTTCTGCTTGCAGATCTCGCGATAAACCTGTGCCCGTGCGTCAGAATTTGGAGCCAAGCAGCTATATTCTAGCGGCTCTGACATCCACTCGATGACACAATGACCGGCATGATGCAAGTAACTGGACCAACGATAATCGCCAGGATCGCCTACCATCCCAGCCCTCACTGGGTTAAGTTCAATATATCTCATGCATGTTAGCAAATAACATTCACTTTCGACCAAACTGGCTTTAAATCGCCCTTCGAAGAGTGTACCTGTTCGCCGGTAGGTGGCATTAATATAGCGCACATAACGACGACCAACCGATTGCATTAAACCGGAAATTCCCCCTGACCTCTCGCCTATTGTCAATAGGTGCACATGGTTAGTCATCAGCACGTAAGCGTAAAGCTTGCAGTTGTTTTTAATCAAAGCTTCACGTAGGAATTCTAGGTAAGTGCAGTAATCTTCGTCATGGAAAAAGATTGATTGGCGATTATTACCGCGTTGCACGATGTGCTGTGGCACGTTTGGTAAATCTATGCGGGGAAGTCGGGCCATAATGGAAAGATCAAGAACGGGCTTTCAACATAAAATTAAAATGATAGCATATTAAATAAAGTAACCTGACCCCTTTTTTGGGTTGGACAATGACAGGGTTACCGAAACCAGTACCCTGTTCGGTTGAAGCCATCCTTTTGGAGAAGAAGATTTGCTTCATTCATGGCTTCTGGATATTCTTCTTGAAGAATTTCACTTCGATGCTGTGTAAACATCTGATAGACCGCAATTGCATCAGCAAACGTTACGTTATTCGGATTGGCATAAAGCCCAAACAATGCGGCTTCTGCGTAACGACGATACCAATTCTGGTCAGCGTGAGAATAGCGAATTTGATACCAAGCTTCGGCACGGGCTAGACTTGGATCAGACAAGTTCAATGCTTGCGCTAACTTTTCCCCAAGTAGGGCCGGACTATTGTAGGCCAAGGAAAGCAAGGCCACACGCTCTGGCGATTGAGGGATAATGCCTATCCCCCATTTGTTTGACCAAGTGTTTAAGATGCTTTCATAGGTTTGAGCGAGAGTGTTGAAGACTGTGTAGACTTGATCTTCATTTGTAAATGCCAAATTGTATCCACTAAGTGCGTTAAGAACCTGATCTTTGGGCTGTAATTTATAATTAGCCGATAGATATGACGATAAATTCGCATTACTAATTCCCAAAGCTGTCAAAACCGTGTTGCGCACATTAGCAACAGAAAGATTGAAACCAGCACCAATGGTAATCCAACCTTGAGAATCAACGTATGGAGCAAGGCTAGCATTACCACTTTCCTCCATCAATAGGATAAAATTATAACGAACCTCATTATAAGTTGTTGAGGTAGTATAGTTATCGCCGATATTAAGTTCACTCATTGTGATCCGCCTCCTACTGGGCGATAATTGAAGATACAGGTGTTTTTCATCATAAGTACCTTACGTTTATTGTCGAAATTTTCTTCCCGAAATCGATTGACTATGAAATTGTTATCATTATATTTTTCACCTCCATTATCACTTCCATTCATTCCGTAGAAGTAGATTTTGCCATCGTACAAGAACACCTCTCTGGAAAGATCGAACCAAATTGAATAATCCTTTTGCAACTGATGAAAAATAATTGGCGCCATTAGGGTTAATATGTTTGCAACATGACTTGCTTGCCCCCATTTTTGGCGCTCCTTAAGCTGAGGATTTATAGCTTCGCAATTTCCATAGTCGAGACGATAGGCGGTTTGCGCCTTGCCTAAGTTATAGAGATCAATCTCTGCCTCTGATAGTTTAAGGCGTTTTTCTGCGAAGGCTGTATCCATATCTGGCCTTTGTTCGTTCCATAATGTTTTCTTACTATCACTGTTTTCATTCGCCCAGGGGGCCATCAAAAGCTCTTCAATCATGGCAGGATTCGGATTGGCAACAGCTTTCCAGTCTGGAAAGATAATCTTTTCTTTGAATTTTGGAGCAACTTTCAATCCACAAACCATCGGCGGTTCATTGCAAAACTGATTTAAATTTTCGTCCAACACCCGACATATAGGTTCAACCGGAGCGCGTTTTCCTAAATCGTTCTTAATAGGTGGTTCAAGCCAATAACATTTATGTGTTTGAATGGTGTTCAGAACATCTGTCCGCTCTTGATTTGCGCGAAACACACAGGTCGTATCCTGACAAACATTACGAACTGTCTTCATCCAGAGCCGCTGATCATCAATAAGTTGTTGTCTATTGTCGGTGCGCTCTAGTGCTTGTAAATAGGATAAATCCAAATCATCATCGGATAATGATGTGATTTCATCGTCACAAATCATCTTTTCGATTTTAGTACTAGCTTTTTTGCAATCAAAACTCGCGCCATGGACCGTCAGCGGAAAAATACCAGCCAAAAATCCCACCATACAACAAAGGGAGAGGCAAATATTTAGACTGACATTCTGACGAAAAGCGTGCAATACGGGGTCAGTTCTAATATTCAAACATTTACTAAACTTCGGCTTTTTCAAAATCCGTCTAACGATCATGAAAAAAACATTAAAATGCCGTGCAATTTCTGCCATTGCAATAGAGTAAAACATCATCTTTGCTACACTTCCTGTTCTTGGTTTTACTGAGGCAAACCTTCACTTTGCGCCGGGTGGCGCTTACCAATCGACTCGATGCATGATTGTCACGGTTTATCCCTTATGTGGTTTTCTGATGTCCGTCAAAGCGGAAATCTGACTGATTTTTGAAAAACCGTAAAATTTCAAGGGATTCTATCTTGGTTGATTTTGTTATGTCAACATACTTAACATGTTGATCGTAGATATGCAACGAAAATCGGTGTTCTAACATTCCAACAAGACTAAACTTCGATTTTTTCAAAGCCCGACCAACGGCCATGTTATGAAATATTTCTGTCGTTTGTTTAAATTTGCCTAGTTTTAGCAAAAAGGGGCGTAAAGAACAATTACACTACATTACACGCTACGGTTGGGTACATGCTTTTCGTAACCCAACGCAGGCCGTTAATACATTGACGGTCAAAAAAGGGTTTAAATTATTTTTAAGTTGCCATCAAAAAATAATTCATTTCGCCCCCTTTTTTCGCATTAATGATGATGACCGGTACCCACCAGATCGGTTGTTCCCGGTCACACCTTTTCTCCAGCGGGGAGCAACACCCAGGTTCTGATAGGCCATCGGCTGTGCTTAAACGCAGCCGGTGTCAGTTCTAACATTCCAACATGACTAAACTTCGGCCTTTTTCAAAGCCCGGCTAACGGTCATGTAATGAACATTAAAATGCCGTGCTATTTCTGCCATCGTATATGCGCCTGACAAATATGCATTTGCCATCGCCTCATCTCTTTGAGAGTATCGGCTTTGATAGTCTGACAGTGATAAAGCCAGAGATTTTTTATGTGCTTTAGAGAGTTCGGACAGTTTTTCCGGTTTTTCGATTGTTTGCCGGTATTCAGCAATAAAGCTATCGCTGCCGAGAAACATTTGATTTTTGACCTGACCTTTGGGATCAGCAAGCCCATTTCCCTGCAAAACAAACTGTCGAAATGCCGCAATGGCTTTCGTTCGATCTGTTCCAAATTGACTCAGTGTCCAATCAACATCCAGCCATGGTCTTGGTGCTTTGATATGGGTCATGGCTTGATAGCTACTCCATTCCCAGTCTTCCGGCTGTGCAACCATTCTTGCTCTGACAGGGTTTAGTACAACATAGCGCGTTAACTCTAAAAGGTAACTTTCTTTCTGCACTAAAATTGCTTTGTAACGCCCCTGGAATAAATGTCCGCTTTCACGGTACCGGCCATTGAATTTTTGGGTATACAATCCGTTTAATTGGCGCATTCCTCTCGATAAATTGCCATCAATGGTTTCGACCAATAAATGATAATGGTTAGTCATCTGGCAGTATCCGTGGATAACCCAGTTAAAACGCTCACAAACTTGGCCTAATATCGACAACCATTGCAGTCTGTCTTTGACATCTCGATAAATAGCCTCGCGTCGATCACCCCGCGAAGTAATATGATAGAGGGCGTTCGGAAATTCTAGTCTTAAAGGTCTTGCCATGAATTAAGTTTAGCATAATGTTGGAATGTGAGAACTGACCCTGTAATTTTCTGACGACCGCCGAATTCGAGGCCATGTTGCTGAACGACACCGTGCTGCCAGACGGGCTAGCCAACGCTGAGTTCCGCGAGGCGGTGCGTTCGCTGAAAGGCGGGATCCTGCGCCAGGAAATCTACGCGCTGGATGGCAGTGCCGCCGCAGACAGACCCTATTCGGTCTCCGAACACAACTACACCATTCAGTCTGTTCAGCCACGCGGCGAAAACCGCCACGCAGTCTTTTTCACTCATGCCCGAGAGACACTGGACTTCCATTACGAGCGTACGCTGTATCCGGTGCTCAATGGCCAGATTGTCCATGCCGCCGCTGCCGCGCAAAACCCCGATACCCGCTATCTCGCCGATCCCCGCGTTACGCATAGCATGGTCCTCAAGGTCGATGCATACGGCAATGTCGAACAGTCGCTGGCAATCGGCTATGGCCGCCGCTTCCGGGATATGGCAACGGTGCTGACCGATTTTGACCGCGCCAAACAGCAACAGTTGCTGGTCACGCTCACCGATAGCAGTTTCACCAATGCCGTGCAAGCCACGGACGCTTACCGCGCGCCTTTGCCGGCAGAGGTGCTGACTTACGAATTGATCAAATTCGGCGAAGCCTACGCCGCGCAAAACCCGCACATCCAGCCGCAGGCCCACGGCGCCAATTTATTCCGTTTCGATGCGGTGAAGAACATGCTGTCCGCCGCCAACGACGGCGCGATAGACCTACCCTACGAAGATGTCAACGCCGCCGGCGCCACGCAAGCCGCATTGTACCGGCGGCTGATCCATAGACTGCGGACGCTGTACCGCGGCAACGATTTGTCGCGACTGCTGCCGCGGCAAACCCTGGAAGTTCTTGCTGTGTATGGCGAGAGCTACAAACTGGTTTTTACGCCGGGGCTGCTGCACAGCGTCTACCAGCGCCCGTCCGCCGCTGCTACGCCGGTAAACCTGCTGCCGGACCCGGCCGCAGTGTTAGCGGTCGGCATTGGCGTTGACGCGGACCGTGGCGGTTATGTAGACCTCGACAGTGATGGCCATTGGTGGCTTCCATCCGGCCGGGATTATTTTCATGTTGAGGAAAAAGCCGGCGCACAGCAGGAACTGGCCGAGGCGACCGCCCATTTTTTTGTGCCGCGCCGGGTGCGTAATCCATTCGGACACAGCACTTTCATCGATTACGAACTAGACCTATTTCCGCAACAAACCCGCGATGCGCTGGGCAATACCGCCGCCGTCATTTACGATTACCGGGTATTAAAACCCAAACTATTAACAGACGCCAATGGCAACCGCAGCTTCGCCGCCTACGATGTGCTCGGCCTGCCGGTGGCGACTGCGCTGTGCGGCAAGGCTGCGGAAAACCTGGGCGACTCCCTCAGCGATTTCACCGATTTTGACGCCGATCTCACGCAGGCCCAGTTGCAAGCCTTCGCCGCCGCTCCGCTCGATCAGGCCGCGGCGTTGTTGAAGAGCGCCACCTCACGCTTCGTCTATGATCTAGATCGCCACTGGCGCTGCGGTGAACCACCGTTCGCCGCAACCCTGGCCCGCGAAATCCATGTCAGCGATCTAAAGTCGCCGCAGGAGCTGAAAATCCATGTCAGTTTTGGTTACTCAGACGGCTTTGGCCACGAATTGCAAACCAAGATCCCCGCCGAACCTGGTCTGGCCCCGCAACGCGCCGCCGTGCAAACCCTGCCTGGCGGCGATGCCGCGCCCGGCGCATTGCAGCTCGACGCAGGCGGCCAATCAGTTTCCGGGAACAGCGATCCGCGCTGGGTAGGCAAGGGCCGCACGGTCTTCAATAACAAGGGCAAGCCGGTTAAACAGTACGAGCCGTTTTTCAGCAGCACCCACCTCTATGAGCCCGAGCCGGAGATGACCGATACCGGCGTTACACCTATCCTGTTTTACGACCCGGTGGAACGGGTAGTGGCGACGCTTCACCCCAATCACACCTACGAAAAAGTGGTGTTCGACGCCTGGTCACAGCAAACCTGGGATGTCAACGACACCGTCACTCAGCTTGATCCAAAAGCCGACGCCGATGTCGGCGGCTTCTTCCGGCAACTGCCGGCGGCAGACTATTTGCCCACCTGGTACGACCGCCGCCGCAACGGCCAACTAGGTCAGCATGAAAAAACCGCCGCCGACCATGCCGGCACACCCAGCCTGGCTTATCTGGACTCGTTGGGCCATACCATGCTGACGGTGGCCGACAACGGCCTCGACAGCCAGGGCAAGGCTTTGAAATATCAAACCCGCGTCGATCTGGATATCGAAGGCCATCAGCGTGTCGTGCGCGACGCCGTGGTTCAGGCCAACAATCCGCTGGGCCGCATCGTCATGCGTGACGCTTACGACATGTTCGGCAACCATATACACCAGTCCAGCATGGAAGCCGGCGAGCGCTGGATGCTGAACGATGCCGCCGGCAAGCTGATCCGCATCTGGGATAACCGCGGTCATAATTTCCGCAACGAATACGATGCATTGCGGAGGCCTTTAAATCACTATGTAATCGGCGCGACGCCGGATTCCGACCCGCGTACGCTGAACAGAGAAGTCTTGTTCGAAAAAACCGAGTATGGGGAAGGTCAGCCTAATGACATCCAGTTGAATCTGCGCACCATGACCTTTAAACAATACGACGCCGCCGGCATAGGTAACAGCGAAGTGTACGATTTTAAAGGCAATTTGCTCCACGCTACCCGTACTCTGTTGCCGGACTACAAGAACCTGCCCGATTGGACTCAGCCGGGAGAACTGTTTCGCATCAGTTCGGCATTCGACGCCTTGAATCGCGTCATTCAACAAGTTGCTCCGCATAGCGACAAACCGGGCGCACAGTTCAACGTCATCCGTCCTGCATATAACGAAGCAAATCTGCTGGTCCGGCTGGACACCTGGCTGTCGCAGCCCGCGGAACCAGCCACGCTACTCGATCCGCAGACGGCCAGCTTACATACGGTCGTCAATATTGCTTACGACGCCAAAGGGCAACGCCAGCGCATAGAGTTGGGCAATGGCGCAGTTACTAGTTATGCCTATGACCCCGACACCTTCCGGCTGATCCGCCTCAACACCGCGAAAGGCGGGCAAACTTTTCAGGATTTAAGTTATGTCTACGATCCGGCCGGAAATATCACCCATATCGGCGACGCTGCCCAGCAAAGCATTTATTTCAACAACGCCATCGCCACGCCCAGCAATGATTATCTCTACGATCCTCTGTATAGATTGATTGCCGCCGATGGCCGCGAATTCTTCCAGCAGACCGGCATCCCGGAACCCTCAAGCTTCGACGACGCGCCGCGCGTCAATCAGTCCTGGCCCGGCAATCCGGCGCAGATTCAAGGCTATTGCGAGGAATATCTGTACGACGAGGTCGGCAATTTTTTGCAACTGCTGCATCATCAAGGCAGCCTGCCCGCCGTTCACGGCGCATTCGGCCCGGTGTTGTGGAAACGTGATTACAGCTATGCGGAAGCCAGCCTGATTGAAGCGGGGAAAACCTGCAACCGCCTTAGCAGCACCTCGGTTGGCTCAATTACCGAACCTTACCGCTACGACGTCCACGGCAATATGATCGCCATGCCGCATCTGAGTTTGATGCGCTGGGATTTTAAGGATCAATTGAGCGCCACGGCGCGACAAGTGGTCAATAACGGCCAACAGTCCGGTACAGCCCCGGAAACGACCTATTATATTTATGATGCCGCCGGGCAGAGGGTGCGCAAGGTCACCGAGCGGCAAAATGGTGCGTGCAAGAACGAGCGTATTTATCTAGGCGGCTTTGAGATTTATAGGGAATTTGGCTCTGATGGTTCAGCCATTGGCCTAGAGCGAGAAACTCTGCATTTAATGGACGGCAAGCATCGTATCGCTCTGGTGGAAATTTTGACGCAGGGTAATGGCAGCTTGCCTAAGCATTTGATTCGTTATCAGTTTGACAATCATCTGGGCTCGGCTAGTTTGGAATTGAATAATCAGACGCAATTGATCTCATATGAGGAATATTATCCTTATGGTAGTACGTCTTTTCAGTTAACCAATGCCACCGTTAAAGCTGCGGCCAAACGCTACCGCTACACGGGCATGGAACGCGATAACGAAACAGGGCTAGAATATCATTCTACGCGATATTACATGCCTTGGTTGGGTAGATGGTCTAGTACAGATCCCACCGGAATAAGCGATACGGTAAATTTATATTTCTACGTATCAGGTAATCCACTGAAACTAGTTGACCCTAGTGGATCAAGTGGATGGGATCGAGCGTTAGGTGGGCTAAAAGCAGTTGGAGGAGCTTTTGAAGTTTACGCAGGTGTTACCCTGATTGCAGCTGGCGTAGCAACTTCAGAAGTAGGGATAGGGGTCGTAATTGCAGCTGCAGGAGTTCTAGTAACAGCCCATGGAGCTGATACCGTAGTTTCAGGTGTAAGAACTGCAATCGAAGGAAAAGAAGTTGATTCATTAACATCACAAGGTCTTCAGGCTGCAGGTATGGGTAGAACCAGTGCAAACCTGGCAGATGCTGGAATAGGCTTAGTAGCTACATTAGGAGCAAGTGCACTTGCCAGAGCCCCATCTGTACTAGGTACTACAGCAAGGGTGCTCACAGCAGCAGAAGAAGGTGCCCCAAGAGCAGCGGCGGCATTACCAAGAGCAAGAGCAGCAGCTGCGGCATTGCCAAGAGCTGCTGCGGCAGTCCCAAGACTTGGAACGTAGCGGGTACAGGGTCAGTTCTCACATTACAACAATTAATCAATGGGGTCAGACTCGATTGATTTAAAGATTGTTAGTGAGATAAAATATTAATTTCAGACACCCCGATCTCAAAGATATTAATTTAACCCAATTCTTGAGCGGGACGAGGTATGTACCCCGTCCCTGACGTTTCAGACAACCGTGAAAGTTTGCTGATGGTGTTGAGGTGGTTAAAACGTTTCAGACCGGGCGAATACCCTGTCCAGCTTTCATAAACTCCATCCAGCTATAGGTAAGGCTTTGAGAATTAGAACTTATAAACTTTACTGCGATGAGCAATTACATGAATTGTGATGCAATGTTGGACAGAGTCGAATGTATACAGAACCCGCCAATCGCCGACACGCAGTTTGAAGAGGTGAGCATACCGGCCTATCAACGGTTCCGGCTGGATCAGATCGAAATTATCGGCCAACCGTTGGATTTTTTCGGCTATGCGTCTGGCGATAGTTGTATCAAGTCCTGCAAGATCGTCGAATGCTTCAGGAGTAAATTGAACCAGATAATTCAAGATAGATTCAGCCGGCTTTTTACTTCTTCAAATGGAATCCGGACCACGGAATTTAATGACGATTGCAGCCGTATCTGGATTTCACCGTTTAGATCTAGGCCTTTATCCGGATCAGCGATGATTTCCTGTAATTCCTCGTGCACGGCTTGTTTGATCAGTACCCGGAATTCATCGACCGTGAGTTCAGCGACTTTCATAAGGAATCCTCGGTTTTTTGGAATGGTTAAACAATGGCATTCATTATAACGAATGGCATCGGCTTGAGCAATCAAAGGGGTCAGACTCGAATGGCACTTACTTAACGTTGAGATATTATTAAAAACAATAACTTACAGGGTATTCTTACTTGATTTTTTTTGGATGTCCATATTTTTTATATCCTCCCTCGCTTCTTGTCTTCTTTTTGTCAGCAGAGGGTAAGGTTTGGGTCGTCGTTTGATAGCTCTTGGCTCAATTCGTCCGGGTCGCTTGCCAACCGACTGTTCAGACACCAAAAGCAAAAGCCCAGCGATAGAATCTTGTTCATTCGACTGATTTCGGATTCCGCTCCATCCCAGCCAAAGCTGGAGGGTATGCTTGAAGCTTAGAGTTCGTGGCAGTACATCAGCCATTAATGACGATTGAGCCATAATCAAACGAATCAGGTTGTAAGCCAACAGATAAACCCACATCTCCTTCTCGCCCATCTGAGGGCTTTTACAGCTCAGAGTTTCCATGCCCAGCGTGGTCTTGATGTTTCTTATATCCAATTCTACTTGCCAGCGGGATTTATATAAAGTTTTTAAAGCCTGTTTAGAGGAGCAGTCCGGACAGATTAAAGTCGTAATCAAAAATCAAAGGGGTCAGACTCGATTGATTTAAGATTATTTGTGCGGTAAAATGCGAGCTTTTGAGAATACAGAGCTGGCAATGGCGTGATTACCTCGACTTGTTATTCCCAATTAACCGCAACATGTGATTCTTCGCGGCAATAATCGAAAACGGCGGAAAAAATTTCTCTGGATGAAGCCCTGCAAAAGTTGCTGGATTCATCTACGCAGTAATCAAAAAGTATGCAACAATTGTTTGAAACCTTAGGTTAATGCTTAAACTCGGTATCGAGGCGTTTAAGTATCGCGACAGCAACTAAACAGGAACAGCCATGCAAGTAACTATTAATATTCCGGATGATTTGCCAAGCAATATTGTTCAACAATATATCAGCACCATCGAAATGCAAATGGCTTTAATGAGCAAATTAACGGCGGAAAAGCAGCTAAACAACAAAACAGGCAGTTTGAAGCGCGGCTCGGCTAAACAGCAAATTACCTTTATAGCCGATAATTTTTGCGAGCCCTTGGCCGACTTCAAGGACTATATGTAATGAATTTGTTGTTAGACACGCATATTTTGCTTTGGCATTTGGCGGATAATCCTAAATTAAGCCTAGAAACCAGTTCACTAATCGAAAATGAAGCTCATGATAAATTCCTTAGCATCGTCAGTTTATGGGAAATCGAGCTTAAACGGAATATTGACAAACTTTCGCTCACCCAACCGATAGAAACATTGTTACCGACGGAAATCGTCATTTTGCCGTTAAAAATCGAGCATATCGGCTATTTAAAAAATCTGCCTTTCCATCACCGCGATCCGTTTGATCGCATCATCATCAGCCAAGCTATTGTTGAAGGATATACGCTGGTTACAGATGATAAGGCTTTTAAGCAATATGGCGTATTGATTTTATAATTAATCAAAGGGGCATGACCCTTTGCTGGTTATTAAATAATCACTCTGATAAAGCCGGCAATCTCTCTGTCGAACCTGACTATCATTCGTGACTAATCAGCTTCAATCGTCCAAAGGTCGTTTCCTTCAGCCTATAGCTCATCATGAGAAGACGCAGAGCGTCTGAGGATGCGTTCCCACGCCGGAGCGTGGGAACGATATTGGAGTATTTTACTCTCATTGGCATACGCTGAAGAGTTACGACAACGCGATTAGGCGCAATCGATAGAGCGTAATAGGCGATAGCCGTATTACGCTTATTGGCCTTCGATCATCCTGCACATTACGCTTCGCCAATACACCCGGCTTAATGCGCCTCCTTGCATCGGCAGTATCCTCTGAGGTATAAACCTCTTATCGAGTTGAGCCGCTTACATATAAGGCATGAATATATGGCTGATGATCAGAGAATAAAACCGGAAGATTTCATAGCCCCGCCGGACAAACTTATCGAAAAGATTAAAGCCCGGATTATTCATCATTGGGGCTGGTCCGGTGCGTTTGTTGTTGCTTTAATCGCCCTAACCGGTTTTATCTGGTGGAATTGGGAAGATATTATCAAAAAACCATTCGTTTAACCTGTATTCGAGAGTATTGCTTCTACCTTTAACGCTATTCCGGCCCTTGTTCCCGGACATTTCAATGTCGCCATTGCCCGCCTGGAAAATAACGGTGTCCGTAATTTTTTTGTAAGGTAGCCGTAATTTCCGGAATATACATTGGAAATGATGGCGCAAAAGCACAAGAAACCAAATTGATTGTTAAAAGCGGTGCGAAAAACCGGCGTCTCACAGACCATCCTGAAGCCCGTAATGGCGTGAAAAATAACTAAAATAATGCTTGACATGCTTATTAAAATGAGCTGGCATAATTCTATTATAATCATACACTTACGCAAAATATATGTCAAAAAGACTCGCCTCGCTCAGCGCCATTTTACTTAACGGCAGGTACTAGAAGAATGGTTCCGCCCCATGCAGAATGCTTTGGATAAAGTACGCTACTCGCGGAAACGATTTTTTACCCTATCAGCTGATTTCTTTATTTTATTGGGTTGCTTGCGCCAACTGCAGGGGGAGGGAGTATTGCGTAACCAAATTCAATCCCTGTTTGACGTGGATGAGTATGCTATCCGTGTCCCCTTGGCTCGGTCAACATGGTCTGATGCCTTGGCTAATGAATACCGCACCCAAATTACCCGGAATGCCGTACAACTTTTAGTGGCCGAAGCCCAAAGCGAATTGCCAGACCGATTTGCGGCCTATGCCGAATTGAGTGAACGCCCTCTTTATGCCATTGATGCGACTTACCAAGATGAGTCCAGTCATTTCCAACCCAGCTATCCGCATGAGGGGGGGTCGGATAACCGAAAAGGCCATATGACACTCACCACCTATGACATGCGCGCCGGCATTGCAGTGGACTCTAATACTGAAACAAAATCGATTGATGAAATGCGTTTTGTTAAGGAAGTTTGGGCTGCTTCTTGGTGGACAAGCCAAAAAAATGCAATTTATGTCGTTGACCGCGCTTTTATTGAGCCGAGATATTGGGATCAGCGAAAAATGCATGTCAATGCGACCGTGGTTACTCGAATGAAAAGCACTTTTAGCTATAAAATTTTAAAGGAATTGGCTATAGCAGTCAGCCCCGTCAATGACGGCATTACTTCGGATACATTGATACAGCTTAAATGCTCAAAAGCAGAATGGCGGTTGATCACGTTTATTTCACCGGATGGCAAGGAATATAGCTATCTAAGCAACGATCTGACGTTAACACCGGGAATGATAGCTTTTCTGTATCATCGTCGCTGGGATGAAGAAAAATATTTTGATAACTACAAAACAGACATGGCCAATTCAAAAGCCTGGGGGAAATCGTCAGTCGCCATTGAGCAGCAAGCACTTTTAGGTTTGGTGACGCATCTATTGATGAGACTTTTCCTCCATAAAAAAGCCCAAGAACTTGGATTGGAAGAGGATCATCAAACCCAGCAAAAAAGACACCAAAGAAAAGAAACGGATTACTGTATTAACTGGGAAGGCAACTACAATCGCGCATTTTTTAAAAAACTCTCTAAAATCACCAAACAGGCATGGAGGTTCGTTAAAAACAGTTTTCTTAAAAAGCCTTCTCTATGGCTCTTTGAGCTAAAGCTACGACCTGCATTAATGGCATACCTATAAACAATTTACGGACACCGTTACCTGGAAAATGATCCGGATGAAGAAACGCAAACGGCGTTGACTAGTGATCTGCAAAACTTCGCCAGTCAGAGGAATGAGCTTAAAACCATAGAAATACACGCGATTGAAGTGATACCGGTTTCTTTCAAGATAGGCTTGAACAGTGAAGTCGAGCAAACCAATATTCAAGAAGGACACCGCAAGGCCAAAGATTTTTTGCAAAAGCATAACTTTGACGTGTTGATCTGGGGCCTGGTCAAAAAACAACAGCAGGGTTTGCCGAGTTTGTTCTGGACAACCCTGGCTCATGAGGATGCTTATCACGACACGCAGTCAGCGGGCGGCGATGAAAAATTACCGACCATTGCGGTCAACGATCTTACCACGGTATTGCGGGCGATTATCTTGACACGCAGCCAAGCATTTTCCGAACAGGAAGGCCAATATGTCTCGGACAAAATCCGCCCCTTCATCGAAGAGCTGCAAGCACTGGTTAACAACAGCGGCAATAAACCGGGCTGGAATGCAAAGGCGCTTCAAGACACGCAACGGATCTTGGCAGATTCTCTCGTCACTTTTGGCGTTCAAAAAGGCCAGAACGAACCGCTGGCAAATGCCATCGAACTTTATCGGATTCTACTGCAATCTATTACACGGCAAGCCGATCCGCTGCAGTGGGCCTTGATCCAGCATAGTCTGGGTAACGCGCTATGGAGATTGGGCGAGCGCGAATCCGACACTGCCCGGCTGGAAGAGTCAGTCAGTTCTTTGAGGCAGGCGCTACTGGAAAGAACGCGGGAAAAGTTTCCGCTATACTGGGCCAAGACCCAAAACAATCTGGGCAAGGTTCTCACGACTTTGGGAGAACGCCATTCCGGCACTGCCCGGCTGGAAGAAGCGGTTAAGGCTTATAATGCCGCGTTAAGCGTATGGAATACGTCAGCTACCCCCGCAAGTTGGGTAAGCTCCGTAAAAGAAAATATAGAACGCACCCAATCGGAAATCGCAAACAGACAGGCTCCGAAAACCTAAGCCAGGCCGTTTATTTAAATGCACCCAGTGGTAGCTGTCTCAAGCTGATCGATTGAGAATAAAGTCCGCCGGATAAGGTATTTGCAGTTTTTGTTCTACCGGAATACCGCCCCAGGAATCGTAGGTTTGTTTAAAAACAGTGCTCACTTCCCATAGGGTCCGGACATAGCCCCTGCCGGCCGGCGAATCGGGAGCGCAGGGCGGCAGCAGGTCCAGACCCAACAACTGATGTCTCATATCGGCTTTGGCATGGGCTTCCCAGTAGCCTTTGGGCTCTAAACCCAACTCGGCCAGTTTCGGATTGACAGCCGAGAACATAACGTAAGCAATGCTCTCCGACATCAGGTTTAAGGTGATGACCTGATGGGCTATCGGTTCGCGAATCACGCAACGGATTAAATAGGCGCATGTTGCAAGCGTCTCCAAGGTGGGCGGCACTGAGGCCGGCTCTTCATCGCCTGCCAGAAAGCCGAATTCGCGCATCCATACGGCTAGGTCCGCCGGATGCGTCACTTCTTCGGCGGCGTGTTCGCCAAAAGCGTCGCGAAAGCGCGAGTCGCGGCAGCTGGCGTAACGCAAAGCCACTGCGGCAGTGAAGTCGCAGGATAAATAATACAACTGCCGAATCCATTTAAAGTCTGCCGGGGAAGTGGCCTCAGCCACTTTTTTGAAGAACACGCTCTGCCTTACATGGTTTGAATAGTCTTCCGAAAGCGTTTTAAGCCATTGGCCGGTGGATATTGCGCTGGTTTGCATATAGATTCCTTTTCCCGGTATTTACTTGTTGAGTAACACGTTTCCGTTTTGCCTGAATGCTGCAAATCCCTGGATAAGCTATCGATATCTATTTTAGAACCGTATGATTTTCTAAAAGTTCCCCCTGTCAGGTTTTTTAGGCAGAACGTCCTGCACCACATCCAGTTTTTTCCATTCAGGAACAGGCGCTTCATAGCCTTCCTTGGGAATATACTCGGATTCCTCAATTTTTTTATACCGATGAATGTATCTTGAACAATTGATAAATAAATTTCGGATAGCGATACGGATAATATATTTTGCATCGACATACTCGCTAAGCAGTGCATCATTTTCACTGATGCTGGCTGTACCGTGTAGACGTAACCGTTGCAGGTTTTCGAAATCGATAAAAAGCAGCCCGACTTCATTATTGGAGACAATATTTCCAGCCGTTAAAAACATGCCATTCCCGTCATAACCGGGAAATGCAATGGTTTTTTTATCGATGATACGAATAAAACCGGTGTCTCCGCCTTTATAAGAAACGGTTGGCCGACCTTGTTCATCTACGGTACTGATGAAAAACATATCGCGCGTTTCTATAAACTCGCGTTCCTCATCGGTAATTTCATCATGTACGATCAGTTCATTAACACGGTCGGCTAATTTTCGGGAATCGAATTGATCTTGTAAGCCAAGATTGCCTTGATGATAAATGTCGTTCATAAGCAATTCTCCTTTTCCAAGGCATGACAAGCGTTTATTTATTTAATTTCGGTGATTTGTACTCCTTTTAAATTCATTTGAAAAGAGGTCCGTAGGGTGGAACCTGAAAGGGTTCCGCCATTTCGAAGCTGGTGAGCGTAGGTATTGTTTGTTTAAAATGACCGGTAGGAAAAATTGTCGGTTTGTTGACGGCCCAAGAATGGTGGATCGCCTATCGGCATCCACCCTACGGTCCTATGCCAAATCGTGCTTGCCAAATTTTAGGATTAATGCGGGTTTCCCCGCAAAAATTTGCCTACTGTCCATCAAAATGACACAAAACATGCCCTCCAATACTGGTTAAAGGCACGCAATCGCTTTACCATGCTAATGGTGTGTTGTTTTCAGGGAAAACAGGCAAATGATAGATACAGCAGCAAACGGAAAGCCACTTCCAAAAGTCCCGGTTCTTGACAAGTACGAACTGACAGACAAGCTGGGGGAAAGTTTGCAGGCGGTGGTTTACAAAGGCTTTCACAAGCATGTGCCGGAATATCCTCTAGTCATCAAATGCCTGAAACTGCTATCCAGTTGGGACGATCAATCCCGGCATTTGCAGCAGAAAATCGAACGCCTTAAGGTGCTCCACGACTTCCGGGTCTGCACGCCGCTAGCCCTGGAGACCTATGAAGGCGAGCAGTTTATCGTCCAGCCCTGGTTCGACGGCGTACCGCTGAATATCTGGTCTGCCGGGCGGCAACCCATCAGTCTCAGCGATTTCTTTACGCTGGCCTGTTCGCTGACCGACATCCTGCAAGCCGTGCACGATGCTGGCATTACCCACGGCGGCATCAAACCCCACAATATTCTGGTGCAACCGGGCAGCCTGACTGTGCGTTTGACCGATTTTATTACCGCCCTGGATATCCGCGATGTCAGCCACTTTATATACGATGCGGAATTTGTCCGCAACACGCTGGCTTACACCTCGCCGGAACAGACCGGCCGCATCAACTATCGAGTGGATTTGACCACCGACCTCTATTCGCTGGGCATCCTGTTTTACGAACTGCTGACCGGCAGATTGCCGTTTTTCTCCATCGACCCGCTGGAACTGATACACTCGCATCTGGCGGAAGAAGCCGATAAAATCCGCGATATCCGCCCCGGCCTGCCAAACGCCTTAAGCGAGATTATCGCCAAACTGACGGTTAAACAACCGGAAAAACGTTACCAAAGCGCCTCAGGATTACTGGCGGACTTATTACGCTGCCAGACGGAATACAGTCAACAAGGTGTTGTCGGCGATTTTACTTTGGGCCGGTTCGATCTGCGGCGGCGCGTGATTTTCATCTCCAAAATGGTCGGCAGGCAAGCGGAAAGCCAGACGATTCGGCAGAAATATGCCGAAGTCATGGCCGGCCGGTTTCGTTCCCTGTTTATTTCCGGATTGTCGGGCATCGGCAAAACCCGTTTAATTCAGGAACTGCAAAAACCTTTGGTTAAAAACCGCGGTTATTTTACTGCCGGTAAATTCGACCAATACCAGAAAAACATCCCGTATAGCTCGCTAATTCAGGCTTTGCGCAATTTGATCCGGACCTTTCTGACCGAAAGCGATCAGCAATTGCAAGCCTGGCGGGATAAAATCCTGGCTGCCTTGCTGGATCAGGGCGGCGTCATCATCGATGTGCTGCCGGAACTGGAATTCATCATCGGCAAGCAACCGGAACCCCTGCCCTTGCCGCCGGTGGAAGCGCGTAATCGTTTCAACAATCTGTTCGGCCATTTCCTGGGCTGTCTGGCGGCCGAGGAAAATCCGCTGGTGTTATTCATCGACGATCTGCAATGGTGCGACAGCGCGACTTTCGATTTTCTGCAAAACCTGTTTGCCGCTCATCGCGAACATCCTTATCTGTTTTTCATCGGAGCCTATCGGCATAACGAAGTCGATAGCGCCCACCCGCTGACCAAATTGCTGCGCCGGCTTCAGGAGGATGAAGACGCCTTGACCGAGATCCGGCTGGAGGCGCTAACACCGGGCGATTGCCATGAAATGGTAGCGTATATTCTCGATTCGACGCCTGCAGCTACCGCCCATCTAGCCGAATTCATCAGCCATCTCACCGAAGGCAACCCGCTGTTCGTCAGCGAAAGCCTGGCCTGGCTGTTCAATGAGGGTCTGTTAAGCACCGATAGCCAGCAACACTGGCGTTGGGACATGACGCGGATCCGCGATACGCAGATACCGGCCAGCGTGGTTGAACTGTTTAGCGCCAAAGTCCGCAAACTACCGGAACAGACCCTGCATATACTCCATCACTTCGCCTGCATGGGCAACCGTTTTACCGCAGAAGATGCGACGCTGGTACTGGACATGAGTATCGAAGCCTTGTTTGAACACCTGAAACCGGTCCTCAGCCTGGGTTTAATTCTGGAAAATAAAAACGACCTGCAATTCGTGCACGATAGGGTGCAGGAAGCGGTATTGAATCAAGTCGCCGCGCAGGATCGCTGCATTCTGCACTGGCGTATCGGCAATTGCCTGCTCAATGCCGTCGCCGCTAACGCCAACCTGGAAGCGCTGGACAATCTGTTCACCATTGCCGCCCATCTTAACCGGGGCCGGCCGGCCGAATTGGATGAGGAAACCGCCTACCGTTTGGTAGACATCAATTTTCATGCCGGCAATAAGGCGCTGGCGGCTTTGGCCAGCGAAGCGGCCAACGAATTCTTCGGCAACGCCCACAACCTGCTGCCGGCCGACTGCTGGCGGCAAGCTTACTCGCTCAGCTTCCGCATCTATCAGCGCCTGGCCAAAACCAATCTGATGTGCGGCCATTACGTCAATTCGGAGACGCTGCTAACCATTTGATCGAACACGCCAACAGCGATCTGGACATCGCCGAAGCCCTGGCCGAGCAAACCACCTCGCTGTCTTCGTTCGGAAATTTCAATCAGGCGATTATCACCGCCAATCGCGGCCTGGCCTATTTCGGCAAATCGATTCCCGGCGACCCGCCGGCGGCCGAGGAGCGCATGAAAACCCTAATGGCGCAGATTCAACAGCAAGGCGATGTCTGGAACAAGATTTTAAATATGCCGTTTACCGATCAGCGCAAAAGTAAAATCGAACTGGCTTTTTACAGCGAGCTGATTCCGGATCTGTATATGTGCGGACAGGTTCCGCAGTTGTATCTATCGGCTGCCCAATCGACTCTGCATTGCCTGGAGGGGGGCATGGACGAGTCGGTGATTTATTCGTTTTCCATCATGGGACTCAATCTCGGCGAACATTGCGATTTCGAACCGGCTTTCCGTTATCAGGATCTGGCGCACGACCTGTGCGCCAAATATCCGAACACCTTCGGCGCAACCCGCGGTATGAACGGTATCGTCTGGTGCAATATGCACTCGCGCAGCCATCCTGCCGAGATTATCGATTATGCCCGCAAAGGCATTCAATCCGGCAGAAACTGCGGCGATTTGTACAACGCCGGCCTCTCCTACGGACCGCTGATGTGGAATTTGCAGGTGCAGAGTAAAAATTTGCGCTGGATAGAAGAATCCGCCGAAGAATGTCTGCAATTTTCCAGAAAGAACCAGTTGTCGTTCTCCGTGAGTCTTGCCGAAGCCGTCCAGGCGGGCTGGGTTTTACCGATGAAAGCGGATGACCGGCCTGTCGATATGCAGAAAACCCTGGAGCGCTGGGCCGGCGACAATTATGTGGCCGCCTCCGGCAGTTATTTTGCCTTGCTGGGTTTTGCCCAGCATTATCTCGGCGACTACCCGGCAGCCGAAAAATCCCTGCAAACCGTGGAAAGCTATATGCACGGGTTGACCGATAACGTTTTAAAACGCATGTGGTATGTGTTCCGCATTCTCAACCGGCTACGCCATCCTGTAGAACCGGAATGGACGAAAATCGAAACCGAAATCGCGCCCTTGCTGGCTAAACTCGAAACCTGGGCGCAACTGGGTCCGTTGTTAAAACCCTATCTGGCCTGGATACACGCTGAAATCGCCCTATGCAGGCAGGAATATCGAGAGGCGCGCAGCCTTTACCTGGATGCCGTCGCGCTGGCCCTGGCCCAGGACTACGGTTTGTTAAGCGGACACTTATACGAAGCGCTGGCCGATTTAATCACGGCTCGGGATTTTGGCGATGCCGAACTATATTACGGCGAAGCACGCCGGCATTACCGGCTGTGCCGGGCCGAAACCAAAAATAACCGTCTACAGTCGCGCCACCGCTATCTCAATCCTGAAACCGCTGCACGAATGCCAAAACTCGAGACCAAGCCCTCGACTTTACCCAATCTTGACATCAATTATCTGATGAAATCCGCAATGGCGCTGTCTGCGGAAGTCGATCTAACGGAACTGATGCAAAAAATCATGGCGGTAGTGCTGGAAAGCTCGGGCGCGCAACACGCTTATTTATTGATCAAACAAAACGGCGAGCTGACCGTCGCTGCCGAACAGCATGCCGGCCACAAACGCACGATACACGAACACAATTATAACCTGGACAATGTACCGGATATTTGCCGGGCCATAGTCAAATATGTGCAGCGCACCCAGGAAAAAGTGGTGCTGCGCGATGCCGGCATCGAAGGCGATTTTCAAAACGCGCCGGAAGTTCAAGCCTTGGGATTGCGCTCGGTACTATGTCTGCCGGTCATTAAGCAAAGCCGGTTGACCGGTTTGCTGTATCTGGAAAACCGTATATCGGAAGGCGTGTTTACAGCTGAAAAAATCGGCATGACCGAACTGCTGACCGCGCAAGCGGCCATTTCTCTGGAGAATGCGCAACTGCTGGAGCAAACCCGCAAGGCGTATACGCAATTACAGGAAAGCCAGGAGCATATGCTGCAAATGGAAAAACTGTCCGCGCTGGGAATATTGGTGGGCGGCGTCGCCCATGAAATCAATAATCCATTGATGGGGGTGATGAATTTTGTCGAGTATGTTGCAGACCGTAGCGAAGACGGCAAATCCAGGGATGTTCTCAAGCAGGCGTTGCAGCAAATTCTGCGCATTAAAAAAATTGTGTCGAATATGCTGGTGTTCATGCCTAACAAATCCCTGCAAACCGGAAATTGTTCTCTGGAAGAAGTGCTTGGTCAAACCCTGCTTTTATTAGAGGGAGAACTACGCAAAACCGGCATCGCCATGCATGCCGACATTCCGGCAAATTTGCCCGGCATAAAATGCACGGCGGAGAGCCTGCAACAGATTCTGGTGAATCTTTTGATCAATGCCCGCGATGCCTTACAGGGCAGAGAGCAGCCGCGAATCGACATTAGCGCCGCCGTCAACGGCAAAATGCTGGAACTAACGATCGCCGACAATGGTCCTGGTATCGGGCCTGAGGTACAAAGCCGGATGTTCGATCCTTTTTTCACTACAAAACCCACGGGACAAGGCACCGGCCTGGGTTTATCGGTGACGCGCCGCCTGGTTGAAGATGTAGGCGGCTCCATTGACGTCGAAAGCGGCATTGGTCAGGGTTGTCATATACGGTTACAATTACCTCATGCGTTGCCTGGAAATTTTTAACACCCTGTACCCCTCAAGCCGGTAAATTTAACGATAAGGCAAAAGTAAACCGATGGTAAACAACATTCTGGTTATTGACGACGATCCGGCGGTACGCGGCGCGTTCCGGCTGATTCTGGAAGACTGCGGCTACGAAGTTCGCGAAGCCGATAACGGCCTGAAAGGCATCGCCATGAGTGAAGAGAAACGGCCCGATCTGATCTTTCTGGATTTACGCATGCCGGGCATCGATGGCGTGGAAACCTTGCGCCGCTTGAAAACCCTTGACGAAACCCTGAATATTTATGTGGTGACCGCCTTTGCCGCCGAATTTATGGATCAGCTTAAAGCCGCGCATGATGAAGGCCTGCAATTCGAATTGGCCAGCAAACCTTTATCGGCTACGCAAATCAGAAATATCGCCAAGGTCGCGCAGGTTGCCGTAGCGAACGAAAACAACCGCGCTTCCCACCACAAACTGGTACTAACGCTTTATGTGGTATCGCTCAACCCTGAAACTCGCCGGCTGGTTAAACAAATCAGCACGGTTCTGGCCGGGATTTATGAACCTAGCCATTGGGTATTCGAAGTTGTCGAGGTATTGGGCATGCCGGAGAAGGCCCTGGAAAATGAAGTTTTCGCCACGCCCATGCTGGTGCGGGACTTTCCCGAACCTGTCCTAAAGCTGCTGGGGGATATGTCCCGCATATCCTCCATCCTGGCGACCATCACCACCCAGAACCAGGGCACGGGCGCTCAGACCATCATTGTCTGAGTTTGCAAATGAAAGAAACCCTCACTCGACTAAGGCTGATTCTTGAAACCATAAACGACGGCATTCTGGTAGTCAACACGCAAGGCGCCGTACTTTACGCCAACCATGCGGCCGAACATTTGCTGGAACGGGAAACCTTAGCCGGAAAGCGACTGGCCATTCCGATCGACGCCGGTCTAAGCGGACATCAGGATATCAATTTGATTCGGCGTAGCGGCATCGCCTGGGCGGAAATGCGTTCAACGCCGCTAACATGGGAGGGTAAGTCAGCCTATTTGCTTTGCCTGCGCGACATCACGGCCCGCAAACAAGCGGAAATGGCCTTGCAGCAAAGCGAAGCATTGTTTCACACCCTGGCTAAAGTCGCCCCGGTCGGCATATTTAAAACCGATCCGCAAGGCCATTTCGAATATGTTAATGAACGCTGGTGCGAAATCAGCGGCCTATCGGCAGATCAGGCCCTCGGCGATGGCTGGCATATCGCTATCGATTCCGAGGACCGGCAGCCTGTGTTGCTGGAATGGCGGCGATGCCTGCAAAACCAAGCGGTGTTTAGCTATCAATACCGTATGCAGCACAGCAACGGTTATATTCATTGGGTCATCAGCCGCGCCGAAGCCGAAGCCGACAGCGGCGGCAGCGTGTTAGGGTATGTCGGCACTATCACCGATATCACCGACATCAAAAAGAATGAAGAATATCTGGAACAGGCGGCGGCAGTTTTCGAAACCATCCATGAGGGCGTCATCATCACCGATATTGACCGGCGGATTTTGATGGTCAACCGCGCTTTTAGCCAAATCACCGGCTTTAGCGAAAGCGAAGCCATCGGCAATACGCCTTCCCTGTTGAGTTCCGGCCGGCATTCAGACGAATTTTATAGCGAGATGTGGGCGGAAATTGTCGGCAAGGATCACTGGCAAGGCGAAATCTGGAACCGCCGCAAAGACGGAGAGATCTACCCGGAATTGTTAAGCGTCAACACTATCAGAAATCAGCTTGGCGAAATTACCAATTACGTCGGCGTGTTTGCCGATATATCCAAGCTGAAAGCCTCCGAACAGGATCTGGAGTTTCTCGCCCACCACGATCTGCTAACCCTGCTGCCCAACCGCACCTTATTTCTGTCGCGCCTACAACATTGTATTCAAAATGCGCAACGCCATGATCATCAGTTGGCAGTCCTGATGCTCGATCTGGACCGTTTCAAGGATGTCAACGACAGCTTCGGCCACCTGGCCGGTGACGAATTGCTGCAAAAAGTCGCCTCAAGGCTGGCTCAGCGCTTGCGCATATCGGATACCATTTGCCGGATAGGCGGCGATGAATTCATGGTGCTGCTGGAAGAAATCGCCCATCCCGAGTCTGCGGCTCTGGTGGCGAATGAAATTATCACCAGCTTAAGCGAAGTCTGGGCTCTGACCAGCGGCAACGAAGTCCGGATCGGCGTCAGCATCGGCATCGCCCTGTATCCCGAGCACGGCGCCAACCCGAATCAACTGATGCAACACGCCGACACGGCACTCTATGAAGCCAAAAACGAAGGCCGAAACTGCTTTAAATATTTTTCCGAAAGCCTGACCATTGCCGCCCGCGATCGCATCGACATTGAAAACCGCTTGCGTCATGCCCTGGTTAAAAATGAATTGCAGGTTTTTTACCAGCCGCAGATCGACATCAACAGCGGCAGGGTTATTGGCGCCGAGGCATTGCTGCGTTGGCAAACCGCCAGCGGCGAAATGATCCCGCCGCAACGTTTTATTCCGGTTGCCGAAGAAACCGGCCTGATTACCTCGATAGGCGATTGGGTGCTGATGGAAACCTGCCGGCAAGGCAGGCAATGGCTGGATGCCGGCTTACCGCCGTTGCGCTTGTCAGTCAATCTGTCGCCGCAACAATTTCTGTATAGCGACATCCGGGAAGTGGTAGCCCGAACCCTACAGGAAACCGGTTTCCCTGCCGGATTGCTGGAACTGGAACTAACCGAAAGCACCTTGATGAAACGCGAGAAAGAAGCCATAGAAATTCTGCATCGCCTACATGCCTTGGGCGTGCATTTATCTATCGACGATTTCGGCACCGGTTATTCTTCACTGTCTTACCTAAAACTTTTTCCGATGGATGTGTTGAAAATAGACAAAAGCTTTATTGAAGATATACCCGAGCATGGCGACGATATGGAAATCACCGCGACCATTATCGCCATGGCAAAAACCCTGCGCATGCGCGTGATAGCCGAAGGCGTCGAAACCCAGGACCAACTCGATTTTTTAAGAATCCATCGTTGCGACCTGTACCAGGGTTTTTTTGCCAGCCGGTCTTTACCTGCGGATGAATTTTTGGGGTTTCTTGCCGGATATAAAGCGGTTTAGGAAGCGGTTCATCTAAGGGATAACACAATTCAATATGACAGTGTCGGAAATTTTTACACTGGCGGACTCTAATCAATAGCTATGGGCGGCATCCTACGCAATCATTCCATTCGCATAACCGCCTCATTCTCAGGCTTCAGGTTAACATTTGAATTAATTACATTTTTTATTGATAAACCGGCAATGCCATGAATTCCCGGCAGGTTTTCGGGATCTGCCGATCATGCTTTCAGGGTTAAATACCCGTTGAGGATTGCTCTTAAACCTTACGGCGAGTGCAGGCAGCCATCGTCGATTACACCGAAACCGGCAATGACGGCTTAGGCGATTCGTTCAGCATCACCTATCAATGGGACAACGTAGCGGACAGCTTGGTAAGCGCCACTGCCGGCAGTTTAACCGACGCCAGCGGCGCTCATACCGATATCACGACTATATATTTACTGAAGGCCCGGCTTCTCCGGGCGTTAATGTTTACGGATTCGTCAACACCATGGATTTGTCCGTTATAGCAATAGCTCTCAACGTTAACGGCAGCATCCCTAGCGCAGGCCAAATTGGCGGCGGAATCTATGCAGAAACTGCAGACAATATAAACACATCAGCAGGACTCGCTTTCTATGCCAATCCGCCGACATTTGTCCCTGAACCCTCCAGCCTCGCCACACTCTTCGCCGGTCTGATAGGCCTGGCCGCCACAGCAAGAAGAAAAAAACAGCAAGGCTAAGCTTAACCCGGTAAGGTGGTTCGGAAACAAATTGGGTTGCCCTGTTTGCAACCCAATTTTCGAAGCGGGGAATAGCGGCGTCGGAAAACTTTACACTAAAGCAGACCCCCGAATGAAAGACACTCCATGGATGCATGCACCGGCGCGAGCAGCATGTTGCACATGAAGGGGTCACCCATTAGCCATCCGGTGTCAATGACCCCTTCATGTGACCCCTTCACATGCGATTATGCGTAAAGGTTACCGGCAGAACGTAGGGTGGATGCCGATAGGCGATCCACCATTCGTGGGACATCAACAAACCGACAATTTTTCCAACCGTCATTTTATCCAACAAAAGTGAACGCTCACCGGCTTCGAATTGGCGGAACCCTTTCAGGTTCCGCCCTACGGCCTTATGGATTACGACATACGCGTTAATAAGGAGGATTTGATTGAGGTTATGGCGGATTGCCTACCTGCCAATCAAGCAGAATCAATGCCGACTCGACCAGGCGCTCGACCGATACCTCACTCTTTAGCCGCTCTATTTCGCTTTCCGGTATTCGTGCCATAAATTTGCCTTTTGCTAAAACTTGTCAAGCATCTTTTTGATGTATTTTTTTTGTTCCTGATAAGCTACTATGTGTCAAGCTTTAAAAAAGGAGGACTTACTATTATGACAGCCGAAAATCTCTTTGTCTTACCCATGAGCTTCCCATAACGTTTGTCCTCGCTTCGCAAGGAACTTGGCTTTACGCAACAACAAATGGCCGACAAGACCGGCATGCATGTGCCGCCACTGAAACGCTATGAGTCGGACGCTTCGCAGCCAACGATTGATGTTTTTAGGCGCATTGCCCTAGCGCTGAATGTGAGCGCGGATATGCTGCTTTTTGAGCCAAACGAACGCGGCCCGGATGAGCGCTTGAAACTGCAATTTGAAGCTGTTTCGAAACTCGATGAGAAAGAACGTGAGGCCGTCGAGACCATGATCGCCGGCGTACTGCATATGCACGACACCAAACGCTGGACGCAGACAACCAATTCACGCACCTAAAGCCTGTCATCGGCCACTTGGCGGCTAAGAGAAGACCAAGCATTAAGGCTGTAAAGGACAATGGGCTAAATCCCTTAAACAAAAAAACCAGGTTCAGCCATGACAACACATCAGCAAAACGCGCAGGCATTAATAGAAAAAATACAATCGCTCCCAACCGACCGCATTGAGGAAGTGGAAGATTTTGTGGATTTTTTAAAAACTCGAACAGAACACAAAAAAAAGACACTTACCCATAAACGAGCACCGGATTTTCCTGTCATCAGT
>CAVXZR010000133.1:0-51685 GCA_963765965.1 uncultured Pseudomonadota bacterium
ACACACACACACACACACACACACACACACACACACACACACACACACACACACACACACACACACACACACACACACACACACACACCCAGTCAAGCATTATATTACAATACCATTAAAATCCACCCCCACGGTTTCAACGAGAAAACCCTTGTAAAACAAGGGGAATGGCAGGTTGCTAACGATGGCGAAAAACCCTCGTAGAATTACAAACCTGTTGCCTCTGCCACTGATTTCGGTTCACGTCTGACCGGGGTGTTTCCAGGGCGCGCGGTAGGCGCGTTTGAGCAACTGGGAGGCGGCGGGATTTTAAAAATGGACCGACGGTTTTAATCGCACGTTCCCGTCAACGTCTTCTTGACTTCGTCTGGGTTTTCAGTTGGCGGCTGGCAGGCGTGGCCGCTGCAAAGATAAACGCAGGCGCGCTCCGGGGCAGGGAGCGTTTGGGCAAATGGTTCCACTGGTCCCGTGTTGCTTAAGACAACTTTTCCAGGCTGATAGATTGCATGGACGGCGCGAAGCAAAGTCTGCGTCCCGGCTTGCGCGGGATCGCCCGCGACGACCGCGCGCCACGGTTCGTGCAGCAGAAAATCCAAGGCGATGAGCAGATGCGGGACGGCTTGGGCAACTCATGAAGGCGCGGGGCGAATAACCGCAGCGTTTTCTCGGCGGCGTCCGCAAATTCCTTGCGCCCTGTTATCGCCGCAAGGCGGAGCAGGGAGAGCACTGCCACGGAATTGCCGGAAGGTTCGGCGCCGTCGTAATCATCCTTGCAGCGGAGAATCAACTCATGGCCCGCGCCGACGCTGTCATAGAAACCGCCATTGGCCGCATCGTAGAAGCCGGCCAGCATCGCTTCGGCCAGGGTGATGGCAAAACTAGGTGCGCCGGGGCGAGCGTGGCCTCGTAGAGGTCGAGCGTCCCGGCGCAAAGATGGGCATAGGCGGAAAGAAGCTGGACGGAATCCCGTTCTCCTTGCCGCCAGCGGTGGTGCAAGGTCCGGGCTTTGCTCCTCCCACAAATGGGCGCGCAAGAACTCCAGGTTTTTTTCCGCGGCGGCGCGATACTGGTCATCGCCCAGCACGATAAATGCCCGGGCCATGGCCCGAGCATCATCCCGTTCCAGGAGGCGAGGACTTTATCGTCTCGGGACGGGCGGACACGGCCCAGGCGCGCCTGGAACATTTTCTCTTTGGCCGATTCGAGGATTTCTGCTCCGGCAGGGTCAAGGCTGGCATCGGCGATGTGCAAGACGTTCTGGTTCGGCAAGGGATGCGGATCGCTGTGATCGACGAAGTTCCCCGCTTCCGTGACGCCGAAATAACGCGCCGCCACTTGAGATTCCGCCGCTGTCAATAACTGCGACAATTCCGCCGCCGTCCAACAGTAAAACTTGCCCTCTTTTCCCTCGCTGTCGGCGTCCTCCGCGGAGTAAAAACCGCCGCCTGGATCGGTCATGTCGCGGAGGACGTAGCGCGCAATGCCCCGCGCGGTTTGCGTTGAGAGCCTTACAGCAAGCTCTTATACTTGCCAATTCAATATCCGGATACTGCGCTATCTCCGTCTGCAGTTTTTCTGTCATCGATACAAGAGCCGATAGGATTTCGTGCGCTGCATTCTCGATCATCCTTGGATGGCAAATATCAATAAGACGGGCGGTATCGTTAATTCCATCGACGATATCATCCAGGCGTTTGACTAACTGTTCAGTGATATAAATATATTCTGAGTAAGTCAGCGATTCCAGACTGCAGTAGGCCTCCGCTGTCAGTCTGTCTCCCTTTTCTTCCAGATGTTTGACTTTCGATATATATTCGTCAGGTTGCGTAAGATTTAAGAACAGCTCGTTAAGAGCATTTCCGCACTCTATGGTGTTATCAAGATGCTCCTTGAATATAATCTCCATAGGGCGTGAACCAGGTTGATCAACAATATCGGTATTCATAGTGGTCTCATTAATCTTATAAAAGATGTTCCAATAGCGGTATAGTTGAACAGTATATCGTTCCAATGTTACAGAGATTGTGAAAAAAGGGAGCAGGTTGAATTATTTTGATGCCATCAAAACATAATTTAACCTGACCGCCTTTTGTTGCTCTTTTTTGCGCCGTCGGGTAATTCAACTTTGTCAGATTTATTTTCTTGCCACTACAGATCGTCCGGCTATTTCAATTCAGTGCCTTCAGCGCCGCTTCAGGGGCTTTATCCAGGATTTTGAGTAAAGCCTTAGCTGCGCCGGTTGGATAGCGCTTACCTTGTTCCCAGTTACGAATAGTTTCCAGTGAAACATCGATCCGTTGAGAAAATTCTGCCTGACTTAGCCCCAAACGCTTACGTACCCGTCGAGCAAATTTAGCTGCGTCAAGCATGGCTTCGGCGTCATCTTTAGCAAGTTGCAGAGCAATATCATTTTCTGTAGTAGCATCCACTCGTGCCGGATCGATGCGCCCGCCAGTTGATTGAGGATCAATCATTATGCGTACTGTTTTCATAGTGTTTGATCTCTCGTTGGTTGGCTTTACGGGCCGAGATAATGCGTATGACTTCATGTCTTAGCGTGTAAACAATGACAAATAAGCGCATTTCGATTCTGCCCATCAATTGATACCGATCTTCGCCATAGCAATGACGGTTATCGGCCTGCACGATTCTATCCGGGTCAAAAAACGCTCATGCGGCATAGGTGAAATCGAATCCCCGTTCACGAAAGCAGGCTTCACTTTTAGCGTCATCCCATTCAAAATTCATTTTTTAATTGTAGTTCATTGGCCTACTTAAGGCAAGTTTTCCCACATTAGAAAGGGCAGGCTAGGGTGTCTAGCTAATATTACACAGGTGTTTGATTCTTCTTAACCAGTCTAACTTGGCCCCAACAATTTTCGGTAAATTCCCCCAATTTGGGAAAAACCACAGGGACAGAACACTTTTTTAAAAAACGAACGTTGAAAACCATCGCCTTTCATTTTATTGATAACGGTTTATGCAAGAAATTCCTGTTAGCCATCAGTCCGGTTCAGCCAAAATGATTCGGATAGTCTCCAGCGTTATGAATAATGTCATCGGTTGAATTGGCGATTGCACAAAACCGCGCGACAGATAAAACTGTTTAGCCGGCTCAGAAAGTGCATGCACCAACAGAGCAAATACACCTGCATGTCCTGACACGCTGACCGCTCGCAGCATGGCGTCGCGCAAAAGCGCCTGTCCAAGGCCATGGTTGTGATAACGCTGGTCAATAGCCAGTCTACCCAATAGCAAAATCGGCAGCGGGTTTGGCATATTGCGGCGCATGGCTTTAGGGGCAGCCTCATGGCTAATCGCACCCGCCGATAAACTATAGTAGCCCACAACCCGCGAATCGGCAGAAATTACAAAACAGCGTGATGCGCCGGATGCGTGATTTTTGAGTGCTCGTTTTTTTAGCCAGTCATTTAAAGATGGCTCCCCGCAGTCAAAGTTCGTTAGTTTATAGTCTGCTGCAATCGGTGCCGGCGGCGAAAGCTGCAATGTAATCATTGCTCCCAAGGTGCTTTGCTCTTTAGCAGACGACGCAGTTTGTCTGTTGGTGGCAATGGTTGATCAAGCAGGGCCTGGAATTGAGCAAACGTGCCCTCGTTGACTGTAAAAAAAGCCTGGTCGAGCAGCACATCTTCCGCTGCTCGGCAGGCGGCCTCTAGCATGAAATCCGATCGGCTGCGGCCGAGACGATCGGCAGCCATATCGATAAGGTCTCGCTGCTTGGCTTTTGCGCGGATATTGATAGAAACGGATGCCGTTTCGCTGGTTTGAACATGTGTCATAACACCTCCGAATGTGTTGCGGTTATAATACAAGTCTGTATAGAACTGTGCAACACAAAAACAAGCAAATTAAAGAGCGCTTCAATTTATTTATTTAATAAATTGAGTTACTCCAAAAATCAAACCAATCGAAAATAGCCAGATGCCAGACTATCGATCTACCGCTTTTGCCCAACAGATTTATCGCAAGCTGGATAGACGGCTATTGCCTTTTTTGATCAGTCTATTCATTGTTGCTTATATCGATCGCGTCAATATCGGCTTTGCCAAACTGACGATGTCCGGACAATTAGGCTTTAGCGACAGCGTCTATGGTTTAGGCGCGGGCATTTTTTTTCTGGGCTATTTTCTCTTTGAAATTCCCAGCAACCTTATTTTGCAGCGGGTGGGTGCTAAATTATGGATTGCCCGCATCATGATAATTTGGGGCTTGCTATCGGCTGCTATGGTTTTTGTTAGTTCGCCGTTGCAATTTTACGCGCTACGATTTTTGCTGGGCATTGGCGAGGCCGGGTTTTTTCCGGGTATTATCTTGTATCTTACTTATTGGTATCCTGCCGGGCGTCGGGCTAAAGCCACAGCGGCCTTCATGACGGCAATTGCCTGGTCGGGTATTATCGGCGGTCCGTTGTCGGGATTTATCATGACGCGTTTCGACGGTATTGCAAACCTGACGGGCTGGCAGTGGCTGTTTTTGCTTGAAGCCGCGCCCGCTGTGATTTTAGGTGTCGTTGTCATGCTATGGCTGGATAATGATCCAACCTCAGCGCAGTGGCTAAACGTTGAAGAACGCGCTTGGCTAGTTGGGAAACTACAGCATGAAGAGCGGCAAAAAAATCAAATTGGTGATTGCTGCGATGTCAGGCAGGCATTAACGAACAGCAAAGTCTGGTTATTAAGTGCCGTCTATTTTTCTGTTGTGATGGGCTTGTACGGCATTTCATTTTGGCTGCCGCAAATTATTAACGCCTTGAGCAAGCAAAATCTACAACAAACGGGTTTATTAGCCGCTGTTCCTTACGTGCTGGCGGCGATTGGCATGGTCATTATCGGGCATTCCTCGGATAAACGTAATGAACGGTGTTGGCATTTTGCTTTAAGCGCCTTATTAGGCAGCGCCGGCCTGACACTCAGCGCCGTTTATAACGGCTCTTTACCGCTTGCCTTATTGACTTTATCGTTGGCTTGTTTGGGCATCCTGGCGGCATTGCCGGTATTCTGGTCATTGCCCACGCAGTTTTTAACGGGCAGAGCGGCGGCGGGCGGTATTGCGTTGATTAATGCTTGCGGCAATTTGGCTGGATATTTAAGCCCGGTGCTGGTGGCATGGATAAAAGAGACGACGGGTCATTTAAGCAACGCGCTTTATATGCTGGCAGCATGGCTGCTGTTAAGCGCGATACTTGTGGTGTTAAATATCAAAGGGGTCGATTGATTGGTTGCTCCTATAAATAATAAACCAGGGTGGGCACATGCTTTTCGTGCACACGCGGGTTCAAAGGCCAAAACGCTACGCAGGCTTTGATTTATTTTTTTTAAAAATGGGAATAATATGAAAACAATTATTGGAATATTGGTTTTAATGCTTTGTACAAGCCTATCCTTTGCAAAAGATAAGAATGTCAAATGCCGGATTGTAGTAATAACGAAACAAAATACAACGGAACATGTTTATTTTTGCTAAACAAAAAGGGATCGTTTTCACTATCTCATCCGGCAAATAACAAACCACTAACGGATACTATACATATGGTCAACGTAAACATTGTTAAAAAAGGGGTTGCAGAAGTTAGCGGTCTTGATGGCGGATGGAGTCAACTCGCGATGGGGAAATGCAAAAAGGAGCGTAAAGGATCCGGCGTGTTGGGAAGGCAAAGATTTTAAGGTATGTGCTTGGTAAAATGTAACTATTCGACGTAAAAATCACCCGCAATTGCTCATTGAGTATCTCCGCTCGCCGCTCATCAAGAAGACGCAAAACGTCCAGGGATGCATTCCCATGATGGAGCGTGGGAACGATGGTGTCCGCCCCGCCTCCGTGAAAACGCTGAATAGTCACTGGTTTTTAACTTGTGCAAAGCTGTCCGCCAGTGCTTTCCGGTTGTTGCAATTGGTGTGTTTGCATTATTTCTCCCTAAAAAACTATCTGCCCGGATTCAGTATCAACGGTTTGTACACGATTTTTAACGTCTAAGTGTTGGTAAGCACCTGTTGAGGGCATAAATGGTGGAGCTTTGCACATAGTTGGTGCATTTAAACCAATTTAGAGCCTTGAATGACAGATATATGATATGCACGTTTTTGCATAATATTGAATAAATTAGCTTTATTTTATTTTGTATGAAAATTGCATTTAATTACCTCGTATAGCTTTTATCTGGAGGCGGAGGTACAAGAAATGAACAATTCAATAACCTTTATAAAGATGTTTTAATTGGTGTTTTTTACCTGGCCGGCGTGGCCGGTCTCATGGCTGGTGAAATTTTATTTTCAGCGGCTTTGATAGGTACGGCATCGTTAATCAGTAACTTTCATTTTCGTTAAGTCTTTTGGTGACCCTTATGTTTGATCAAATTCAAAAATTAATAGATAGGTTGCTGGACAAAATTAAAGGTCTGGCAGAAAGTTAAAATATTTTGGTTGCCAAGTCAAAAACCTCTACCCTAATGGTGCTTTGAGCTTTGGTAGTCGGCAATCAGCTGCCGTAACTGATTTAAATTGGGGGGCTTGATCAGGTAATGATCAATGCCGGCGGCTTGTCCCCGCACATCATTCTTGTCCGGGGCATAGCCGCTTAAGGCCAGGATTAAAACCTGTTGGCCGTTAAGCTGGTCACGAAGTTTTCGGACGACGTGATAACCGTCAAGATCAGGCAGCCCTATATCCACGACAATGACATCGGGTTTAAAGTCCTTAGCTACTAAGATGCCTTGGGTTCCATTGTGTGTAATCTCTACCTGATGGCCGGAAATTGTTAACCACATAGAAACGCTGGTTAAAACATCCTGATTATCATCGATCAGCAATACCTTAAGGCCCTGCCCGGTTTCCGGGGGTAAACCCGATTGGTTTACTATGTCGCTTTGTGTTGAACCCTCAACTAGCCGCGGCAAGCGCACTATGAACGTCGAGCCTTGGTCGATGCCCTGGCTGTGGGCTGTAATATGTCCGCCATGCAGCTCAACCAGCCGTTTCACCAGCGTCAGACCAATACCCAACCCCCCTTCGGATCGAGCCAGCGATCTTTCTCCCTGAGCGAATAGATCAAAGATATAAGGCAGTAACTCGGGTGCAAGGCCCATGCCGTTGTCACTGATGCGAACAGATAATAACGACCCCTCGATCTCAAGTTTCAATTCAATGTGGCCGCCATCTGCCGTATATTTAGCGGCGTTATTAAGGAGGTTGCTAAACACTTGCACAAGGCGAACACGGTCGCCGTTCACATAAAGGGGCGCTTCAGGCAGTTGTAGGTCCAGGGTTTGTTGTTTGGATTGGATTAGCGATTGAACCGCCTCCACGGATTCTTGTAACAAAGCGTTCAGTTCAATCCGCTGTTGTTCAACGTTAATCAATCCCCGGGTAATACGCGAAACGTCCAATAAGTCATCCACTAGACGCAAAACCTGGTTCACGTTGCGATTTAGCACATCGCACACCCAGTTCATGGTCGGCGCATCCAGGGACTGCTTGTTCAGAATTTCCACCGCAGTTGCGATGGGTGTGATGGGATTGCGCAATTCATGGCCGAGCATGGCCAAGAATTCGTCCTTGCGGCGGTCGGCATCCTTCAGCGCTTCTTCTGCCTGCTCGCGTTCTTGAATTTCTTGGGCCAATAGACGATTGGCTTCACGCCAGGCTTGAGTTCGCTCCTCGACTCTTTTTTCAAGCCCTGCGTTTAACAGGCTGATTTGGTTTTCATGACGTTCCCTTTCCAGAATTTCCTGTTGTAACAATAAATTGGCGTGTTCCAAGGTGGTTGGACTCGGCAATTTAAGGGCAAGCGGGATCAACGGCCATAAGAGGATAGCGGTCGCTATTGACACCAGGGCAGTTGCCGTTTTTACAAGTCCTTCCGAAAAATAATCCGGATGCCAAATCGTCCAGATATTAAACAGATGCGTGGTGCCGCAGGCCATAATAAAGGTGCCGAAAAGAACGAATATCCATCTAAAACGAAGATCTTGCCTCTTTATGACAAAATAAAGGAGCGCCACTGGAATGGAGAAGTAGGAGAGTGCAATTAAAGAGTCGGATATGACATGCGTTAACAATAAATCAGGCCGCCAAAGTAAACACATTCCGTGCGGCATAAACGCTTCGACTGAAGTGACTGATATGGTATTTGTCATAACGATATATAAAATAGTTTAGTCAAATCAGGTTCCCGGCTTTTAAACAAACGGCACAAAAGTCCCACAGGCATTATAAACGACTGAATTTGTAAGTCACATAAACAAACTAACGATCATTGGGGGCTAAGTATACAGCCGGTTCGGATTCCGATGGCGAAAATGGCCGCAAAGGTGGAACTATCAACACCTAATATGGAGTAACGCATCCATCAACTCGCCCGTACTTCAAGGGGCCGATTGACAGCGTTTATGCAAACCATGTATGGTATTTAAAGACCAATGCTGACTGGACCTCCGGAAGCTGAATATACCCGATCGCACATCAAACTTGATGTGCGAGGCGTATATTTCTTAAAGCACATTCACTTTTTGTATTAAATAACTTGCAGGGAAAACGACATGGCACACTGGTATTCAGATAATTCTCAATCGATCGGCAACACGCCCCTGGTACGCCTAAACCGTATCACCGAAGGCGCGCCGGTCACCTTGCTGGCCAAAATCGAAGGCCGTAATCCGGCTTATTCGGTGAAATGCCGGATCGGCGCGGCGATGATCAACGATGCCGAACAGCGCGGCTTGCTGGGTCCGGGTAAGGAATTGATAGAACCGACCAGCGGCAATACCGGAATTGCGCTGGCTTTTGTCGCGGCGGCGCGGGGTATTCCGCTGACCTTGACCATGCCCGAAACCATGAGTCTGGAGCGCCGCAAATTGCTGGTCGCCTATGGGGCCAAGCTAGTATTGACGGAAGGGGCGAAAGGCATGAAAGGCGCAATTGCCAAAGCCGAAGAAATTGCCGCCTCGGACCCGGAGCGTTATGTTTTGCTGCAACAGTTCAAAAATCCGGCCAATCCCTGGATTCATGAGCAGACCACCGGGCCGGAAATCTGGAACGACAGCGACGGCGCCATAGACATCCTGGTGTCCGGTGTCGGTACCGGCGGCACCATCACCGGTGTCTCGCGTTACATCAAACACACCCGGCATAAACCGATCATCTCGATTGCGGTGGAACCCGAAGCCAGTCCGGTTTTGACCCAGGCTCGCGCCGGTGACGAGATAAAACCCGCTCCGCATAAAATTCAAGGCATAGGCGCCGGATTTGTTCCCGATGTGCTGGATTTGTCGCTGGTGGATGAAATTGAACAAGTCAGCAACGAAGAAGCCATTACTTACGCCCGGCGTCTGGCCCGCGAAGAAGGCATCCTGTCCGGTATTTCCTGCGGCGCAGCGGTGGCTGTGGCCTTACGTGTCGCTAAACGTCCCGAACACGCCGGTAAAACCATCGTGGTGGTACTGCCGGATTCCGGCGAGCGCTACCTGAGCTCTGCGCTGTTCGAAGGTTTGTTCGATATGCAGGGCGTCGCCATATGAGATTTACCGGCAACGGCAACCAATGGGGTATCGATGCATTGGTTGCCGAATTGCGGGATTTACGCCTGCAATCGTTGGAAAATCGCCAACTCGATCATCCGCCTAAATTGCCGTCAGGCAAGGTATTAAGCCATGTTGTCGAACTTTTGGCTGCCGTGATGTTTCCCAATCGTTTAGGTTTGCCCGATATTAATGATGAAGGTATCGATTATTTCGTCGGGCACACTCTGGACGGTGTTTTGCGGCAACTGAATACGCAGATCGGTCTTGAACTGCAATTTACTGCCAAACAGCAAGGGCTGGACACGGACACCCAACAGCAGTCTGTGCAAATAACCGGCGAATTTGCCGCCCAACTGCCTAAAATCAGAATTTTGATCGACAGCGACATCCAGGCAGCGTATGAAGGCGATCCAGCTGCCAGAAGCGTCGATGAAGTTCTTATTTGTTATCCCGGCATTAACGCAGTGATCCACCATCGGATTGCACATCAGCTTTATCGGCTTGGCGCGCCTTTAGTGGCTCGTGTCATTGCCGAAGCAGCCCATTCCGCCACCGGCATCGACATCCATCCCGGCGCGCAAATCGCCGAGAGCTTTTTCATAGACCACGGTACCGGCGTCGTGATTGGCGAAACGGCGGTGATAGGCCGAAACGTCAGGCTTTACCAGGCTGTTACGCTGGGCGCCAAACGTTTCGTTAAGGATGAAAACGGCATCCTGGTCAAAGGCAATGCCCGCCATCCGATCGTCGAGGACAACGTAGTGATTTACGCCGGCGCAACGATATTGGGCCGTATTACGATCGGCCACGGTTCGACTATCGGCGGTAACGTTTGGTTGACCTATAGCGTTCCGCCCGGCAGCCATGTCAGCCAGGCGCAGGTGCGCAGCGAGTTTTTCGAGAGTGGGGCGGGGATTTAGGCCCATTTCCATCATTTCTTAGACTGTAGGGTACGCATCGCGTACCTTTTTAAGTCGCCGGGTTTTCGGCGGTCAATGGTGACAGGGTAGGTATTTGATAAAATCAATGCACTAAAAAGATCTGTAGGGCGGGTTAAACGCGCAAACCGGCAATCTACTGATTTACGATGAATTAACCACGCGGCGTAACCCGGCTTCGGGAAAGCGCTAACAGGAGGCGGGTTACGATGCGCATTAGGTTTTGTCGGCGTTTCGCATAGTCTCTCTGCGCATCTAACCCGCCCTACGGACTAAACTATCACTGCCAGTAATACAGCCGTTGCCGCAAAAATGACAGCAATACGCAGCCACACCCGGGCTGAGATCGATAATTGCCGGCCATTCCGTAGATAATCACGAGCTGAGAAAAAAGCGAAAACCAAAGACAATAAGCCGAAGATCAGTGAGGTGAAGATGAGTCATGCCGTTGTCTCCTGCTGGAAGAAACGTTGCTGCCGCCAACCTGGCGCGCGAATCTCAAACAAGGGTTGGTCGGGATTCATCAAGGCCAATTCTAGCGCGGCAGCGGCACGCTGGCGCTGAAAGCCTTCCCGCAAAACCTTTCGGCAATGAGCTCCGGTAATGGGTTCGCCCAGCAGATAACGGACACCGGTTTGAAACTGATGGCCTTTGGCATCCCACCAGGATTGCACTTTTTTAGGGTCCGGCCAGGGTAGATTTTCGTCCGTATCCATGGCGACATCGGTATCTGCCGGATTTTCAGTCGGTCCCGATTCAAAACCTTCCGGTTTATCGCCATCTAAATCCAGGTAAGCAATATCCGTGCCGGTGATAAGACTGAACGATTCTCCAGCCGCTCGCGCCAATTTCGGTATTTCCATGTGTTTGATCAACCAGGGTATGTACAACGGATCGCCTACCATCCCGGTGCCGGCGATCAAATCCCGCAGGTGTTTGGGGTACTGTGCCAGGCAGTTCAACAATGCTCTCGCGCTTTCATTCGGCAAGGCGCGCGTTAATATCGGCAAGGCGCTGGGGAACGATCCCGAGTTGGACACCATGAAGGTCTTGAGGACATCCAGGGCCTCGGCGCGATTACCAAGCAAAGCTGACGACCACGCCGCCCAAAAACGGATGATAGCCTGCTCGTCTCGAAAACAATCGCGTAAATTGTAAACCAGGTCGCGGCACTTCAGTTCGCCCGCTATCCGTAAGGCCCGGACACGCAACGGTAATTCTGCTTGGCTATCACGCAGCAGATCGTAAACAATTTTGCCCGGATGTTCCCTATGCACCGAGCAAGCGGACAAGCCGATGAGTTGCTGAAAACCTGACTTCGAACTCAGCAACTGTTGCACCGTTCCGGCCAGTTTTGCCGGTTGCGTCCAGCCGAAAGCCGATACCAAGCCTTTGCTCGTCTCGCCGGCAGTCTCCGCAACCTCAATGACTTTGGCAATTTTTTGCTGGTCCCTGGTTTCCAGCGCCAACAAGCCAGCAGCAAACAATTCGCCGGCCTCGCCGATTTTAAGCGCCTGCTCGCATAAATCCCAGCCTTCCGCCCCGGCGATGCGCAAGCCATCCAAATGAGCTTCCACGCGGTTGTCGAGTTTGGCGAGGTCTTTTAAGCGGTAGTGGGGGGCGTGGACGGCATAACTGCGGAGCAGCCAGAGGAAGGCGGATTCTTCAGCGTGTTGGTCGATGATGTGGGGGATGATGGTGGGGAACATATAAAAATATCTTAGACATCAAAAAACAGCATTTAGTGACCTGTGTAATTTATCAAACGCATACACAGGAAAATAGTCAACAAGCTGCAATAATTCATTGGAAGTTGGGGAACTCTCCATTAAGCTGATCCAGCTTACTTGGTTTGTCTGCAACGTTTGCATTTTTACGCTAAATTGATACAAAGAATTAAATGGTACCTGCTTGCGGGTTAAGGGCTTATAAATGGATTACCTAATGTATCTAAACTAGATATAAGATTATTAATCAGTCTATCCGAATCATCGTAATTAAATTCGGTATTTGTATCTAATATCTCTCTTGGAACAAAAGTAGTCGTTTCTTTATCTTTTTTTCTAGGAAAAAAGTCATTTAGTCTAGTTAATACTTTATCTCTCCACTCTATATATAGGGGATCGTTTCCTAGTATGTGAAGAGCGATTTTATCGGCATAAGCCGCCTCAGCTTCTGGACACTCATCTTCGATTCCATAAATTGAGTTTAGAATAGTCATTAATGACAAATTGATAGGACCACGAACCTCTCCTTTCCAGTCATCATCTTCCAGTTCAGGAGGTGATTCATATTTTCCTGTTAGAATATAAATCCAGCACGCCTCAAGATATTGATATGGTGTTGGATCATCAACTTTTTCTCTGAATTTCCAGATAACCCACTCGCTACAGCCTATTGAAAAAGTTACAACGGCCTGATATGAGAGCTTAGCCAGTTTATCGACTAAATCTTCATTAATTTCACCTATTACTTCATAGGGATCCCAATCATCCCAATCATAAGGTTCTGATAGATTACATAAATATTTAAAAGGTATATAATTTGGAGAATTTATAATCATTATTCATTCCAGCTTTCGTTTTCACAAATTATTACTTTGTTACACTCATTGTTTGGCCCATTGACTTTTTTTATTAAATCCAGGCAATGAGGACATGGCTTTTTGCTTACGCTAATTATAAGTTGTCCTTCGCCACCAGCCTTAAAAAAATCTTCTATTAGTTTTGCTTCAGCATGGCCTTGTTTTGGCCTAGCTTGTCCACGAGCATATTTATAATTTTCATCAGCTTTGCCGCATATCTTAGCGTTAGATTTCCCACCTTTTTTTATACCTTTTGCAAACTTACTGTATTTGCCATTATATTTTCCTCCAACTCTTACAGAACTTGCACTGGCTTTTACCCCTACCAATTTTCCATCATTTACAGTAGCCCCTACAGCAGTAGTTGCTTTACTTTTCTTGCTCATAGGTAGTTTTGCTTTCAACGCTGATCTTTTGTTTTTTAACTCAGAACAACTCGGTACGGGCCCACCAATCGCCATTTTGTCAATGTGCGCCATCGGCGCAGAACCATTAGCCATGGGACTCGCATGATTATTCGTCGTCATATCTAGATGACGAACAACATTTTCACCCTCAATTTTTACATCCATCGACCAGCTTATAAAATAAGCCTTTCCTTGTATTGTGCTGGTAATCACCCCTTTTTTTGCAGCACACCCAGCTTCATCGCCAGTTGATGTTTTAAAATACGATGAGTCTTTTAACATAACCTCCTGTCCCGATATTTTTACAGTTTTACTACCCTCTGCTGTATCTTTTGCAAAAGCTGTATTCGGGTAAGGTACCGGAACTCCGGGTGGAGTTGCAGGATTTTCAGGCGGGGTAAAACAGACGTCGGGGAATTCACAAATAGTCTTGCCATCTGCTTTTTTGCATGACACTTCTCGATCGTTAGCAAATACCTTATTTCCCATTACTTGTTTCTAACCATTTGCCAAGAAAAAATGATGGCTGATCGTTTGCCATCATCATTACCCATATGAGCCAAAGTATTGTGGCCTTTTGAATAACCCTTTTCACAAGCTTTTGTTAATATTGCAAGCATAACTAATCCCGTTGCACTGCCAACTTCGCCGATATATTCTGCCGGATGCCATGTTTCAAACTCCCCTCGCTTCGATCGGTCTATGCGGCTAAAAGCTAAACTAGCTTCTTTAAAATGATATTGTTCTCCCGAGATATCGGTTATTTTAAAATCCAAAATACTTTCCCCACAAACTGCATCTTTCAGTGAATCCTTAATTGCGGCTGTTAAACCGTCAGCCCTTAGTGGTTCTTCCGAATCTATATGTGCCTTTTCAATACCAAAGCCCAAACCATGACAAATCAGTTGGGGTTCCTGTTTTGCATATATCGGCTCAACCACTAAAGCAGCACCGGCTTCACCGGGAATAAAACCGTTAGAGTTATTACTGGTTTTCAACCGTTCATTCTCTTCATAGTGGCTCAAGGTAGGCGCAACCAGCAGACTGTCAGTGGCAGCAATCAGAACATGTCTGATTTGTAATTCCTGAAACAATTGCCTGGCATGATTCAACGCCACCGCAACGGCCACATGACCCATCGGGAAAATTCTGGATTTCTCATGAAACACCAAACCCAATTCAGCTTCTAAATCAAGAAAAAACTGATTATCGTCATCGATGACACGCCCTTTGCGTTCGTGTTCCGACAGGCAAAGCAAGAGGGGGGTCGCTTTCGGATCGAGGTTTTTATTATTGGTCAGGCATTCCTTGATGGCGGCGGCAGCCATTTTGATCAATTTGGTTTTGCCTCGCCAGGGTTTTTCTAGAGGCACTTCACAACCCATTATCCACTCGCCGCCATTGTCCATGAAGCCGGTTTCCTGAAAATTGTCTATCGCGCAACGGATGGCGGCACAGGAAGCGGGAGCATTCAAACCAACGCCGGTAATCATGCCTACGCTGGTGATGGCTAGCGGTTTTGCCGTCATGATGCTTCCTCGGCTTCCGCTTTGTTTGCCTTAACAACATCGGCCAGCGATGGTTGCCAGGTTTTGCCCAGTTCTCTCGCCCGCCACCAACCCTGCGACATCTGCCCTGTCAAAACCTGCGAAATCTCGAACATATTGCGTTTCAGCGCTAAACTGGCCCGCCAGCAGATTGTAAACACCCCGGCATCCGGTTCCAGCACCAGCGTGTCAATTACCCCGTTCGTCTCATACTTCCCGCCTTTCTTGTAGAAAAACACGATGGGCATATCGATTTTCGGCAATCGAAAGTTCAGGCGCTCTTGCGGGGCGAGGTTGGCGAGGATGATTTCCTCGCCGCCGACCGGATAAGGCATTTGCTGGTCGGGCGGGGCGGCCTGAAAATAGGCATTGTCGAAATTAGCCGGCAGGAAGGGGAAGATGTTGTCTATCCAGTTTTGGTCATAGGTACCGGCCAAGGGATAACGCGGCAGCCAGCCACGGCCCATCACGCCAAGCGACATGGGGCGGTAGTCGCCTTTGGGCGAATTCACAGGCCGTTCCGATTCTTCGGTGTTAGGCAAAGGCCTGCCCTCTATGCCTACAATCACACGCTGGTAACCTTTGCCGACCGGATTCAGCATGAAGGCGCTGTGCTTATTGGGGTCGCTATCGATGTTGTCAACGCCGCCGAAGGCCCGGTCGTAACTGATCGGCATTGCCAGAAAAGGCCGGGGTCTGCCGGGGGTGGGCATCAAGCCGAAGATTTCCCATTCCCTATCGCCCACCACATTGAAACTTTTGACCAGCGGGCCGACCTTAAAACCCACAGGCAGTTTAGTGACCGGAACGCCATTGGGCGCATGGGCGCTGCCGACCAGCAGTACATCGCAACGCGGTTTGACGGGGGCAAAATCCGCCTCGTAGATCGGCGCGGAAAAACCCGGCTTCCCGCTGAAAGTATCCGCCATGATTAAGGGTTTTTGTTCGTCAGCCAGTTCCGCTTTGCCGCCTGCCGGCGGAATGCGGAAGGTGCCTTTGACCACGACCACCAGGCTTTCCCGGCCATGTTTGTCCACTCCTTGGGTATAGGCGGCCTGCATTTTGGTGGCGTTGAGAAGATCCATCAGCTACTCGCCAGCCTGCTTGAGCAGCATTTCCTTCCGAATTGCAAGCTATTGAGATGATCAGCCGGGCGCATATCAATTGATTTGCACGGAACCGCCTTTTATGCGGTTGACGCCGGAAGAGCGGCTTAAAAGATACGTGCCGCGTAGAATAATCTTGCCTGCCTTGGTTAGCGTGATGCTGGCTTTGCCGCATTTCAGCACGATTTCATCCCTGGCTTGCAATTGTATGCGTTCGCCATCGATATCCACAGTCACAGGAAATGCCTCGGCTTTGCTTTCCGGTTCCTTGCTGTGCCGGACCCGGCCGATGATCATGGGCGCAGCAGGATCGCCGTTCTCGAACAATAAGGCCATTTCCCGGCCAATATCTTCCGCTGTCAAGGCTGTGGTGGCACGGGCGATAACAGAAGTGTCGCTTGGGTTTTCAGGAAAAACCACCAGCGGACGCTGCTCGCTATCGAAGCCCGCCAGAACGCCGATCACTACCCCATCGAGCCGTAATTGAGGTGAAGTGTCGTTCTGTAAGTCCAAAAGTGTTTCATTCATCGCCAACTCCACACCAAGATTCCGATTTAGTTTTGTAACACGTTTTTACCCTTGATAACCACATCCTTGTCCGCCTTGACATCAATTTCGCCAGAGCCGCTGAGGGTTATATCCTTGCCGGAGATGGTAATCGTACCATCTTTTTTCATGGTGATGCTGGCCTTGCCGGTGGTAATAACCACCGATTCCCCGGCAGTAATGACCAGATTTTTACCGACATCAAGCGTGTCGTTCTGACTTACCGAAACGCTGCGATTTTGGCCCACCGTAGTGCTTTGATCCTGACCTACCGAATCGGTTTGATTTTGACCAACCGTCGTACTCTGATTATTGCCTATCTGGGTAGATTGGTCGTTCGCCACATTCACAGAGTGGGAATTGCCTATGGTTGTCAACTGATTGGCGCCTACAGTCAGCGTTCTGGCCGCACCCACCACGATTTCCTGCGCTACGCCCACGGCAATCGCTTCATTCACACCCACCGCCCGCGTTCTGTTTAAACCGACAGTGATGGTTTCATTGGAACCCACCGTTTCCACTCGGTTTACCCCGATGGTAATCGTCTCGTTATTAAGGACTGTTTCCGTACGATCATGTTTGACGATGGTAGTTTCATCATTATCGATAGTCTTGCTGCGGTTATGCCCCACCCAATGAGTTTCGTCTTTTTCAACCTCAATGTCCTGGTTTTTCTCCGCGTGCAGAAACACCTGCTCAGAGCCCATTTTGTCCTCAAACCGCAACTCATTGAAATTGCTGGTGCTGCCGCCCTTGCTCGAGCGGCTTTTGATACCTGTCTGCGTCATATTGGCGGGCAGAGTGTAAGGGGGCATCATATCGGCATTGTAGACGCTGCCGACGATGAGGGGCTGGTCCGGGTCGCCTTCCAGAAAGTCGATCACCACTTCATGGCCGATGCGCGGAATAGCGACCATGCCCCAATTTTTCCCTGCCCAGGGATGAGAAACCCTAACCCAGCAAGAACTTTGCTCATCGCTTTTACCGAACCGGTCCCAATGAAACTGCACCTTCACCCGACCATACTGGTCGGTATAGATTTCATCGCCTGCCGGGCCGACTACCTTGGCGGTTTGCGCGCCGTGAACCAAGGGTTTAGGTGTCAGCCGGGCAGGCGGGAAATTCTGTGTGCCATCCCTTGCGGTAAATTTGCAGGCGAACACCTTATCCTCAGTAGATGACGAGGTTGTCAGGTAGCCGTCGATTTGCAGATTATAGTGCGCGGAAACGACCAGGTATTTCCGGTTTTGTTCGGCACGCGAATGATCGGCAAGTTTGAAAAAATAGCCGACAGCCAAGCCACGGGTATTGCTGCTGCCTTCGCAGCGCTCGTAACAAGCCTGGTGTTCTTCAAGGCGGAAGTTTACAAAAGCATCGCCCTTTGCAGTCTCGGTGTACTGGCCGGGATAATCGAAAAACTCGTAGCTGGCATGGGGATGCGGCCTGGTTTTAATCGCTTTGGCCAACAAACTGGCCTTGGGTTTTTTAAAGTCATAATCCGTCAGCGCGTAGTTGCCGGTCTGGATTTCCTGGGCGTATATCCACTCGTGTATATGTTCCGTGCGGGTGCGGTCATTGGCGTCCGGGTCCTGATGATAGGGGAGGCTCTCATAACCTGGAAACGTACTATGCGCTGAAACCGAATCAGCCAGCACCAGATGATGGCTGCCGTTTTCATGGGTAAAATAGTAGCAAATGCCTTCTTCTTCCATCAGGCGGCTGACAAAATTGAAATCCGTCTCCCGGTATTGCACACAATATTCACGGGGCTGGTAAGTGCCGCTAAGTTTGTCTTTGATATCGGTGAAGCCCTGGTCTGTAAAGACCTGCTTGATAATATCCGGGATTTTTTTCTGCTGAAATATCCGGCAATTGGCGGCGCGAGTCAGAAACCATAACCAGGGGCGCACCGTAGCCCGGTAATAGGCCAATCTGTTCAGGTTGTCGTATTGAACGAAGCGGGTAATATATCCATTGAAATAGCGCTTGCTGCCGTCAGCCAGCAGCAAGCTAACAGTGATATTTTCGCCCAGCAGTTTGTCCGGCTTAATGTCGGCGTTTTCGCTTAGCAGTTCCAGTTCGTACTCGAACAATTCGTTCAGCCGTTCAAAACCATCCATACGGTAAAACAACAGCACATCATCACCCAAAGGGGTGGTGATCTGGATGGGGCGATTTTTTTGGGTGACTGCCATTTTCGTAGGGTCCTAGTTAAACTAGCTTTGACTTGCTCCGTTGGATCAATACAACATAGCTTATTATTGACATCTTGAATATCAATAATCTTTTGACATACCCTCCACCGGCTCCCTTAAATACGCTGAAAAGTTACAAATTTTGTTTATCTGCTTTAATCAACATCATATTACACTTTCAAAGAAAAAGTCAGCGTGAGGGATTGTGTCAGTCTTAAGCCCAATGATCAGCGAAAATTTCAATTAAAACATCCAAAACTTAAAAATGGTCGCGCCGGTAGGTGTAGATAACTTGTTTAGGCCAACATTCACGTTTAATGCACTCAATAAACCATGCGAGTTTGGAAAGCCGAAGACTTCTCAGGTTGATTCTGAACGCGGTGCAAATCCTCCAGTTTGTTGACACAAGCGGTAACAGAAGGATGAGTTGGGCCTAGGGTATTTTCCCAAATGGCAAGCGCTTGCCGGAAAAGCGGCTCGGCTTTTCGGTAATCTCTTTGGAGGTAATTCAGCACAGCCAGATTATTAAGCGTTTGCGCGACATCCGGATGATCGGAACCGAGCGCCTTTTTCCGAATTTCCAAAGCTCGTTGTAGCAGCGGTTCGGCCTTGTCGAACTGGTGCTGGGACAGATACGCCCCCCCGAAGTCGTTGAGAATTTTCGACACTAGCGGATGATTGGAATCCAGGGATGTTTCCGCAGCATGCAGCGCGCTTTGGAACAAGGTTTCCGCCTGGTTGAAAAAACCTTGCTCGTCATTAACCAGCGCTAGCTGATGGGCAGTGATGGCAACCTCCGGATGATCGGGGCCGTATGTCGCCATCCTGATTTTCAATGTCCGCAAAAATAGAGGTTCTGCTTGGTCATGCCGGCCCTGTAATCGGTAGAGTTCCGCAAGGTTGTTGAGGATGTCGGCTGAATCCGGATGGTTTTTGCCGATGGCAGTCTCGCTGATCGATAAGGCGCGCAGATATAAAGGCTCGGCTTTCAGGAATTGGCCCTGATCCCGATAGAGACCGGCAAGTTTGTTTAGGGTAATAGCCACTTCGGGATGTTCTGGACCCAGCGCCGCTATCGAAATGCTTAACGCTCTCTCAAACAGCGGTTCGGCTTTATCGAACTGGTTCAGGTTTTTATAAGCGGTGCCAAGGTCGTTAAGGATGGAGGCCAGTCCGGCGTGATGGTCGCCAAAGGTTTTTTCAAAAAAAGGGATAGCCCTTAGGTAAAGTAATACCATTTGGTCGTGCAGGTTTTGATCCTGATACAGTTGCGCAAGATTTTGAATGACCTGCTTCAAGTTGACCCGGTTAGGTTTTGAGGTATTCTCCAAAATAGTCAGGCATTGTAGAAATAAGGATTCGGCTTTACCGAACTGATTTTGAGAGTAATACAAGATGGCTAATCTGTTAAGACTGATTGCTAATTCGGGATGGTTGCGGCCATGCCGTTTCTCTCTAATCGAGATGGCTTTTATAAGTGTTTCTTCCGCTTCCGGGTTGCGCCCCTGTTGCATCAAAAATCCTGCGGTGTCGTCAAGATGCTTTTCCGTTGTCATGCGATTTTTAATCAACGCCCAAGCTAGAAACAATAGGATGCCAATGATCTCCATGTTGTCGGACAACCAGTCCAAAATAATACTCATTTCGATATTCATTCGTTAGTCTCGTTGTTTTAACCGGCATTTAACCGCACCAATAACACTATTACATAATTATGTGACACCTTATATAATACGTTAGGCTAATTATATCAAATTTCTTAAAAGCGGGAGATGCCTTGGCATAACATGATTTCGGAGACGGGGCTATGCCATCGGTGTCAGCAATGACCTATACATACTACTGGATTGGCGGTTAATTTCATGTATCCGTCGGAGGTCATTTTTTCTCCAACAGCTTTTCCAATAAAAACGGATCGTCGAAATGGCGTCTGCCGATGAAAGCGATGGCGTGCGCGCCCCATTGCCGCATAGCGCCGGGACTGGCGACTCCATAAGGCCAAAGCAGAAAGCGTTCGGCGCGTTCGCTGGCATCGATAATGCCGTCTTCATCGTACAGACTGCGTTTTGTACCGTCCGGCATCTGCAAGGAGCGCAGTTGTTGCAAGTCATGGAAAATATAATGAAGCGTTGACGGCTCCACGGAAGTATCGTCCAAAAGCGCAGTTTGTTGCAGGTAATGGGTACGGCTTTGCAAGCGCAGCAAAAGGCGGTTGCCGGGCGGAATGCTGTCTATGGTTTTAGGGCTTAGCACCGGTTCCGCGCCGTCTTTCGGCGCTATCGCCCGGTATCCTTGGCCGGGAAACAGTAGATAATAGCAACCGCAACCGTGAATGCTGTCGAAAGCGATAGGCGCGCCTTCGGGGCTTAGCGTCACGCGCCAAATGACGCTATCCAGCGGACCGCCGTATAAATCCAGCAAACCTGTTTTTTCACGCGCGGGCAGCCAGATTTGATAGATCAATTGCAATACCACTCTGCCGCGCCAACGGGCGTAGGCATACGCTATATAAACCGCCGGCCGGTTGGTGTTGACTTGCGGTTGTTCGCCGCTGTCCGGAACGACAGTGCCTATTTTATCGGTGTCGTTGCGAGTATCGATTTCCCATACCGGCGCGAAATGCGCAGACAGTTGTTGAAGTTCAGAAGGAGTAAGGTGCGGGATGCCTAAGGAGGTATCGTAAGCCGGTCTCAGTATTGCTGTAATCGATTCGGGCGTTAACGGCTTGCTTTGCGGTGGACTGTAACGGATAAGCGTGCCTAGCTTAGGCAGTTGTGCCGGCGGTATTTTGAAGCCGGCATCCAGTTCCTGATGCAAACGTTCGATGCTGAAAGAGGCTGCGTAACGGGCCAGCGGATACAGGCCGACAACGCGTTTCCAGGTTTGATAAGCATCCGGGACTTGTGCCTGCTCCAATAGATTTTCTTTAAGACCGGGGATGTTTGAACCGAGTTTGTTCAGACGCCTGCCGCAATCCTGCAAAGCTTGTTCATAAGATCCTTCTATAGGCAGTGCCGAAATCAGTTTCTGCTGCGCCGAGCCGGGCAGGTTGGCAAACTCAAGCGTTTTGACCGTGGCATCGAGTTGCCGCATTTCTTCCAGCCAGCCGGCAAAGGTATCATTCGATGTTGTCAGTTCACTCATAGAGGCCAGAAAGCGGTTAACCCTGAGATGAAAAAAACCGTTGATCAGCACGGTTTCCGGGTCTTCCAAACCGTATTCCTCCACTAGGGTCTCAATACCTTCTAACCAGCGTTGGCACAGCCGGTCTTCGCCTGTCAGTGAAGAATCAGGATACGGTTTCAGGGTCGAACAACCTTGAATAAAGAGAACCAGGCAACAGACAATGATGGAATGCCGCATGCGTATTACTCTTAAAGCAATATATAGTTGATCATGTCATCAAACTCCCATGCTCCAAATCCGGGTTAAGCGATTTCCGGGGCAGAAGACACGTTGCGCGTATAGAAACTCAGGGTAACACAAACATCTCAAAAAATTAAAGACACGCCCAGCTCTATTGATATAACATCAGATTAACGCCAGTTGATTTAACCTATGGTCGCCCGTTAGGCGGCGATCATTTTTATAACGGGGATTAAACAAAATCCCGCAACCGGAGGATATAAAAATGAAAAAACTGTATTTTTTTCTGGCATTATTGATGATACTGACCGGCTGCACCACTACCGGTCATTTCAAGGTGCCGGATGGCTCGGAACTTTACATTTATAAAAGGCCGGAGCCAGTGCAGATAACCAGCACCGGGGAAGTCACCACAAAACCTTTTTTTTGGTCTGCGGCCGGTTATCCGCCCAACGGCGGTATTCCGTATAGACTGGAAAAAAACGGGCAGGTGTTGAAAGAAGGCAAGTTAAGAGCCAAGTTCCGCGTGGTTTCCATTTTCTGGCCGCCGTTTGCGTTAATCTATTGGCCTATGGGTTTGAATCCCGATATAACCTACGATCTGATCAACGACAAGCAGGAGTAGCGCCAAACTGCCCGGTTTATCCGGTATGGATGCGGACAAATAGGCTGGTTATTAGGAATGTTTGAATTTTACAGCCGGCTATCGGCTTGCGGCCTTAAGGCGGCATTCAAAAATGTAGGGTGGGCAATGCTTTTATGCCCACCATGCTTCCGAGTGGGCACAAAAATCGTGCCCCATACGCATCAACTTTAGAAAATAATTGTTATTTATTAGTATGTTATAAATATTGATGAATTATATTCCTTCAATCCCGCTATGCGGTGGATATCTGTTAGTCCCTTTCATGCATAAGCACGCCTAAGTTCTATCCGTTGACAGGTGTTTAGCTTTTTCTTTCGCTTATTCATTGAACAGCCATGATTGAACCTGTCAGCCAGTTCTTTTAGAAAGTTAGCCAATGCTTCCAGGTCATCAATGCATTTGGCTAAACCGGATGATTGCTCCTTAATCATTTGATGGCCTTTGACTAGACTACGGTCAGGCTTCCGCCAGAGTCCGGTCAATACTATCCAGTGCTGAACGATGATCGCTAGTAATTTGGCATAGATTTCACAGAGTATACGCTCCGGTTTTTCACTGCGCGAATGTCCTAGGCCGCTATGGGATTTCCACAATTTAAAAATCAGCTCAATTTGCCAACGAACACCGTACATGACAAAACAGTCTTCATGGTTTAGTTTTTCAGGTTCGACATTGGTGATCAGGATATTCCAATCACACCCGGCAAGATTCGCTTCGCTAGGCATTCTGCTGTGCTTTCTGCCGTTATTCAGCATTTTGGCCCGTCGCCGACCCGCTTCTTCCTCCGGTAATTTCCAGAATAGCATTCGCACAGTCAATTGTTCCTTGACGCCCACTTTGACCGCGATTTCATTTCGCATCTGCCCTTGTTTGAGTAGATTTAGACAGTGACTATTCAAGTTTATCGGGGTGCCGCCCATTGAAAAAACTTGTGTACCGGGTTGCAGCCGAGAAATCCAATATTCACCCCGTGCAGCCTGTTGTTTCATGCGTCCAAGATTGAAATAGCCCAAATCTTGTATACGTAGACTCCCTTTTTCGTAAACAGATTCGGCCACAGGGCTACGGCTGTCCGAATGGCGGCCAGGCAACAAGTTAAAATGCATTTGCCCGGTTTTTATTTCCAAGTTCGTATCAATCTTAAGGGCGGCTTTGCTCGCATTCTCCGAGCCGCCAACCCCTTGCCAAATTGTCTCCAATTCAGTGGGTAATGCCACGGTGCTGCAATCCGCAAGATAAATGGCCGGAAAGGGATTAAAAATATCGGCGTTCACTTGCACACTCGTGGTCACGATTTGGGCGATGGCTGTTTCCGTAACACTTTTCATAAATTCGCAGGCCTCTTGGGTGAAGCGCTTGTCCAACCCTTGAGCACTGATCGTTAACCCATGAGTATATCCGGCTCTCGCCAAGCCTTCGACAGACGGTGTGAAGTACTGGATCCAACCGAAAATCAACGTGCTCACAAAATTCGACCCCGTGATTTTCCGCTGGCGCTTGATGAATCCCTCTTTGGCGAGCTCGTTAGGCTTAGTGGTCAGAACATATTGCAAGGTTTCCGCTAACCTAAAGAAAATTTCCATTTCAAATACTAGTTTACAAGTGAATAATATCCATTTTATCATATGGTTAAATAGTATAGTTCACCTACTTTCTATTAAGTTGATGCCTATGGGGGCACAAAAATCGTGCCCACCCTACCGGGCTTATTTCTTTGTGCGGCATAATAATCTAACGGCTTTGCCGCTTTCACATAGCGCCAAAATTACCTTTAACCCCGCTACTTATGTAATATGTAGTTTGATAACCTTTATGCCTAGCCACTCGCGAAACCAGTTGCGATACATCTTGACTTGAAACGCAATAGGTTCCGGATAGTATATCTCTGGCAATTCCTTCACTATAAGACATGATCGCTTCAGTGTCATGATCCGACTTTTTCTTTTGGAGTCTCTTTTGAGTGGCAACCAGCTCTTAACCTGATTATAACCCATAGCTAGCACAAATACGGATTCTGCCAAATAAGCGACAGACTCATTGACGATTACCCTGTTTAAACCAATGCCTTGTATATCAATGTACGCATGGGTACATTCGTGAATAACGGTACCTTTATTTTCCCAAAGATCATAAGGCCCTGTAGTATCTATAGTGAAGCCAGGATCAAAACAAAACACATCCTCATTGTTAAGATACTCCGCCGCTACTCCATCTTCAAGGTTAGCGTATTTGATTCCAATCTTTCCACTTGAAATCGCATTAGCTACATCGTGTGTGTATGCAGTTGGATATATCCTAAAGGATTCAAATGCAAAATTGATGCGAGATATCGCTGGGGTATTTTTCAAAAAGTGAACCAAGCCATTTCGATCAAGCATGATTTTTACCTCAGTAAATAAAGATTACATTGCCAGAGTCGTTTGACCTAACAAACGATTCCATTTGGTTAATAGGACTCCGTAACAAGTGTAAATCAGATATTTGTCGCGTATCTTCTTAACGGTAGGGTATCAAAATTTTTGCTTTACATTTTGACGCTAACTATAGGTCAAATTATATTTAAAATCTATAAACTATTTGTAGTCTAACTGGCATGATAAATGCTGATTCCGGATTTAAAACTGCTTTAGAGGTTAGCGTGATAAGGCGCGATTCATAAATTGCGTAACAGGCGACCTTCAAAAATGTAGGGTGGGCAATGCTTTTATGCCCACCATTTAGTTCCGTGGCACATAACCCGTGCCCACCCAACCGGGCTTATCGACTGCGAGTCCAGTTATAATTCCGGACCGAGTATTTCTTACTCCTCATCTGTTCCGATTTTTTGCGTGGTTGACAGTGTTGGTACGCAGGAATATTCGCATGAATGCTTATTAATATAACATATAATTACCATTATTCCATATATTTATGGAGCAACATAGGTATTTATACTCATAGTTTTTTTGTTTTTTGTCTGATTTAATAAATAATTAAAGTTTTCGATTCTGAACTTAACATATTTTAATCAACAAAAATAATCATGTTCCAGCGATTTTCCTTTAAAAATGGAGTAACTCTTTCGTGCTTGCTGGCTCTGAGTTTGAGTGGGCCAGTATTCTCGGTAGAGATTCCTGGTTCAGTGCAACCAGGACAAATTGAAAAACAACTTAATGTCATGCCGGCACCCAAAGCAGAAACTCCGCATGTTCAGACCTTGCCAAACCAAGCGATTCCGGAACAGGAAATGGGGGAGATCTCTTTTCAACTTAATGATATTAATTTAAAGGGCGCAACCGTATATCCGCCGGATGAATTGAAAAGCTATTTTACAGGCTTGATCGGGAAAAATGTCACGCTCAAGCAGCTTAAAGCCGTTACCGCCAATATAACTGCGAAATACAGGAACGATGGCTATGTGCTTGCTCAGGTTTATATCCCTAAACAAACTCTCAAGGATGGCTTGCTACAACTGGATGTTCTCGAAGGCAGTATCGCAGACGTTAAAATTCAAGGGGATGATCTCAACGATAGCTTTGAACTGATCAATGGCTATATTGAGAAAATTAAAGAAATCAAACCTCTAAATATAGAGACCCTGGAACACTATATTTTATTGATCAATGATCTTCCAGGTATTTCGGCCAATGGCTCGCTGACGCCTTCAGCAGCCCCCGGATCAGCGGATTTGATACTGAGCATTTCCCGTAAAGCCTTTGGAGGTGCATTGGGCTTCAATAACCGTTTAACAAAGTTACTGGGTACTTATCGTGGGGAGGTTTACGGGGAAGTCAATAATATATTAGGCCTACAGGAAAAAAGTACTGCGCGTGTTCTGCAATCGTTTAACAATAACATGACCGTACTCTCCTTTGGAGAGGATTTACCGTTATTAAGAGATGGCACTCGAATTTCCCTGATGTACAACCGGGTTACTTCAAATACCGCTCCCGTTGACATTACCACGGCGCTTAATTCAGAACTCAATTCACTTAATTTAGTCGTGACTCATCCGATATTCCGGAGCCGGAACAGTAATTTGTCGGTGCGCGGCACATTTTCCATGGTTGATTCAACATCAACCAACAGCTATTTCAACCAGGTCATCACGAATGACAGGATTCGTTCCTTACGGGCGGGACTTAGTTACGATCTTGCGGATAGATGGCGCGGGGTGAACATCACCGATGTCGAAATCAGTCAAGGCATCAACGGTCTTGGCGCACGGGATCCATCCGGCGCTGCTCGCGATAATGGCACCGCGCAATTGTCAGCAGCCCAAGGACAGCCCGATTACGTCAAGGCGAACCTATACCTCGCCCGTCTTCAGACCATAACATCTAATCTATCGTTTTTACTCGCCGGACAGGGGCAATACACGCAAGACGTGTTACTGGCGCCGGAACAGTTTTCACTCGGCGGCGAGAATTTTTTACGCGCCTATGATCCTTCCGAGTTTATTGGCGACAAAGGTTTTGCAACCAAGGCGGAATTACGCTATACACTCGTCCCGTACGATCCTGCCAGCACCACTTTTTATACCTTCTACGATTACGGTGAAATCCACTATAACAGCCCAATCCCCAGTATTTCAGTCGCCGCAACAGGGCTTGGCATGCGGTTGACGTTTGGGCGGCATTTTTCGGGTTATGTTGAAGGAGCCGCGCCCCTTCACCCTGTACAATCCATCCAACAAAGTAATGATATGCGCATCTTTGGCGGCTTAAAGCTAACATATTGATAATAATCTATTCCAGACCCGGTTAATCTCATGAAAGCGAACTTGGCAACCTTAAACATTCTGTCTTTGCACCGGAATACTTTGGCGACAGCCATTAAGAACATCAAGATGGCTGCCAATATTAGCTTATTGTCCCTGGGCGCAATGAACTCAGCGCAAGCCAATCCGACCGGTGGCGCGGTGGCGGCGGGCAATGCAACTATCGCTTCACACGGCGCAACGCTTGACATCAATCAATCGTCACAGCGCGCCATCATCAACTGGCAATCATTCAGTGTAGGGCAAGGTGAAAAGGTTAACTTTAACCAACCCAATAGCAGCTCGGCCACCTTAAATCGCGTGGTCGGTAATGATCCTTCCACGATATTGGGTCAAATCAACGCTAACGGCAATGTCACGCTGGTCAATCAAAACGGTATTATGATCAGCAAAACGGCTGAAGTTAATGTCGGTTCCTTAGTGGCCACTACCGCTAATATCACAAACAACGATTTCATGGCCGCCAAGATGAATTTCACCGAGTTTGGCGCTAATCCGCAAGCCCGTGTCATCAACAACGGTCAAATCACGGTTCAGCAGGGCGGTTTAGTGGCTTTAATGGCGCCGGGCGTTGAAAACAATGGTGTCATCAATGCGCATCTTGGTAAGGTAGTGCTTGCTAGCGGTGATGGGTTTACCCTGGATTTATACGGGGACCAACTCATAAACCTTACGGTTAATCCCCAGCAATTGAGTCAATTCACCGATGCTTCAGGACAGCCCCTGTCTCATTATGTCAGCAACACCGGGGAAATCATTGCCGATGGCGGCAACGTAACGATTACGGCGGCAACCGGTAAATCGATTATCGACAGCCTGATTAATGTGCAAGGCACAATCCAGGCGCAAACTGTCGAGAATCACAATGGCGTCATTACGCTGTTGGGCGATGAAAGTACGCTGGTTAATGTTTCCGGCGTTCTCGATGCTTCCGGTAAAGCGACCGGAACCTCCGGAGGCACGGTGGATATTCGGGGAGCGCAAGTCACGTTGGCCGATGGCGCGCAGATCAATGTGTCGGGTAATGTCAATGGCGGTACCGCCCTGATAGGCGGTGACTATCAAGGTTCCGGCAACGGCTTAAACGCAACCGACACAGTGGTTTCATCCAACGCCAGCATAAATGCCGATAGCCTTTCGACGGGTAATGGCGGCAAGGTTATCGTTTGGGCGGAAGATCACACGGAATTCGACGGCACTATCACGGCGCGTGGCGGGCAACAGTCAGGCAATGGGGGATTGGTTAAGGTGTCCGGAAAAAATACGCTCAGTTTCAACGGTAACGTGGATGCCAGCGCCAAGCATGGTTCAGCTGGAACATTGCTGCTGGATCCTGGGAATTTAACTATAGTTGATCAAAATGTTACAATGCCTAATGCGAGTTTGCCTGGTTCTGGCTCACTGACTAACAACTCAACAACCCAGGATGATTTCATCAGCGTTCAGCGCATTGATCAATTATTACAAACGGGCACAAATGTTAATCTTCAAGCCAACAATAATCTGACAGTCAATGCACTTATTGATGGTCGGGGTGGATTCACTGGTGCTGGTCTTTCACTCACAGCAGGCTCAAATATCGATATAAACAATAGTATTTATACCAATGGTGGGGGTCTTTCATTCACAGCAGGTTCGAATGTTAACATAAACAATAGTATTTATACCAATGGTGGTAGTCTTTCAAACACAGCAGGATCGAATGTCAACATAAACAATAGTATTTATACCAATGGTGGTAGTCTTTCAAACACAGCAGGTTCGAGTGTCAACATACACAATAGTATTTATACAAATAATGGCAGTATTACAGCCATTACTAGAGCTAACGGTAGTATTTTCTTGAGCCCAAGCATTTTCCTGAATGCGGGTAGTGGTTTGATCTCACTATTTTCAGCGCAAAGCATTTATGGGAATTATTCACAATTAATCTCAACAGGTCCCCCAAAAAAAATACGATTGGCTTATGGAAATCATACTCAAACTACTACAGACTCTCCTTTAACCTCTATCGATATTTCCTCGATCAATCCTACAGGTAATCCATCTAATATAGCTAATTACTCAAACTCAAGTATATCGAATTACTCTAACCTATTTGGCAATAGCTTTTCTTACAAGAAACAATTAATAGATAAGGACTCAGGAGCTATACCATTAAATAAAATTGAATCGTATATTATTTTAGGCGAGAGTATTCCAAGGGTTGCCGATCTCGGTCTTTTTTCTCCTGAAACAGGTGCCGTCAAAACTATCCTAGACGATTTACTGCAAGTTAAATAATGTTAGCCTTTATTTGATTGCTATCAAAAGACTTAAAAACAAAGTCTTTAGCTTAAACTGTTGTTTTAAATAAATCTAGTCTGTTTTTTTGTTTCAACTAGTTTTTAAAAAACTCAAATTTGACTGTGTATTTTGGATTACAAAGAGTCATGTGATTTTACAGAGTTCCACGGTTTCAATGTAAGAGGCGAGTAACTAAAATATTATGTCATTTTTTTTGAAAGTATCTTTGCTAACTATCTGTTGCACCCTATCAGCTGTCTGTTTTGCAAATAATTCAGAACCTAACAATTTCCCTATCATCAAAATAAATAATGAAAGCCAGGCAGCTGGAATTTCCGTACTTCAACTTTTAAATTCCGATAATCGACTAATTGCAGCATCCCAGGATAAGACCCTTCGTCTGTGGCGAACCCGGGATTTAAAACCCTTGCAATCATTTCGAATTCCTATTGATCTTCAGAACGAAGGCAAAATATTTGCGATTAGCATTTCCCCCGACAATAACACCTTGGCCGTTGGCGGTTGGACCTGTTGGGATTGGGAAAATAGCGGATGCGTGTATTTACTCGACGCGCATACAGGGAAGATAGTAAAACGCATTGGCAATTTGCCCAATATTATCAGCAATATTGAATATTCTCCCGATGGCGCTGTATTGGCCATTGGCATGCACGGCCATGGCGGTGTGGCGTTTTTCGACACAAAAACTTTCACACGTTTGGGGCAGGATCAAATTTACAACGAGCGGGTTAAAGGCATATCCTTTTCTAAAAACGGTTATATTGCAACGGGATCATTGGATGGTTATCTGCGTATTTACGATAAAAGCTTCAATATATTTGCAAGAATACAAATTCCCGATATCAGTTTAATTAGTTCAGTATTTTTTTCGCCCGATAATAGTAAGTTACTGATCGGTTCTCATAATAGCGCCAATGTTTATATTGTAACTTTTCCTAAGCTACAGGTGGAAAAAATTCTTAAGGTCAGCAATGAAAATCAAAGATCGCTTCATCTAGCCGCTTGGAGCCGCTCAGGCGATTTTATTTATGCTGTTGGTGAATTGACCGATACCCAAGCTTCCACTATTTACCGTTGGAGTATCAAAAACCTCGATCAATATGAGAGCATAACCATCCCTACCCACCGCATCTTTTGCATTCTGCCATTTGATCAAAACGGACTGATATTTTCTACCGAAGATTCGTCGCTTGGCATCATTGGCAACGATGGCAAATTAACAAAATTGACACAATCCGCCATATCGGATTTTCCGCAAATGAGTAGCCTGTTTCGGGTATCCAATGATGGAAATAAGGTTGCCTTCCCCGTCAATCAACGTTCGTCCGATATCGCCGTCTTTGATATCAATCGATTGAATTTAGACTATTCCAGTTATGTTCCGGCTGAGTTAAATACAACCCACAAACAATCGACGGTTTTCCATCTGACGGAATGGGAAAATTCGCAATCGCCTCAATTAAATGGGCGGAAGTTACTGCTTGAGCCTTTCGAGACCACGCGCTCAGCCGCATTTTCTTCCGATGCTAAAACTGTTTTCTTAGGTACCGAATGGAATTTACGGGCTTATGATAAATCCGGCCAATTAAAATGGAAGTCAGTGACGCCAGGCGTGGTTTGGAATTTAGAAGTGTCGGACAATAGCTCATTGATCGTTGCGGCCATTTCCGACGGCACTATTCGCTGGTATAGCAGTATTGATGGAAAAGAAACGATTGCTTTGTATATTGATCCCGCGACCAGGGAATGGGTGCTATGGCGGCCGGACGGCTATTACGCGTCTTCCGAGAATGGCGATAACCTGATTGGCTGGCATGTAAACCGAGGTAAAGATCAGAATCCGGATTTTTACCGCGCCGTGCAGTTTGAACGGCAATTTTATCGGCCTGATTTGCTAAAAAACATGGTTTACTCTCAAAAACCATCTAAAGCTATTAAAAATGCGCAAGCCGTTACCCGGCAGAATGGCAATGCTACGCGTACTGTCAGAAACAATCTAACTTCAACCGAATTGCGGGCGTTAACTCAAATTAATTCCGATTTCACCATTGATAAACTTAGCCAATTCGCCCCGCCTCGTATTGCCATCGACTCCATCAAAACGGTTGTTAACCCAAATGGCATGAACGAGCTGGAGTTTTCGGTGATTGCCGAGAAAAACAGCCTGCCGATGCAAGATATTAATATTTATGCCAACCTTATTCCGCTCGTTCCCGACGCTGATCGCCAATTGAAAGCCGATGAAACGGAACGGTTCAACAAAAGCTTTAGAATTCCTATTGAACCGGGCGACAATCAACTTAGAGTAGAAATTAATAACGGCGTATCGCTAGGATTGGCTGAACAAATCGTTGAAGTTAATGCCGAAGCACAAAATCCACAAAATAAAGGTAATTTATACATTGTTTCGGTAGGGGTAAATAGCTTCCCTCTTGTTGATAAAGAGGTTATTCCTAATTTGGCGTTTGCCGTCAATGACGCCGCTGAAATAGCCAAACTCCTGCACAAACCTAACTCTTTATTCGATCAAATATTTCTACGGCAATTAACCGATGTTGACGAACTTCAGCCAACGAAACAGAATATATTGCAGGCTTTGCAATTATTTGAACAGGCTGGTCCTAATGACACCGTTGTGCTCTATATTGCATCTCATGGATTTAGCGATCCTATAGGAAACTATTTTTTTGTGCCTAATGATGTATTGCTGGATGATGTTTTGAATATACAATCCGGTGGAAATCTCACCGGAAAATCCGGATCGTTAGTTGGCTGGGGAGAGTTTTTTGATGCCATGCATAAGGCTTCGGGTCGTCGAGTGATGATAGTCGACACCTGTCAAGCAAAAAACATATTTGGTGAGTTTGATTCGAGATCGTTAAGAAAACGCTCTGCGGCGGCATTATTTCCACTATTACTTGCCTCTAAAGGCGATGAAGACTCACAAGAATATCCCATCGAAAAACATGGTTTATTCACCTACGCTTTATTGGAAGGTTTAAATGGCAAGGCCGATGTTAACAAGGATAAAAAGATCACAGTTGGAGAACTGTACAACTTCATTGTGCCATTAGTTGAAAAGCTGCATAGTGCAGCGCATACTCAGACGCCACAACTTATTGCACCCGGAAACTTGTCCGAAATTGAACTAATATCGGTCAGTGAGTAAATAGAGGCTGCTCTGTAAACAGCCTTCGTAACTTTTAGAGGGTGCAGGGAAGTTTCGCCGCCAAACCCGCTTAATGCAGCCTGTTTATAAAATCCTTCTCAATCCGGCAACCGCCCAAATCGGGGTAATCCGTCAAATTTTGTTCAAAGTCGCGAAAAGAGGGGTTTTGGAAAGTCAGGCGGGTGATTTTGCCCTGCGTCAGTTCGAATTCCAGTGCGCCGCCTTTTTCTTTGGGGCTGCCCGGCTTGGTGGCGAAAAGCAAAATACCGATGTTGGTCAGCGGCTGACCTTGGTCCTGACCGGGGCGCGAACAACTGTAGGCGTCGATATTCAAGCCGGTAAACATGCCGGCCAATTGTGCCGAATTGGCCGCCACGCCTTCATCCGGGATGGCAGGAACTTGCAATAGTGTCTCCAGCCCAAAATTGCTTAAATGGTTTTGAACCAGTACCGTGCCGTTGCCGCCTTTGTCGGTATTCAGTAGCGGATAAAGCTGGCGGGCCATCTCGTCTTTGTCGGCATTTTTCAAGGCCGACAAGAGCTGGCGGCCTGCCGATTGGATCGGGCCGATCAGGCTTTCTTTTTTCTGCCGCGAGTTGCTAAGCATATCCCAGTCCTGCTGGTTGTTCACTGCCAGTTTCATGCTTTTCATGGCATCGTAATCCTCGCTTGCCAGGCAAGCGTCGAAACCGTTGGCATGATATTGTTCGAGCAATTTGGGGCGAATTTCATCGGTCATGGCCCGCTGCGCGGTAATATTGAAATTTTTCCAGTCCGGCGATTTGCTTAAAAAATAATACAGCACCACATTGCGGTCGAATTTGTTGAAACCCAGATCCTTCATCACCAGCTTCAAGCGCCGGCATTGGTTTTCGACCTCAGCGTAGTTTTGCCAATCAGGGCTTAAATTGGGCTTTTCAGACTGTCCTGCCTGGTCGATCATCTGCTTAAGTTGCACCTGTCCGGTGGGACTTTGCATTGGGACCCTCCACAATTCATCCAAGGATAGATCGTGGGCGTCCGGAATGCCGTCGCTGCCGATCTTGAGCAACAAGGTCGGGGTTAGGACAGGATAAATGTGCAATTCGCCCAGCAATTTCGTTTCGGAGCCCCATTGTTTGCTTCCGCCTTCCAGCACCTCGTAAACCCCCAGCCGGCTTTGATTCAAGCTGCCGCTGTCGTTGCCCAATGTGACTTGAGAGGGTAGGGTGTGGGTTTCCGAGCTAACTTTGGCGTCTGGCGGTGTTTTAGCGGAAAGCTGTTGGGTATTTTCCATCCAGTTGCCCGCTATTTTACCGACGACGGCTACGCCGACGCCCACGCCGGTCAGTGCTAACAAGCCGCTGGCGGCATTGACATCTGTGACCATTTGCGAAAGATTGGACTCATGGCTGTTGCTGGTTAAAAAGTTGTAATCGATCGAGGTGTCTTTTGCGGAATCCAAACGTAGCCAGGGCGTCAAATACGCCTTTTTGGTTTCCAGCTTGAAATTACATTTACCGATGGCGGCCTGATATAAAAAGCCGCTGACTTCGCTTTTGAATTTGAGCGGGTCGTTATGGATAGTGAAAATCAAGGCCGCCGACAGATCGCCTTTTTCGTAGTGGGTTCCGACATCGCTGCAAGCGCCCTTCAAGGCATTGTCGCCTTTGAAATCGAACTCGGATATCAACTGCACATAATAATCGTCAACATTGACAACCGACTGGCCTTTAAGCGGTTTTATCGGCGTAGTTTCGGTTTTCGGGTAATCGAGAACAATCTGCCGCGAGGTGGTGCAACCCGCAGCAAAAAAAGCGAGATAAACCGCAAAAACATAGCGTATCAACATTTTTCATCCTAATAATAGACGTAATATAGGGGGATGTTGCGCACAATATCCGGTCCATATATATTAAACACACTGCAAACGACGGTAGGCGCAATTTCGCTAGCGGGGAGTTTCTGTAGAGCTTTAGGAGGAGAGCCGACTCGAGCCTAAAGGGATGTATTCACTGTGTCCTCTGACAAAATTCCCCGTCGCTCAAATTTGAACTGCGCGGAGTATAGTTAAAATTAGGGTTAGAAATAACTTTCCGACATGGGATATCTTGTCGAATATCCACGCAGTGAGCCTATTCCGCAGATATGTCTGTCAATTTTAAGGGAAGTTATCTTTTACCATAGCATTAAAGTAAATATTATCACATTCGCGTTCTGTAAGATCGACATTGCCTTTCTTTTGGCGGTAAACGGCGAAGCCGCCCCCATCAATCGTCAAGCCCCAAAAATTTCCAGAAATCTTCCTGGCCGGGTATGTCCAGAATGGCTTGCGCGGCCAGCAGGGCGGAGACGCTGACGCCGGCAATCCCGCCGCCGGGCCGGGTCCAATGTCCTGCGTGATAGAGGCCGGGCAAGGCGCCGCGCACGCCGGGCCGATTCGGGCCGACCTGTTCGGGAGTGGGGGCGAAACCGTAGGCCGCGCCTTGATGGTTGAGAGTGTAGCGTTCCAGGGTTCTGGGCGAACCCGACTCGACGAATAACAGATGATCGTTTAGGCCGGGGAAATGGCGTTCGGCTTTTTCCAAAAGGCTTTGCTGATAGTCTTTTTTGGCCTGGCGCCAGGACATTCCGATCCGGAATGGGCACAAGGCAGTCAACAGCAGGATGTGCTGCCCGTCGGGCGCCAGGGATGGGTCGGCCAGAGAGGGGAGGGTGGCCGAAAACCAGTTCGGATGCCCATCCTGCGTTAAGGAAAAGCTGGTTTCATGGTCGAAAGGACTCATAGAAAAAGGACTCGTGGCTATGGGTCGGTTCGGTGATGGGCAGGTCGGTGGCCACGTAATTGACGAAGATAGACAAAGAGGCCGTCATTTTCTCCAGGCTCTGGCAATAGCCATCCGGCAGGTGTTGCCGCCCGATGAGCAAGTCTGCGGTCTGGCGGGCGTCGATGTTGGAAACCACCACATCGGCATGGATGATCTGGCCGTTCTCCAAGACGATGCCGGACGCTTTGCCTTGTTCCACGCAAATGCGCCGCACGCTGGAATTCAGCAGCACCTCGCCGCCTTGCCGCTCTACAGCGTTGGCAAGAAGATTGGCGTAAGTCTGGAAGCTGCCTCGGCAATAGTAAGCTCCCTCATAGGTGTAACCGGCCATCATGGTGGCCCAGTACAGAAAGGACAACTTGGACGGCGGTAAACCCAGATAGGGCCAAAGCGAGGCGCATAGGCTCTTCAAACGGGCATCGACCAGGAACTCGTCCAAAGCCTCGCTCAGGGTGGTACGGCGATAGCGGAACAAATTTCCCAGAACCTGTGCGGGCGAGACGCGTGCCGACTTACCCTGTTCCAGTATTTCCTCCGCCAGCATGGCTTCTTCGGCCAAGAGCCGGCAAAGACGGATCAGCGCCAGCAGGCGGTGTTTTTCTTGGGGAAAGCGTTCGGTCAAGCCGTTGATAAACGCTTCTTCGCCTGCCTGCAAGCTTACTTCGAATTCCGGGAAAACCGCCCGTGCGTAAGTCCGGATCGGCAGAAAAACGGTTTGCGGGTCTATCCCCGCCACCTTGCCGATCTTATGAATGATGCTGCCGTTACGGTAGCCGTCGGCTCCGCAACTGCTGACCAGATGGACGCCGGAATCGAAATGGTAGTCCCGCCGCCTGAAACCGTGAGCATATCCGCCCGGACGGTCGTGGCGCTCCACTAGCAGCACCGACTTTCCTGCTTTCGCCAGCAAAGCGGCCACGCTAAGGCCGCCTATGCCCGCGCCGATGACGATGACGTCGTAAGCTTCTTTTTCGGATTCCCTATGAATACCGCGCATCGTATTTATTCATTAAGGATGGTTTTGCTTGGGGTCGGCCATTGGCAGGAAGGTGTTTTTCATGCCGGTTAGGTTAGCAGATAGCAGACCGCGTCTCAAATTTGGCTTGCTTTTATTTTTTCCAGATCAGCCAAGAGCTTTTCCATCCCGGCCTTGGTCAGCTTTCCAACTTCGTTGCGTGGAATGGCGGAAACGTAGTGGATTTTACGGGGCAGGAAAACCTCGTCCAGATACGGCTGCAAGCCTTTACGAATGGCTTGTTTGTCCAGCCGGCTGACCACCACGGCGGTGAGGCGGCCTTCGCCGGGTACGCCATTTCGGACGAAGCAAAAGCCGTCTTCCACGCCTTCTATATCAGTTAGCCGGCGGTTCAGTTCCGCCAAAGAGGTGCGCTTGCCGCCGATTTTAATCAAGTCTAAATCTCGTCCCTGCAAGGCGAATCGCCCGTCAGCTTCGATTCTGAAACTGTCTTGCAGAAGGGTAGGGCTAGGTAGATGCGGGGATTCCAGAATAGTGTGTCCGGCTTTATCCTGGCTCAAGCGGATGTTTTTATAGGGCTGCCAAAGGCTTTCGCGCAAGGGTTCGCGGCTGGCAAACGAAAGGGTTTCCGTACTACCGTAGATTTCATAGGGGGATAGTCCAAGAGTCGCATAAGTCTCCTGTGCAAGCTTTTCGGACAATTCTTCGGTTGCGGATAGAACCCCGGCAAGCTTGCCCCATAAGCCGTTGGCTTTGGTAAGGGAACGCAAATGCGTGGGCGTGGTGGTCAGTAGGCAGGGCCAGGACGCAGTCTCGACGGCACGGCTAATGTCTGCCGGGAAGAAGGGGCGGCCATCATGCATGATCAGGCTGGAAAACAAGGGCCAAAACACCGAGGTCTCCAGTCCGTACATGTGTTGCGGGGGGGTGGTGGAGACCATTAGCAGCCGTTGCCGGCTGAGTCCAAGACTGTCAACCGCAATGTTGGCCGAGATTTTGAAAGTCGTCAGGTTGTGGGCGCAGGGCTTGGGTTTTCCGGTACTTCCCGAGGTAAAGGCGATGATTGCCGTGCGCTCCCAGTCGAAGCCGGTTTCCAGGGTAATATCCTGCGATTCCGGCGCTTCCACTGCAAACCACTCCAGAGTGGGCAAATCCGGGGAACGTTCGCAGGCCAGATAAGAACCGGGGTAATCGCGCGCGATTTCCCTGATGACAGTCGTCAGGCTGGACGGCGGCAGCAAACAGACCTGTCCTCGGCTTACCGCTGCCAACAAAACCACGCAAAACAAATAGCGGTTTTCGCATAAATTGAAGACATAAGGCCGGTCCGGCAAGCGTTCAGCCATTGCCTTTACGTCAGACCATAGGTTTCCCCGCCTGATTAGCCTGCCTTGATGGAGAGCGAAAGGCTCTAGCAGACTGTCATTGTCCATATGATTTATAAGCTGTTTTAATAATTAAAAAATTTTGATGTGGCGTTACTCTCTGCGATAAGTTATCAATTCCGTTGACGACAAGCAACAGTAAAACCAATGTTTTTTAACTTGCTTCGCTTGGTCTTTTATGGTTGTGGCATCTCATGTATGACCATGCTTAACCACAAGAATCTGGTATTAGTATGAAAACAGGCTATCATAAATGGTAATGTTTGTAGTCGCTTCTTACTACTTAAGAGACATTCACAAGGAAATTATCACGCCATCATTGCCGTTGAATTATCACGTTGTCTGGATTGCACGGCGTGCCCAAAATGAGGGGTGGCAACCTTCCATTTGGGCCTTTAGCGCCAGCGTAACGCACCAAACTAACAGAAGGCCGATATGTTCTGCAATACGGCGAGCGCCTGCCGCACCCCGTCTACATATCATCGTGCTGAACACCACGGCCTGGAGGATTAATGGGCAAATTAAGCAACAATTCCGAAGATATGCTGTTTGTGGTCAATCGATTGGGCTACGGCGCCCGGGCGGAAGAATACGGCGCCTTTCGAAAACAGGGCGTTGGAGCCTGGCTGGAGGAACAACTTTCTGCGCCGGAGGAAGATGAACAGCTAGTCAAAACTCGTCTTGAGGCCAGCAGGTTACGCATCAAATATGATGCTGTGCAAGACAAATGGCCTGCCATGGACGAGATGCGGCCTTTATCTTCGTTATCCAAACCCATTGACGAGTTATGGCGGGTGTTTGATCCGGAAAAACAAACGAATGGACAGGAAAAAAGCCGTCCGCGAAACGAAGTGATCGCCGCGACCATGATACGCTCAGTCTACAGCCGCTATCAATTACGAGAGGTTATGGCGCAATTCTGGCACGATCACTTTCATGTCAACGCCTTCTCTGACGATCATATCGCTGCTGCTTTACCGATCTATGATCGTGAAGTCATCCGTAAAAACTGTTTCGGCAATTTTCGTACCCTCCTGGAAGCGACGGCAACTTCGGCTTCCATCCAATATTATCTTTCCAACCATTCGTCGCGCGCCGGGGCCGCCAACGAAAATTACGCTCGCGAACTGTTCGAACTGCACAGCTTCGGCCGCGAGAACTATTTAAACGATAATTACAACCGTTGGCGCGATGTGCCGGGGGCGCTTGACGGCCAACCGGCAGGCTATATCGATCAGGATGTCTACGAGGCTGCGCGGGCTTTTACCGGCTGGACGATAGCAGACGGCGCGGCTATCGACAGTGGCCGAAAATTACCGGCGACAGGCAGTTTTAACTATGTTGAAAACTGGCACGACGGTTATCAGAAACGCGTGCTGGCGACGGAATTCGATCCGTTCGCACAGCCTATGGCCGACGGGCGTAAAGTGCTCGATCTTATCGCGGCGCATCCGGCCACAGCCCAGCATATGGCGGGCAAATTATGCAGACGCCTGGCCGGGCCTAATCCGCCTGCCTCTTTGACGGCCCGCGCTACGGCGGCCTGGAAAAAAACCGTTAACGCCCCGGATCAGATTGCCCAGTTAGTGAAGCTGATCGTGCAATCGCCTGAATTCATGCAATCGCGCGGCCTCAAAGTGAAACGGCCTTTGGCGCTTATGGCGAATTATGTGCGGGTAATGGGCTTTGATTTCACCCCTAACGAAGAATTATTCAACCAGTTGTCAAATGCGGGGCAGCGCTTGTTCGGTGCGCCGACCCCGGTCGGCCTGCCTGACGACAATGCGATTTTCCTGGGATCGAACGCCATGCGCAACCGTTGGGGGCTGTTATTGGGCTTGTCTCAGAATCAGTGGGGAAATGGCGCGCCCGACCCTGTTGCGGCTCTTGCTGCCTGGGGTGGAAAAACCGGCCTGGGTATAGAAATGGTGGCTGAGTGGTTTCGCTTGCTGGGCGGTGCCACCGAAGGCAAATTTATTGTCAGCGCCACCGCCGCCGCCGGTTTATTGCCCTTCGCGCCGCCGGCCGAAGGCGATGAAAAAAAATTGGCTGCGGCGTCTGCAATTGCCGCTATGTCCCCCGAGTTTCAGGTGTGCTGAGGTAGCTTATGATAGCCGTCAATCGACGTGAAGTTTTAAAAGCGTTGGCCGCCCTTGGCCTTTCCTGTGCGCCATGGCCATTTGGATTGCGCAGCATGGCTTTTGCAGCGGATAATTCCAGGCCTACCCTGATTGTCATGCATTTACGCGGCGGTTGCGACGGCTTGAATCTGCTTTCCCCAGCCGACGATCCTGACTTTATTGCGGCCCGCGCATCCGATTTACGTGTTTCGGCCGATGGCAAGGATGCCGGTTACAGCTTGCCTAATGGTCCCGCAGCCAATCTGGATTTCCGCCTGCACGGCGCGGCGGGTGGACTGGCGGAGCTTTACAAGAGCAATAATCTCGCTTTTATTCATGCTTGCGGATTGACGGATGCAACGCGCAGCCATTTTGTCGCTACGGATATGATAGAAGCCGGAGTCGGAACGCAAACGGATTTATCGCGTAGCGAAACAGGCTGGTTAACGCGCACCATCAAAGCCCTGGACGCAAACACGCAAGACCTGGAAGCCGTAGCCGTCAGTGCCGGAATTGCCGGCGATTTGCGCGGACTTAATAGTGCGCTTGCCGCCCCGGATATCAACAACGGCTTATCATCCATCGGCGGTGCGCCGCTTGCCGCCGCGCTATGGCAGATGTATGGCGAGCGTTCCGATGCATTGGGCAAGTTCGGGCGGCTGGCGCTAAACTACCGGTAATCATCGATCAACGCATTAAACGCGACGCCCAGGGGCGGGTTATTGCCTACGCGCCGGAGAACGGCGCCAATTATGCCGTTGCCGGCGGGTTAGGCAACCCGCTGAAATCCGTGGCGCGTTTGATTAAAATGGATATCGGTTTGCAGGCAATTACCCTCGATTACGGTAATTGGGATACCCACGAATATCAGCCCGGCCGTTTCCGGGGCCTGGTCGAGCCGATGTCCAACGGCCTGGCCGCTTTTTGGAACGATATCTCCGCCTATCACGACCGGACCGTGCTCGTGGTTATAACCGAATTCGGCCGCCGTTTGCGCAGCAATAAAAGCAACGGCACCGATCATGGCCGTGCCGGCGTGATGGCAGTTCTGGGCGGCAAGGTGAACGGCGGCAAAATTTACGGCAAATGGCCGGGACTGGCATCCTGGCAGCTCGATGAAGGCGTCGATCTTGCCGTGACGACGGATTATCGTCAGGTGCTGGCAGAAGTGCTAGCGCAAATAGGCGGGCAGAAAACCGCTGAGGTTTTTCCTTCGTTTCGGCCTGAGGCGTCTTTGGGCTTGTTTGCTTGATCCAATGATTAGGCAGTATTAGAGAATGCTTTGCAAGAAAAGCTCAACCTGGAAATTGATAGCCAAGGGTGGGGAATCTTTTTATACCCACGCGGCATTAAAGTTATCGCAGAAAACAGGAACAAGAAGTATGTCGTTATGTGCGCGTAAATTTTTGCAAATCACGGTCAAAACTTAACAGTTCCCATTTCTGCTCCTGGGCTGTTGCGTGAACAATTGCATCCGCAATATCAACGTTATGTTCGGAAAATAAAGCCAAACTAGCCAAAAGAAGCGAGCGGTTTTCTTGACTGATTCCCTGATACCTGAAAACTTGAGCCAGTACATCGCATACTTTGGATTTTGGCACCTTATAAACTTTTAACAGCACATAGACACATTCAGCCAATACGCTTTCCGGGATATATGCAGTCGCATCGCCACATTTAATTTTTTGCATAAAAGCGTCTGCAATTTGAAAGTACTTCGGATGGTCATTAAGCAAATAGCGCAGAATAACGTTTGTATCAAGAACGGTTGTATTTTTCATCAATTGTCGTTTGCCATGCCTGCTGCTTTGCTTCGTCAGTGGGAATATAAGAAGACGCGTAAGCTTCTAAACTCGCTGCCATGTCATTTACCTGCGCATTGTCAGCTTTTTGTTCACTGGTGATGCCTAAACGAAAATAATGAATTAAATCGTAAATTTCCGCTAGCTTACTTTCCGGTATGCTTTGTAACTCCTGCATAATGCGCTGTTGCATGTGCATCTTTACCCCCTTTTAACTGATTCTTATCCACCGTAAATTTTACAGCGTTCACTGCGTTTACATAAAACTAATTCACCGTGTCAGCTTTCACCCAATCAATGGGGTGGTGTAACGCCGGTTTGAATGGGATCTCGATTAGATTTATTCTACTCTGCGTCTACGGCTCAGGGGAATCAATCCACTCTGACCCCATTGATTACTTGAACAGTTATTGGTCTTAGGAGAAAAGAAATGCCTGAAAAATTAACACGCATTGCTATTGTAACCGGCGCTACATCGGGCATTGGCGAAGCTACGGTCAGAAAATTTGTTGCAGAGGGGATCTGCGTCGTCGGCAATGGCCGCAATTCTGAAAAGCTGGCTTTATTGGAACAAGAATTAGGCGCAGCGTTTTGTGGTATTGCCGGCGATGCCGCCAATCAAGATTTATTAGATGCGTTATTTGTTGCTGCTAATCAGCGATTCGGCGGAGCGGCAGACATTGTCGTCGCCAATGCTGGCCGTGGTCTAGGTGGCTCAGTTAAGGATGCCGATTTAAATGAATTTGAGCAGGTGCTAAAAATCAATGTAACCGGCACGCTGGCCTTGCTGCAAAAAGCTGCTCAGCGAATGGTGGATAGCCGGCAAGTTGAGTACCCAAAATCGGCTGCTGACATTGTCATCGTCGGCTCGGTGGTTGGACGGCATATTTCGCCATTCAGTGCGGTATATGGAGCCAGCAAATTTGCAGTACATGCTTTGGCCGAAGGGCTGCGCCGTGAACTTGCTCCAAAAGGGATTCGTGTATCACTCGTTGAACCCGGCCTGGTTCTGAGCGGTTTTCAGGCTCAGGCAGGTTATAGCGATGAGCTGGTGCAAAACTTTAAAGATAAATTCGGGCCATTATTGGCCGGTGAAGACATTGCAAATGCCATTCACTTCATTGTCAGCCAAGCGCCGCATGTCCACATTAGCGATATTGTCGTGAGGCCGACAAGGCAGGATTACCCTTGATATTAAGGTCTATCGATGGATAGTTGAATTGGCCTTCAATTTCCGGCTCCGGAGCCATTTGAATAACTGAAATTCTGCCATAAAGCCTTTGCGAAGTTAATTCACGAGCGGAACACATGGTCACCCCCCTGTTTTGGTCTCCTGTTTTCCAAGCAATAGCCTACAATAGCCATAAATTAATTGTTGGAGGCCGATAATGGGCTGTTGCGATGATCCAACCGAACCACAGAAAATTGATCGTCGGGATTTAATCCGCGTTCAAGAAGATTACGGCAACTTGTTGAGAGACCTCTTAACGGAAGATCCTGAAAGAGTCATTTTGAAGCTATTGGAGGGTTCTACTAGTTATTTACGAGAACTTGCAGCGCTCAGAGCACATCATTCTTCCGTCAGGCTTCGCGCCATACGGCTGTTGGACAAAGATAGTCAATTGGTTCTCAAACAAATTATTGATAAGGAACCGGATTCAATATTTGCTCAAGCGGCCAAGGCACGGCTTGAGGAATTGAATAATGAACAGACTGGGTTGCTAAGCAAGGTGCTTAAAACTGTATTTTAGTCAAATGACGATAAAGAACTAATCAATTTACCCATTCAAGAAAACGTGGTCTGTCCCATGTTTTCCGAAAATAAATAATATTGGAATGTGAGTACTGACCCCCTAATTTAGAGGATATTGCTATGCAAATAACTTTAGACTTGCCCGATGAAGTGGCTTTGCGGGCGCAAGATGCCGGACTGCTGACGGTAGAGGCTGTACAGAAACTGCTGGAAGAAGCCATGCGCCGCGCAGCCGGACGCAAACTGCTGTCAATGGCGGAAAGACTACACGCAGCCGGCATTCCGCCAATGAATGAAGCGGAGCTGGATGACCTGATTCACAAAGTACGCACAGAACGAAAGGGCTGTAGCGTGACTTCGTTCTCATACGCATAATTGACCACCGGCCGCCCCAGCATCACCCGGCTGGGTGTTGGCCATTGAATCCCGCCGGCCCCGGCCGGCAAGTCATATTTGATTTTGGTGGCTAAACCGGAATCATCGGGGTTTATCCAGTAGGTATGCCAATGAGGAATAATAAGCTGATGAACGCCGACCGTTATTTCATCGCCGGGATGCACGGCATCCACCGACGCGATCAACTGCGCGGTCACTTGTTCGGTAGCGGCTGATTGGGTGGCGGCATAGCCTGCGTTGAAACCGAGCAGCCACAAACAGATTACCGCGAGCACGCTAAGGGGCATATTCAACATTTTAAGCATCCATCCACATCAACTGATCCCCTATGATTACTTAGCCGTTTTGTCAATAAATATTGGATGCCGGATTATTCGGAAAATTCAAAATTAATCGTCTGCCTAAGCCTCGATAATCTCAGCATCTGATATGGGGATACCATTATCCGGACAGAGCGACGTATGATAGACGCTAGTGTTTTGAGCTAGCTCGGAATTAAAGCTGTTGACTGGTGGGCGGAAAAAACATTTTCGACCCAACTTTATATCTAACTAATAGATATATAAATCATTTTATGTCGTTTTACTTCGTTATCCAGAAAAAACTAGACTGTTCATAAGTTTTTAATAACTTATCTATCTACCTTAGGTTCTCAGGAATGGTAATTAAGAAAAATTGCTGACAAGGAAGTAATCAAGGAAGTAATCATGGCGGGGATCAAGATAGACTTTGCAAAAGGTGTGTCGATCTGATCGGAAGGCAAGCTGACTTTTTGCGGAGCACTTACTCTATTTTTTACAGACTTGAGCCAATATAGATAATACAACACGAGCAAATAAACACTAGTCGGTTTGTCGCAAAACACATATCCGTTGCTTGACTTGACAGCAGCGTTTTCTATCCAGACTATACGAATTTTATAAAAAAATGAACTTCCAATACATTATTGAAAAGATAAAAAACACAGAGTTATCTAATTATCCATTTAAGCACCTGGAAATAACTGATTTATTTTCCAAAGAGGATTTTGAAAAAATAATTCAAGCCCCTGAAATTGCAATGGAGCCGGCAAAGAGTGATGAGGAGTTATTTAATATTGCTTTTGCGACGGATTATAAAATTATAACGTTCCCAGGATGCACAGAGGATTATAAAGAATATATCAAGTGGCATAAAGACAAAAGGAGCTCACAAAAAGCTAATACCTCCTGCGAAGGTTTTGGAGTCGTTCTTCGGCTTCAATCAACTAAATCTAATACTATTGGATTATTGAATGACTTTTTTAAGTCGCCGGAATTCATTGGGTGCTTGGCTGAGAAATTTAACCTAAATGAGAATGAATGCATTTATGATTCCGGAATTCAAAAATATCTTGATGGGTATGAGATTAGCCCACACCCAGACGTAAGAAGAAAGGCTCTGACATACTTGGTAAATATCAACCCAAGCCCTACCTCATTCGACGATGAGCATCACACATCATTTATGCATTTCAAACCGGAATGGAATTACGTTCTAGAATTCTGGAAAGGAAATGAAAATTATGATCGCGGCTGGGTTCCATGGGATTGGTGTGAGACAAAAAAACTTCAGAGACAGAATAATAGCATGGTGATATTCGCCCCAAACAATGACACTATGCACGCGGTTAAAGCTAACTACAACCATCTTTCTTTTCAACGCACACAGATCTATGGCAATTTATGGCATAAGCAGGTAGTTAAAATAGCAAATCCTGGATGGGAAAACTATATTATAACGGATGACGAAGGAGTCATTATTGATAGATGTAAAAAAGTCTTGCTTAATAAAACCTCAATTGCCCTGGAAAGGATAAAAAGAGTTTTTACCAAATCAAATCATGTCCAAAGTACATCAACCCATGCCAAGAAGAACATTTATTAATCCTCTGGCGAAGTTTGCAAAAAAATGATAGGTCTTGTTTTTTGCCAAAGGCAAAAAGCAAGATCTGGCACTATACCTCGCTAATCGGAGCAACGCGGGCTGATATTGTATCTGTTCAGCGTAAAATCACCCGCAATTGCCGGACCCAGTATTCCCACCATGTACATCAAGAAGACGCAGAGCGTCCAGGGATGCATTCCCACGCCGGAGCGTGGGAACGATGGCAACCGATAAGCCCAAGCAAGAAGCAGACAAGCCAAGGGGGGTTAACTGGAATCCGAACTATAAACTAGAAGATTTGGTTTGAGGCTATGACGGATTGCCAAGCAGCAAATCCGCCTATAGGTTGATCAGCATTCCTCCTACGCGGGCTTTTGGGTAGGGGTTTGCGGTAAGTTGCATTAGACTTGATCAGTTTGCGAGTGTCTGCTTTACGCATTTAATAACGCATATAGAATCCGGCTATTTTCAAACAATACGCTGGCGTTTTATTCTATATGATGCAGCTTGTGGAACATCCCCTCGACTTTTGTCCTTCCTATTCTCCATAAGTCAATGTTTCCGGAGCATCACATAAACTATACTCAAACCCCTCCCTATGGTCCGGACTAAACACCAGCGTATTTAAAGCCCAGCATTGATTTGCCGGGCTTCGGCTTGATTCACCTCAAATCAAAGCCTTAAGGAAATGCTTTTCCAACGGCTTCAACTCGTTTTTTGCTCAAGGTTAACCCTTTGTAATCTGTCGGCAATTCAGCGGCGGCTTTCGGTTCTTAAATCGTAAATTTCAACATCCCTGTAGGATTTTCTGAATTCTTTCAAGGCCGATAGCTGATCGACCGCTTTGATATAGGTTTTTTGTAAAAGTCTATTTTTTGCGAAAAAGGTGATGAGATAAGTTTTCATATGCTTTCCTCTTGTGCTTTTGTATAGACTATTAAGTATAGTCCATATCTTTATATTTAGCATTAAAAAAATAAGTTAAACTGATGAATTATCATTATTATTATTACTGGAATAGCTGGGTTGCGGCGTTATGTAAACGGATTTTACAAGTTCGATCTTAACAGATTGAAGGTTATGGTTGTGTGACAGTTGTGAGAGAGCAATAAGCCGGCTTGGATAAATCTTCTTATGAAACGATAAATACTATCCAGTCAAGACCGAATGAATGCGCCGCCGGGCTTTCCGGATAGCAATGCAAATAGGAAGATGAAAAGCCAGTGCGTAAAGGCTCAACTTTGTTTAATTGGATAAACTTACATTAGAAGGATTCACGAATTCTGAAAAAAATAGGTATCAGTGCGATTAGGCAAATGGGGCGGTTTTCGCATTTTAAGGACTGTTTGTGTATCATCTAACTGTAACAACGCTGCCTTTAAGCTAAGCTATCTATAATCGTAAGGCTAAAAATGCAGGCTTGGTTAGCCTGGGTTAGCGTAGCGTAACCCGGCACGCCGGCTTATCGGTGGCTGTCCGCTTCGATGATTGGGTTACGCTAACCCAAACTACGGAAGGCATGGATTCCCGACAAGAGAGCCAAACTCGGGATGTTGTTCTAACCATATCTTAACCTTCATTTTAACCGAACAAGCGGAGCATAGAACAAATGGATGCGGATGTTTTGATCATTGGCGCCGGTCCTGCCGGGAGTGTGGCTGCCCGTATGCTAAACAAGCTGGGCCGCCGGGTGGTCATTCTTGAGAAAGAACAGTTCCCGCGATTTTCCATCGGGGAAAGCCTGCTTCCGCATTGCATGGAATTTCTCGAAGAGGCAGGCCTGTTGGGGGTTGTGGCTGCCGAAAATTTTCAACTAAAAAACGGCGCGGCTTTTTCCCATGCCGGTAAATTGACGGAATTCGATTTTTCGCAAAAGTTCAGCGCCGGATGCGCCACCACCTATCAGGTGCCTCGCGCCCGCTTCGACCAGGTATTGGCTGAGGCCGCCGAAGCTTGCGGCGTACCCATCCATTACCGGCACAGTATATTGGCAGCGAATTTTGATACGCCCGGACAGGCGCGCCTGACCAGCATCGATACCAACGGTTTGCAGAAAGACTGGACGGCCTCCGTGGTAATGGATGCCAGCGGTTTTGGGCGAATCCTGCCCAGGTTGCTCGAACTCGAGACGCCTTCCTCCCTGCCGCCGCGCCAGGCGCTATTCACCCACATCGAGGATCGGATTACCGTTGCGGATTATGATCGCGACAAGATCCTGATCGCCATTCACCCTGAATTTCATGAGATATGGTATTGGCTGATCCCTTTCAGCAACGGTAGAAGTTCCTTAGGCGTAGTGATGCCCGAAGGTTTTCTGGATAGGTTTGCCGGCAGCCCGATCGAGAACTTACAAAAATTGGCGATGGAGGAACCCCGGCTGGCGGAATTACTGAAGGAAAGCCGCTTTGATACGCCTGCCAATTCGATTTGCGGTTATTCGGCCAACGTCAAATGCTTGTATGGCTCCGGCTTTGTTTTGCTTGGCAATGCCGGGGAGTTTCTCGATCCGGTGTTTTCCTCCGGCGTGACTATCGCCTTGAAATCGGCTGCTCTGGCAGTTCCGCTGGTGGACAGGCAACTGAGCGGTTTGCCGGTGGATTGGCAAGCCGAGTATGAAGACGCTTTGCGTAAGGGCATCGAAGTGTTTCGTGCTTATGTGAATGCCTGGTACGACGGACGTTTTCAACAGCTTATTTTTGAAGAGCACCGGTTGGCAAGCATTAAGGCGATGATTTGTTCCATTCTGGCCGGTTTTGCCTGGGATGAGACGAACCCCATGACCCAACGTTGCAGTAAAAAGATCGAGGCTATCGCCGAAACATGCCCGCCTTTGTAAGCGCTGCTGCCATTCGCGAGGCAAGTTATTGTATTTGAATGATTTAGGCATCGTCTGCGCCCTGGGCGGCGGCAAGGCCGAAGTATTGTCGGCATGGCTTGCGGGCCAGTGTCCGCAGGCGGCGCCTATCCCATGGCTGGGTTCCGGCATGCCTGCGCTCAGCGTCAAAGTCGAACTGCCCTTGCTCCCGCAAAGCCTCCATCGTTACAATTGCCGCAACAACCGCATTCTGTTGTCGGCCTTAAGCCAAATCGAGCCTGCCGTCCGGCGCATGATCGAACGTTATGGCCGGGACCGCATCGGTTTGGTGGTCGGCACCAGCACTTCGGGCATAGCGGAGGGCGAGCGGGCAGTGGGCGTCCTGCGAACAACGGGTTGCATGCCAAAGGATTACCATTACAAACAGCAGGAATTGGGTGGAGCGGCTGAGTTTTTAGCCCGCTACCTGGATATTCTCGGCCCCGCCTATACTGTGTCGACGACCTGTTCATCCAGCGCCAACGCCTTGGCTTCGGCCCGCCGCCTGATACGCCTGGGCGTCTGCGATGCGGTGCTGGTGGGCGGCGGAGACGCTTTGTGCGACATTACCCTGGAGGGCTTCGCCGCCTTGGGCGCGCTCAGCAAGACCCGCTGTAATCCCTTCAGCAAAAATCGCGACGGCACTATCATAGGAGAGGGCGCCGCCTTGTTCCTGATGAGCCGGGAACCGGCAGCTATCGCCCTGTTGGGTGCCGGGGCCAGTTCCGATGCCTACCATATTTCCGCGCCGCGTCCGGATGGCGCTTGCGCCTTTGCGGCGATGCAATCCGCCCTGCGGGAGACCGGTTTGGCTGCCGAACAAGTGGATTACATTAACCTGCATGGCACGGCGACCTGGCAAAATGACGCTATGGAAAGCCGGGCAGCCGGGCAATTGTTCGGAAACCGGACGCCTTGCGGTTCAAGCAAACCGGCAACCGGTCATTGTTTGGGGGCTGCGGGCGCCATTGAAGCCGGCTTGTGCTGGCTTATTCTGTCCGGTTTAAACAGGGAAAATCGTCTGCCGCCCCATCTGTGGGATGGCGAAGCGGACCCCGAAATGGTGCATCTCGGTTTTGTCGGGCTTGAACAGCATGGGTTTAAGCCACTACAATACTGTCTTAGTAATTCTTTTGCTTTCGGCGGCAACAATGTCTCATTGCTCCTCGGTCATCCGCGAGAAACTGGCGGATTTCCCTTACCCGATAGAAATACTGCTCCCCCAATCACAAGGTATGATGCTGCTTGATCGGGTGGTTGAAGGCAGGGGAAGACTATATCGTTGTTGAACTCGATGTGCGCGACGACGGATTGTTTTCCAGCCCCGACCATACGGTTCCCGCCTGGGTGGGGCTGGAATATATGGCGCAAACCATTGCCGCATTTTCCGGTTATCACCGGAAATGCAGAGGCGAGGAAATCGGTTTGGGATTTTTATTGGGTACCCGTTATTACCAAAGTTCGGTGGCCGGCTTCCACTGCGGTACGCGCTTGCGCGTGCGGGCGGAGAGAGTTATCGAGGCCGCCAACGATATGTCCGTTTTCAGTTGCAGCCTGGAAAGCGATAGCATCATTGCGACTTCGCAGCTTAATGTTTTGTTACCGCAGGATTCGAAAAAATTTCTCACCGGAAAAGGAATATGAGCCAAAAAACCATTTTGGTCACTGGGTCCAGCCGTGGTATCGGCAGCGCCATCGCCTTGCGTTTGGCCCGTGAAGGATACGATATCGTTGTGCATTGCCGAAATCGCCTGGCGGAAGCATCGCAAGTACGCGACAGTATCATGCAACTCGGCAGAGAGTCCCGCGTTCTCAGCTTGATCTGGCCGATCGACCGCCGCCAGGGATAGCCTGGAAGCGGATATTCAAGCGCATGGCGCCTATTACGGCGTCGTGTGCAACGCCGGTCTTTCGCGGGACAACGCTTTTCCTGCTCTGAGCGGGGAAGATTGGGATCAGGTTTTGCGCAGTAATCTGGACGGCTTTTATAATGTGCTAAGTCCCCTGGTTATGCCTATGATTCAACGCCACAAGTCCGGCCGCATCGTGACTCTTTCGTCAGTCTCGGGGCTGATCGGTAACCGGGGCCAGGTAAACTACAGCGCGGCTAAGGCGGGCATCATCGGCGCCAGCAAGGCATTGGCGGTGGAATTGGCAAAACGCAAGATTACCGTGAATTGTGTCGCTCCGGGTCTTATAGAGACGGAAATGTTGGCAGGCCTGTCTTTGGATGAGGCGATAGCGGCCATCCCGGCAAAACAATGGGAACACCGGAAGAAGTTGCTGCGCTGGTTTCTTTCCTGATGTCCGAAGATGCCGGCTATATTACCCGTCAAGTCATTTCGGTGAATGGGGGCTTGTGTTGAAAAGGCGCGTCGTGGTGACAGGCATGGCAGGTTTTTCACCCATCGGCAACGATTGGACGAGATGTGCATTAGCCTCCGCAATCACCGTTCCGGCATACGTTATTTGCCGGAGTGGGAGCAGTATAACGGCCTATTGACCCGGCTGGGGCCCCCGTGGAGGACTCGTGCTGCCGGCCCATTGCACGCGTAAAACTCCCGCAGCATGGGTAGGGTTTC
>CAVXZR010000134.1:0-70953 GCA_963765965.1 uncultured Pseudomonadota bacterium
CTGTCCGAATGGCGGCCAGGCAACAAGTTAAAATGCATTTGCCCGGTTTTTATTTCCAAGTTCGTATCAATCTTAAGGGCGGCTTTGCTCGCATTCTCCGAGCCGCCAACCCCTTGCCAAATTGTCTCCAATTCAGTGGGTAATGCCACGGTGCTGCAATCCGCAAGATAAATGGCCGGAAAGGGATTAAAAATATCGGCGTTCACTTGCACACTCGTGGTCACGATTTGGGCGATGGCTGTTTCCGTAACACTTTTCATAAATTCGCAGGCCTCTTGGGTGAAGCGCTTGTCCAACCCTTGAGCACTGATCGTTAACCCATGAGTATATCCGGCTCTCGCCAAGCCTTCGACAGACGGTGTGAAGTACTGGATCCAACCGAAGATCAACGTGCTCACAAAATTCGACCCCGTGATTTTCCGCTGGCGCTTGATGAATCCCTCTTTGGCGAGCTCGTTAGGCTTAGTGGTCAGAACATATTGCAAGGTTTCCGCTAACCTAAAGAAAATTTCCATTTCAAATACTAGTTTACAAGTGAATAATATCCATTTTATCATATGGTTAAATAGTATAGTTCACCTACTTTCTATTAAGTTGATGCCTATGGGGGCACGCTGTTTGTGCCCACGCGGAATTAAAGCTATTACATCCAAACGGTGGGCAGAAAAGCATTGCCCACCCTACATTCATTCTATCCTATTATTTGAACAGGGTTATTTTAGGGTTCCCAGTTACACAATCCCGAACCTATATCTCACAAAAAACAACTTATTGTCGCTCCGGTCGTCCTGAACGCATAATAATCAATCGTTCTAACCGGGGAACCTCATCCAACGGAACAGTCAGCCACTTCAACATATGGTTTTTGATATTGCTGAGGGTTGGTTTCATCCCTAAATCTATCAACTTCTTGGATAACTCTTTGTTTTCTTGGGGATAAATGGCGAAGTTGATATGACTCGTCAGATTATTCACCGGTATTGCGTTCATCATCTCACTTAATAACATTGTCCCTCCTGCTGGACGGGGTTATTCCTGTATTTATCCTTATTGTTCGTATCGGTCTGGTATTGCCAATCTCAAAATAATCCTTCGTTCCTGTTGGGGTAGTTCCTCTACCGGAGTTAAAAAACACCTCAAGAGATAACGCTTCATATTATTAAGGGTCGGTTCCGGTTTGATGCGTTTTTACAAGCTTTCGGGGAGAGCAGATTTAGTTCTAGCTAACCAAATGGCAGGGTCTCTACGACCGTGAAATACTGCCAATATAACAATGCGATTTTCCTCAGCGCGAAAATAGACGCTATACGGAAAACGATTGGCGACGATACGTCGAATGTCCTCGCGAACCAGGGTAAACTGAAGTGGATGTTGAGCAGCCAAAATAACGCAACGATCAATCTCCACCATAAAGTCAAGGGCAAGGCCGGGTCGTTTCCTTTCATACCAGATGCTAGCTTCAATAAAGTCCTCACTGGCCGCCGGATGAAAAGCAACGGGTAGACTCATTATTTAATTCTGGCAAGAACATTAGCTTTAACTTCTTCCCAGGGTATAACATTGTTAGGGTTTGCCAGATGATCTGCTAGACGGCGGTCAAGTTCAGTTTTCTGCGCTTCAGTGATTGCTGGAACGGCCCCGCGACTAACGATGCCATCCCAAATAGCCTCAACCAGTTCAATCTGCTCGTCTATGTCAAGTATACTGGCTTGTTGTAAGAGCTGTGTGTTCATGTTTGGAACTCCATTCAAATTTCAGCGCGTAGGATGGGTAGAGGCGATAGCCGAAACCCATCACGAAAAAGCTATGACTTACTCCAAATCTAAATCCATTTCTTAATGCTTCCCGCCTGCCCAATGATGAGGAAGAATCCCGCGTTTAACGTAATCATGGAATGACGAATAAGGCCAATCGATAACATAACGGACATAGCCATGTTTGACCGGATTATTATGAATATAATCGACATGTTTTATAAAATCTTCATCGTCCTTAATTCTATGCTCCCAAAACCGCCTTTGCCAAATTCCGCGTTTTGTTGATTCGCGATGATACCGACCGTCAAAAAACAAGGGTCTTGCCTTTTGCCAAATTGTTTTAACAGGGTTATTTTAGGAGGCCCAGTTACACAATAGAACCTATATCTCACGAAACCAAACTATTGTCGTTCCGGTCGTCTTGAACGCATAATAATCAATCGTTCCAACCATGGCACTTCATCAAGAGGAACCGTCAGCCACTTCAACATATAATTTTTGATGTTGCTGATGGTTGGTTTCATCCCTAAATCTATCAACTTCTTGGATAATTCCTTGTTTTCTTGGGGATAAATGGCGAAATCTATAAATTGTTAATCCACATGCTCATAGGGTCATAGCCTTTCAGCAACCTAGTCTACGCGCAGATTCCTCAAGTCGTTCAGCTAACCATACTTTGATAATCGACTGGCGGGTAACTCCAAGTTTTTCTGCTTCTCGATCCAGCGAATCAATCATCCATGTTGGAAAATCAACATTCACACGCTTTTGTTTCTGCAAAACTCGCTTAGCCTTGGATATATCCAAAAAAACGGAAATATCAGTACCCTCGTCAAATTGATTGTCGAAATTTTCAGCTTTCATAGCATGCTACTTCCTCTGGACGTGATCGGCGAACGGATATTAATCGAATATTTTTACCGCGATAAGTGATGACGGCTGACCAATGTTTACCACCGAGAAGTCCGATCACCAAAAAACGCGGTTCATCCTCTGTTTTTGCAGGGATTTCCAAGAGTCTTGGATCATGCCATAACTTTTGCGCATCAATAAAGTTGATTCCATGCTTTGCAAAGTTAGCCGAGTTTTTGGTTTCGTCAAATTCGAAGGTAAACATGGTCTATAAAATATACCCTTAATGGATTTTTTTCAATGATAGAGTTGACCAAACATAGGGTGTCAGACCACTTGAAATCCTTTTTGTTAAAAGGAATTAGGCGTCAGGGCTTACCGCTCCGTTTACCCGGCTCCATGGTAATAATTTCACGATAATTGATGGTCATGGCGTTAACCTCCGGTTGAATCCGGATGTATTTTATAGGTATTCATGTTTGCATAAAAGCTAAAGGTCAAAGGGGTCAGAAAAAGGGAGCACGGAAAAAAGGTCAGACTCTGAGGTATCCCCACAAAACTCCCATATAAAACAATACATTATTGGTATATAATCATACCCATGCGAGCAGTTTTGAAGAGCCCGGTGCGGGAATTCCGCACGCCGGGATCCGTGAGGGGGCAGTTGGGTAACCGGCTGTTCTACCTCGCCCCTACATGGCAATTTCAATGTCGATTTGAGACAAGAAAATTGGGGTGAAATGTTCGAATCTCATCGAACCAATGTTAAACTGCGGCGAACCTCCGTCACTTAACTCAAGAGCAGCTATGCCGGAATTGGCGCGTTTTTTTGGCATCATTATCTATATGAACTGGCGGGACCATAACCCGCCGCATATTCACGCTTGTTATGGTGATCATGAAGCCTTGGTCAGCCTCAACGGAAAAGTTTTGAACGGAAGCTTACCGAAGCGGGCTTTATCCCTTGTATTTGAATGGCTGGCGATTCATCACGATGAATTGATTGAAGATTGGGAACTGGCCCAACAACGAAAACCGTTGAAAACCATTGAACCTTTGGAGTAATCGACATGATTCTGCACACTATCGAAGTCAAATATTTAGGTGACTATCGGCTATTCCTAGTCTTTAATAACGGCGAATCCGGTCAGGTCGATTTGAGACAAGAACTTTGGGGTGAAATGTTCGAACCGCTTAAGTATAAGGCGCAATTTGCAACCGTTTACCAACACCCTGTCATGAAAACCGTTGCCTGGGCAAACGGGGCCGACCTCGCGCCGGAATTTTTGCTTGATCTGTTACACGAGCAAAATCAACAAGCGGCTTAGAACGTGCTCGGCGTTTTGAAAGAGGGGTTTACCATTAAAAAACTCCCGGTTGTGGAATGGATAATGAAGGGGACAGGTCTTGCTTTTTGCATTATGCAAAAAGCAAGACCCTTCACTGCTGACCCCTTCACTGCTCTTTTTAAGAATTAAGCTGGGGAAATTTTATATTTTCTCCTGAGAAAAACCGTGTTCAACTCTATTGGGATTGAGCCCGCGAAGCTCCGATTAGCGACAGCGTAATCGGAGGTATGTTGTCTTCAAATTCGTACGATTACGCTGTCGCTAATCGAACCTGCGCGGCCTACAGTCAGCTAACCAAACTCAGCGGATTTTCTCGGTTTGTACATCGCCCCATTGTGCCTGCGCGCTGAAAAAATTCTTGAAGTACGGCATAAAGCTGCCGGTGATCGGGATGGAATAAAAGCAATACATGGCCGCCGCTTCGCCTGTCGATACCTTGAAAAACCATTGCGGCACATACAGGGTCATTATCGCCATAAAAAAATGGTAGGCGCCGATTCTGCGGTTGTTTTTCCAGACAAAGGCGCTTAGCGCCAGCGCGAAAAATGAGCCGTGCGTGACAAACGTGCCGAAGGCGCTGGAGATCGAATAACCGATATGGTAGGTGCCCATGAACAGGCAGGATACCAAATTGCCGATAAAATTAGGCTTGGCATCGAAAAACTGCCAGTTGTTGGGTAAAAAACTGCAGATAAGAAACAGGCCGCTGAGTGTGGCGCCGAGGGTAGCGGCTTTTTTTAAGGCGCCAGGGTCAGATGAATAGGTGGCGAGAGCCGGCATGATGGCAAGCGCCTGTAGGCAGATGTGATAGGTCGATAATTCGGAAAGAAAGAAATTTGTGCCGTAGCCGCATTGATCTGCAACCGGGTAGGCGAAATACTGGATAAATTCCATTAGCGAAAAATGGAAAATCGCATAGGCTCTAGCGAATCTAACCCAGAAATCTTCGGTTTTATCCTGGTAAGTTATAGACGAGGCGGCAAGGCCGACCAGACCTAAACCCAATGACATATTTGCACTAAAACACATAATCAGTCCGTATTTAATCAATAGTTTGGTAATGATTCAGCGGCTATTTTAAGGCGGCATAAAGGAAATCGCCTAAGCGAACATTGCATCTTACGGGATGGATGCACTTTAACTAGCGGTGAGCATTTCCCATAGGTTTGCCTTTGTTAACCCTGAATATGAACAAAATTTGTAAAAAGCCATCAATTTAAATTGCGTGTAACTAGTCAGCGTAAATAAAACCTGAATGCCTTCATGATTCCTTAAGCCAGCCTATATTTTTATATCCCGATTCTGCATACTTACAACTGAGCGGCAGATTTTAACCAGCTTCATGGGCGATGGCGACAAGTTTTTAACGAGACAGTGTCTTAAATTAAACCTGCCAGCCATAAACGCAGCCGCAATCCCCATTCGCTTGTGTAACCGACCGATGTGAAAACGATGTTGCCGTCGCGGTTGATAAAAAACAAAGCAGGCACCGCCTTGACGCCAAAACTCCCTGCGATGCTGCCTTGCGGGTCGTTGACCACCGTCCAGGGCAAGTGCTTTTGTTGCAGGTACTGAGGAATTGCGGTGTCGGAACCTGAGCGTAGCGCAACCGTCAGTAGCGGATATTCGGCCGAGACCGCACTGACGGCACTCTGCATCATGGCGCAAATCCCGCACCATTCGGCCCAGAAGTAAATGATTGCCGGACCTTTGCCGACATAAGGCATGGCCGGGATGCCGTTGATAGTGTTCCGATCGATTAAAGGCGGTTTGCCGGTCACTAAATCGCCGGTCCGCAAAAATTGCCCGGCAAATATCGCGGCGGCCATCAGTAGGTAAAAACCGTATTTTTTCAACATCTACAAGCCCTTCATCAGGCTGGCTCCGTGTTGTTTCAGCCATTGCCGCTGTTGCGGATAATCCGGCAAATGTTCTGCGACCAGCAGCCAGAAATCCTTGGAGTGATTTTTATGTTTAATATGGCAAAGCTCGTGCACGACCACGTATTCCATGATTGCCGGCGGGGCCAGCATCAGCAACCAGTTCAGGTTTATATCGTTATTGGGGCCGCAACTGCCCCAGCGGCTTTTCTGGGTCTTGATCCTCAGGCCGCGCGGAAATAGCGCAAAGCGTTGCGCATGTTTTTCAATCAGAATACCGGCCTGTTGGCGGGCTTGATGTTTCATCCAGCGGATGAGAGCCAGCCTGATCCGCTCTGAACTTTCCTGTTCCGTTAAGCCGTTCGGCAGGTTGATGACCAGGCTGTTGTCGGTATGTAACCGGAGACGAATGTTTAATATAGCTGCCGGTTTAACCCGTAACGGAATCTGTATACCCTGGAAAGGGATATTAACGCCGTCCGCATAGTGCGCCGGCGAAAATCCGGGAACAGCGTTCGCTTTATCGGCCATGCGTTGCACGGCTGCTCTGATCCAGTCCTGTTGCGCTTCCACAAAAGCTTTTATTTTACGGTCGGAAACTTTTGGCGGCGCGACGACTTCGATTTTATCGGCCTTAACCACGATACGGGTGTTTTTGGCGCGCTCGCTACGGCGTATATTGTAAAATAAGGGGGAGGTAGTCTTCGGGTTCACTGGTTTAGCCGGTAATTGAGGAAGAGGAAACGGTCGTTGTTTCCCGATTGATCATATGGCTTGCCAGTTGTTGCAAGGCATTCCCGAGATCGGTTCGTAATCTGCCGTCCATGCCGATTTCGTTCAGCGCCTTATCCATGCAGAGCATCCATTGGTCGCGTTCTTCCGCGCCGATGGCAAACGGAAAGTGCCGCATTCTCAGCATGGGGTGGCCGAATTCTTCAATGAACAGGTTTGGGCCGCCCAGCCATCCCGATAAAAATTTAAACAGCTTATCTTTGGCCGATGACAGATTTGTATGATGCATGGCGCGTATTCCTTGCGCTTCCGGTAATATGTCCATATAAAAATAAAAGCGGTCCACCAGACTGCGTACTGCCGATTCACCGCCTATCATTTGGTATGGCGTTATTGTCGTCATTTACTTTAAACCTCTTTATTCTGCCGATTCTTGGTTATACTAAGCGTCTTGGGAGCTGTTTAAAAACTTTTACAAGCTTGCCGCCCGCCGGTCTAAAAAGCCGTTGAGCTCAAGTATAACCGGTGTTCATGAGGATTTTCAGCGGTTTTTACAGGAAAGCCATCGCACCCGAAGCCGTTTTTAAATCGCTTTTTAGCGGACAAAGCCGAGAAACTTTGGCAATATTGTACGGTCTTATTAGTTCATTTCATTTTTCGAGGTATATATTATGCGTTTGAATACTGCTACCGGTCGTTCGGAAGTCGGCGTACTCGCCACCAACAAGGTTTTGAAAAACACTTATTTGCTGCTATCGATGACATTGTTTTTCAGCGCGGCAATGGCGGCAACGGCGATGGCCCTGAATCTGCCGCATCCCGGGATAGTCATTACCTTGGCCGGCTATTTCGGCCTGCTGTTTTTAACCAGCAAATTCAGCAACAGTGCCTGGGGATTGGTGTTTGTATTCGCTCTGACCGGCTTCATGGGCATGACGCTGGGTCCGGTACTGAATATGTATGTTCACGCTTTCAGCAATGGACATCAACTGATTTTGACTGCTTTGGGCGGCACAGGCGTTATCTTTTTAGGCCTTTCCGCTTATGCATTGACAACTCGCAAAGATTTCAGTTTTATAGCCGGCTTTTTGATGGTAGGGGTGTTGGTGGCGTTTTTTGCCGGGCTCGCAGCCTTGCTGTTTTCGATACCGGCGTTGACATTAGCCGTATCGGCAGTCTTCATTCTGCTGATGTCCGCTATGATTCTTTTTGAAACCAGCGCAATAATCCACGGTGGCGAAACCAACTACATTCTGGCTACTGTTTCATTGTACGTATCCATTTTCAATCTGTTTACCAGTCTGCTGCAAATATTGGGCGTATTTGGCGGCGAAGATTGATATTCCGGCAAAAGTCCGATAAATGATGTCGGACTTTTGCGCCTGTTTTTTCGTAACTATTCAGCGTAATAATTCTTTCCATTAAACAAGATGTTATAGGATGCGCTTCGCTATCGTCGGCAGCATCCTATAAGCACTTCGGAACGTTGCTGGATAGTTACGTTTTTTCTAAGCGGCTGTTTGAAAACGCTTAAAGCATTCCAGGCGCCTATAAGAATTTTTTGTTTCTTCAAAGGCTTTTTAAAATGCTTAAAGCTTCCGGAAGTCGGCAGTTGTAAACTTATGCCGATCAGCCTAAACGGTACAGGTATCCGCTCTTTCCGTTTTTTTCAAATTTGCCTGCTGGAAAATAAGGCAGCAATTGACCATGTAAGTTAGTATATTTTATGCAGCCGTGCCTTAAAATGGCCGGCTTTTAGCGTTACCTTACCATTCGGTTTAACTGAACCGATTTTAGACAAGTAAAATTAATGAATGACTTTATTCCCGGCCAGCGCTGGATAAGCAATACCGAATCGGAACTCGGTTTGGGTTTGATTCTTGAGGCTGAAATTAATCGTGTCCAGGTATTATTTTTAGCGACAGGCGAAAAACGTATTTATGCAAGAGATAACGCACCCTTGACCCGGGTCAGGTTTGGGGAGGGCGATGTGATCGAATCTGCCGATTACGCAAAAATCACCGTACAGCAAGTGCAGCAGCATAATGGCTTGCTAACCTATATCGGCCTGGACGGCAACGGCGAATTGCAGCAAATCGACGAGATGGAACTGAATCATCATATTCAGTTCAACAAGCCGCAGGATCGCTTGTTCACAGGCCAATTCGATCCTACCGCCTGGTATTTATTGCGTTATGAGACTTGGCGCCGGCAGCAGGCACATCAGCAATCGGCAGTAAAAGGTTTGCAGGGCGCAAGAGCGGCATTAATTCCGCATCAGATTTACATAGCCCATCAGGCCGCCAATCGCAGCACGCCGAGGATTATGCTGGCCGATGAGGTCGGCTTGGGAAAAACCATAGAAGCCGGTTTGATTATTCACCATCGCCTGATTAACGGCTTGAGCGCCAGGGTGTTGATCCTGGTTCCGGAAAGCCTGCTGCACCAATGGTTGGTGGAAATGCTGCGCCGCTTTAATTTGCGCTTCAGCATTTTCGATGAAAGCCGGTGTATTGCCGGCGGCGAAGAAAATCCGTTCCAAAGCGAACAACTGGTATTGTGCAGTCAAGGTTTTTTTGCCGATTATCCGCATCGCCGGCAACAGGCTTTGCAGGCCGGCTGGGATCTGGTGGTGGTCGATGAAGCGCATCATTTGCTATGGAGCGAAGAGGCGGCAAGCGCCGATTATCTGTTTGTCGAGCAATTGGCGCTCGATTCGCCCGGCCTTATTTTATTGACTGCCACGCCTGAACAATTGGGCAAGGAAAGCCATTTCGCCCGTTTGCGTTTGCTGGATCCTGATCGTTTTTACCGGTTTCAAGAGTTTTTGCAGGAAGAAAACCAGTTCCAGCCGGTGGCTCAACTCGCTAATTTGCTGGTTTCCGGTCAGGAACTGCAGCCTGCCGAACAAGAACGGCTGAGAAACCTGTTGAAACAGGATAACGTTGAAAAATTATTGCAACAGGTTAATTTGCCGGCGCCGCAGCCGGGCGCGTTAAGCAATGCCCGTGAAGAACTGATCAAACTGTTGCTCGATCATCATGGCACAGGCCGTATTCTGTTTAGAAACTCCCGGCAAACCGTTAAGGGCTTTCCGGACCGGCAACGCTATGGCTATCCGCTAGAGGGCGAAGAAACCGCTGATTTACAGCATAGCCTTTATCTGCATTGGCTGGTGGGCAAGCTTAAAGCTTTAGGCGACGAAAAGGCCCTGTTAATCTGTAAACGGGCGGAAACCGTGATTCAACTCGAACAACTGTTGCGCCAGCATGTCGGTCATACCGCCGCAGTGTTTCACGAAGGCATGAGCATCGTCGAGCGGGATCGCGCCGCCGTTTTTTTCGCCGATGAAGAAAGCCGGGCACAGGTGTTGATCTGCTCCGAGATCGGCAGCGAAGGCCGAAATTTTCAATTCGTACGGCATTTAATCCTGTTCGATCTGCCGGATAACCCGGATTTATTGCAGCAACGCATCGGCCGGCTGGATCGTATCGGCCAAAAGCATGTGATTCAAATTCATATTCCCTTTCTACAGGGATCGGCCCAGCATGTTCTTTATCGTTGGTACGACGAGGGCCTGGATGCTTTTCGCCATAATTGTTCAGGTGCTTCGCAGGTTTTCAAGCTGCTGGGCAATGAACTTAAATCGGCATTAAACAGTTGCGATACCGTTGAGGTGGAAGGGCTGATCGCCAAAACGCAAAAATTGAATCGGGAGGTTGAAGACGATCTGCACAAGGGACGCGATTTGCTTCTGGAGCTCAATTCCTGCCGCCAGGAAGAGGCCGGGCAATTGGTCGGAAAGATCAATGCCGGCGAAAAAGACGGTAGCTTATGGCCCTATATGGAAGCCTTGTTCGATTGTTACGGCGTCGATGTGGAATATCATTCCCGCGATTGCCATATACTTTGGCCGAGCGAAAATCTGCGTATCGCCCATTTCCCGATGTTGCAGGACGAAGGGTTGACAGTGACTGTCAACCGCGATATCGCTTTGACCAGAGAAGATATGCAGTTTATCACCGTCGAACATCCGATGGTCCTGTCGGCTATGGATTTGGTGTTATCCAGCGAGACCGGCAATGCCGCCGTCAGCGTCGTCAGGCATCCGCAACTGGCGGCCGGCAAATTCTTGCTGGAATTGCTGTTTGTCGTGGAGTGCAGCGCTCCGGCGGAATTACAGCTAGGCCGGTTTTTGCCGCCAACGCCGGTCCGTATTCTGATCGATCAGAACAAAAAGGATTTAACCGTTATTGTTAATCACGATCACTTGGCTGAGACCGGCAACAGCTTCGATAAGTCACAAATCAGTCAGTTCCTAAACAGTCAGCGTCAGCATATTCTCGATATGATAAAAGTTGCCGAACAACAGGCCCTTGTAAAAATGCAGAAACTGGTTGCGGAAAGCAGTAATCTGATGGTCGCGGCCTTAACCGGCGAGATTAAGCGCCTGGTACGGCTGAAACAAATCAATCCAGGTATTAAAGATCAGGAAATCGAACAGCTTAAGGAAACGGTGCTGCTATCGCATGAATGCATTCAGGAAGCGCAATTGCGTCTGGATGCCGTTCGGTTTGTGATTACCAGCTAAATTAAATGGTTTTAATAAATACGATTGAATTTTCCAGTTCCAGGCATTCGAACATCAAATCGTCGATAGAGCCTTCCACATGATCGACGTAATGAACGCCGCATACGGTATCGGTCTGTTGATGTTTGAGAATGCCATGCACGCTGAAGGGCGAACCGGATTCGGGCAAGGTCATATTGATTTTGATACGTCCGTTAAAGGCAAAAGCGATGGGGTTTTTAAGTTTAACTCTGATACCGCTATAGCTGATATCGATGATGTCTGCATCGACAATGATTTCCTGATTCCGATTATTTGAATTGAAAATAATATCGGCCTGCAGGCCTTCCGGTTTCACCCTACGATGATGACGTTTTTCCTTGCTCATTAGGATTGCCTTATTTTGAATGCATCTTGCCTGTTAGCGCTATTATTTTAGTATATGAAAACATAGTTTTCACAAAAAATTTTGGGTAAGAAACCATATTGTTGCCCATCCCACAAATTCATGTCCCAAAAAGGCAAAACAAACATAAGGTTATTTCATGCAATTTTCAGAGTTAGGTTTGTCCGAGCAACTTCTTAGAGCTGTTGCCGAGCAAGGTTATCAATCCCCAACGCCGATTCAGGTTCAGGCCATTCCGGTTATTTTACAGGGCCGCGACGTTCTGGCAGGCGCACAGACCGGGACCGGAAAAACCGCCGGTTTTACATTACCCTTATTGCAATTATTGCAACAACAAGCCCTGCCGCAAAAGCCGCGTCCGCCCAGGGTATTAATTCTAACGCCGACCCGCGAACTGGCGATACAGGTTTTTGAAAGCGTCAGGGTATACGGTAAGCATCTGCCGTTTTTTGCCGAAGCGATTTACGGCGGCGTCAGCATCGTTCCGCAAATTCAAAAGTTACAGCGCGGAACGGATATCGTGGTCGCCACGCCGGGCCGTTTGCTGGATTTGATTCAGCAAAATCATGTGAATTTATCTTGGATAGAATATCTGGTGCTTGACGAAGCCGATCGCATGCTGGATATGGGCTTTATTCGCGATATCCGCAAGATTATCGCTCTGCTGCCCAAAAAAAGGCAAAACCTTTTGTTCTCCGCTACTTATGCGCCGGAAATTAGTGCTTTGGCCGAGCAGTTATTGACCAACCCTGTAGAAATATCCGTCGCACGGCGTAATGCGGCCGCTGAAACCGTTTCGCAATTGGTTTACGGCATCAAACGCGAAAACAAGCGCGAACTGTTGTCTTATTTGATAGGCAACGGGCATTGGCAGCAGGTGCTGGTATTCGTCAGAACCAAACACGGCGCCGACCGTTTGTGCAAGCAACTTATCCATGACGGCTTACGCTGTGCGGCTTTGCACGGCGACAAAAGCCAGGGCGCCAGAGTGCGCGCTTTGGAAGACTTTAAGAACGGAAAAATCACGGCGCTGATCGCTACCGATATCGCCGCACGCGGTCTGGATATCGATCAATTGCCGCATGTCATCAATTACGATTTGCCGCAAGTGGCGGAAGATTATGTGCACCGTATCGGCCGAACCGGCCGGGCGGGAGCCGACGGCCAGGCGATTTCGCTGGTCGATCCGGAAGAGGCCTACTTGCTGGCGGCGATTGAGAAATTGTTGAACCGGCAGATTCCAAGAGTTGCCGATACCGGCTATGAGAAGGTTTCACTGGATAACGTCAACAGTAAACCGAAAGCCAATCCGCAAAAACCAAAACCCGCGCAGAGAGCGCATGCCAAACATCATTCGCAAACGCCGGGAAACCGGACGGCTCCCGCCCGCAAGTCCAATCAGCAAAGACCGGGATCGCGTTAGCGGGCCTGATCGAAAATATAAATCGCCAGCCAGATAGTTTCCTCTGTGGGCATAGTCCAATCGACCCGGTGTTTGCAATGGGCGGGAATCAGCAGATAATCACCCTCGGCTAACTCGACGCTACTGGCGTCTTCGAAAAACCTTAGTCTGGCCCGGCCTTGCAAAAGAAGCACCCATTCATCCTCAGGTTGATCATACCAAAAGCCATCTGTGCTAATATGGCCTTTGGAAACAATGCGTTCGATGCGAATTGTAGGTTTCGTCAGTAAGGTTTGGCATAATTCCTCGGGTAATTGTTTAGGTATGTCGGCAAAAATGGATGAGCTGTTGACGTTCATAATTCACGTATCGGTTAACAAGTTAATGAGGTTCTGGTGATGAATAATAATTATTTTTCCGCATTATTGGCATTTGCAATTCAGAAAGCGCCCTTCGTCAGGCTGTGTTGCGATAAGGTCAAAGTTCTGGATTTTTTAGCCCCACTGTTATTGCGGCTCTATCTGGCGCCGGTGTTTTGGATGGCGGGCACCCGAAAGTTCGCTAATTTTACCGAAACCGCAGAATGGTTTGGCAACGCAGAAACCGGTTTGGGTTTGCCGGTTCCGTATGTGCTGGTATTTTTGGTGGCTTTAATCGAAACCCTTGGAGCATTGTTTCTATTGTTCGGCTTTGCTACTCGCCTGATTTCGCTACCGTTGATGGTGATAATGTTGGTGGCGGGTTTTACGGCTCATCTGCAAAACGGCTGGCTGGCGATTGCAACAGGAGAGGGGCTTTTTGCCAATCAGCGTACTACAGGTGCAATAGAACGGTTAGAGCGCGCCAAGGAAATTTTACAGTCTCAGGCCGATTATGCCTGGCTGACCGAACACGGTAATCTTGTGATGTTAAACAACGGTATCGAATTCGCCGCAACCTATTTCGTCATGCTGCTGACCTTGTTTTTTTTGGGCGGCGGACGTTATGTCAGCAGCGATTATTGGCTGGTTCGGCGCTATTTTAGCGGCTGATCGCTAGAGTCGATGACCTGCACCAAAACCCAGGGTTTGACGACCACCGCCCAAACGCTGTTATTGTTTTTTAACCAGTTGCTTGCTTGTTGGTCGGTAACATGGCCGATTTTTTTCGTGGCTAGCCATTCTTGAACCTGGATTTTGTTGTCGGCAGCGAATTGGCAGGCTACCTCGACCAGATCCAGTGCTGCGCTAACGGCAATGGCTAAACCGCCGGCAAAAAAACGCTGTAGTTCAATCCAGGCAATTTTCGATGTCTCCAGATTAACTTTGGCTTTTTCCAGTGCGAAGGCGGAGGCTGTCATTTACAATGTCCGGTTGTGAAGAGAGGCTGTCATACTTGCCGTTATTTTATCGCAATTGGATAGCCAATAAAAAACTTCGCGGGCTAATTTCGATCAAGACGATAAAAGTATGAAAGCCTTGTGAGAAATCGGGCGGCTCAAGATTTCGAGTTTTATTTAACTCTGTTGTTACCGAACCGGCTAAAGAGTTTTTATTAACTTCTAAGCCGTTTAAAAACCATTGGGAGTCATGCATGTCAATATTTAGTTCAATAAAAAAACGCTCAACGCTGGATGCGGCCATTAAACAGGTTGCTCAGGCCCGTAAAAGCGAAGGCGGCAAAGCCGAGCAACTTTATAAAGGCGCTTATCAGGGATTCGGCAGTGTGATTGCCGATAATCTGATACTGTCGGAAGCGCTTTACCACTGGGGGTTTGCTTTGCTCCACCAAGCCAAAACTCAAACGCAGGAACAAGCGATTGAAACGCTGGAAGACGCCATTTCCAAATTTTCATTTTGCCTGTTAACCGCGCCGCATTATTTGGGGGCGGCGATAGACGGCGGCGTGGCGTTCATGGAATTGGCGCGCATCAGCCCGGAAGACTCGAAATCCTATTTGTATAAAATGGCCCGGCAGTTTTTCGAAAAAGCCGGGGATATTCAAAAAGGCAGTTCCGCCTACAATTTGGCTTGCATCTTTGCCTTAAGCGGCGACGAAGAGGCTTGTCAGGCCGCGTTACAGCACGCTAGAGAACACGGCAGTTTGCCGGAAGAACAACTCATCCTGCAGGACGCGGATATGCAGGCAGTTCTTGATAAACCCTGGTTTAAAGAATTTTTGGAGCAATTGCGTTTAAAACCGGAAACAGCAAAAAGGCAAAAAGAAGAAACCATAAACTATGAGCCGAAAATCAATCTGAAAAAAACGGAAGATTTCGATTATTATTCGTGATTGCCGGTTTTTATAGTTTCAAGCTGTTGGGCTAAATGGAATGAAGCCCAATATTGCTGCAAAACTTGCTGCGAGGCGGCCTGAGAACATAAATCACAGGAACCGATAACATCCGTTTTTTGGGACCACATTAGCTGAGAATATCGGTGTACTCTGGCCCACATTAAATGAGAATGAGCCCAGATTAATTGAGAACAGCCCGATAACATCGGCCAGGAACCACATTAGCTGAGAACGACCAAAGTGCAAAGAATGCAAGCATAATCTGGCTCATTGTGATCAACGATTGACAGTACCTCACCGCATCCGACCGCACTATGATTAATCTTCGATTCAGGAAGATATTCAGTTTGAGTCTTAAGTAAATTTGCAGTGTTAATTTCTTATGTTGCGCTAATCGGTGATGATAGACTGATATCAATTAATCAATTGTTAACCTGTTCGATCATGCATACCGCAATAAAATATCTGCTGTCACTCGTTGTGCTGTCGTCACTTTCAGGCTGCTTGATGCTGAATGACACGAATAACCTTTCCGCTAAAGAAGTTCTTACCCCATCTCGCAACCGTGCTATTGTCATTTATGGTATCGGCATGGAAAAGGAATGGAGTTATCCTCAATTCAATGTCTCTATTGACGAATATAGTATGGAGCGTCGAGCAATAACTGGAAATTGCTGGCGATTTAACCGGCTCGAAGCTTCAGTGCCTCAGGCATCCAGAACGATCCAATACTTTGCTTTCGACGTAGAGCCAGGTTACTACATATACAGTGGTTTTAACGCGGTTAGCCTTAGTGGTCACAACACGTTTTCGGTGCCGGCGGATCAGATCGTCTATCTTGGTGACTTCATCTACACCAACGATGACAGTGTTGTACTTCGTCGCGATATAGACACTGGGCCAACAGCACTGAAAAAAGCATTCCCAAGCTTGGAAGAGAAGATTGTTTTAACCGAAACAACATCTGCGAGCCCAACCTTGTTCTTATGCGCCCCATAATTGCCATTCTGATAACCTTTAGTAGTTATGACTGACAGGTTTCTAAGATTAAACTGACATTGACTAGGTGCGTTTAGTCGTTGGGTCTTGGCCGTTTTCGTTCACGTCATGGTATTTCATTTTTTAATTTGCAATTGGTTCGATAAAACGATCATTTTGTCGAACTCCGGCAGCCATGCCATTTTCCGTCGAAATCGGCCCGTTTTCGGTGCAAAATACTGGTTCGACAAAACAATGTTCGATTTACTTTTTTGTGATGAGTATAATGAACGATATTCTTCCTCCCAAAAAAATCCATGAATATTGGTTATGCTCGTGTCAGTACCCGAGATCAAACCGTAGCGCTCCAGGTCAATGCGCTGAAGGAAGTTGGCTGCGCTAAGGTTTACACTGAAGTCATTAGCGGAGCGGCAACCGAACGGCCCATATTGGCCAAACTGCTCGACGAAGTGCGACCGGGCGACATCGTAGTGGTTTGGAAACTGGATCGGCTGGGGCGTTCGCTCAAGCATCTGGTTGAGACCGTCAATCTGCTGTTACTGCAGGATGTTGGCATCAAGAGTCTAAATGATCCGATTGATACGACATCGCCGCAAGGACGCTTGGTGTTTAACCTTTTCGCCTCCCTGGCTGAATTCGAACGTGATGTGATTCGTGAGCGCACCCAAGCCGGTCTTTCCGCCGCCCGTGCGCGTGGACGCACCGGGGGGCGTCCGAAAGGCTTGCCGCAGCAAGCCCAATCCACCGCTTGCGCCGCCGAAACACTTTACCGTGAAGGGAAACTTAGCGCACAACAAATTGCCGAGCACCTGCATATTTCCAAGAGCACTTTATACGCCTATCTGCGCCATCGTGGCGTACCCATCGGCGTATCGAGAGCGGTTCGGTAGAACCAGGATTATATCCAGTGCCCAGAAAGATCATTCCCGCTGAAATACTGATCGATCTGGCCAGACGGTTGGCAATGCTACCGGCTCGCTGTCATGAACGCCGCCTGATCGTATCGGAAACGGCGCATGCGTTTGGTGTCTCCGAGCAGACCTTGTACCGGGCGCTGGCGGAACGATGTCGGCCCAAGGCTTTGCGCCGCTCTGATCGAGGAGCGCCGCGTGCGCTGCCGGCAGAGCAGTTGGAACAATATTGCGAATTAATCGCCGCGATAAAAGTGCGGACATCCAATAAGAAAGGCCGGCATCTCTCGACCGCCGAATCGATCCGGCTGATTGAAACTTTCGGTATCGATACCCCAGACGGACATGTCCAGGCCGCTGCCGGCACGCTCAACAAGACCACGGTGAATCGCTATCTCAAACAATGGGGTTATGATCGCACCACGCTCGGGCGACCACCACCGGCGGTGCGTTTCCAGGCGGAACACAGCAACGATTGCTGGCAATTCGATCTGTCGCCATCGGATCTCAAACAGGTCGAATCACCCTCTTGGATTCGTCCGGACATGAAGGCGCCCACTCTCATGCTGTTTTCTATCGTCGATGATCGTAGCGGTATGGCTTACCAAGAGTACCACTGTGTCTATGGCGAGGATGTTGTTACCGCTTTACGTTTCCTATTCAACGCGATGGCGGCGAAAGCGTCGCCAGACTTTCCGTTGCAAGGCATTCCACTAATAATTTACATGGATAACGGGCCGGTGGCTCGTAGCCGTGTGTTTCAGAGCGTGATGCGTTATCTTGGCATTGAGGTGCGTACCCACATGCCGGCCGGCAAGGACGGCCGTCGCACCACGGCCCGTTCGAAAGGCAAAGTCGAGCGGCCCTTCCGGACGGTGAAAGAGGTGCATGAAACCTTATATCACTTTCAGAAACCGCGCGATGAACCTGAGGCCAATGCCTGGTTACAGAATTTCCTGATTCGCTACAACGCAATGGATCATCGATCCGAGCAGCATTCGCGCACCGAAGATTGGTTGCAGAACCTTCCTGCCGGCGGCATTCGCGCCATGTGCAGTTGGGAACGTTTTTGCACCTTCGCCCGCGAACCGGAGCAGCGCAAGGTTGCGATAGATGCTCGCGTAACGGTGGACGGCACACCGTATGAGGTTGATTCGGAGTTGGCCGGGGAGGATGTCATATTATGGTGGGGACTGTTCGACCAGGAACTGTTTGTCGAGCACGGCGAAAAGCGTTTCGGCCCTTATCTGCCGGTCGGCGGCCCCATCCCGTTAAATCGTTATCGCGCTTTCAAGAAATCGTCCGCGCAAAGGCGTGCGGATCGGATCGAGATATTAGCCGCTCAACTCGAATTGCCGCGTGCTGCACTGGAAAGCAGGCCTGACGTTGCGGTATTCAGCCGACCCGATGGCATACCAACCCAAACATTTACTGACCCAGACCCATTCAACCAGCTGACTTACCCCAGTGCACTGGCGGCGAAACGCGCAATTTCGGAATTTTTGGGGCTACCGCTGGCGAAGCTGCCTGCTGATCAACTGGCTCGAATCAACGCGCTTGTCGAATCCACGCTGAACAAGCAGGAAGTGCTGGCAGGAATTCGTGGCTGTGTCGAACCTGACGAACTCTCAACGGAGAACCAACCCCATGCTGAGTGACATTAGAAACTACTACAGTCTTACCCGAGATATTAGTTTGATCAGCCAGATCGCTTATTTCGAGACAACCCAGTTACAACAGGTCGTCAACGAACTCAAACTGGCGATTAAAGACAGTAAACTCATTGTGCTGGCGGGCATGGTGGGTACCGGCAAAACGTCGATGCTGCAAAAAATCCAGGACTTGCTGGAACAAGATAAAGCCATTTTGATTGCTAATTCCTTGGCATTGGATGTTAGCCTGATAACGCCGGCAACGCTGGTACAGACATTGTTCAGTGAGCTGTCCATCGACAAGGATGATCCAATGCCAAAGGTAGTAGGGCTACGAGAACGGGCATTGCGCGATCTGATCCGCAAGCGGAAAAAGCCGGTCGCGTTGTTCATTGATGACGCTCATCAACTGCAATGCAAGACGCTGATCGCCATGAAACGTCTGATGGAAATCGTGCGAAGCGGCAAAGGTACACTTTCAATAGTGTTGGCCGGACACCCGAAGCTCAAGAACGATTTACTTCGACCCTCAATGGAGGAAATTGGTGCGCGGACGACGTTTTTTGAACTGAGCGGCTTCGGGCAGGACAAGAAAAAGTATTTGTACTGGTTGCTCGATCAAGTAACAGAAGCAGAAACTAAGCCGGAAACCTTAATAACCGATGCAGCCGTGACATTGTTATGTGAGAAGTTAACGACACCGATACAGTTCGAACTTTATCTGACGCGCGCTTTCCAGGAAGCCTTCCGAGTCGGCCAGAAACCGGTCGATGCCGATACCATTAAAGATATTCTGGCGCCGGATCTGGATGGGTTGGAAGCACGCATGGCGCGCAACGGTTACAACATCAAGTTCATAACAGAAATACTCTCCGCCAAACCTAAGGAAATCCGGTTGTTCCTGAACGGTCAATTGCCACCTGAGCGAACTCAAGAACTCCATGATCAATTGCTGGCTGCCGGCGTTTTGCTTTAAACGATAGCGTGTTAGCAGCACTTCAGTCATTCTCACTTAATGTGGTTCCTGGAGGATGTTATTGGGCTGTTCTCAATTAATGTGGTCTCATTCTCACTTAATGTGGGCCAGAATGCTCCGATATTCTCAGCTAATGTGGTCCCGAAAAACGGATGTTATCGGTTCCTGTGATTTATGTTCTCGGGCCGCTACAGGTAGTGGTTCACTTTGAAATAATTTTTTTTCGGGCAAGAAAAAATCCGCCGAAGCGGGCTTTCTTTATGCTTGAGCCGTATTCCCCCGTCTAGCTGAATACTTCCTCGCCGTCTCCTTTACCTTCTTCATCATCTGGTAGTTCTCCTCTCTCAAATTGTAAATTTCCGTTTTGTCTATCCCCGGTATCATCATCGGGCGCATAGTCTTTTCGCGAAAGACAGTTGATGAGCGGCGTAGGTCCTGTAATGTTTTCATGGGCTATTGGCTGTAATAATTGTGCAAGTTGGCTTTCTTCATAAGTTGGGAGTCTAATATTATGAAAAAGTTCTTTGGCCTCGTAAAAATCTATAATAAATCCGTGACTTGGATACGATGATACCAGTTTAAAAAGCGAGTCGTCTTTTAAATTTTTACTTTTTCCTTGCAAGCGTACACCATAAGCATAAGCTATTGATATTGATCTTTCAATATCCCCTAGCTGAACCGGATCAATCTGAGAATAAATGGGAGTAAGCAAGCCAATTGTAAGTTTTGCGGCAATGTCTGAACTAAGCTTGGTGCTTAGCTGATAGCCGCTCTTAAACCTGAGATCAAGAAAATGCTCTTCAAAAAGCTTAAGCGATTGGTTTCTTAATGAGTTTAAAGACTCAATCCAATCAAGTCCTGAGCTACGCTCACCTAATTCATCTGGCTTATAAAGCTGAACATCGAGAGGACCAATCTCAGCGAATTCAGACATAATGATTTCATCCGCCCCCAAGGTAAGCAATGTTCCAGCACTTTTGCAGTCAGAATTTAGAAAAATAGTAAATTTATCATACGAATATTGCAATGTTCTGGCGATCTTATAAGCGGCGTCCGCACTCCCTCCATAAGTCGTTAAAAACAATAAGCTATTTTTATGTTTTCTGTTGTTATTAACGGTTTTGATGAAAAAATCATCATAGCTTCTATCCATAGGGCCGCTATACAGGTAAATATCGGCTTCATAATGATTTGATACGTTTGTTACAAGTCTAAACAATTCATCTTCGGCCATATTTATCAATCCCTAGTCTGTTTAATGATCTTTATTTTTGTAAGGTCCGCGTTTTTTAGGCTCAGATTCCGGTATTAGGTTGATAATGTCGGTAAGATCCCAAACATGATCTGTAATCCCTGCGGCCATTGTGGGCGTTATTCTAAGCGATTTATGAATTTTACAATAGTTGTAAAACATGAAATATAAGCTGATAGCGTGCATATGATTTTCAAGTTTCTTGCTGAAAGCATTGGTAAGTCTGGTAAAACGGAGCATATGCATGCGCATGGTTAAATTTTGCCGCTCAACATAGCTGTGTGAAATTAAATCGTATTTTGGATTGCCTTCAACGTGTTTTTTTCAATTCTGTTGTATTCTGCCGACTATAGCGGCGGCTATCGTTTGTAGATTCGCCTGCCGTACCGTATAGTTTGATCAACTGAGCAAAGTCCATGTTAGCGCAGAATGCGTCTTCAACAGCATTCAGATAGGCTTTTTACCCATCAGCGGTTAACTGAACTCTATTTGTTAAGCGTTTGGCCAGATCGTTAACAAAAAATGAGAAATCCCCCCGGCTCTGCCGGGGGATATTTACTAGACAGTCAGTTTATTGATTGTCCTGGACAGTAATAAAAGCGCTGCTCATATGTTCCTTAAGCGACTCGCCTTCTTGGTAGATTAATAAGACTTTGAGATGCTCCGCTTCCGCAATCGCGGCAGCTTCTTTCTCGCCCACGCATAATAACGCGGTGTCCCAGGCATCGGCCCAAGTCGGGTCGTCATGCAGGACGGTGACGGACAGCAAATGATGCGTCACCGGACTGCCGGTTTTCGGGTTCAGGATATGCGAGTAGGTGTGGCCTTTTTCCTCGAAAAAATTACGATAGGTGCCGGCTGTCATGATGGCAGTGCCGTTTTGTTGATGAATTTCCAGCACCCTTTCAACTTCGCGGGTAAAGGGTGACGGTTTTTCAATGGCAACCCGCCAGGGATTGCCGCTGCCGTTACGGCCCTTGACCTTCATTTCGCCGCCGATTTTAACCAGATAATTTTGATAGCCCTGCTTTTCCATAAGATTTGCGATGACGCTAACGGTATAGCCTTGCGCTATCGATGACAAATCGATTTGCACATCAGGGTCGATTTTCCGAATCCGGGCGTTGGCCTTGTCGATTTCCAGCCGGGTCATGCCTACATGTTTTAAGGCCTCATTAATTTCTTCCTGGGTGGGGACGCGGTTTTCGTGCTTGGAGAATCCCCATAAATCGAAAATCGGTTTGATAGTCAGGTCGTAACAGCCCTGAGAACGATCATAGACCTGCCGGGCGATGTCCACCAATTCGGCGATTTCGCCGGATACAGGCTGCCATTCGCTGGATTTAAGCCGATTAAGCTTGGATATTTCCGAGTCTTCACGGTAATTGGATAGCTTTAAATCGATATCATTCAGCGTCTCTTCGACGAGTTTGCGTATGGGTTCGATATCGATCGGCTGTTCGTTCGGTACGATTTTAATGTGGTAGGTCGTACCTTGCGTGACGCCCACCAGCTCCGATTCTTTATTCTTGGGTTGGGATTGGCATCCGTTTAAACCGGTTAAACAGATTAGAATGAGGCTGAAAAGGGTCGATTTCATAAATATAAACAAAAGATTAGCGAGAGGATTCTATGATTGCGATTCCAAATGAAGGCTTTGCCGTTTGCTTGGCGGATAAAGGAACTTGTTAAATTTACGGCTTATAGAATTAAAATAAAACCAAAATCTTAGCTTAATTATACTTTAAAAGCCGTGCATACAGAGTTTGTCGAATTAATTGTAATTATTCAGCGTAGGGAGGGTTAGATGCGCAACTCGTTGAGTTTAGATAAAGTTAAATTCGTTGGGCGCATCGTAACCCACCAGGGGCGTTCCAAAACCCTTTCAATTTCATCGAATTGATGGGCGTATCAAGAATTCAGTGAATAGTTACAATTAATTTACCGTACCTGAATATTCTTCAGTAGGATGCGCTGAACGAAGTGAAGCGCAGCAATCGCGAAAACAGACAAAACGCTTAATGTTCGTAACCCCCTGGGTTAGCTAAAATGCCGCTCCAGATTTGCAGTTTTTGACTATAGGAAAGCGCCGCATGCGCCGGACTGGTCGAAGGCAGGCGTTTTAATTGCAGTTGGCGAGTGTTTAAAGTCGGCAGTACGTGTTTGCGAAAGGTGAGTTCTGCGGTGCCTCCATTAAAAAAGACCCGGGTAATCTGCGGATAGGCAGTGAAAAATGCCGCAAAGTCGTTAGCGATGATCGAAGCTTTGTCGATGTCGGCATCCAGGCTGCTTTGGCGGCGGCAGGATTTCAACACATCCCAGACTGCAATGCCGTTGGCTGTCAAAATTTTTATGCGTTCGTTGTAAGCCAATGTTGGAAAGGCGCCGACCAGTTCGCCCAATATCGGCCAGAACAAATTGCGGGGATGGGCATAATATTGATTGGCCGCCAGCGATGCCTTGCCGGGCATGCTGCCTAAAATCAACAGCTTGGCGTTTGCTGCGGCAATGGGCGGAAAACTGTAGATTTCAGGCATGGCAACAATCGTTAACTTTATAATCGGGTAAAGCCTATATAGGATGAGATGAACAAAGTGAAGCGCATCAATCGCGAACGATGCGCCTCCTGCGTCAGCAGCATTCTATAAACTAAATGATAGGCTGAATAACGGGCAAACCTTTTAATCCGGGTTGATAGCGCGCAACTCATAAAACTGTTTGACAAACTCCGCCAGTTTTTGCGCTTTGATGGCCTCGCGCAAGCCCTGCATCAGTTGCAGATAATAATGCAGGTTATGGATGGTGTTTAGCCGGGAGCCGAGCATTTCCTTGCATTTATCCAGATGTTTTAAGTAAGCGCGGGAATAGTTGCGGCAAGTATAGCAATTGCAGTTTTCATCCAGAGGCCGGGTATCGAACTGATATTGCTGATTCCTGATTTTGATCACCCCCAGGCGGGTAAACAGGTGTCCGTTTCTGGCATTGCGGGTAGGCATGACGCAGTCGAACATGTCAATACCGCGCAGCACAGCCTGCACAATGTCTTCCGGGGTGCCGACACCCATCAGATAACGCGGTTTGTCGTCCGGCATGTTTTCGTGGATGGCGTCCAGCGTGGCCAGCATTTCTGCTTTGGGTTCGCCGACCGAGAGGCCGCCGATGGCGTAACCGTCGAAGCCGATATCGGTTAAACCGTCGATAGATTCCTGTCTTAATTGCGGAAACATGCCGCCCTGGACTATGCCGAACAGTGCCGAAGAGTTGCCTTCGTGGGCGCGTTTGCTGCGTTCCGCCCAGCGTAACGACAGCCGCATGGAATCGGCTGCTTCCTGAAAGGTGGCGGGGTAGGGGGTGCATTCGTCGAAAATCATCACAATATCCGAGCCCAAATCGCACTGTACCTGCATGGATTCTTCCGGGCCCATGAAGATTTTGCTGCCGTTGATAGGCGATTTAAAGGTCACGCCTTGTTCGCTGATTTTGCGAAGCGCGCCGAGACTGAACACCTGAAAGCCGCCGGAATCGGTAAGGATCGGTTTTTGCCAACGCATGAAATCGTGCAAATCGCCGTGCGCTTTTACGACTTCCATGCCGGGCCGCAACATGAGATGAAAGGTATTGCCGAGAATAATCTGTGCGCCTAGTTCGGTTAAATCTTCCGGTGCGAGCGCTTTAACCGTACCATAGGTGCCGACCGGCATAAAAATCGGCGTTTCCACGACGCCGCGCCCAAAAGTCAGTCGTCCGTAACGGGCGTAACCGTCGGTGTTGTTTATTTCAAAATGCATGGTCTGTCTGGCGTGAAAAAAGCTTGGAATTATCCGGTCTTTTCGAGGGATAAGCCAGCTTAAACTTGTCCGCTAGCCAGTAGCCGGATTGACTTGTCAAAATCCGGATCATCCGGGTATTTAAGTCTGCTTAGCGCAAGAACTTATGAAACGATTAATATTTATGATATCAGTCATTAACAGCAATTTGTTCTGACATCCGCTGGTTTACGATGCTTAGATTTTATCCTCTAAAACCGGTTTATCGCCATGAATTACCGGTTATTCGGCAAATAATCTGAACGATACGAAAATTTTGCTTAATATTAACGAAACGCCGGTTGTTAACCGGCAAAGACACCTATTAATCAGGAGGGGTAAATGGCATGGTCAAGTTTGTTGATAGGCTTAATGACTATTATTTTGTTTATTGGTCTATCTATCAGGTCAATAAAAAGAGCTGGACGATTGAAATACATTAAAAATTACACTTTTCATCCGGCCATTAAGGAAAAACTGAAGAACAAACATCCCGGTTTGACCGATAAGCAACTAGAATTGGTATTCTCAGGTTTACGCGATTATTTTCATATTTTCAATCAGGCTAACGGTCTTATGCTGTCGATGCCTTCACGGGTTATAGACGATGCTTGGCATGAGTTTATTTTATTCTCGCGAGCTTACGATTTGTTTTGCAGGAAGGCATTCGGTCGATTTTTGCATCATACGCCCGCAGTTGTTATCAAAAAACCTAATCAGTTGCGAGGTGGTATAAAAAACACTTGGCGTTTGGCTTGCCGGAAAGCGCAAATCGATCCTAAAAAGCCTATGTTCTTGCCGCTGTTATTTGCAATCGATGCTGAGCTTGCTATTCCCGATGGATTTCGATACAGCCTAAACTGCATTCCGGGCGATGGGCAATATTGTGTGAGCGATTTCGGTTGCAGTAGTGGAGTAGACGGGGATGGAGACGACGGCAGCGGGTGCGGGAGCGATTGTGGCGGCGGCTGCGGTGGAGATTAACAAATGATAAACAAAGAAACAAATCGGCCCAATCGCCAGACCTTATATGTGGCATTAGCGTTGGTATCAGGCATTGCAATGGGCGAATTTCTCAATCTGACCCTGGCTGAAGCGGGTCAGCCTAGTCCGCTGCTGCTGCAAATTGTTAGTGTGTTTTCCGTGCTCACCGATGTTTTTCTGCGGCTGGTGAAAATGATCATCGCACCGCTGGTGTTTGCTTCGCTGGTAGTCGGCATGGCAAAAATGGGCGATATACATACCGTGGGCCGGATAGGCATTAAAGCCATCGGCTGGTTTTTCTCGGCCTCCATGCTTAGCCTGTTACTGGGTATGTTGCTGGTGAATCTGTTTCAACCCGGCAGCGATTTGCATATGCCCCTGCCGCCGCCGGGCAGCGACACCGGCTTAGCCAGCGCCAAGCCGACGCTGGCTAATTTCGTCGAACATATGTTTCCGAAAAGCATTACCGAAGCCATGGCAAGCAATGAAATTCTACAGATTGTGGTGTTTTCCATGTTCTTTGGCGTGGCCTGCGCCGCCTTGGGGGAATTGGCGCAGCCGGTAGTGAAGCTGCTGGATTCCTTAACCCATATCATGCTAAAAATCACCAGTTATGTCATGCATTACGCACCGGTTGCGGTTTTTTCGGCGATGGCGGCGGTGATTGCCCAACACGGTATCGGCGTGCTGATGTCATACGGCAAATTTATCGGCGAATTTTATTTCGGGCTTTTGTTGCTGTGCAGTTTACTGGCTACAATCGCCTTTCTGTTTCTGGGGCGTAGAATAGTGCCGCTGATTCGGCACATTCGCGAACCCATGCTGCTGGCTTTCGGTACCGCCAGTAGCGAAAGCGCCTACCCCAAGCTATTGCAGCAACTGGAACGTTTCGGCTGCGACGAAAAAATCTGCGGGCTGGTGTTGCCGTTAGGTTACTCCTTTAATCTGGACGGCAGCATGATGTATATGACTTTTGCGGTGCTGTTTATCGCCCAAGCCTACGGCATCCACATGCCGTTGCCGGATCAATTCATGATGTTATTGGTGTTGTTGTTTACCAGTAAAGGCGTGGCTGGGGTGCCAAGGGCGTCCTTGATCGTTATTGCCGCCACGTTGTCGATGTTCCATATACCGGAAGCGGGTTTGTTATTGTTGCTGGGTATCGATCAGGTGCTGGACATGGGGCGCAGCGCCACCAATGTGTTTGGCAATAGCATGGCTGCGGCGCTGGTGAGTCGTTGGGAGAGGCTTTTAAAGTAACTGCTTTATGCACTTTTTATGGTTGATAAATAGCCGATGGATGTTATAAAATATGAAAAAGAAATAGACGTATTGACGGGCTGTGTCACTTTATGCCAACTACTCAGGGAAAATAGGTAGGTTGGGCTGAATGAAATAAAGCCCCACATCAGGAAAATTGTGAATAGGCTGCCGGCGTCAGGCGGCAAGCATTCGCGATCGATTCGCTGCCGCTCGGCACATGCGACAGGTTTGACTTGATATCCGTTAAATAACAACGAGTTCTCAAAGCTGGAATCGTCATCGCCTTTCATTTGATTGAATCAGGGCGGTACTAGGAAAGCGCTCGGGAAACCGGGTATTCGGATTATAATGTTTCTTCAACTAAATTATAGGTTAAAGCATGTCACTAATTACAATAGAACACAACCCTAGTCAAGAACGTCTTGAGGAATTGGGTGTTGCCGACTGGCCTATTTGGGAAAAGGAAATTTCAACATTCAATATCGATTTCGATGAGAAGGAAACAGCCTATGTGCTGGAAGGTGAAATTCTGGTTACGCCGGCCGAAGGCGATCCGGTCCGGATTGTACCTGGCGACCTGGTGGTATTTGCGGAAGGTCTGGATAGCGAGTGGGAAGTGGTCAAACCTTTGCGTAAACACTATTTCCACGGCTAAGCCGTAGGGTGGAACCTGAAAGGGTTCCGCCATTTCGAAGCCGATAAGCGGTCGGAGTTTTCGTTTAATTTGATCGGTTGAAAAAAGATTAGACTGTCGATAGCCCGCGTTTGGTGGATCGCCTATCGGCATCCACCCTACGGTTTGGAACCTACGGTCTGGACCGTAGTGGCGTTAAAGGGAAATTTTAATTTCCCGTAAATATTCAGCGTAGGGTGGGTTAGATGCGCAAGTCGTTGAGTTTAGATAAAGTTAAATTCGTTGGGCGCATCGTAACCCACCAGGGGCGTACCAAAACACTTTCAATTTCATCGAATTGAGGGCGTATCAAGAATTCACTGAATAGTTACAATTTCCCTTAGAAAGCGTTCAAAAGTTTCAACCATCAGCGGTAAAATGCTCAATAAGCGGTGATCGGCATCCAGCATGTGCAGACGGGCATGATGACGGCTACAAAAACGCCAGACATTTTCCGGCGGCACCACCTCGTCCTGCCAGCCATGAAAAACTTCAATATTGTTGGTTGGCGGACTGAATTCGCTGCGGGCGTAACCCGGTAAATACAATGCCGGCGCAATCAGAAACAGTCCTTGCGGACGGATAATTTCCGAAGCGGCAGCCGCTACATAAGCACCCATGCTGGAACCCACCAGCACCACGCCGTCATAAGCCGATACGTCCAGAGACAGTAATTGTTTTATCCGTTCTTCCGGGTCGTTACCAGGGTAATCCGGGCTTTCGAACACAAAGCCCAGCCGCTTTGCAACCTCAGCCAATGCCAGAGGCTTTTCGCCCCAGGGTATGCTGTCTTTGCCGTGGTTATAGATAACGAGGTTGGTCATGGAGAGTGATGGCTGAAGTGAGGCGATTATTTTACTGAAAAAGCCGATTGTTACCATCGAAATATACCAGCTTTATTACTCTAGTGTTGACTGGTGCTATTAGGTTGTTCAGTCACTTTCATTTTGAAGGGGCTTCCGCCAGTCACTGGCTATTATCGCGCATCTCGCAAAGCCATTGCAAAAACCGTTAGCTTTAGCTTATTCTCTCATGATAACAAAACTTGTATTCCGGGTAATGTAGTATGTGGCAGTTGTTTAATGGCGGTTTGAATATGGCGGGATTTGTTCCTCACGGCTTTTGCCTAAAATGGAATGTCCCATTGCTGTGGACCTTGGTTGCATCAGATTCGATTATCGCCTTTTCTTATTTTTCCATCCCGTTTGCAATCTTTTATTTCTCAAAAAATAGGCCGGACATACCCCATAGAGGGATATTCCTGCTGTTCGGCTTTTTCATCATTGCCTGTGGAGTAACGCACCTTCTGGATGTGCAGATGATCTGGCAGCCCAATTACTGGGCGAATGCAGGCGCCAAAGCCTTGACAGCTACCTTATCTTTAGGGACTGCAATCGGTATCTGGCGCATCATGCCGGCAGCTTTGCTTGCTCCTTCCGTACAACAGCTTGAACATGCAAAGCTTAAACTTGAAATAGCAAATGCCGAACTGGAGCACAGGGTAGAGGAGAGAACGCTGGAATTGGCTAATGCCAATGTCAGGCTGCAATCGAACCTAAGCGAGCAAACAGCCCTCCATGAGGCAATTCATAGAGAAAAGGCTCTATTGCGGGGTGTCATCGATAGTATTCCCGACCTTATTTTTTTTAAAGATACCGAGAGCACTTATCTCGGTTGCAACAAGGCGTTTGAAGGCTATTTTGGCGCTTCCGAAAGTGAAATTATCGGTATGACCGATTTTGATTTTGTAGATCCGGAAACGGCTGAGTTTTTCCGGGAACGCGACCGGGATACGCTTAGTTCCAATAGGGCTAAAACCAATGAGGAATGGGTTACCTATCCGGATGGCAGGGAAGTCTGCCTTGAAACTCTAAAAACGCCTTTCAGGAATGATCAGGAAGTGACACTGGGAATGATAGGCGTCAGCCGGAACATTACTGAACGCAAGCAGGCCGAGATTAAATTGCAACTTGCCGCCAATGTCTTCACGCACGCCCGGGAAGGCATTACCATCACCGATGAGGCCGGCAATATCATCGAAGTTAACGACACATTTACGCATATCACCGGTTATAACCGCGAAGAGGCATTGGGCCGGAATCCGCACTTCCTTCAATCGGGGTTCCACGGGCCGGATTTCTATGCCGAGATGTGGGCCGCGTTGCTTGAAAAGGATCACTGGAGCGGCGAAGTCTGGAACCGCCGCAAGAACGGCGAAGTGTACGCCGAAATGCTTTCAATCAGTGCTGTTCGAGACAAAACCGGCAAAACGCTGAACTATGTAGGGCTGTTTACCGATATAACCCGAATGAAGCAACACCAGAAGCAGCTAGAGCTTATTGCCCATTATGATGCGCTGACCGGTCTACCGAACCGGGTTTTACTGGCTGATCGCCTGCAACACGCCATGAGCCAGAGCCAGCGGCGCAATCAATCGTTAGCCGTGATCTATCTCGATCTGGATGGCTTCAAGATCGTTAATGATACGCATGGCCATGAGGTTGGCGATGAATTGCTGATCGCCGTTGCACAACGCATGAAAGATTCCCTGCGGGAAGGGGATACGCTGGCACGCATCGGCGGTGACGAGTTTGTGGTGGTGCTGGTCGATCTGGAGCAGATGGCTGAATGCGAACCTATTCTGGTACGCCTGCTGCGCGCGGCGGCTGATCCGGTTACTGTGCACAATGTAGTGCTGCAAGTATCCGCCAGTATCGGCGTTACACTTTATCCTCAAGACGGCGCAGATGCCGAGCAGTTGATGCGCCATGCCGATCAAGCCATGTATTTCGCCAAACAGGCCGGTAAAAACCGCTACTATATGTTCGATGTCGATTACGTCATTGCATTACAGACCCAGCGCGAAGGATTGGAACGTATTCAACGTGCGCTCGATCAGAGCGAGTTTGTGCTGTATTACCATCCTAAAGTGAATATGAGGACCGGTGAAGTGATCGGTACCGAAGCGCTTATTCGCTGGCAACACCCGGAGCGTGGTCTATTGCTCCCGGCAGATTTCCTGCCTATTATCGAGAATCACCCGATCGGAGTAAAACTTGGAGAATGGGTGATAGACACCGCGTTGACCCAGATGGCCGAATGGCATGCCGTTGGACTGGATATGCCGGTTAGCGTAAATATAGGGGCACGCCAGTTGCAACAGCAGGACTTCGTGTCGCATCTGCTTACTCTACTCGCCAAACACCCCGATATTCAACCCTGTTATCTGGAACTGGAAGTGTTGGAAACCAGCACGCTCGAAGACATAGCAGCGGTTTCCGCCAAAATGCAGGCATGCCGCGATATCGGCATCCGTTTTGCCTTAGACGACTTTGGTACCGGTTACTCTTCTCTGACCTATCTCAGACGGCTGCCGGCAGACATGTTGAAAATCGATCAGAGTTTCGTACAGGATATGCTCGATGATTCTAACGATTTGGCTATCGTCAATGGCGTCATCGGATTGGCCGCCGCCTTCCGGCGTCAAGTCATCGCCGAAGGAGTGGAAACCCTCGCTCATGGAGTACAACTTTTATCGCTGGGTTGCGATCTGGCACAGGGGTTTGGCATTGCCAAGCCGATGCCGGCTGCTGACATGCCCGGCTGGGTGGCCGGCTGGCGAGCCAATAAAGCCTGGACGGCATAATAATCAGTCTAATTCGGATGGCAAGGCGTAATATCGCCAATGCCAAGGTTCGTAGATATAGCCGAAGATGTTATCTCTCGGAAAAGACAGAAAAAAACCGAACCGGTTGGCATGCACTGACAACCAGCGATAGGCCGGCATGGTGTCGAACTGCTCATCAAGCGGTAGACAATCGGGACTGCCAAGGTCTACAGCGCAACCGCTGTGGTGTTCGCTATAACCTGGAGGCGCCAATACTTTGAGAATTTCATTCAGAACCAGGCCTTGCTCAAGTTTACGGCGGATAATGGCAGCCTGATGTTCCACGCTTCGATAGGCTGATACCATTTGCAGGATAATGCCATCCCCTCCAGCCGCCGTTTTTAGTTTATGCCAAGCCTCAGCAGTTTCCGGCGTTAGCAGGAATTCTTTGCCGTTCCCGGAAACCCCTACAGTAACTAACTCGGGTGGTTGCCGCCACAGCGCCAAGCCACGGGCTACGGGCAATTTTTCGGCTATGCCCAGTTCTTGGAGAATTGAGCGCACTTGTGTTTGATAGTTGTCTATCGGCGTTGGCATTTCCTTAAACTCTCCGGCCGCAGGACTGTGATTCATTTTAATAGATTATTAATCGTTTCATAAGTTCTTGCACTGGAGGTTTTTGGATGCGTCAAAATCCCGATCATAGGGGTATTTTAAGTCTGCTTAGTGCAAGAACTTATGAAACGATTACTACTTAGGTGATGCATTGAGGCGGGGAAATCTCAGCGGGCTGCCCACTCTCCGGCAAGGGCGTCGCCGCAATGGCAGGATCAGCACATTTTTGCGGATCAGAACTTTCCGCTACGGCAATATCTTCTTTTAACCCACCGAGGGATCGAATCACATCCTTACTTGCACTTGCAGTCTCCAGTAGCGCCAGCCTGGTTTTTTCAACTAGTTCACGAATCTCGGCAACGTTTTTAGCGTTTTGGGCTTTTAATTGGGCGCGGTGGCTTAAGTGTTGTGTCTTTTCCGGTAAGGCCAGAGCAACAACCGTATTCTTAACCCCAATAGCTTCCGGTTTTGAAAGAGCTGGAGGAGGCTCTCCAAGAGCATAGGTTGTTTCAGCCTGAATTTCTGCTGCTGGTGGATTGGCCGCAGGAGCTGTGACCGCCTTGGGAGAAACCGCTGCTGTTTGGGGAAGGCTATCGGCCTGGGGCTTTTGCCACCTATGATTATACCCGGTTAAATCCCACCCATGCGCCTCCAACGTTTTATTCGCCGCATCTGTCAGAGCCGCTTTCAAATCAAGAACTTCTTTCTGTTGTTCAGCTTTAGCTTCCTCCACCAAATCAGGCGCAGCAGTAGCAAGGTCAGAGACGGCAACGGAATAGCCTTCTTCTTGATTGCCTTCGAGGGGCGGAGCCTCCCCCCCTTTTGTGATCTTTGCGAGCGTTGCCATAACAGAAGATTCAATCATCTCTTTAGGAAATACGAGCGATCCTTTACCCCAAAATGAGGACTCATACTGTACCTGCACTCCAGTACGATCCCTTACTTTAGCCGCTTCCAACTCCAACTCCCTTTTCTGGGCGTTGGAATCTGCGTAATCAAACTTATTCATAGCCTCAACAAAAGTGCCCACGGCTTTGTCTTCCTGAGCCTTCTGCCGGGTACGTTCCGGACTGTTCTCAGGATACGCCGTGTTACGGAGTTGATTGAGAGTAAGAGAGTAAGAAGTCACATTTTTTTATCCTATATTTGCTGCTAATCGACAAAAGGCTCTAAAGTTCCACGGGGTTTAGCAGAAAATTTGCCTTGTACTATTTCCGCACTTTGATTAGGAAGGGAACGCGACTGTTTAGGCGCTAAGACTATAACAATAAACGCAAAAATTAAACTGCCGTTTTTGTTTAATGGTAGACGTCCATCACAACATAGAAAAATAAAACCGAACGCGGCCCGCTATAGGTGGGCATTTTTATTGCTGTGAGATCTCGCCGGGCTTTGGCGCCTCATCTTCACTCTTATCCAACTTGTTTTCCTTGGCAAGCACCTTCATGACGAGGAACAAACCACCGGCCAGAGCAAACAACATAACTGCTTCAAGCACCATTCTCACAATCGACCCCCTTCGGTTGAAACGATTGAACACACATATTTAACATAAGACCAAGAATGACTTTAAAGGTTCAGTATTATCTACGTAAGCCACCATGTTCCCGGGCACCGCGCCAAAAACCCACAACAGCTGCGTAGGTTGGGTTGCGCTCTTTGCAACCCAACATTTCGAAGCCAATAAACATCGTAAAAGATGAGTTGAATAATAGCCATTGAATTCCTATTCCGCTAGACAGACAACAGTTATGACACCAATCCACCGTGGTGTTGAAAGTTGGGCTTTCGCGGCCATTCAAACCTGCGCGGCTAACATTTATTTGAATAACTTTAAGAAAAGCTTTCTGTAGAAAAAGAAATTGAGCAGAATGACTGCAAGTCCTAAGCCTATTTGTGTTTCTCTCGTCAATGCTGAAGGATAAATAATCGGGATAATGTAGTGCTCGATAAAACCGCTCGAATATCCGCCGCCGCTTGCCGAACGCAGCCTGTTTTCGAATATTGTCAACGGGCAAATCCATCCGGCAAATTCGATTAACGCCCCCCAGATAGCAGCGGGAAGATGAAGCCAAATAAGACTTCGCCATTTCATGACGAGAAATCCTCCCAAAATGACAAACACAATGAAGCAGAAGTGAATAATAACTAGGAAATCGGCGATGACCAGGTTCAGCATTTATACCTATTTATGGATTGTAAAGGTTCGATTCTTCTATCTAAGTCGTAATCCTCATTTTTTTCAAACATGAGTGCCGGATTAAGTCTGTTACAAATAAATAACAATCAATATGCGAGTTTGAATTGATTAACAAAACGTTTATTTAGACACTCCCAATTCCCAAAAAGCCAGATACTGAATGTGCCATATCGACCCATAAGCGACAATCAAATGTAGGGTGGGCAATGCTTTTCTGCCCACCATTTGAGGTCAATAGCCTTAATTTCGCGTGGGCACAAACAGCGTGCCCACCCTACCGGACTGTTCCCATCTGTAGTTTTGCAATTACCTCAATCAATATGCGAATTTGAATTGATTTATAAAACGCTTATTCAGACACTCCCCATTTCCAAAAAGTCAGATACTGAATGTACCAAATCGACCCATGAGCGTTATTCAAATGTAGGGTGGGCATTGCTTTTGTGCCCACCTTATCTGGCTATGGCCTAACGATTATCGCAAGACACATTGATTAATCAACCCTTTTTTTGTGTAATGCCCAAGCTCCGTTATCATTTTTTTGGCGGTGATGCGTTATTTGCTATAAGATGCGTGATGTTTGATGCAAACTGACGGGAGATACTCATGCGAACTACCTTAAGCATAGATGACGATGTTCTCGCTGCTGCAAAGGCAATGGCAGCGCAGCAGCATAAAACGGTTGGCGAAGTTATATCGCTATTAACGCGGCAAGCGCTAAGGCCGCATCAGGATTTTAGCCATACCAGAAACGGCATTCCGTTGCTGCCTAATCGTAGTTTAACCAAGCCGGTCACACTGGAATTGGTCAATCAGTTGCGTGATGAATTGCCGTAATGGTGTTTCTTCTTGATGCCAATGTTCTAATTGCTTTGGTGGACCCGGCGCATGTCCATCATGAAATAGCTCATCATTGGTTTGCTGCTCACGGACATTCGGCATGGGCAACCTGTCCGATGACAGAAAACGGCCTTGTTCGTATTTTAAGCCACCACCGCTATCCTAATTCTCCCGGAACACCCTCTGAGGTGCTGCAAATATTGGCGGCCATGCGTAAATTGTCCGGCCATTATTTTTGGCCTGATAATATTAGCCTCTTGGATGACACTCTAGTTGACTCTACGCGCTTGCTAAGCTCCGGTCAGGTTACGGACAGTTATTTGTTGGCATTGGCCTGTGCTAATAAAGGCCAGTTGGCAACTTTTGATAGGCGTTTAGTGGTAGATGCGGTATTCGATGGTGCAAATTGTCTGCATCTGATCGGCCAAACAGAATAAGTGCCGTAGGATGCGCCAACCAACGGGCGGCGCATCAATCGAGCGATCAATCCCGTCAATAGCCGGCGTTACAAGATTTTCATCTTAAATGTAATGGTAACCCTAATCGCGAACGATGCGCCGCCCGCCGGTTGGCGCATCCTACAGGTTTTTTACCAAACTTGAATGCCCACAATCGGCAATCCTGACTATCGCATAGTGGCTGTAAGCACCCATTCAAGAATTGGGGCTGTTAGATCAACCCCATCCGGAAATCTTACCCGACTTCCACCAGGCTCGCGGCATAATCCTCCGGCGGCTCAAAGCCCAATAGCGTGATGCACGTCGCCGCCAGATTGGCAATGCCCGCCCCCGGCACATCGGCCAAGCGGGCGTTAGACGCACCCGACGGATCGTATACAATCGCAGGCACCGGATTCAACGAATGCGCCGTCTTCGATTTATATCTGCCTTGCTCATCCAGCACCGGCGCACCGGTCTTTTTATCCAACTCATACATGTCATCCGCATTGCCATGATCGGCAGAGCAAACCAAAATCCCCTTGGTCTTCTTTAGGGCGTCCGTAATCCTGCCCAGGTTTTCATCCACCGCTTCGACGGCCAATTTTACCGCGCTCACCACGCCCGTATGTCCCACCATGTCGCCATTGGGGAAATTCAGGCGGATAAACCGATAATCCCCGCTCTCAATCGCCTGCACCACAACATCGGTAATTTCGTCCGCTTTCATGCGCGGCGCATCCTCGAACGGGCATTTATCCGAGGGAATCTCTTGCCAGGTCTCCGTAGGAAACTTACCTGAATTATTGCCGTTGAAGAAATAGGTCATATGGCCAAACTTCTGCGTTTCCGAAATAGCAAGTTGCTTGACGCCGGCATTCGAGAGATATTCGCTCATCGTGCGGTCGATAGCCGGCGGCGTGACCAGATAACGTTTCGGCACTCTGAAGGTCGCCGTCATATTGCATCATACCCGCATACAGCACTGCCGGTTTCGGGCCGCGATCAAATTCCTGCAAGTCATCCGCTTCAAAGGCTTTGGTAATTTCTAACGCCCGGTCGCCGCGGAAATTAAAGAAAATAACGCTGTCGCCATCCACAATCGGACCCACAGGCTTCTCACTACGTTCAATAACGAACGCGGGCTGATCCTGATCCAAAATGCCCGGATTTTCACTACGGAAGGTTTCCACCGCTGCCTTCATCGATGTAAACATCCGACCTTCCGCTTTCACATGCGTCTCCCAGCCGCGTTTCACCATATCCCAATCGGCGTTATAACGGTCCATGGTAATATTCATGCGTCCGCCACCCGATGCCACGCAATAATCGACAGTGCCATCCGCATTAATTTCATTTAAAAAGGCATCGAAGCGCTCTACATACTCAAGCACCGATGTCGGCGGCACATCGCGCCCGTCAATCAACGCATGAACCCGCGCCTTTTTCACGCCCAGCTCTTTCGCCTTACCTAACATCGACTCCAAATGATTCAGGTTGGAGTGCACATTGCCATCTGAAAACAGTCCGATAAAGTGCAACGTCAACGATCTGCCGATCACGTTGGAAACAAGCTCTTGCCAAACCGAACCGGCGGCATACATGGCCCCCGAAGCAATCGCCTTTCCAACCAAAGCCGCGCCCTGCTCAAAAACGCGGCCGCAGCCGATGGCGTTATGTCCCACCTCCGAATTGCCCATATCCCCGTCATCCGGCAGTCCAACCGCGACGCCATGCGCCCGCAACTTCGTATACAAGGCATTATCATGCAACCAGGTCAGATTCGGAGTCTTTGCCTGCTTCACATAATCGCTTTCCGGATTTTTACCGATTCCGATCCCATCCATAATGACTAATACCACTGGACCTTCCGGTCCGGCAAAATCCGTACTCTTTTTCAGCTCAATCATTTCAAACTCCAACTTGCAGGTGCATCGATATAAAATTATAAACAGCTTTAAATATGCCCATCCCGCACAGGAATGGCAAAATCGTAATCATGAGAATATTGGGGAAGTATTTAACGTTTCAACCGAATCGGGCACTTATTTAAAACGAACGAAGGAGGCTGCGTAGATCTCACTCCGAATCATATTAACCGCTAATAATTGAGGAATCAAATTATGAACGTGCCATTTCGACCGTAAGCAGCCCATATGATTGAATAATATAGCGCTACAGACATTGTCTAGCATAAACGGAAGATGGCTCGATCTATATGGTATCCTCGTATCTTTAAACTTACACGGGGTGCGCCATGCAAAGAAAACTCACCAAAATTCTCGCTACCATCTCCACCTTTAATTGTTCGGAAGAACTTCTGCATGCCCTGCATGACGCCGGCATGGATGCTGTCCGGCTTAATACCGCCCACATGACGCCCGAAGATGCCGCAATGGTTGTGCAGAAGGTCCGCGCCACGTCCGATCGCATTGGCATTGTTATCGATACCAAAGGTCCTGAGGTGCGCACTCGGGAAATCGAGAAGCCGATTGCAGTTGAAACCGGAGAAACAGTTCGCATCGTTCGCACCGCTCCCACAGGTAAAGCCTTTTGCGTTTCCTACCCGCAATTCATTGACGAAGTACCCGAAGGCGCCTTGATCCTTATTGAGGATGGGACAATCGAACTGGAGGTTGTCCAAAAAAATTCGGATGACTTGGTTTGTATTGCGAAGAATGCGGGGCGCATCGCTGTCAAAAAGAACGTCAATGTACCCTCTGTTCGCCTGCATCTGCCTTCACTAACGGGCCGGGACGAAGAATTCATTCGTTTTGCCGCACGTTATGAAGTCGATTTTATCGCCCATTCCTTTGTGCGCAACCGCAACGATATTCAGGCTGTCCAGGATATTCTTAACGCAGAGCGAAGCACGGTAAAAATCATTGCCAAGATTGAAAACACCCAAGGCCTTGACCATCTGGATGAAATATTGGAAGTGTGCGCGGGTGTGATGATCGCCCGCGGCGATCTCGGCGTTGAAGTGCCGTTTGAGCGGCTACCGATCATACAGAAACGGATTATCCTAACTTGCGCTCGTAAGGCGAAAATCGTGATTACCGCCACCCAAATGCTGCACACAATGATTGAAAATCCAAGGCCAACCCGAGCCGAGGTGTCGGACGTAGCGAATGCGGTGTTCGACGGCACGGACGTTTTAATGCTGTCAGGCGAAACGGCAAATGGTAAATATCCGCTGGAGGCTGTCAACGCCATGGCCAGGATTGCCCGCGAAGCGGAAACGCAACGCCCCCAAGGATGGAATATCGAAACCGAAGATACCTCCAATCCTATTCGTACCTACTTCGCCCGTGCCGCCGCTAATGCCTACCAGGAGGTTCCGGTTAAGGCCATTGTGGCGGATTCGGAATCCGGCCGCATCGCACGGCTTATTTCCTCGTATCGCCCCTACGTCCCCATATACGTGAAAAGCCCAAACTTACATACGGTCCGTGAACTCTCGCTGACCTACGGCGTCTACGCCCAAATCCAGTCGCGTCAGCCAACCACGGATCAATTAATCTCGCAGTCGGTTCGTTCGCTACTAAGCGAAGGCGCCGTTGCAGTGGAAGATGTCGTGGCGGTTGTAGGCGGAACTCCCGGTCTCAGCGGCACCACCAATTTCCTGGTAATCAACAGTGTCGCCCAGTGCTTGCAAAACGAATCACAAGGTTAATGCCGGAGATTGTTATGGTTGGTAGGATCAGCGGATACTGTTTACGCCCGGCATGATTTTTGGGGTTAACTTTCATTAAACACAACCGCATCCAGCCGTAGGGCGGAACCTGAAAGGGTTCCGCCACTCGAACTTGGTAAGCGTGCAAATGGTTTGTTCAGTATGATCCGTTGGAAACGTAGCGGGAATGTTGATGCCTCGCGATTGGTGGATCGCCTGTCGGCATCCACCCTACGTGCTGCCATATATTAGCCAATCACGAACATCAGGTTTTAGCTGTAGTTGTCGTGACAATGTCGGGCACCTATGCTACTCTTTCATCAATTGGAGGATTTATGGCCACTCAATCGACCCGCACAACCAAACTTGATCTGCGTTTATCGCAGGAGGCAAAGAAAACCTTGAGCGCGGCGGCTCAAGTTGCGCATTGTTCCGTCAGTCAGTTCGTATTAACGAGCGCCTTGGAACGCGCCGCCGAAACGCTCACCGAGCGACAACGCTTTGAACTCAATGCCGAGCAATGGGAAGCATTTATGGCCGCGCTTGATGCGCCGCCACAAATCGTGCCGGAGATTCAGCGCTTGTTCCGTGAGCCGAGTCTCTTTGATATGCCGATGGCCGAATGACGGGGTTTCGTATTGAGAAGCTACGCCGCGATCATCCCCTTGACAACTTTACCTGTGGACGCGATGAGCTTGACCGCTTCCTCATTCGCTACGCCCTCTCCAACCAACAAGCCAACGCTTCGCAAACTTATGTAGGATTGCATGGTGCGGAGGCCCTCGGCTTCTACAGTCTCGTTGTTGGTGAGATCGCCTTTGGCGACGCGCCGGAACGTTTGACCAAGGGGTTAGCCCGTCACCCTGTTCCAATCATGTTGTTAGCGCGGCTGGCCGTTAGCACCTCATGGCAAGGCCGCAAGATTGGTTCCGGCCTGTTGAAAGACGCTATGCGGCGCACATTGCAGGCTGCCGATATTGGCGGTATTCGCGCTTTTGCCGTTCACGCCAAAGACATACACGCTAAGCGGTTTTACGAGCGGTTTGGTTTTGTCCCTTCACCGACAGACTCATTGCACCTGTACCGCCTGATCAAGGATTTGCGCCGCTCTCTCGAAGAGTAAAGTCGGTTTTTAAGGCGTTGGGCGTTGAGTAATTGGGTACCTTCACGCCATCTGCGCTGGCTGCTGACACATCGGACAGTAAGATTGTCCTATCCAACGAATTTTGCAGCATAAGCATATATACGTTTCTTGCCTTACTGTTCGTATCCCGCCTGCGCATCCAGCCGTAGGGTGGAACCTGAAAGGGTTCCGCCATTCGAAGCTGGTATCAGTATGATCCGTTGGAAACGTAGCGGGAATGTTGATGCCTCGCGATTGGTGGATCGCCTGTCGGCATCCACCCTACGCGCTACTTTATTCCGCTAACAGTGCAGCAATAGCTGACTTGGCATTGCATTGAGCTATTGCTTCTGCTACCTGTAATTCATTCAATTTATGTTTGATATTATTAGCGCCATTGAAGTCAAATATTCGATAATCCTTTTTGGCAAAGGTAACGATTTGGCATTTCTTAAATGGCATATTTTCAAACGGCAATATTGTCGGATTCAGATTTAATGGCGCAGCCCCTTCCGAACTGGGTGCATAAATCAAAAATTCACCTTTCATCGCGAGTACAGCACGATATTGATTGACAGTAGTCAGATATAAACAACCAACTTCAACCTCTTTTTCTTTTAATCTCATCTTGTTAAATTCCTTGATTTATTTCATTTTCTGAGCGGATCGAGCAAAGGTTTCAAGCCATTGTGATCCATCTCCTGCATCAGTGCCAATAACCGGCCTAGTTCACCATTAGGAAACCCTTCCCGTGCAAACCAATTAAGGTAGTGGCCGGGCAAATCTGCAATGACTCGCCCTTTGTATTTACCGTAAGGCATGGCAAACGTAACCAGCTTTTGTAAATCTTCGGATTTCATCGGTAAGTTCAACTAAGGAAACGATTAATATAGCGGATCAAAGCCGGACTTCAACACGGACTTTACAGTAAGGCCTTTACCATGAGCCAATGCGGAAGGGAAACTTCTGTAAACCTATCTCCAAACTTGATATATTGAAGCTGCTCATAAAATGGAACAGCCGTTTCACGAGCGTGGAGAATCATTTCTTTAAAATCCAGGTTCTTAGCCAAAATCTCCGCATACGAGACCAATATGCGACCCACCCCCTTTCTCTGAAACAGACTATCTACCGCTACTTGCCGCATTTGAATCCGTTTATCGTCTATGGGTTTTAATACAAGGCAGCCAATCAATTTCCCGTCTGAATAACATCCGATATGGTAAGAGTCTGCTTCCAGGTTTAAATATTCCGCTGAAAATGTCAGACCTAATGGTTGCCGTAGAATCAAATATCGCAAGGCTACTTCGGCTTCATATTCGGGTGAGTTATGTTCTATTCTTTTGACTTCAATATTTTCCATCGGAACAATTATCTATTGGGGGCAGTAAATACTTATTAAGACCAACAATCGCTTTATTTAAACACTAATATTGGGAACTGTATTTAGCCGCGTAGGGCGGAACCTGAAAGGGTTCCGCCAATTCGAAGCCGATGAGCGTTCGTGTTGGTCGTTCAAAGTGGCCGGTTGGAACGATCGTCGGGGTGTCTTGGCCCCCGAATGGCGGATCGCCTGCCGGCATCCGCCCTACGTTGGAGGTCCGGCAACCCGGGTGGGCACGGTTTATGCTGCCTAAACGGTGGGCGGAAAAGCATTGCCCACCCCACATTCCGATTGCCTAATTCTACTTTGTCAGATTATGTTGTAGGGTATGCATCGCATACCTTTTCGGGCCTTGAATGCTCCAAGGCTTAAAAAAGGTATGCGATGCATACCCTACACAGCAAACAAGTCCGGCTTTCTCTGTCGAAAAACGACCTTAAAAACATTGTTTATGTAATCTGACAAAGTAGAACTAAGCGCCAAGCAATCTGCGAATCAGTAAAGTTTGCAAATCGCGCCTACCGTCCAAAATGAGTACGATGTATACGGATTGGCCTTTGATCCGATAAATGACACGATACGGTTTAAAAAAAGTTTGTCTGTATTCCTGAATGCCCAGCGCAGCGAGTTCTTTCGGGTAAGAGCCGCGTTCAGGAAAGACAGTTAAGTTTTCTACAATTTCCATCAATTCGTCCAACACATAGTTGGCATTAGCCTCGGAATCAAATTCGGCAATGTAATCGTAGATGGTCTCCAAATCTTGCTCGGCACCTTGAGAGAGCAAGACTTCATAGCGTTTCCCAGGCATTATTCAGCGGAGCGTTTTTCTCGAAGTCGAGCAACCACTTCGGCAACGGGTTTGACTTTGCCTTGTTCAATTTCTTGGTTACTTATAGCCAGAATTTTTAAAAGCGCCAAAGTATCCTGAGTTTCCTCATAAGAGGCAACATCCTGGATAACCGCTTTGGCCTCGCCATTTTGGGTAATGACTATCGGCTCACGCCGTTCGGTTAGTTGCAACAGCACCTCAGCGGCGTTGGCCTTTAAATAGCTAATGGGTTTGACTTGTGAGGAATAATGCATACGAAACTCAGCTGATTAGACACAGGACTTAATATAGTCTTTTATTGGTTGCCAAACAAGTTTTGCTGGGCCGGCAATAACCATTATAGTCCGCCTTCGGCATCGCCCTAATCCGCTTTCGACAACTGCCTGAGTCCGCTCTCGATATCCGTGCCCAGACGGCCAAGGCAGGCGCTTTGCGCTTTGACTATCGCATCGGCTTCGTCTTTCGCTTCGATACTGCAATCGATACGTCGGCTGAGCAGGGTTTTCTCGTCATGCCTGATCTGCCATTGGCCCTGCAAGCGGCTATGCCCGTCGGCGGTCTGATTGAATTCGAGAATGTCGATAGAGACCTGATAGTTTATGGTTTGCTGCTGAGGCCAGGGAAATCGAACGATCTGCTCAACGCCGAGCCGGTTTGCCAAAAACTGCGCGAGAGATCTGCCGATATTTTGATCGAGACGTTCGGCCCAGCGATGTCGTTCGTCCAGGCGATACTGGTTTTCGCTAACCTCTACCACGATCTGTGGCCGGTTTAGATAATCAGGAAGATGAATAGGCCCCAGGCCCACCAGCAGGTTTTTATTGAATGCCGGGGCGGCAACCTCCGCAGAGGGTGCCGTATCGGCATTCAGCATATAAAATTGCATGGGGGTATTGCTGCCGCAAGCGCTTAACAGCAAAGCAAACCCCATAATCACGTAAGTCATAGTGAACCATCCTGCCCGAATAAAGGGAAATGCCTTATTTTCCATAAATAATTGAATTGGGTTGACGTTCCAGGGATTCGGTTAAATCCTTGATAGACCTTGCCGCATCGCGCATTTCCAGCAAGGCCTGACCCAAGGGTGCATCCGGCGAGGCAAACGTATCCACCGATTTTAAGGTTTTTTGCGAGTCCTGAAGAACATGGGTAGCGGTAGTCAGGCTTTGCTCGGCTGCCTTCAGCACCGGCAGCAGCTGTTTGTCGAAATCCTGCAAATCCGAGCGGGTTTCGGTGAGGGTGCCATTCACATTGATCAGCAGGGGGCCGATTTGTGCATTTAAGGTTGCCATCACTTTCTGGGTTTCCAGTAGCGATTTCGCTAATGCCGTCATCGAAGTTTTGGTTTCGTCGGATTTCAGCAAATTGCTGGTTTCCCGTAAAGTGACCGACAAGTCTTTTACCATTTCTTCCAGAGGCAATTGCCGGACTTTTTCGATAATTTCGTCGGCGATATTTCGAATTTCATCGACGGTGGTCGGAACGCTAGGCAATTCCGGCAATTGTTTATAATTAAAACCCAACAGATTAATCGGCTTGTCATTATAAAAATTCAGATCCACATACAATAAACCGGTTAACAGGCTCTGGGTTTCCAACCGTGCCTTTAAACCCAGATCGATAAGGCGTTGCGCATCATCCTTTAAAGGCGCATCGGATTGCTGCCCGGAAAAATTGCGCAGCAATTCCGGTTCGATATTGATGACCACCGGTTTATAAATCCGTCCGGTGCTGGTATCCATTTCCAAAGAAATTTCACTCACATTACCGATCTGTACGCCCTGCAATTTTACCGGGGCGCCGATATTCAAGCCGTTCAGGGCCGAGTCGAAAAAAATAACGAAGCTCTTTTTGGGTTTGAAAAAATCTCTGCCGCCAAAAATCATCACCCCGAAGGACAATAACAACAAGGCTCCGACCAGAAACGCGCCGATAGCAAATGGATTTGCCTGTTTACTCAACTGTTGCTCCTTTTATGATTTCGCTGCCGGTTTCCGGCGGTTCGCCGCGAGTCAAAAATCGGCGAACTTTCGGATCGGTGCTTTCCGCCAGCAGTTGTCGGGGCGGGCCGCCGGCTATCATGGTTTTGGTTTCGGCATCGAGAAACACCGAATTATTGCCTATCGCAAAGATACTGGCCAACTCGTGAGTTACCACCACCACGGTGGTGGATAGGCTATTGCGCAGGCTGAGAATCAAATCGTCCAGCAGTTTGGCGCTGATGGGATCCAGTCCGGCCGACGGTTCGTCGCAGAACAGAATATCCGGGTCCAAGGCCATCGCTCTTGCCAGTCCGGCGCGTTTTTGCATGCCGCCGCTGATTTCAGAAGGATAAAAATCTTCAAACCCGGCCAGACCGACCAAGGCCAGTTTGTAGGCGACGATCTCCCGCACTTTTCCGGTCGATAACTTTCTTGCTTCTGTTATAGGCAGCGCTACATTTTCCGCCAGCGTCATCGAACTCAGCAATGCCCCGCTTTGAAACAGCACGCCGGTATTTTGCAAAATATGCCGCTGGGCTTTATGGCCGGACCGCCAGAGATTCTGTTCGCCGTAGCGGATATGGCCGTGCAGCGGACGCTGCAAGCCTATGAGGTGCCGCAATAGCGTGCTTTTGCCACAACCGCTGCCGCCCATGACGATAAAAATATCGCCACGGTTAATGGTGAAATTCAGGTCTTGTTGTATCACAAAATCGCCGTAAGCCATGGTCAGATTTTCAACCGAAAGACAGGCGTCCATCATCAGATTCCCAAACGGCTAAAAACGATGGTCATTATGGAATCGGCAAGCACGATAAAAACAATGCAGGTCACCACGGCGGAGGTTGCGGCATCGCCGACTGCGGAAGCGCTTTGCCCGCACTGCATGCCGCGCATGCAGCCGGAAACTGCAATCAGAATGCCGAATACCGAGGATTTGAAAAAACCGACCATAAAATCCTTCAGATGCGTAGCCTCGGCGGTCCGGTCCAGAAATTCCGTCAATGAAACTTCGAAAAAACTCACCGTAGCCAGACAGCCGCCGATGATTCCCATCAAGTCGGCATAGAGGCACAAGAGCGGCATGATTAAGCTAAGAGCCAACATGCGGGGCAGCACCAGAAAAGCCATCGGTTCCAGATTCATGGTTTTCAGGGCATCGATTTCATTGTTGACATGCATGGTGCCGAGTTGGGCGGCATAGGCTGCGCCGGTGCGTCCGGACATGATGATGGCGGTCATCAAGCCTCCCATTTCTCTGGTCATGCCCAGACTGACCAGATTGGCTATATAGATTTGCGCTCCGAACAGCGATAATTGCTGCGCGCCGACAAAAGCCAGAATCAAGCCGACCAGCAGGCTGATCAAGGTGACGATCGGTAGTGCCGATGGCCCGCATTCCTGGATATAAAGCCAAAAATCCACAGACCGGAAGCTGGATTGTCCGCGGAATGCCGATACCATGCTTAGCGACATTTCGCCGATAAATTCCAGTATTTCTTTGCCGTGCCGCATCGCTTCGCCTGCAGCGGCATGCACAGCTGCGAACCGGGAAAGTTTATGGCTGTTGCGCCGGGCATCGGCGCGTTCCGGAACGGCATACACCAAAGCTAGCAAATCTCCGATGGCCTTAGGCAGCGTGTTTTTTTCCACCGCTACGCCGCGATGGGCGCCGCAATCGATTAATTTAATCAGATCGGTGATCAATAGGCTATCCCAGCTTCCCAAAGACTGGGTTGCAAACGCCAGGCGTTCAATCGTCTTGTCGGTTGCAATTTGGGTCAGCAGCGGCTCGATTGACGGCAGTTCGGCACCTGACAACCAATCGCCGCTGATAGCAATTTCCAATTGATTGTTTTGGCAATAGCCTTCAATTCGGGGGATGCTTGAAGTTTCCGGCATAAGGTGATTCAGTTGGGTTCCTCGGGCAAAGGTTTGGGATAATGCTGGCGTTGATTAAAAACCTGGGTATAAAAAGTCGGTTCAAACCTATCGATACAATCCTGTATTCAATGCTTTATGCATTTAAGTTGTAGGGTATGCACTGCATACCATTTGGCCGTTCCGCTTTCGAAAAGTTCTTCGTTGCCGAAGGCCTAATGGTATGCGATGCATACCCTACGAGGTTACACGCTTGTTGATGAATCTTGCTAATCAGGATGCTTTATACATTTAAGAATAACAAATTTAGCGTTGCTTGCAACCGTTTCCGAATTGCCGAATATTTTTTTTAAACCGGCATGATAACCTAAGTGGCGATTGCCGATCACCCGTAATTCACCGCCGGTTCGCAATACCTGGTGAGCCTGCTGAAACATTTGCCGGGCGATATGATCGCCGATGGCATGCTGTTGATGAAACGGCGGGTTGCAGACGATGCAATCGGCACTATCGCCCGGAAAACCGTTTAGGCTATCATCGACGATAAACTCGGCCGGCCGCCGCTTGCCGAAGGCCGCCAGAAAGTTTTGCCGGGCTGAGGCGACAGCCATAAACGACTCGTCGATGAAACTGATCCGTATGGCAGGCAGGCGGTTTGCCAGCATTAAACCCACCACGCCGTTGCCGCAGCCTAAATCGATAAAATCCCGATAAGCCGGGTCAGCCGGCAGATGCTGCAGTAAAAAACGCGTACCGATATCCAGGCTATCCCGGGAAAACACATTGGCATGATTGCAGATCATAAAATCGGTGTTTTCCAGTCGGTAGCTGACCGGGTAGGGATTTTCCGGCAGCGTGCTGGATGTATCGACAGCGGCAAACACCAGTCTGGCTTTTTTCACCGCCAGAGAGGTGGTGGTAGGACCTATCATTCGTTCCAGTAAGGACCAGACGGAGGAGGGCAGGTTTTTCACCATTCCGGCGGCAATAACAGTGCTATCCGCTTTCAGGAATGGCCGCAACCGATGCAATTGATCCTCCAGCAAGGCCAGGGTTTTTGGAATCTTGATCAGCAAATAGTCTATTCCGGCATCTACCGGCGTCAAGCTATCGAAAAGCCGGACATTCTCAGCGGGAATCCCATTCAAAGCCAGATTGCCGCGTGTTGCCTGCTGCGACAGGAATGAGTCGGAAACGGCGATTGGCCGATAGCTGTTTAGGGCGGCAGCCAATGCCCCGAAACTATCGTTCAACACGCATACGGAGACGCCGGCTGAAAAGTTTTCGTCCGAGGCCAGATGCTTTAACAAATATTCGTCAGCCGCATCCCAGGCCTGCAGCAATTCGTTCTTGCGAAACGGCAAGCGCCTGATTTGGAACTGTCCTTGCGGCAGGTCTAAGAAAGTTTCCATGATAATGATCGTGCCGGGGTCTTTGCGGGTTAAATGTCGCTTCGTTCTTGTTTGGCGGAAGCCGGTCATCGCTATTGATGGCGATGCTGTTAGCCGAATTCTATCAAACTCGGGGAGTTGCTACACAGTTGTAGTGGCATTTCACTATTCGCCATCGTTCCCACGCTCCGGCGTGGGAATGCATCCCCGGACGCTCTGCGTCTTTCTGATGAGCTGCGGACTGGGGATACGCAATCTGGTCATTGCGGGTGATTTTAAGCTGAGGACCGTAGGGTGGATGCCGATAGGCGATCCACCATCGCCGGCCGCCAACAATCCGAACCCATTTCCAACAGGCCACTGTACACAAACACAGCAAACATTCATTGGCTTCGAACCGGTGGAACCCCTGTCAGGTTCCACCCTACGGTCCTATCAAACCAGGGAAGTTGCTTCACAGTTGTAGTGGCTTCATTTCCGGCTTCAACAAATTGCCGATAGGAAAATCAATATTGGCTCAGCCGCGATTGGGTTTTCTTGTTATGTAAATAAACTATGTTATTTAACATGAATGAACTGTGCCATATCCCTTATTTTTAAAAAACCGGTCTTATAAAACCTCATTCTCAAATCTGTAATGGATTGAAACGCTTTTGTATTTAAAAATTGGCAGCTAAATTGCTTTAGCTAGTGGCGTTTATGGCTTGATTTTTAGCCTAACCGCATCCGGGCAGAAATCTTAATCCTTAAAAAAATAAATGATCGGAAGGTCATGCAAAGGAAACTGGTTGATCAGCTCGGATTTTGAAAGTTTTATACCAATAATAATAACAGAGAGAAACCATGAGAATACGTGCAATTCATCGCACTCATAAAGCTATCATCGGCATGCTGGCCATAGCATCCATTCCGATAGTAGCTGCAAGCGAGAAAGATCAAAGCAACGCCAACCCAAATGAGGTTACAACCCTGCCGGAGGTCGCCGTGACCGGACAAACCGATAGCCCGCAAATAGACTGGAAAGCGAAAGCGCCTATCGTTGAGAAATACAAGCTGCCCGTCACAACCGAGAGCGTTACCCTTGATGAAATTGATGAAAGAGTCAATATGCTCAATGTGGAAGATGCCATCAAGTATGAGCCGAGCATCGAAGTTCGCAAGCGGTATATCGGCGATACCAATGAACCCTTGGGCACAAGATCGGCGACGATTTCTCAAAGCGCGCGAACCATGATTTATGCGGATGGTATTTTGTTGTCAACTTATTTAAACAACAACAACTCCAATACCGGTTCGCCGCGCTGGAACACTGTGGCCCCCGGCGAACTTCTCAGATCGGATATGATGTACGGCCCTTTTTCAGCCCAGTATGCCGGGAACTCAATGGGCGGGGTGCTGAACATGACCACCAAAATGCCGCAAAAATTTGAAACCGGCGCCAATATCCAGGGCAGTTATGGCAGCTACAATATTTACGGCAGCAAAGGCGATACCAACAGCCAAAACTACGCTGCGTATATTGGCGATAAGATTAACGATCTCGCTGTTCGATTCGATTTCAATCATTTGGATAGTTTGGGTCAGCCGATTGCCTTTTTAACGCAAACTGTTTCCAGCGGCACGGCAATACCCAGGACTGGACACGTCGGAACAAATGTTACCGGGGCCGTTCTAAGCGCCAATTCAACAGGTGCACCCATGTATGTGTTTGGCGCCAATAATGGACAATATTTGACCCATCAAGATAATTTCAAGTGGAAATTCGCTTACGACATAACGCCAACCCTGCAAGCAACCTATACCTTGGGAATGTGGCAGAACAATCAGGATGTCCGTTATGCCAGCTATTTACAAGATGCCAGCGGTAATAGCGTTAGCAGCGGATATGTCAATATAAATGGTAAGCAATTTAATTTGGGGGGCTCAACGGTTTTTTCACCGCTTCTGGTGAATCAAACCACCTGGTCTCATGGTATGGCGCTCAAATCCAATACAGGCGGAAAATTTGATTGGGAATTGATTGGCAGTATCGTTGATCTGTCGGCAGATACCAGTCGAACTGCTACTCAATCGCCTGCCGTAGTTGCCACCTCAGCAACAGGTGGTCTTGGTCGAAAATACTGTCTTAACCGGCTCTAACTGGAACACGGCAGATGCGAAAGGCATTTGGCGGCCCGGAGACCTCTATGGCAATCATGAAGTTAGCTTTGGTTTTCATAACGATTATTATCAATTAGTTAACCCGGTTTATAACACCACGAACTGGCAATCCGGCGGTAATGCGGGCATTTATTCCGATTCGGAAGGTAAAACCATGACCCAGGGCTATTGGTTGCAAGATGCCTGGGATTTCGACAAACAATGGAACCTGACTGCCGGTGGCCGTCTGGAAAATTGGAATGCCTATGACGGCTTAAATACCTCAACGCTTTCGAACGGTAAGTTAGCGACTATCGTTCAATCTGATTTAAACGCAGTTAACTTCTCCCCAAAAGGCAAGCTCACTTGGAATCCATCGCAGTCCTGGCGCTTTGGCGCGGCCATTGCCCAAGCTTATCGTTATCCAACCGCTGGAGAATTATTCCAGTCATCGACAGTGGGTACGAGTGTTTATAACGCCAATCCGAATCTCAGGCCTGAGCAAGCCCTGTCTTCGGAATTTTCCACTGAATACTTCTTGCCGAATGGAAAATTACGTTTAAGCTTTTTCCAGGAAAAAGTTAATAATGCCATCTATTCCGTGAGTACCTTGATGAGTAATGGCACAGTCGCCAGTACTAATCAAAATGTTGGCGAAACCGATCTTTATGGGCTTGAGTTTTCCGGCGAGCAAAAAGATGTGTTTATTGACAAATTAAATCTTTATGGTTCAGGAACCTGGACAGACGGTAGAATAACGTCCAACGCCGCTGCAGATGCAGCTGCGCTGATTGCTGCGCAATCCGCCAGCAATCTGGCAACCAATCCTGGAACCGGTTGGCCATCCACAGGTGCAATGATGCCGAGAATTCCAACCTATCGATCAACGTTCACTGTGAGTTATAGTCCTGTAGAGAAAATGACAACCTCTATCAGTGGCCGGTATAGTTCTGCAACGTTTAGTCAATTGAATAATAGTGATATTAATCACCTGACTTATGTCGGTAATAGCGCTTATTTTGTGGTTGACGCCAAGCTTAATTACAAATTTACCAAACAATGGTCGTTTAACGCCGGTATCGATAACCTGAATAATGAACATTATTGGATTTATCACCCATTTATGCAAAGAACCTACACAGCACAAATAAAATTCGACTATTAAAAGTTTATTCGATTAATCCAACTATTCGCCATCGTTCCCACGCTCCGGCGTGGGAACGCCCCCGGACGCTCTGCGTCTTTCTGATGAGCGGCGGACTGAGGATACGCAATCTGGTGTGAACCTCGTAGGGTGCATTTCATGCACCAAAGCCACTGGTAATTGCGGGTGATTTTAAGCTGAGTAGTTATAATATAAGATTACTAAACTACAAGGGCATGCCATTATTTGCCGGGTTATGAAAAGCATGTAACTCAATTTTCGCCAACCGATTTTTCATGTATGTTCGGTATTTATAAATAAATGCCAAAACAGAAAAAATGGCTTATCTTATTCGTTTTCCAAACCAACCGGAATTGAATAAACCATGAATAGCGACAATTTGCCACATTTTCATTATCCGGATAATTTATTATAGTTTACACCGACTCGTTAATAGGATTCCCTATTGGGGACCAGGGTCTCTTCCTTCCCCTTAAAGCGGCTGCAATGGCCGCATTTTTTTATGCCGGAACGGCAAGTTTGCTAAACAAACTGTAAAAATTTTCGCTGGAAAGCCTGGCAACTTCTGCAACCGCTATGCCCCGCAATTCGGCGATATGTTCAGCCACGTAGCGTACATAAGTCGGATAGTTGGGTTTGCCTCGATACGGCACCGGCGCCAGATAAGGGGAATCGGTCTCGATTAAAAATCGGTCTGCCGGTATCCTTTGCGCAACATCCTTGATTGCCAGGGCATTTTTGAAGGTGACAATGCCGGAAAACGAGATATAAAAATTTAAATCCAGCGCTTTTTCGGCATAGGCCCAATCCTCGGTGAAGCAGTGAATAATACCGCCCACCTGATCGGCGCCTTCCTGTTTCAAGACATCCAGGGAATCGTGCCCGGCTGCGCGGGTGTGAATAATCAAGGGCTTATTTAGGGTTTTGGCAGCCTGAATATGAGTTTTAAAGCGTTGCCGCTGCCAGTCAAGATCGCCTTTGCCGTGAAAATAATCCAGACCGGTTTCGCCTATGGCAATCACCTTGCCGTCATCGGCCAGTTTCAGCAATTCATCGATTGTCGGTTCCCGGCCATCGGTTTCATTCGGATGCACGCCTACCGACAGCGAAATATTTTTATAAGGATCGACCAGTTTCCGCATGCCGGCATAGGATTCCATGTCAATGGCAATGCAAAGCATGTGCTCGATCCGTTGGCGTTCGGTATCCAGAACAAATTCGGCAAAACTGTGCTGGTAGGGTGCGAGATCGATACGATCAAGGTGACAGTGGGAGTCGATAAACATGACAATGGATGGAAGGTTTAAATAAAAAAACGGTCATGCGGTCCGGCAGGAAATTACATGGTATGAGTGGAACGATCCGACTCCAGGGCACCGGCCAGATAGGTTTCAATTTTGTTGCGGGCGTTGCCGCCATCCTGATCGCTGAATTGTACGCCGATCCCGGCTGCCCGGTATCCTTCCGCGCCTGACGGCGTTTTCCAGATAATTTTACCGGCGATGGGCAAGCGTTCGGTTTCTTCCATCAAATTCAAAAGCAGGAACACTTCCTCGCCCATTTCGTATTCTCTTTTGGTGGGAATAAACAAGCCGCCATTTTTAACAAACGGCATATACGCGGCATACAGCGCATTTTTATCTTTGATCGATAACGACAGGATACCTTGTCTGGTGGGAGTTTCGGCCATAAACTTAATGTTCGTTGAGTTGGGACCAATCAATCAAAAGGCGTTCCATCAGCAATTGTTTGTTAATTTGCGTCGGCAATTGCGATCTACTGCGGAGTACCGTGTCGTAATATTGGTATAAGGGCTTTAATTTTAGTCGCTCGGCAAGCGCTTGCAAGGGTTTTTTAAAATCCGGGTTATCGATTTCAACGGCATCAATGCCATGTGCCAGTTTAACGATATCCTTAATCCAGCTACTCAACCAGGATATCAGCACGTTTAATTCGATATTTTCCTGTTTCTGCCACTGATCGGCCACTGTCAACAAGTTGGTTTTGCCATTGGCGATTTGCAGCCATAATTTGAAATATTCGTGCCTGAGCTGGCTAAATTGTTGTTCGGCATACTGTTTAGCCAAAAGCGGCGCACCCTGCGACATTTTTAAAAGTTGCCCGGCATCCTGACTAATGCCTTGCGCCATCAGCCATTCGGCGGCAATCTGACGATCCGGGAATTCGCAGTTAATTTTTTGACAGCGGCTGCGGATGGTGGCCGGCAGTTTGGAAGGCTGGTCGCTGATCAGGATAAAACAGGTGCGCTCATTCGGTTCTTCCAGGCATTTGAGAAATGCATTGGCAGAGGCTGTATTTAACCGGTCGGCAGGTTAAAAAATGACGATTCGATAGCCTTCAAACTGCGGTTTTAAGGCCACTTTGACAATTAACTGGCGAACTTTGTCGATTCCGATGCCTTTGCCGGGTTCGTCAGGTTCTATTGCCAAATAATCGGGATGGGTTTCAGCTTCAAGCAGCTTGCAACTGGGGCACTGGCCGCAGGCACGTTTCGAGGCCGGTGTCCGGCACAGCAGCAAGCCGGCATAAGCATCGGCCAGATGGCGTTTACCCAGTCCTGCCGGACCGCTTAGCAACAAAGCTTGCGGAACGCGTTCCTGCTCTATGTAAGCCAATAGATGTTGCCAGATTGCCTGCTGCCAGGGAAACACGGTTTCAGCGATTTGCTTCATGGTTCCAGCAATGCTTCCAACGCTTGAGCGATCTGCTTTTGCACGAGAGGCAGGGACTGGCAGGCATCGATGATTTTGTAGCGCTGTTCATCCTGGCCGGCTCTCTGCAAATAAACCGACCTGACTCTTTCGAAAAAGCTTTGCTCTTCGACTTCAAATCTATCCAGCTTGCCGCGATGTTGGGCGCGACTCAAACCGACCTCCACCGGCGCATCCAGCAAGAGCGTTAAATCCGGCCGTAAACTGCCCTGTACGGTGTTTTCCAGCCAGGCAATGATTTGCATGTCCATATTTCGCCCGCCGCCCTGATAAGCATAGGTGGCATCGGTAAAACGGTCGCAGAGCACCCAATGGCCTTGCTGCAAAGTCGGCAAAATCAGTTGCCGTATATGTTGAGCCCGGGCGGCGAATACCAGCAATAATTCAGTATGCTCATGAACGGCTTCGGCATGCGGTTCCAGCAGAATATTGCGAATTCTTTCGGCAAGCAAGGTGCCGCCCGGTTCGCGGGTTACGGTTAGCGCTATCTGCTTTTCTGCAAGGAACTGTTTAATGAATTGCAGATTAGTGGATTTACCGACGCCTTCGCCGCCTTCCAGAGTAATAAAGCGCCCTTGTTTCATCGTTGATATTGATCGACGTATTTTTCGTGTTCGGCCAAGGTGGTGGAAAAGGCATGATGGCCATTGCCGCGCGAGACAAAAAACAGCGTATCGCCGTTATCCGGGTGCAGGGCGGCAACAATCGCCGCTTTGCCCGGCATGGCGATAGGCGTGGGCGGCAGGCCGCCGTTAACATAAGTGTTGTACGGGGTGGGGTCTATCAGGTCTTTGCGGCTTATATCGCCGTGATAATCATCGCCCATGCCGTAAATGACCGTCGGGTCGGTCTGCAGTAACATGCCTTTTTTCAGACGGCGGGTAAAAACCCCGGCAATTTGTTTGCGTTCTTCAACCGCAGCGGTTTCCTTTTCGACTATCGACGCTAATATCAAGGCTTGGTAAGGATTTTCCAAAGGAATTTCATGATCGCGTTTTCGCCATTCTTCATCAAGGACGCTTTGCATTTTGTCGTGAGCCCGTTTTAGCAGATCGACATCGGCTGTGTTTTTCTCAAAAAAATAGGTGTCGGGGAAGAACAGCCCTTCCGGATGATTTTTGTCGGATCCGATATAGCCCAATATATCGTTTAGTTTGTCATCCTTCAAGGTATGCTGCAAATTCGGATTATTTTTGATGGCCTGCAAAATTTGTTTGAAAGACCAGCCCTCCGGAAAGGTGATAGAGTATTGGCGGGTCTTGCCTTCATTAAACAATGCCAGAATATCTGCGCTGCTCGAACCTTTAAGCAAAACGTATTCGCCCATTTTCATGGCATGATCGAGATTTTTTCGATACGCGAACAATTTGAACCAGAATGCGTTTATTTCTATTTGTTGCGATTGCAATCGTTTGGTAATCGTATCCAGCGAATCGCCTTTTTTAATTTCAAAAGTGGTATTTTCCTTAATGACCGGTTTTTTTAAAATCAGGTGATTATGCATGCCACCCCAGATAAGAAGTAGTCCAAGCACCATCAGCAGTGTAAAAGCCACTATGCTTCTGATCATCTTTAAGCCTCCGTTAGCCGCATCGCATTAAACATTCTTTGCAGTGAGCGAGTCTGTTCGCCGACACTGAATCGATGTTGATCAAGCTGATTAACCGGCCAGATCCCGATCACGGAATTCGTGACAAAAATTTCATCGGCTTGTAATAATGCCTGTTTTTGTAATTTTTTTTCAAGCAAAACTAAACGGTTGCGTTGCGCCAGTTCCATGACAATCTCCCTGACTATGCCTGCAACACCGCATTCATTTAGGCTAGGCGTGTATAGATTACCATCCTTGACCAGAAAAAGGTTGCTCATCGTGCCTTCGATAACATGATCGTTGCTGTCCAGCATTAAACCTTCATGAATATTTTCGTCCTGCCATTCGGCTCTAGCCAGAATCTGCTCCAGGCGGTTCAGGTGTTTAATGCCGGCCAAGGCTGGATTAATAGCCAGCCGGTACCGGCAAAATCCGGCAGTTATGCCGTCTGTCTGCAAATGGGCAGGATATTCGGGATAGGGATAAAGGCTAAGCAAGCGGGTGGGCAAAATCGGCACGGGTTGCCGGTAGCCCCGCCCTCCGCAACCGCGGGTAACAATGAGCTTGAGAACGGCGCGTTCGGCGCCGGCGGAAATCTGTAGCGATTCCCGAGTCAGCAATACCGGGTCAGGCGGCGGTATCAGCAGCTTTTGGCAGCCGTGCGCGAGGCGTTTTAAATGCCGGTCAAGAAACAGCGGTTTGCCGTTGAGGACTTCAATAGTTTCAAACAGGCCGTCACCGTATTGAAAGCCGCGATCGGCAATATCGATGCACTGTCTGCGTTCGCCATTTAACAAAAACATGGGCAGACAGTGTTTTTAACCGGAACGATTATTCAAATCGTTTAAATACCAGAGTGCCGTTGGTTCCGCCAAAACCAAAAGAATTGGAGATGGCCACATCGATCTTCATGTCTCTGGCCGTGTTGGGCACATAATCCAGATCGCATTCGGGATCGGGGTATTCAAGGTTGATGGTCGGCGGCGCAATTTGATGTGTAATAGCCAAGGCACTGAAGACCGCCTCAATTCCGCCGGCAGCGCCCAGCAAATGGCCGATCATCGATTTGGTGGAGCTGACGGCCACTTTGTAGGCATGTTCGCCAAGCGCTGCTTTGGTGGCCCGTGTTTCGCAGATATCGCCGGCCGGCGTCGATGTGCCGTGGGCGTTAATGTAATCGACGTCGGCGGGGTTTAATCCGGCATCTTTTAGCGCGTTTTTCATACAGCGCGCGGCGCCTTCGCCGCCCATGGCGGGGGAGGTGATATGGTAAGCGTCGCCGCTCATGCCGTAACCGATCAGTTCAGCATAAATTTTTGCCCCGCGCGCTTTGGCATGTTCCAGTTCTTCCAGTACGACGACGCCCGCGCCGTCGCTGAGGACAAAACCGTCGCGTTCTTTGTCCCAGGGCCTGCTGGCGGCCTTTGGATCGCCGTTCCGGCGGGATAGCGCTTTTGCAGAGGCAAAGCCGCCCATCGCAGTCGGCGAAGTCGTACAGCGTTCAGCGCCGCCGGCAACCATCACGTCGGCATCGCCGTATTTAATCAGCCGCGCCGCATCCCCGATATTATGCGTACCGGTCGAGCAGGCGGTGACGATTGCGAAATTCGGCCCTTTCAATCCGTATTTGATGGAAAGGTTGCCGGAAATCATATTGATGATATTGCCGGGCACGAAAAACGGGGAAATTTTGCGGGGACCGCCTTTCTCATAAGTCGCATAACACTCCTCTATACCGGTGATCCCGCCGATACCGGCGCCTATTGCCACGCCTATCCGCTCCGCATTCTGTTCGGTTACTTCTATCCCGGAATCTTCGATGGCCTGGCAACCTGCGGCGATGCCGTAATGAACGAAACCATCCATGCGCTTGGCATCTTTTTCGGGAATATAATCGCCTATATTGAAATTTCTGATTACCCCGCCAAACGTGGTTGCAAAACTGGAAATATCGAAGGAATCAATGAGACTGATCCCACTTCGGCCATTGACAATCCCGTCCCAGGTATCGGCAACATTATTGGCTAAAGGCGTAACCGCACCTAAGCCGGTTATAACAACTCTACGTGTGCTCACAGTAAACTACCGTTAAATATAGAATAAAACAGAGGGGAAAGAAAGCGTTAGCTAGCGGAGCGGGTCCGCTAGCTCATTGAACGAATTACTGGAGGTTGGCGTTGATATAATCAATTGCCAATTGAACCGTGGTGATTTTTTCAGCTTCTTCGTCCGGGATTTCGCATTCGAATTCTTCTTCGAGAGCCATGACGAGTTCAACTGTGTCTAAAGAATCCGCACCAAGATCGTCAACGAAAGACGCATCGTTTGCGATTTCTTCCTTTACGCCTAATTGCTCCGCGACAATCTTTTTTACTCGTTCTTCGATATTACTCATATTTTTTTCCTCGAACAATGCGACTGGTTAACTACAGTCAATCGCCTTATCTTTAGTGTGTGTTGTGTTGATTAATTGGAATCTCGTCACCGGCCTAGCCTAACGACTTAATGGATTATACTTGATGTTCCGAAAAATTCACAACATTCACAGTTGTAATTAATTAAGACTATCATCGCAGGGTTAAGGTTTGGCAGCGGCGTTTCTCAGGTTGCAAGCCGGGAATTAAGCCTGTGTAGCCGGTATGGCGCGAAGCGGAAAACGGTTTAATGTAGTATTTTTTTTGCATATTGTAGGGTGTCTTCGAGAGTAAAAATTCACAGCGGGTAAAGCCTTTCGGTTATGAGCCATGGACCGATGGAATCTTTGAGCGGCCCGCATATGCTGCATCAAGCTCCCTTGAACTTTTCCTTTGCTTAGAATCTCGCCGAAAATAGCTTCCCTAAATTCGGCGCGTCATTTACCTCCCTCTCCCTCCGGGCTAATCTATGCACACATCTTTATGGTCGGGATAAACTAAGCAGTAGTCACAAAAAATCATTAATAACGATGACTTAGCCCCCTCTCCCTCCGGGAGAGGGTTGGGGTGAGGGGATCAAATTAAAGATTTCAAAGGCATTTTCCTGTTTTTGACCCCCCTCACCCTAACCCTCTCCCGGAGGGAGAGGGGACTGGAGCCTTGATTTTAAAGAAGTTTTGTTGCTTATTTTAAATTTGCCGGGATCATAACAATGTGTGCATAGATTAGCCCGGAGGGAGAGGGAGTAAATCGCCACCGAATTCAGGGAAGTTATTTATTACAATATCCTTAATGTGTTTTTGGACTCAAATTCTTAATAATCTCCTCCAGCGGCACCAGATTCAGTTTGATTCTAAACAGTATGGACCTGTCTTCCATCAGGCCATAACAGTTATAAGTGCGCAACATGATGCTGGTATGGTTCAAGGTGTTATCCCTGGATTCCGGCAATTGCTCGACCAGAATATGCAGCTTATCGTTATTTTTTATTTGATTGAGCCGCTGTCTGTCCACGGAAATGTCGTGCGACGTATAAACCATAGGATTACGTTTGAAATCGTGATTTTCCAATTGGGCCTTTTCCAGTAAGGCGCCGGATGTCAGGCTACAGGGAAAAACCTCCGGATAATGGGCAAAATTGGTCAGATCGTCGAAATAGTCGGATTGCTCGGCCAGGGAACCGGATAGGAAATTCTTCACATTGCCGTTGTGCATCCACTTGCGCTTAAGAAAAAAATTACTGCCCGGCACCATGCTTTTATCTGCAACTGCATTAAGATCCGGTAATGCGCTGAAATCGGTATTCGCCAAAAATAACGGATGTTTGGTTTCTTTTTTATAACCGAGCAGAATGGTTTTACCCTGGGATTTGATGGTTACGCGATTTGTCAGGGTCAGTTCGGGGATGGTGGTGATCAATGTTTTCTTTATATCCAGCGATATTTCCTGGCGCGGACGCAAAGCATTGATAAAGGTAATCTGGTAATTACTGAAGCGTAGCTGGTTTTCGGCGATGATCTGATTTTCGTGATGGGCTTCCCGATACAGCCGCATTTGGTACTCGATCAGGGTATTGAGCTGAAAACCCAGCACAATCGGACCCTTGAAAGGATTGTGGGTGACCTGTAGCCACTTGTGTTTATCGTGAAACAGATTGAAATCATCAGAAGCGTTTCGCGCAACTTCTATATGAATTTGATCGAAGACAAAAGATTGGTCTTTCATTTAGGTTTGTTGGCGTAATATTTAAGAAACCGGCTATTCTCTCATTGCCGAATCATGAATGGAAATTCATTGCTTAAAACCGGCCTGAGCCGGGGCCGATTTTTGTTCTAAAAAGAAGAGCGGGCAGATATTCGGTTGTTCATAGCCGTACTAATAGAAAGAAATCTGGTAACTATTCAGCGTATACCAAAGAGTGCAAATTACGCCGATATCGTTCCCACGCTCCGGCGTGGGAATGCATCCTCAGACGCTCTGCGTCTTCTCATGATGAGCGATAGGCTGAATGAAGCGAACTTTGGACAGTCGGAGTTGGTTAGCCACGAATGATCGTCAGGTTTGACTGAGAGATTGCCGGGTTTATCAGAGTGCTTATTAAATAACTTTGTTATTTGTAGAAGACGCAGAGCGTCCCGTGATGCGTTCCCACGCCGGAGCGTGGGAACGATGGTGTCCGTCCCCGCAGTTGTGAATACGCTGAATAGTTAGTGCAGATAAATAGTATAGGTTTCAAACGCTGTAAGCGATTTTGTCATCAGTCGATTTATTGAAAACCGAACCCAATAAATGCACGTCTTTCAGAAGCAGGGCTGCGTGTTTGAGTTCATCGGTTTTGGTTTGTCCTTCGTCAACCACCAGAAGCACGGTGTTAACATACGGCGCGAAGCCCAGCGCATCATCCTGCGAGAGTATGGGCGGCATGTCGAAGATAATGACGCGGGACGGATAACGGCTTTTTAATTCGTTAACCAGGCGCAGCATTTTCGGCGAATGCAACATTTCCGTCGAATTGACCATGGGTTTGCCGGCAGGCAGTATCACCAGGCGATCGATGCCGGGATTGATCAGCATGCTGCTTAGCTCGGCATCATATAAAAGATAATCGCTCAAACCGGATTCGGCCTGAAAGCCGAATAAATGATGGATGGCGGGATTTTTGAAATTGGCGTCCACCAGCAAGGCGGTGCGGTTAAGTTCCATGGCGACGCTGATCGCCAGGTTGGCGGCTGTCAGGCTATTGCCGGTCTTGGCGCCGGTGCTGGTTATGGCTAAGGTTTTCCAACCCATGGCATCCATGGTTTGCAAACAGCGGGTTCGCAGCATCCGGTATGATTCCAGCCATTTGCCGGGCTGCAGCACCGAGATTATCCGGTTTTCCTTGCATAACCGGTCATCGACTGCATGGACACGGGTTTGAGTATAAGCAATGCTGACGCTGTTTCCGCCGGTTTGGTTTTGCCGAGTATTTTCCTCAGGCTTTTCAAGCGAGTTCATATAATATCCCGTTAAATTAAAAAGCGCTTACCACGCGCAGCAGTTTGTACCAGAAAACATCCAGCGGCATCACGATAAAATGGAAGGTGATTAGGGCAATGGCTACAGCTGTCAGACTGCCTGTCAGCATGATATTTTTCTGTTTCCTTCGCTCATCGAATTCTTTTTTGCTTTCCAGATAAGGAATGGTTGCCAAAGGTTCTTTGCCCAGTATTGCGGCGATGGCTTTTTCGCTGTGCACGGTTGAATCCAGCAGCTCGGATAAGGCCACGAATCCGAAACCGCCCGCAATAGCCAGCACAAACCCTACGAAGATAATGATCATGCGGTTAGGTTTGTAAGGTTCCAGCGGTTCTTGCGGCGGGTCGATCAAGGTAAAACGTTCGCCTTTTTTCTGAAGTTCCAGTTGTTGGGCTATTTGCGCTTCCATTTCCCGGGTGCTGACTTCACGGTAACGGAGGTTTGTATTGTCGAGTTCATGGACCATATCCAAATATTCTTTTTCAATCAACGGCGATTGACGCAAATTGAAGCGTAGTCCCTCTATTCTGATATTTAACTGGCTACGGGTTTGCGCAAGCGATTTGATTTCGCTAGTGACTGCTTCGAGTTGCGATTTTAAGGTAATGTAGGCGGGGTTGTCCGGTTCTACCAGCACATTGGAATATTCATGCTGCTTGGCATCGACCAGCGCTTGTTGTAAGGCGCTCATTTCCTTTTGCAGTTTGATGACGTCAGGATGTTTTTCCGAATACTGTTTTAACAGCAGAGCTAGTTCGGCTTTTTTGTCGATCAGTTCTGCATTTAATTTATTGGTGTCGGTATTAGTGCCGATTTCTTTCTGCAACGAGTCGATCTCGCGTTTGGTTTTTACGACATCGGGATGCGTTTCGGAATAGTGTGAAACCAGGGATGGATATTGCGATTGCAGTTCCTTGAGCCGGTCTTTCATATCGAAAACCCGGTTGCCGGCCGCATTGACGGCTAAGGCATTAGGGTCGATTTGCGCTAATTGCCCTTCCAGATAAAAACGCCGCTCCTGTGCTGAACGTTCCTGGCTATCCAAATTTATGATCTGGTTGTTAAGCGCCGTTAATTCCTGTTGATTGAGTATGTTTGCCTCAGGCAGCTGATCGAGGTTTTTTTCCTTGAAAGCCGCCAGTCTGGTATGGATGTCATTGATTTTATCTCTTAGCCGCCGCGATTCTTCGTTGAGGAAAAGTGCGGCATTATCTGCCGATTCGGTACGGGTTTTGATATTTTCTTTCAGGAATAAAGACACCAGTTCATTGGCGACTTTTTGGGAAATCGTTGCCGAGGTGTTGTCGAAGCTGAGAATAAAGGCAATGGTGGCTTTGGTCGGTTGACCGTTGCGCGGGTCGATGACATCGGCACTCACGGTTTCGACTTTAATGCTTTTGCGCATCTTCTCTAGGATGCGTTCTTCGGTTTTGATTTTCAAGTCATCGGCATAAAGATCGAATTTTTTAATGATATCGATCAGATTGGCGCGAGACATAATCCGTTGGCTGATCACCTGGATACGCTGATCGGCAAAAGAGGTGACCGTAGAGTGTACCAATTCCGAAGGGATTTCCTGCTCCTCGATCAATATGGTTGCCATTGAGCGGTAAATGGAAGGTAAAACCACAGCAATGACGATGCTCAACAGCGATATTGCAAAAAAAGGGATAAGCAACGATTTTTTGCGTCTTTTGATGATCTTTAGATAATCTTTGATATCGGGCGTTTGATTTTCCACGCTATTTTACCTGCCGATTGATGGGGGGTTGATAAACGAATTGTAACTGAACACCGTTCGATACGGCTGTTTGATCGGTCACGGTATAAACTTGATTCATATAGGTATAGCTTAACTGTAGATTGATGTCCGGGGTCCATTTCCACTGAATGTTGGGGGAGGCCGATATAAAAACCCGATTCAAATAGGTAGAACTGATAGTTCCGGAAGCGGTTCCTGCCGTCGAAACGGATTTTAGATACATGCCGGTCAGTCCTGCCGACCAGCGATCGCTAAGCTGGTATTGGCCAATGGCGTTGATGACGGTTGTTTGTTGCAAAGTGCCGGTACTTGCCGGGCTAATTTGCTGATTGGCGCTGAGGTTGAGATTGCCCTGTTCGAAATCCCGTTTTACGCCTAAGGAGTAAATATTACCCAAGGTGTTAAAGGTGATGGATTGATTGTTCGGAATATTACAAGACTGAGTGATGAACGGCAAGACAGGCAAAGGGCCGTTTACACAGTTCGGGTTTTGATTATAAGAATACTGGCTGTGCGAAGTGACATCGCGTATGCCTGCACTGCCGGTGAACAGGGTTTTCTCGTCATATGTGTATCGAAAACCCAGTTGGTAATTAATGTAAGTCGATTTTAACGCGTAGTTGTAGCTGAGCGACGAAGCCGGGATGGGAGTAAACAGATTTACGAAGGTTTGCGGTACCTGCAAGCCGGAAATTGTATACGTAGTGCCGGCTATAGTGTTTGGCAGGTTGTTGTTTCCCGCGCTGTATATGGTGTAACCGGTACTAAAATCGAAAGAAAGCTTCTCCGAATAAAGATGCGTTAACATGGCGCTAACCAGTTGATTAGTGTAATCCGTGTAACCTACGCTCGGATGTGAGCCGAAGGTGACATCCGTATAGCCGCCGCTGAGCTGCAATGAGTTTCTCTCCGTGAGCTGATAGTTGAATTCGGGGATGAGGGAGCGGGTGTATCTGGGCACTTGAACGCCGACGATTTGCCCGGAACCGTTTACATCCAATTGACTGGCGATAGCGGCTTCCTCGCCATATTTTGCGATCAACTTGGTATTCCAGCGTTCGGCATGAAAGGCATGATCGACATTGATGATTTTTTCCGCAAAATTCAGATTGGCCTGGTTTAAATACAGTAATTCGTTCCAGTTCAGTTGGGTTTTGAGTTCGTTGTCGTCGGCGACATAACCTAACAATAAACTGGGGGATATCGTGCTTAGTAAGGTTGCCGGTTGAGGTGTTATCTGTAGGCGGTAATTATCGGTATAACGTTCCGTAAAGCTAAAACCCGGATCTAGTAACCAGTCTAGAGCGTAGCAACTGTTGTTTACGAACAGTATCATAACCGGCAATAAAAAAACCGTTTTCATGTTCATAAATAGCCGGCCCTATCTAAATCCTAGGGTACAGTGACAGTGTCTCCCGGTTCCAACTGGATGTTTTGTTCAAGATCCTCGCCTTGAATCACATTGCTGTAGTCGAATGGGAAGACTTTGGTCTGATTGCCGATGCGGCGTAGAATGCTGATCGAATTATCGTCCGCAAATACCGTTAAGCCGCCGGCCAGGCTCAAGGCCTGGAGAACATCGAGTTTGCGGCCTGAAAAATATTGTCCGGGTTTGTTGACCTTGCCTATCACAAACACTGAATTTCCCTGATTGTTTGTCAGTTTTACGGTAATGGAGGGTTCCGATATAAAATCGGCAAGTTTGGTTGTTAGTGTTTCCTTTAGTTGCGTGATGGTTTTACCTGCCGCCAATACCGTGCCGATCAGTGGAAAGATGATAGTCCCGTCAGGCGCAATCAGGTAGGGCTGGTCTTGAAGGCCTTCTTCTTTCCATACCGATATTTCCAGCGTATCGCCCGGCGCGAGCGGATAATCCGCCAAAGTGTTGATTTCGTTGCCGGCGGCAGGCACGCTTTCCTGAATGGCGGTAGACTCAGGCGATTTGGGGGGAATGGCCGGCGGTGGCGGCGTAGGCGTACCGGCCGGCTCATGAATTTCGGATGATCCCGGTACTGAGGTTTCGGTTGCGGTTAATTCTTGTTTAGCGTTCGCAAAAGGAGTAAACAGCAGGCAAAACGATAAAAGAGTGGTTGTCAGTTTCAAAATGTATCTCTTTGTATATTTAAAGTTGCGATCCATACGGTCTTGGCAAACCGGCACACGAATTCCGGAGAGTTAAAATTTTGAATTTCATTTTCGAAAAAATATATAATCTATTGATTTTAAATAGTAATTACTTTTGTTTTGCAAAAATACCGATGACTTGGCCATGTATACTCATCGCACATCAAATTTTGGCGCTGGAGAGTCCCGTCAGAGGGCGTCAAAATCCAGATCATCCGGGTATTTAAGTCTGCTTAGTGCAAGAACTTATGAAACGATTAATTCATCCCTGTAGGCTTGAGTCGGCATCCTGCCTCCTAAACCTCTGCCAAAACTTTCCAGCGCCAAAATCGAGCCTACCGAAATTTGAAGTGCGTTTGGTATAGTTTAGTTTAGTAAGCTCAATGAGCCCGAGTTTTATTGTTTGAATTAAATCAAGATAAATCAATTGCTTAAGATGAGTCTGAACTATGATCAAGCAGCATGTTTTTGTTTTGAAAATTAATCTTTTTAAAACAATAGGTTAATCGTTAAAAGCCAGGCTCTGAATTTTGGTAAAGACAAAATATAACAAAAATAAGACAATGACATGTTTTGGTCATGAGCTGGCAATTGCATATTTTATGCTTTCTATAAGCGTCTATATGGCGATTATAAATCAAATAAAGTTTAATTACACATCAAGCTTGAGAGTAAACGAATGAAGCTGAAAACTTTCCTGGACCGTGTTAAGGCCGGCCATAACATTGACTTTCATGAAACCATGGCGGTTATCGCCGAGCATTACCATTATCGGCCAACCGAATTCAGCAACGGTTTAGCCGAGCCGCTGACCAACCCGGCCGGACAAAATGAAGGCTCGTGCAAGATTTTTGCTTTCGCTGGACTGCATGATTTGACCCGTGAGCAAACTTTGCAATTGTTCGGCGATTATTACCGTGTTGATGTGTTAAATCATCCGGAGGGTAGCGATCATAAGAATATTCGGCATTTTATCCGTGACGGCTGGGAGGGTATAGTGTTTCAGGGCGTAGCCTTACAGTCGATATAAGCCTTATGCGGATCGATGTTCTGATCGTCGGGCAAGGTTTGGCGGGCAGTCTTTTGGCTTGGGAACTGATGCAGCGGCAATATCGGGTAATGGTGGTCGATACCGGCGAAGAAAACGCTTCTCGGGTGGCTGCGGGTCTAATTAATCCGGTCAGCGGGCAACGGCTGGTGAAATGCCGGCATGTGGAGCTTTTGTTACCGGCAGCGATGCAGTGTTATCAACATCTGGCTTCGGTTTTTAGGCAGGCTTTTTTTGTCGATATGCCCATGCTGCGAATTTTGCAAAACGAACGCGAGCGGGATTATGCCGGTCAACGTTTGCATCAGGACGAATATCGATTTTATTTAAAAGGTTGGTTGCCCACTGCGGACCCTGTGAATTCACCCTTCGGTGTTTTACAGCAAACCCAAACCGGTTATTTACGCACCGGGAAACTGCTGGATCAATTGCGAAGTTTTTTTATCGGCCAGCAAAGCTATATTCAGACCCGGCTGGATTATAATGAGGTCGATTTACAGCCTGGTTTGCGCTGGCGTCACATCAAGCCCCGGCATATCGTTTTTTGCGAAGGCCATAAAGGCGCCGGCAATCCCTGGTTCGGCAAGCTGCCGTTTCAGTTGGTAAAAGGCGAGATACTCAGTTGCGAATCCAGCGTTTCCGGTCCGAAACATATCCTGAATTATGGGCATTGGCTGATTCCGCTTGAAGATAACAGATTTAAGACAGGTGCGACTTTCGATCGGCAATATCCGGATATTTTACCTACCAGCCAGGCCGAAACGGCATTGCTGACAGCTTTGTACGGTGCTTGTCCGGGAATGCAGCCGGTCAGCGTGTATGAACATAAGGCCGGCATCAGGCCGGCAACGCTGGATAAACAGCCTTTTATCGGTCCGCATCCACGCTTTGCCGATCTGCATATCTTTAACGGTTTCGGTGCAAAAGGCAGTTTGTCGATTCCCTGGTATGCCAGGCAATTCATAGCAGCGCTGGAGCAGCAGGAGCAACTGTCGCCGCACTGTGGTATTCAACGCTTTAATGATGCGTATTTCGTTGCTTGAAACTGCGCACGGTATTGTACGCGCCGGTTTGCATGCCGGGGATTTTGCCGTGGATGCGACCCTGGGCAATGGCCATGACACTTTGTTTCTTGCCGATTGCGTCGGCGAGCATGGGCACGTTTACGGTTTCGATATTCAGCGCCAGGCATTGTCTAGTACCTTGATGCGCTTGCAACAGCATGGCCTGGAAAAAAGGGTTACCTTGTTGGAAACCAGTCATGCCGAAATGCCGGCCTGCATTCCGGAAAGATTTCATGGACGTATAAAAGCGGTGATGTTTAATCTCGGCTATTTACCCGGAGGAGATAAGTCGCTGATTACTCTGAGCCGATCGACACTGGCCGCGATTAACGCAGCCTGCCGGTTGCCGGCGGAGGTCGTGATCACTGTCCTGGCTTATCCGGGGCATAATGGCGGAGAACAGGAAGTCCGGGAATTAAGCGAATACTGTAGAAATTTGCAGCGGCAACCGCAGTTTGATGTTGACACGATTTTAAGTCAACGCCATCAGGAAAAAGCGCCACAGCTTTTTGTTATCCGTAAACATAGCTATCTGCTATGATTATCAACTTTTTAATGTATAGAAAATTAACATGTCAGAATTTAGTAATGTCACCATCGTAAAGCAAGCAAACGTCTATTTTGAAGGCAAGGTCAACAGCCGCACCATTCATTTCTCCGACGGGTCCGTAAAAACCTTGGGATTCATGCAGCCCGGCGAATATACCTTTAATACCGCCGATGCGGAATTGATGGAGATTCTGGCCGGCGAACTGGAGGTATCCTTGCCTGGAAGCGATGCCTGGCAAACCGTTAACGGCGGACAGTCTTTCAATGTACCTGCCAATTCTAAGTTTACGATGAGGGTGAAAACCGCCAGCGATTATTGTTGCTCGTTTCTGAAATAAAGCTGCGATGGAAAAAGTAGCCATTTTTGTGGATGTGCAGAATATTTACTACACTACCCGGCACCGGTATCAAAAGCATTTCAATTACAGTGTTTTCTGGCAGCAGATCACTGCCGGGAAACAGGTGGTGGCAGCTTTTGCTTACGCTACGGATCGCGGCGACAGCAAACAGCAAGGTTTTCAGCAAATTTTGAAAAACATCGGTTTTACCATCAAGCTCAAACCCTATATACAACGTAGCGATGGTAGCGCTAAAGGCGATTGGGATGTTGGGATTACCCTGGATGTGATAGATTATGCAGCCAAGGTGAATAAGATTGTGCTCTTATCCGGCGATGGCGATTTCGACTTGTTGTTGCTAAAAGTCCGCAATGATTTCGGCGTGGCTAGCGTTATATATGGTGTTGACGGTTTAACCGCTCCAGCCCTGATTCGCGCTTCGGATGAGTATATTCCGATTTCCGGTCCTCTCTTGATGTGATTAGCAACACCGTGCAATACCAGCGAATTTCTTCGTTATTAAATCCCCTGCCGCTGCGGGTGGAGGGGTTACGGGCATTTTTTGGGCTGAGACAGGATACCGGTTGTAAATCGATGCATATCTTGCATCATTTGGGGGCTGGGTTTTATGATAGCTAAATTATGGTCAAACCCATTTCACAACATCCAACCACAACCATGAATAATAAAGTTCTTTTGCTGATGTTTTCAAGCGTGATAATGCTGCCGTCAAATGCTTCCGCCGCATTTAATGATGAAGGCCGCGATGTGCAATCGGAGCGCAAATTGGAACACATGAGTAAGGAGTTGCAACTCAGCGCCGATCAAAAAGCCAAGTTGGAAGCGATTTTTAACGAAAAGCACGAAAAATTTCGGGCTATTCGCGAAGAAGCGCAAAATCGCATCAAAGGGGTGTTAAGCGAAGAGCAGATAACTAAATGGGATGAATTGAAAAAACAGCGTTATGAAAAACGGCGTAGCCTGCTTCAGGATAATTCTAACGGGAACCCGTAGTCATTTTCTGGCGGTGCAAATGCCGACCGGAAACTTTCGTTCCAGCCGGTAGAACCCAGAGCAACCGTTCAGGGCCGTAGGGCGGAACCTGAAAGGGTTCCGCCAATTCGAAGCCGGTGAGCGTTCACATTTATTGGATAAAATGACCGGTTGGAAAAATTGTCGGTTTGTTGATGGCCCACGAATGGTGGATCGCCTATCGGCATCCACCCTACGTTCTGCCGGTAACCTTTTCGCATAATCGCATAAACACCTGACCCTCTGCGATGCTCCACTTAGTGAATTTGTCGAATTATTCGATATGGATTGGGGCAAAATATAAAAACCGGTACCACTAACTTCGCCTGTGTCGCTAATAACATTGATTTTATTGTCCTCACCTCGGTTTGCATAATAGGCTGCAGCAGCAAGTATTGCGTAATCTTGTGTTGTCACAATCATAATTCCTCCTTAATTCTTTTGATTTCAGATTCCGAATAACGTCTAAAATTACTACGATCTTCTGGATGTATGCGCCTAAATTCTCGGCCTATTGTGGGATTGCCATTAAACTTTAATCCTTGTTTCTTTTGTAAAGACATATATGTAAAGTCTTCGTAAGCAGTGTTAGCACCTAACAAATTAGTTTCATAAATTTCAGCGGGTATTTTCTCAAAGGGAATTCTTGCCCAACTTCCACCTTCCCAGCGATACCCAATATAAAAAGGTTCTGGCTGTCCGTAAAGATTATATTCAAGTTCATATGCTGGCACACCTACTATATATAAATGTCCTTCATGGACATTCAATATTAATGGATAGAGTTTTTCGTGCCATATTATTGGTTTGGCACTAAACTCCGGCAATTTAACCGTTATCCAATATTCACGCGCACCTATACAGGCAGGAAGTCGGTTACCAGGACATCGGCATTCTCTTGAAATAACGATAACACGTCCATCATTCAACTTTACCTCCTCATCCCAAAAAACCAGACCACTAGAACATTTAATAATATATATGGCAATTGACAAGACCAGAAGAGACTTGAATAATTTTTTGAGTATTGATTTTTTATGTTTAGAAAAATTCAAGTTCATAATGATTTAATTACCAATATAAATAATTGGGTTCAGAGTTAAATATCTTTACTACACTTCCTGATCTTGGTTACCAATCGAATCGATACATTGTTGTGCTTGGTTCACCCCTGATTTTCCTTGACTGTGGTTTTCTTATGTTGCTACCCTACAAACAGCGTGTTGGGCTGACGACAGGAAGCCCAACAAATCGAAGCCGATGAGCTATAAAATGCCGTTTTCTATCAGACAGCTTATCATTTACCTTTCACACCACCGCCAAAGGCTTCAACAGCAAGATTATCCGCCCAATTTTCGGCATGCGCCTTTTCGCATTTGGCTATCTAATGTCGAAAATGGCCAATCAATAGGCCGTTTGATACAGCTATGCTTTACCGGATTATAGCGTCGATTGTTGGGCTTCTTATCGTCAGCCCAACCACGCACAGAGCATCGGCAGAATATCGAAAAACCGGAAAAATTGTCAGAAGCATCCAAAGCGCATAAGAGATCAATTGCTTTGCCTTTGTCCGGTTATCAAAACAACTATTTGCAAAGAGATGAAGCAATGGCAAAGGCCTCTTTATCCGGGGCATACACAATGGCAGAAATAGCCAAGCATTTTGAGGTGCACTACATGACGGTTAGTCGCGCATTGAAGAAAGTTGAAGGTTAATGTTGTAATGTTAGAACTGATACCCCTCTCGCAGACCGCGGACTATGTTCTTATCCACTGGACGGATGTCCAATACCTTTCGATTTTGATAACACCGTTGAACCTCTCAAAATCCCTGGTATTGTGGGTCAGCAAGCAAGGTATGCCGTAAGCCAGCATTGTGGCAACGATATTAGCATCATGGACTTGTTTGCCGCCTACTTGGTGGTTTTCCATCAGGGCAAGCAGTTGCCTGGTAACGGCGGCGGTATCGTCCGGCACATCAAATTGACTGATAAATTGCTCAACTTGCGCCAGTACGGTGGTCTTCGGCAGTTGTCCGAAGCTCTGTGTTCTGGTGAGTGTGGACAATATTTCACGGATGACCTGGCGGCTAATCGACATTGTTCGACCTGCCTGACGGGCATTATTGATGGTCGTTAGCGTCTGCTCATGGAGCGGTGCTTCAATGACATTGGCATAAACCAGGGTGTTGGTATCCAAAAATAGTCAACTAACGGCCATCATCGCCATACATGTCTTCCCGGTGCAAGCTTAAATTATCAGGCCATACGCCGA
>CAVXZR010000135.1:0-6544 GCA_963765965.1 uncultured Pseudomonadota bacterium
AATCACGGTAGGTGCGATTTTGGTGCCGGGGAGTTTCGGCAGAGGTTTAGGAGGCAGGATGCCGACTCAAGCCTACAGGGATGTATTCACGGCGTCCTCTGACGGAACTTGCCGGTACCAAAATCTGAGCGTGAGAAGGATGCTTTCAATCTATCACCACAAACATCCCGGTTTTAGCATACATCGCTAGCTCATCAATCTGTTGATTAGTTAAAGCCACGCAGCCTTCTGTCCAATTAGAAATCCGATGTTTCACAAGCCTGCGTATAGGCGTCCCAAGTCCATGAATGCCGATGGCGCCGCCTAAAGCCGTGTCTTGCGGGGGGACTTTGTGCTCCATATGCGCTTTAACAATAGCCTGATATTCGTTTTCATTAACAAGCCGGCGCTTTAAGCCGTTTTTGGCATCCTCAATAGAAGGATAAGTCAGACCGAAAAATTTGCGGAAATCGCTTTTATCGTTATTCCAGCCAATGGTATAAACGCCTTTGGGCGTAACCTTATCGCCGCGTTTATGTTTCATCCCTACACCGCCCTGCCCAAAGGCTGCGTTATTAAAAACTTTAAGCGGTTTGTCTTTGTCCATAAGATGCAGTTTTTTATGCTTGGTATCCACCCAAATCCATTGTGTATACTCTGGGTCTAAGGCTTCCAAAGCCGCCTTAATAAATTGCGATTGATCGGCATGAACGGTAACTGAATTGAATAGCGGAATAAAAAACAAGAAGAGACATATTTTCTTTGTGCGAAACATACTAATACTGATTAAATAAAAAAGGGTAAAAACAGTTAAAGAGCAAGGTATTGCCGTGTATTTTGCAATGGTCGAATACCTGAGTCAGTCGCTCTGCTTCCAGTTCAAAAATATATATACACGTTCCATCCCATCAGGTTCCTGAGCGACCAAAAAAACAGTTAATTACGGATCAGAGAAAACATCAAATCCGCTTTTGAGTCCTATATACTGCTTGCTTCGTCCAGCCAGACCAAGTATAGACCCCGGGCGAACGTAAAGTTCACAGCAGTCCTAAAATCTTTTCCAAGCCCTTTTTGCGTATCCCGGAATAGACAAAATGGCTGACAATATTTGCCATGATTCTAAGGAAACCGCTACACTAGCTAACCTCAAATATTCAGGAGAACTCACTATGTCGATTTCCATGTATGTTGCAACTGTTCCGCCCATTATCCGTAGCCTAAACAATTTGTGGGCTATACTCGAAAAGGCTGCCGCGCATGCAGAGGCAAAGAAAATTGATCCGTCCGTTCTGATTAATGCGCGTCTTTATCCTGATATGTTCCCGCTGTCAAGGCAAATTCAGATCGCAACAGATGTCGCGAAAGGCGCAGCTTCACGTCTTGCCGGTTTGGAGCCGCCAAAGTTCGAAGATAATGAATCGACCTTTCCCGAATTGTTGGCGCGACTCGATAAGACCATTGCCCTTCTTGAATCTTTCGGCCCCGATCAGATTAACGGTTCCGAGGATAAAACTATCGTACTGCCTATGCACGATAGAACGATCACCTTTACAGGTTTAGCTTATCTGTTTGATTTTGTCCTGCCCAACGTCTATTTCCATGTGACTACCGCCTACGCGATTCTGCGGCATAACGGCGTTGAAATTGGAAAGAAGGACTTCTTGGGAAACATCGACTGATGAGGAGAAAAGTAGTTTCGTAGGGTATGCACTGCATACCACTTGGCCGTTCCGCTTCGGAAAGCGATTCGCCGCCGAAAGCCTGATGGTATGCAGTGCATACCCTACAAGGCTGTACATAAGCGGTTAGCCAACTTTGTTTTGATGGATGCTTTATTTGCCATCGGGGTTTTCCGGCATTCGTCGGTTCCGGGAGGTTTAAAGGCCACTGGAGGAATGGTGGGTTATAACCCACCCTACATTGGTTTGATTTCCGGCTAAACTAATCGTCAAAATAAAATTGGCAGACCACTAATCGCATTCGTGTTTATGCTGTTCGTAATCGCCAGTATTTAAGAAATATAAAATGATAGTCAACAAAATCCAGGTGTGTGCTACGAAAAGTAGTCAACAAAATCGGCGTACGTTAAACATATTTTTAGAAACTATCGGGTTTATACCGATAGTTTCTAAAAAGCGAGTATTTCAAGCAATTATTTTATTTGGCTGTCTTATCAGTCAGGCAAGTTTTGCTTCTTCCTGTGCGCAAGGGGTTAATACTAATATCTGGATTTCTCCGCGTGTTATAAAAGCGGGAACACCGATTAAGATTATGGCTGTCTCCAGTTCTCAAGCTATCACGGAATTGGTATTAACCAATCCAAAGGGTGAAACACAGTTATTAAATGCGACGGCTAATAATGGCATGCCCTGGCATTTATCGGCGCAGATTGATCAACTTGGCGAGGGCCGCTATCGATTAGAGGTCAAAGATCAAGGCCAATCGCTGGCTTGTCGCGAAGTTTTTAACGGCGATAACGGCATAGAAAAACACGCTGCCTGGAATGACAATTTCGAAGCCTTTTATTCCGCCTGGATAGAAAAACTTTTTGATAGCCCGGCTGAAGAAAGCCTGGCTTTTCCATCCCTGGAGCCTGTTTTACGCGATTCGGAGCGTAATTTTCTGCATAATTCTTTAGGCTTAAATGAAGATGAATTATTGCCTGCGACGCCTGATTGCGCCGATTTGCCGTATTTTCTGCGGAGCTATTTTGCCTGGAAAAATGGCTTGCCATTCAGTTACCGTGCTTGCAGCCGCGGCGCAAGCCAAAAACCGCCTGTGTGCAATTCCGCGACGATTAGCAGCGATTTTGTAGAATACCCGGCCTCGCTGGCCAAATTTAAATCCTTAAGCCACACCATGATGGACGTTGTGCAGTCCGGCAATGGCCGCACCGCGCTTAGAAGCGAAGAAACCGATTTCTATCCCGTGGCGTTACGGCGCGAAGTGTTATGGCCCGGCACAATTTATGCCGACCCCTACGGTCACGTGCTGATTCTGGTTAAATGGGTGGCGCAAACGCCAGGCAGTCCGGGTATTTTATTTGCGGTTGACGCCCAACCCGATCATTCCGTCACTCGGAAACGCTTTTGGGAAGGCACTTTTTTATTTGCTGATTCAGCCAATGCCGGGCCCGGTTTTAAAGCGTTTCGTCCGCTTGCCGATAGCCGCAGGCTGTTGAGAAATGACGAGTTGACAAACTATTCGGCTGAACAGGAAGAGTTGAGCCCGGAAGATTTTTACGCGCAACTTTACAACTTGATTAACCCTAGCGGCTTGGATGCTAAACAGGCGTACGAGGCAACTTTAACCGCATTGGTGGAACAATTAGAAGCGCGTTTAAAGTCGGTGGAAAACGGTGAAGATTATTTTAGTAAAAAAGTCCGTGCTATCGAAATGCCGAATGGTGCGGCTATTTTTGAAACGATGGGGCCATGGGAGGATTACGCCACACCTTCCCGTGATATGCGCTTGTTAATCGCTATCAATGTGTTGCTTAATTTTCCTGAAAAAGTCGTACGCTATCCCGAGTTGTTTAACTTAACCGATAAATCCGCATCGCAGGTTAAAACCCAGATAGAACAACTGCATGAGAAATTGATCGCCGAGAAAAAAATTCGGTATGTTCGCAGTAATGGCGAGCCATGGGAGCTATCGGTAGCGGAGATTCTGGCGCGCAAAGCTGCCTTTGAGATGGCTTATAATCCGAATGATTGTGTTGAAATCCGTTGGGGAGCAAAAGCGGGTTCAGAAGAATATGCAAGTTGTAAAAGACACGCGCCGCCGGCACAGGTTAAACAAATGGCTGCGGTACGCGAATGGTTTCATGATACTAAACGCCCTTCGCGCTGAATGATTATTTACAACTAATCGAATTCACACAAACGTTAGAGAATGTTCACCCTTCGAAATAATTAAATAGACATAATATGTAATCGTACGCCTACAAGATATTGGCGTGCGTTCGGATATAGGTTTTTTGAATTTGAGTCAATGGACCTGAATCTCATAAAAAATCCATTCCATTCCATACTCTATTTCGTCGATAATACCCGGCTGTTTAACGATTTTCGGGATTTCCGGCTATTCATGAAACTGGAAAAAATCAAACTTTCGGGTTTCAAATCCTTTGTCGATCCTACCACCATACCGATCAGCGGCAATTTGACGGCCATTGTCGGGCCTAACGGTTGCGGTAAGTCGAATATCATCGATGCGGTGCGCTGGGTGATGGGCGAGAGTTCGGCCAAGCATCTGCGCGGCGGCAATATGGCTGATGTGATTTTTAACGGCTCATCGGGCCGTAAGCCGGTGAGCGTGGCTTCGGTAGAACTGGTGTTCGATAATAGCGAGGGCCGCGCTGCCGGTGAATACGCCCAATACAATACGCATTTCCATCAAGCGCCAGGTCAGCCGCGACGGCACATCGCTGTTTATGCTGAACGGTTCGCGCTGCCGGCGTAAAGACATTACCGATTTGTTTTTGGGTACCGGTTTAGGTTCGCGCAGTTATGCGATTATCGAGCAGGGCACCATTTCGCGGATGGTGGAAGCCAAGCCGGAAGATTTGCGGGTGCATATCGAAGAAGCGGCCGGGATTTCCAAATACAAGGAGCGCCGTTCCGAGACTGAAACCCGCATGCGACATACCGGGAAAATCTGGAACGGCTGGACGATTTGCGCGATGAAGTGGATAAGCAAATTAAAAATCTGGCCAAACAAGCGCAAAAAGCAGAAAAATACACGGAACTGAAAAAACAGGAGCGCCAGTATAAATCAAGAATTGCTGGCGATGCGCTGGCAAAGTTTTCATCATGCTTCGCAAAAACTGGAAGACAGGTTGCAAAATGTCGCTGCCGAACACAACCGCTTGTTTGTTTTGCTGCGTGAATTGGAAAAAGGCATGGAAAGCAAGCGTAGCGAGCAGAAGACCCAGCAGCAGCAACTGGATGCGGCACAAGGCGATTATTATGCCGTGGTGGCGGAAGTTGGGCGGCTTGAACAGGCGATTAAGCATAACGAAAAAAGCCATGAAGAAACTCTGGCCGAAATCAACCGTTTGAAACAGCAGGCCGAGCAAGCCAGCCGCGAATGCGAACAGGATAGGCTGCAACTGGAGGAAATTCGCCAGACTTTGCTGGAAGCGGAAGAGACCATGATGGTTGCCAAGGAACGTGAGGAAGATATGTTAGGGCATGCAGCAGGAGGCGCAGACGCAAAAACAGCAGTGGCAGCAGCAGTGGGAAGCCTTTCTGGCGGAAAACGCCGGTCTGCGCGAGCAGGCGGAAGTGCAGCGCGTCAAACTGACGCAATTGGAAAATCAAAAGCGGCAATTACAGGTTCGATTGGATAAGTTGCAAAGCGAGCGTAGCGAATTGGCCAACACGCAATTGCAAATGGAACTGGAAACCTTGGAAAGCGGTATACGAGATGATCGAAACCGAGCGTGCCAATTGCAGCAACAATTGGAGGCGGTTTTGCTGCGTATTGCCGAACTGCGCCCGCAAATTAAACATTTGCATGACCAATTACATGTTAAACGTGCCGAATTGCAACGCGTCAACGGTAAAATTACTTCGTTGGAACTCTTGCAGCAACATGCGATGGGTAAGGATAAAAAAGATTTAAGCGACTGGCTGGAAATAGGTCGGCTCTGGCAGCAGCCGCGTCTGGCGGAATTTATTGAAGCCGAAAAGGGATGGGAAAACGCGGTGGAAACCGTGTTGGGCAGTTATCTGGAAGCCATTTGCATGGAAAGTGCCGAGACTATCCTTGATGAATTGCAGGAAATCAGCAAGCAATCTTTGATTATATTTGAGACTAATCCTGCCGGGGTTCAGGCGGTCGGCGCCGGAAATGTCTTATTGCATAAAGTGCACAGCCGTTGGGATTTGTCCGGTCTGTTGAGCGGAATTTATTGTGCGGACAGCATGAGCCAAGCCCGGCGCGATCTCCTTGCAGCCGCATGAGTCGGTGGTTTTGCCGGATGGCACTTGGCTAGGGAAGGATTGGATAAAGATCAGCCGCGGCAGCGACAGCAAGGCCGGCGTGTTGCATCGCGAGAAAGAATTGCGCGATTTGAAACAGCAGCAAAGCGACTTACACTTATCAATAGCCGAGGACGAACAGTTGTCTGGAAAGTAGCGAACATGCATTAAAAGCGGCGGAAAGCAGCCGGGAGCTCAGCCAGCAACAAGAAAAGTTATTGAGTGCGGAATTTTCGGCGAAAAGCGCGGAATACAGGCGCAATCGGCGCGGTATGGAACAGCAAAAACGCCGCTTGCAGCAACTGGATCAGGAAATCGCCGATATTGCCGCACAGTACAATGAAAATACCGAATTCATTTCGGAGAGCAGAGATGATCAAAGAGGATGCCGAAAGGCATTGGCAGGGACTTAATCGAAAAAAAGCGGAACTGGAAGCGTTAAACCGGCGATTGCAAGGCAACAACAGGACACAAATGCCTCGGTGGATGAGGCGCGCAAGCACTTGCACCGTTGCATGCGCAAATCGAATCCTGAAAGTCTTCGGAAGTGTTAACGGTAAAGCAGATAGATCGTTTGC
>CAVXZR010000136.1:0-20096 GCA_963765965.1 uncultured Pseudomonadota bacterium
ACCGCGAGGCAAAAACACCCCGTAATACATCAACAGCCAGGCAATCACCATACCGCCGCTGACGATCAACATTAACGCCCATGTGCCGACCGGCGAGCTCTCCAGAATTTTTTTACGCTCTTCTTCGTTGAGATTGTTCATATCCTTCCTTCAAGAATTTATCGTTGCGTGGATAAAGTTAGCAGACAATGGTAAGACTATAGTAGAGTTTCAGTCATTCTGATTGATAACTTTACCATTTTTGTGCCGGGGTAATCATACCGCCATTAAAGAAGTAATCCAAAGTAAATCTTTAATGTTTTTATGTGTTTGTAAAATGTTTCTAAATTAGAAATGCAATTGTTAGGAAACGGCGCGATGTTAGGGTTTGACAGCTATAATCTACTTTCATGGCATAGTTTATTGCCCACAAAATCATAATTCAGCGAGTATAATGTTCGCCTTTCCAAATATCGGAATTTTGATGATGGACGTTAAACATTACATGCAACAATTGGGACAGCAAGCCAGACAGGCAGGACGGGAGGTTAGCAAGGCCGATACAGGCTTTAAAAATAAAGCCTTATTGAATATTGCAAACACAATTGCTGCCGGTAGTGCCGACTTGGTCATCGAAAATCGCAAGGATTTGCAGGCCGGCAAGGATAGCGGGTTAGATGCGGCGTCTTTGGATAGACTGGAACTGACGCCTGGCCGGATAGAAGCGATGGTAGAAGGCCTGAAACAGGTAGCGGCGTTACCCGACCCGGTCGGCGAAATCACCGATCTCAGTTACCGGCCTAGCGGCATACAGGTCGGCAGGATGCGCGTGCCTTTAGGGGTTATCGGCATAATTTACGAGTCGCGGCCCAATGTGACCGTTGACGCCGCAGCCCTGTGTCTGAAAGCCGGCAATGCCTGCATTTTACGCGGCGGGTCGGAATCCATCCATTCGAATCGGGCGATTGCTGTCTGTATTGCACAAGGCTTGGCCGCCGCCGGTTTGCCCGAGCAAGCGGTTCAGGTTGTAGAAACCACTGACCGTTCGGCAGTCGGCGAACTGATTACTATGCAGGAATATGTCGATGTCATCGTACCACGAGGCGGTAAAAGTTTAATCGAACGGATCAGCCGCGAAGCAAGCATTCCGGTGATCAAGCATCTGGACGGGATTTGCCATGTCTATATCGACGGCAAGGCTGATTTAGCCAAAGCAGTGGCCATCGCGATGAATGCTAAAACTCATCGCTACGGGGTCTGCAACGCGATGGAAACTTTGTTGGTGGCGGAAAGCATTGCGCCAATGGTGCTACCGGTTTTGGCGGAAAAATATGCCGAAAAAAACGTCGAGTTGCGCGGCTGTTTGAAAACCTGCACTTTGATCAAAAATTGCAATAGAGCTAGCAAAGAGGATTGGCGTACGGAGTATCTGGCACCGATATTGTCAATTAAAATTGTTGCCGATATTGACGAAGCCATCGCTCATATTAATCGCTACGGCTCAGCGCATACTGACGCCATTGTTACCGAAGACTATACGCTCGCACGGCGCTTTCTGCGCGAAGTCGACTCCAGTTCCGTGATGGTGAATGCTTCCACTCGCTTTGCCGATGGCTTCGAATACGGTTTGGGGGCGGAAATAGGCATCAGTACCGACAAACTGCATGCCAGAGGCCCGGTCGGTTTACACGGCCTGACTTCCTTAAAGTACGTGGTGCTGGGCGACGGGCAGATCAGGCAATAATGATAGGTATTTACGGTGGCACATTCAATCCTGTCCACTATGGCCATTTGCGCACGGCATGGGAGATTAAAGAGCTGTTTGATCTGGAGCAGTTGCGATTGATACCCTGCCGTTTGCCGGCGCACAGATATGAACCCGATGTTTCCGGTGAAATGCGCTTCCAAATGCTGAAGCTGGCGATTGCCGATACCTCGGGCTTTTACGCGGACAGATGTGAGTTGGATCGGGAAGGACCGTCCTATATGGTCGATACCTTGCAATCGCTCAGTCAAGAGCAAACTACCGGTCCTTTGTTACTCATTATAGGCGCAGATGCCTTTGCAGGTTTGCAAGGTTGGCATGAGTGGCAGCGGCTGTTCGATTTTGCTCATGTGGTTGTGATGACACGCCCCGGTTTTAGCCGGCAAAATTTACCGGATTTTTTTCAACAGCGCCTGATCGAAGACTTTACTCAATTGCAAAGCCGATCTGCCGGATACCTTTTTTTTCAAACTGTTACACTATTAGACATTTCGGCCACGCAGATCAGGCAAATTATTGCCGCCGGGGCTAATCCTAAATTTTTATTACCGGACGCCGTACTGGCCTTTATCCGGAAACATCAGCTTTATCGAGCTGCTCCACTAACCTCAGGACATTGAATGCAAAGCAACGAATTAGTCAAACTGGTCGAATCCGAACTAGAAGAACGTAAAGGTCTAAATATCACAACGCTTGATGTACGTAATAAAACCAGTATTACCGATTTCATGATCATTGTTTCCGCTACTTCCGCGCGTCACGCCAAGTCGCTAGCCGATTATGTAGTCGAAAAAGTCAAGGAAAACGGCATCCAGCCTTTGGGTGTAGAAGGTCAAAACGGTTCGGATTGGGTTCTGTTGGATTTAGGCGATGTGATTTTGCATCTGATGACCGGTCAAGCACGGGAGTATTACCAACTGGAAAAATTGTGGTCTGTGAACGGAAGCAATAATATCGGTTAAGTTTGTTGAATTCCCCTCAAGAAATCTTGTCTGCAGTCGATGACTAAGATAAGGTTAGGAGGGAAAATGAACAGTAGATCGTTTTGCATTATAGTTGGGCTGGCGCTGAGCGTGTTGGCCGGTTGCTCGAGTTTGGGCGGGAAACCGGCTGCTTTAGCAAATCAAAATACCAGCATTAAAACTTTGCGCGCCAACGGTTTTAGCCAACTTGAGGAGACCCCGAACCTCCCCGCCAACCATAGCTGGTTAATGGCTCAAAATGCGGCGAAATCGGATGCCTATCGGAATTTGGCCGATCAACTTTATACAGAAGCACTTGATCGGCAAAACACAGTGGGTACGCAGGTAATGAAAGATGAAGCGTATCGAGTCTATCTCGACATCTATTTGCGCGAAGCACGCGCCGTCGACTATCGGACAGTACAAGATACGCTTAATGCCACGATGGAATTAAATCTGACTTCGCGTTTTTACCGTTGCATGTCCGGCGACAAGGTGATTGTCAAGCAATGTTTACAGGAAGATAACAAGCTACCCCTTACACGGCTTGGTAACCGGCCTGCTATGACATCGACAGTGAACCTGGCTTGCGGCACCAGAGATTGTGGCGAGCAATATTATGTGCAAGGTTTTTCCAAAGAACGAAATCCAGTGGATAACGTGTTGCTGAATGTTGGTATGTACGATTTGGAATGGGATGCCCATACCGGTGCCAGCTTGTTTGCGCGTTTATTTTTCCTTCAGGAAGCTATCCATGGCTTTTAGTAGTCGCCGGGTTTTATTTTTGCTGGTTACGCTTCTGCTGTCGGCATGTTCCGGACAGCAACACAGGCCGGACGAAATTGCCGGCCGGCAAGTCAGCACCGAAGGCAGCGCCCCGATAGCTCAGGGCGGTAAGGAAGCAGCGCGCCGGGAAGCGATTGGCGCTGCGGTCAGCGAAGCTTCCCTGCAATTGAAGCCCGGAAATTCATCGGGAATGCTCCTCTCCGATATTAAAGTAGTCGATGAATGGCAAAACGATAATGTTTATCATGTGCAGATACTGGCCGTTTTGTCGGACAAACAATTTTGCAAGGCCGCATACCGTAAAAAAATTGTAGCGACCGCTTTTCCGATCATGACGGCCGATCAGCTCAGCAGCAGCGAAAGCCAGGATTTATTTAGCGGCATACCCAGAGAGATTAATAACCGTTTGATGGAAAGCGGCGATTTTATCGGTCGCAATCTTACCAATATCGTACTGTACAGTAGACCGGACATGGCGCCGGACATTTTACCCTCCAGCAGTTATTCCGGCTCGAGCATCATCAATATCGCCCGTCAACAGGATGCCCAGTTCGTGCTATCCGGCGTCATTCGCGATTTTAAAATCGAATCGACGGAATATGTGCGCGGCTCGGGAATTTTTGCGGAAATCAAGTCTTTGGTTCGGGATATGGTTGCCCGGCGCAGCATCGGTATCGATGTCTTTGTACATGACGGGTTTACCGGGGCACTGCTGTTTCAGCAACGCTATACGGACTCCATCCTAGGCGATGTTTCTTTACCTGCCGGCTATACCGTGGGTAGCGAACGCTTTAATTCGACGCCGGCGGGACATAAAATCGAGCAGATTATTCATATGGCCGGCGACGACATTCGTCGCATGCTCGGATGCTATCCTTTTGCCACGCGCGTCACCCAAATTGACGGTAATCGTATTGTTATAGCTGCCGGTGCACAGGACAAAGTAAAGCTTGGAGACAGGTTCAGACTTTATCCGGCCATCGGTAACGGCAATGGCGCGGCTATCAGCGAAAGCGAGGGCGATTTGACGATAACCCAGGTCAGCGCCAATTCCTCTCAAGGGAATCTGGACGAAGGCAGTCAGGTATTAAGCGTTCATCCCGGCGATTGGGCGAAAAGTGCCTCGGCCCAATAGCTAGGTCAGCTTTTTAATAAACGTTCAATATCCGCTCCGATTGCAGCAGGGGTAATGAGCGGTCCGTACCGTTTGCAAACTTTGCCGTTTCGATCCACCAAGAATTTCGTAAAATTCCATTTGATGCCGGTAGTACCTATAACGCCGGGGGCGTCGTTTTTAAGATATTGATAAAGCGGGTGACTGTTGCGACCGTTTACTTCGATTTTTTCAAACATAGGAAAGCTGATGGCGTAATTGCTGTGACAAAATTGGGCAATTGTCTGATTGTCGCCCGGTTCCTGTTTTCCGAATTGATTGCAGGGGAAGCCCAGAACGGCAAAACCGCTGTCTTTATATGATTGAAACAAGGCTTCCAGTCCCTGGAATTGCGGAGTAAAGCCGCAATAACTGGCCGTATTAACGATTAGCAGAACCGTATTCCGGTAGTTTCCCAGATTGACTGCTACGCCGTCGATACTCTTGACTGTAAATAAATAGATGTCGTTCATGGTTCCCCTCTCCGGGTTTGTAGGATATGCGTCTTATTTAACACTATGATTTTAAATAATTTGTGACAGTAGGTTGAGTTCGGTTTGTCATGTATAATGTTTCGGAATTTGTCAGCTTAACTATAAAACTGTCTCATATGATTTTGAGTCCGGTTAAACATGCGAGAGAACTGACGGCATACTCTTAAAATCAGGATTTTGCATGTTTTTCAATGCTCTGTCGGCAATTTTAATAAGCAGGGTCGGATTTGTTGTTAAATATATCTAAGCCAAGAAATTTTCAGATTAACTGGAAATAAATTTTTTAGAGAAACTCTTTATGAATTTTAAATATTACACATATTTTATACAGACAATAGTATTAAGTTTATGCTTTAGTGTTTTTTGTTCCCCGCATGCTTTGGCTGCCGATGCGGCAGAACCGCAAACAGCTATCGAAGATGCTTCCAACAAACTTAAAGAACAGTTGCAAGATCCCGGCTTTGTCCATGATTTTAAAAAAGTCACCGATTTTGTTAACCGGGTGATTTATCCTCAGGTGGATTTCGATCTAATTTCCTCTCTGGTCCTAGGCAAAATGTGGAAAGAAGCAACGCCATCAGAGAAAGATAGTTTTAAAAAAGAATTTCAGACACTGTTGATAAGAACCTATTCCCGTGCTCTTTATGAATTGAAAGATTGGTCGGTAAGGTTTTTACCAGTCAATAAGGAAGATGATCCTAGAAAAGCCATGGTTAAAACCGAAATTTTACAGCCTGGTCTACAGCCCCTCTCGATCAATTACCGCATGCTGAATACTCAGGCCGGATGGCGGGTTTACGATATCATCATCGAAGGCGTCAGCTTAGTCACCAATTATCGGACTGGTTTTAAAAATGATGTGGAACGTTCCGGTTCCTTACAGGAAGTGATCGATCAATTAGCCAAGAAAAACGCTGAGGCACTCAACAATAACAATTCCGACAAGACTTAACATTCTCTCTATCCCCATATTCCCGATTTTTGCAAAAGATCGGGAATATTTCCGATATGCAATCCAGTAAAGATTCCCTTTACGCCAATCCGATTGGCGAAATTTCCGCTTTTAAATTCGATGAAACAGTGGTTGATGTTTTTCCGGATATGATACAGCGGTCTGTTCCCGGCTATAGCACTATTATTTCCGCTATTGGACTATTGGCGGACCGATTTTGCCGGGAAAATAGCGTTTGTTATGATCTGGGTTGTTCGCTTGGAGCGGCAACCTTAGCGATGAGCCGGCAAATTACGGCGAAAAATTGCCGAATTGTCGCCGTCGATAACTCCGAGGCTATGATAGAACGATTCCGGCAAAACTTGCAGATCAATTCCGGCGTAACCGTGGAAACGCTGTGTGGCGACATTCGTGCTGTGGACATTAAGTGTGCATCGGTGGTGGTGCTTAACTTTACTCTACAATTTATTCCGCTTGCAGACAGAAATCGATTGTTAGCGTCAATTTACAAAGGTTTATTGCCTGGAGGCATTCTTATTCTGTCAGAGAAACTAGCTTTCGACGATCCCCGCCAACAGGATTTGCAGATAGACTTGCATCATCTTTTCAAAAAAGCCCAGGGGTACAGTGAACTGGAAATTAGTCAAAAGCGCACGGCATTGGAGCATGTGCTGGTACCGGAAACTTTTTCCATGCATCAGCAACGTCTTGCAGCTACCGGGTTTAGTAGCGTGGAGGTTTGGTTTCAGTACTTCAACTTTGCTTCGATGATTGCTTTGAAATAAAATCGGACAAATATCAGCGTTTTGATAGGGGCAAACCTGTTTTAATTTGACGCCCGCTGGCTAAATATAGCAAAGCCATCCTACAGATTCAAGCGGTTAATATTTTCGAAATCAAAACGGATTTTTAATCACTTTACATATTGCGCAAATACGCGGCAGTCATATACAAAGCTGCGATGGAACGTGCTTCGCTGCATTCCCCGCTAACCAGTAGTTTGTCTATGCAATTGATATCCCAAGGCACCACTTCCAACTCTTCGGGTTCGTCGCCCGGCAATTTTTCCGGATACAAATCTTCCGCCAATATAATCTCGATGGTATGTTCCAGATAGGCCGGAGCAAGCGATACGGTGTGGAGATGACGTAACTTTTTGGCGCCGTAGCCGATTTCTTCTTTTAATTCCCGATTGGCGGCAGCGATGGGGTCTTCGCCTAGCTCGACTTTACCCTTCGGCAAGCCAAGTTCGTAACGGTGTAATCCAGCCGCATATTCCCTGACCAGCAATACAGTATTGTGATTTAGCATAGGCACTACCAGCACCGCTCCCATTGAAGCCCTGCGGGTCAGGCGTTCGTATTGGCGCTGTTCGCCGCTGCTGAATCTTATATCCAGCGTTTCAATGCAGAACAGCCGAGTTTCAGCAATCACAGCTTTCTTGAGAATGGTGGGGACTTTTCTGGACATGGCCTGCAATCGTCTTGGGAGTGAGGATGTAAACCGAATCGTAACAGAGTCTTCATGGCAACGCGTCAGGAATTTCGTTACTATACCTGATTTGCTTATAATTTCGGTATCGGGAATTTCGGCAAAGGTTTAGCCGATAGAAATGCATTCATTCCGCACTTTAACTAAATTGCTATATGACATATATATTTATGTAAATATTATATAACTACCTTGCTACTTCAGACCCGCGACCAATAACTTTATGGATAAACCTAGATGATTGCTTGGCAGGAAATCGAAACCGTGTTGCTCGATATGGACGGCACTTTGCTGGATTTAAATTTCGATAATCACTTCTGGCAGGAGTTTGTACCCTTAAGCTTCGCGCAACTGCATAACCTTACGCCTGAACAGGCCAAACAGCAGTTGGCACCGCGTTTCAAGGCAATGGAAGGCAGGCTGGAGTGGTATTGCCTAGATTACTGGAGTGCCGAGTTGCAATTGAATATTGCCGGTTTAAAACAAGAACTGGCTGAACTGATTGCGGTGCACCCGCATGTGACGGAATTTTTGGATGCAGTACGCGGCAGCGGCAGGCGTTTGTTATTGGTGACCAACGCCCACCACGACAGTTTGAATCTAAAAATGGAAAAAACCTGTTTACATGCTTTTTTCGATGAAATCGTCAGTTCGCACGATTATGGCCTGGCTAAAGAGCAGCAAGGATTCTGGCAAGCTCTGCAGGATAAGCACATTTTTGAAAAACAGAGTACTTTGCTGGTGGATGATAGTTTGGCGGTACTACGTTCGGCTCAAGCTTTCGGAATCGCCCATCTAATTTCAATTACCAAGCCGGATAGCAAGTCGCCGAAAAAAAATGTCACTGAGTTTGCGGGGATTGAGGATTTTCGGGCTCTGATGCCGGTTTTGTAGCCTGACGAGGCGGTCTCGGCCGGTGTTCCGAACGTGGAGGCCGTTTGCCGTGGGCTGCCACTCGTTCACGCGGTTCCCGGCGTTGCGGTTTTATGACATCTTCGAGTAATAATTCCTGGGTTATCGGTTGCATAGGCACTTTTTCGCCGATGAAGTCTTCAATGTCCGGCATGGAGTAAGCATATTCTTCGCAAACAAAACTAATGGCCTCGCCGCTGGCGCCAAAACGGGCAGTACGGCCAATGCGGTGAACATAGTCCTCCACATCTTGCGGCAAATCGTAATTGATAACATGCGAAACATCCGGAATATGCAGGCCGCGAGCAGCAACATCGGTGGCTATCAGCAACGTTACCCGGTTTTCCTGAAAATCGTTAAGCAAACGCTGGCGTTTTTCCTGAGGCACATCGCCGCTCAATAATGCGGTTTTGTGGCCGTTGGCTTGCAAGTAGTCGTCCAACAGTTCCGCGCTGCGTTTGGTGTTGACAAAAACTATGCTACGCTGCGGCTGATAATGTTTGAGCAATCCCAACAGCAAGGGTATTTTCTGCTCGTTGGCTGGACAATAGGCCGACTGTCTAATGGCCTTGGAAGTCACGTCTTCGGATTCGATACGGATCAGCACCGGATTGTTCATATGCTCGTAGGCCAATTCCGTGACCTTGTACGACAAAGTCGCGGAAAACAGCATGTTGAGGCGCTTTTCAGCCGGCGGCATACGACGTAGCAGAAAACGAATATCCTTGATGAATCCAAGATCAAACATACGATCGGCTTCATCCATTACCGTGGCCTGGATATTGTCGAGCGTGAATGCACCCTGCCTGTAAAAATCGATAATCCTTCCCGGCGTGCCGATGATGATGTCTACATTGCTTTTGATTTTATCCAACTGTTTTTGGTAATCGGTGCCGCCGTAAATCAAAGCGAACTTTAAATTCAGGTATTGACTCATCAATAAGGCGTCCTTATGGATCTGGATCGCCAGCTCACGGGTTGGCGCCAGAATTATCGCCCGTGGATTTTTGATTTTTTCGCTTTCATCATTAATCAGATGTTGAAAGATTGCCAACAAAAAGGTTGCGGTTTTGCCGGTACCTGTTTGTGCCTGACCAGCAATATCCTTGCCGCGTAGCGACAAAGGCAACGATTTGTCCTGAATCGGCGTGCAGTTGATAAATCCCGCTTCCTTCAGGCCCTTGATGATGGAGTCTGACAACTCCAGATTGCTAAAACGCGTTTCCGTCAAATGTGTCTTTTTCATAGGCTAATAGGATAACTTAAAATCGTTAGGTTTGAAATCGATTGACAATTTGATTGTGTGGAATCTATAGTTTCAACTTTGTAACTAATTGGAGAATGGCGTGGGTGACTTAGTCCTTCATGTGTCTGATGCTGATTTTAATGAAACTGTTCTTAAGGCCGATACCCCTGTTTTGGTTGATTATTGGGCTGAGTGGTGTGGTCCGTGTAAAATGATTGCCCCGGTTCTGGACGATATTGCCAGTGATTATAAGGGTAGACTGATCGTTGCCAAATTGAATATCGACGAAAGCCCAAAAACACCTCAACATTATGGTGTGCGTGGCATTCCGACCCTGATGATTTTCAAAAGCGGCGAAGTGGAGGCTACAAAAGTCGGTGCGCTAACCAAACAACAACTGACCGCTTTTATTGATAGCCACATCTAAATCGGTACAAATATTCCGGATTTATCAGAAAAGGTTTTGATAAGTCCGGTTATTGCGCTAAAATTTCCAATACTTGCATCTTTGTATTCTTGTCACCTGTAGTTTAATCACCACGACCTTCTGCTGCGAACGGCTTTCTGCCGCTTTGCGTTTTTTTCATTTCTCTTAAACAACATGAATCTTACCGAGTTAAAACTTAAACAAGTCAGTGAAATAATTACCATTGCCGAGTCATTGGGTTTAGAAAATATCGACAGAGCCAGAAAACAGGAGTTGATTTTCTGTATCTTGAAAAAACAGGCAAAAAGCGGCGAAGACATCTTTGGCGACGGAGTTTTGGAGATATTGCAGGATGGTTTCGGATTTTTACGAACGCCGGGCGCCTCATATCTTGCCGGACCGGATGATATCTACGTCTCTCCCAGCCAGATTCGCCGTTTCGGTCTACGTACCGGCGATACCGTCAGCGGCAAAATCAGGCCGCCTAAAGAAGGCGAACGTTATTTCGCCATGCTCAAGGTTGAAAGCATTAATTTCGAATCGCCGGAAAACGCCAAAAACAAAATTTCATTCTCCAATTTAACCCCACTGTTTGCGAATAAACGTTTCCGCCTGGAACAGGGTAACGGTACCAGCGAAGATTTAACGGCCCGCATCATTGACTTGATTGCACCCATAGGCAAAGGTCAGCGCGGCTTGATCGTTTCACCGCCTAAAGCTGGTAAAACCATGATTATGCAGAGCATTGCTCATGCCATTGCCGAAAACAATCCCGAGTGCTATCTGATTGTTCTGTTGATCGACGAACGTCCCGAAGAGGTCACCGAAATGGAACGTTGCGTCCGTGGCGAGGTGGTGTCGAGTACTTTCGACGAACCGGCAACCAGACATGTTCAGGTTGCGGATATGGTCATTGAAAAAGCCCGTAGGCTTGTGGAACATAAGCACGATGTGGTTATACTGTTAGACTCCATCACTCGGCTTGCCAGAGCATACAATATGGTGGTACCGTCCTCCGGCAAACTGCTGTCGGGAGGCGTTGACGCCAATGCCCTGGAAAAACCGAAACGATTTTTCGGTGCCGCCAGAAATATCGAGGAAGGCGGAAGCTTGACCATTATCGCCACGGCGCTGGTTGAAACCGGCTCCAGAATGGACGAGGTGATTTACGAAGAATTTAAAGGCACCGGCAACATGGAATTGCATTTGGAACGGAAAATTGCCGAGAAGCGCATATATCCCGCCATCAATATCAATCGTTCCGGTACCCGTCGTGAAGAGTATCTGGTCGAACCTGACGAATTACAAAAAACCTGGATTTTACGTAAGATTCTTCAGCCGATGGATGAATTGGCCGCTTCCGAGTTTTTGCTGGGAAAATTGAAAGACTTCAAAACCAATGCCGAATTTTTTAATTCAATGAAGCGTTAAGCTTTCAAGAGGCGGTCAAATTTAAGCCATCCTAAACAAAGTTGCGAAAGTCGGTCTGTTTTTCCCGGTTTTGCAACTTGGCTTCGATAAATTGCTGTGCAAAACATTATTTTTGAGGTGAAAAGCGAAAGAAAATCACATTTGATGGTTATAAATGTGTTCAAGTTTGATATATTGCGCTTCGACCTTAAAAAGGAGAATGTCCTTGCGAAATTCAAGCAGTTTTTTTATCCAGTTTTTCCGATTGGCAGGGCCATTTTGGCATTCTGAAAACAAGACGAAGATACGCGGTTTATCGTTAGCGCTCATCGCGCTTACCGTATTGCAGATCGCGGTTTCCGTTATCATCACCGAATGGAGCGCCAATTTGTTCGATGCGCTGGAACAGCGCTCCATGTCGAGGCTGTTTACCCAAATCGGCCTGATCATATTGATCTTTATCGCCAACATGGCGATTACAGCAACCCATCTGACTATCAAGCGCCGTTTGCAACTGGATTGGCGCGGTTGGCTGACCGAACGCATGATAGGCAAATGGATGTATGATGGCCGCCATTACCTAGTCACGCATATTATTTCCGGACAGCATGACAACCCCGACGGCAGGATAGCCGAAGACATTCGTATTTCCACAGAATATGCCATTGATTTACTGCACACCCTGTTATATTGCCTGTTACTGCTGATCAGCTTTACCGAGATTTTATGGAAACTGTCCGGCACAGTAACACTAGACCTTGGGCTTTTTACAATTTCATTCGAAGGGCATTTATTCTGGCTAGGGCTGATCTATGCAGCCAGTGCTTCCATGCTGGGCTGGTGGATAGGCGTGCCTTTGACGAAAGCCACCGATAACCGGCAAACCGTCGAAGCCAACTTTCGTTTTGCGCTTGTAAAAGCCCGTGAAAATTCACTAGCCATCGCACTGATACATGGCGAAAGTCATGAAAGCCCGCACTTCCATCGTTTGTTCGGCGGGATAGTCGATGCCTGGAACCTGCAAACCAAAGCCTGGGGACAAATCATCATGTTCAGTTCCGGTTATTCGGTATTGTCCATGGCATTTCCGATTCTGGTTTCTGCGCCACGCTATATTCTCGGCAGCATTACATTAGGTACATTGATGCAGTCCGCGCAGTCTTTTCAGCAACTGGTGTCCGCATTATCATGGCCGGTAGACAATATGGGAAAGGTTGCCGAATGGCGAGCCTCGGTAGAGCGGGTTTTGGGATTAAGCAAAGCACTTGCTCAACTGGAAAATGAAATTGCCAAGCCAGACCCGCGTCGCATAAGGCTGGAAAAAAAACCCGGCTCAGTATTGCGGTTTCGCAATTTATGCATTTCCAGATTGGATGGCATCGTTTGTGTAAGCAATCTTAATGAAGAAATTCAGGCTGGAGAGCGGGTTTTGATTAATGGCAATGCTTTCACAGGCAACAAATTGTTCAAAGCCATTGCCGGTCTTTGGCCTTGGGGTGAAGGCATCATTGAACTGCCTGACGATGAACCTATGTTTTTCATGCCACCCCGCCCCTATTTGCCGACCGATACTTTAAGGGCTGCCATTTGTTACCCTTCGGATAGTTCTGCTTTTGATCAGAACGCCCTAAAAGATGCATTCGAACTCGCCGGAATAAAGGAATTGATAGAACAGTTGGATGTGTTCGGGGATTGGGAAAAAACCCTCGAACGCGAACAGCAACAGCGATTGGGGGTGGTACGTCTGTTATTGCAAAAACCGAAATGGATACTGATGCAAGAGGCATTCGATTCGCTCGACCCCGAAGGCGAATTATTAATGGTTAAATTAATCGATAAAATGCTCCCTAATTCAGCCTTGATAACCATTACGAAACAACCGGTCATCAAAGCTTTACACCAACGCAGCATTATTCTGTCCTGAGCTTAATTTCACAGGCCAAGAGACTTAATTTTTTCCTGCTAAGCCTCTAACCACTGACAAATGCAAGGTAAAAAAACCGAATCAAAAGCATAAAAAATAATATTAAAGCGAACAATCACCATGCTAAAAAAATTCAGCAATAAGCGCGGCAAGAAATTACGAGGCGTCAATCTAGGAAGCTGGCTGGTCTTGGAAAAGTGGATGACGCCCAGTCTGTTTACCGGCTTAAAGGCTGAAGATGAAACCGCCTGGTGCATTGAACTGGGAGCGCAGGCAGAACCGATTCTGAAACAGCATTGGCATACCTTTATCAATCGTGACGATTTTGCCTGGTTGGCGGAAACAGGCATCAATGCAGTCAGGATCCCGATAGGCTATTGGATATTCGGGCCGGATTATCCGTATCACCGCAGTTTCGGCGAGCTAAGTTATCCATTTGTGGCAGGCGGTATCACCGTATTGGACAAAGCCTTCGATTGGGCGGAAGAATTCGGTATCCATGTGGTATTGGATTTACACACTGCGCCAGGTTGCCAAAACGGTTTCGATAATGGCGGAATCAAGGATGTTTGCGAATGGCATACCAAGCAGGAATATCTGGAATATTCCCTAACTGTGCTGGAGAGGCTGGCGGAACGTTACCATCAGCGTCCTGCTTTACATGGTATTGAAGTACTGAACGAGCCGCGTTGGGATATCGCTACCGAGCTTTTGATGAATTACACGGCTGAGGGCTACCGCCGCATCCGCAAGCATTGCCGAGCCGAAAATGTTGCTGTTGTGTTTCACGACGGCTTTCGATCGTATCTGGAATATCCGCGGTTTTTGCAACCTCCGGCTTATGACAACGTGGTGTTCGACATTCATCGCTACCAGTGTTTTGTTCAGGAAGATGTTGATACCGATATCTATGGGCATATCCATAAGGCAGTAGGCGAATGGAAAACCGAAGCCGACGCAATTATTGCTAACTGCGGATGGTGGACTTATGTCGGCGAATGGAGTCTCGGGCTTAATCCGAAAATGCTGGAATTATGGAAACAGGGGCCGTTCGACCATTTAGAACCGGAGATGGATGCCTTTCAACAGGCGATTGCTTATCGCGGTTATGCCGCCGCTCAGTTGGCCAGTTTCGAAAAATATCTCGGCTGGTTTTTTTGGAGCTATAAAACCGAAACCATGCCGCATTGGTCTTTCCGGGATTGTGTTAATCAGGGCTGGTTGCCGAATAATTTTGCCTAAAAACCAGATAGCCAATGAGTTGGCCGGTTAAATAATCCGGCAGCCAATCTTGAAATTTTAGAGACATAACTTGTTGTTAAAAAGATCTGTATCTATTCGGGCGATTAAATTCAGGCCTGCATAGGATGTGCTGAACAACAGTGAACTGCATCAATCGAAAATAATGCGCCTCATTGCTTCGGCAGCATCCTATAAACCATTCGCTCCGGACCGGCTAGGGCAGACTTACATCCCATCCATTTTGTAAGTCACAGATCTCGAACCTTTTTTATCGCGCTCATCCGGCTTCATTTTTCTGTTTTGATCAATGCGTTCTTGCGTGTACTGGGCAATCATTTGATCCCAATTGGTAAATTGCTGATATTCTTTGTTGCCGGCAGCCTTACGCTTCGAGAATAGCTCTCTGCCCGATTCGATCAACTGCTCGGGGGTTTTGCCGTCAACGGCTTGAAGAAACTCTTTGTTATTTCTAATTTCGTCCCGCAAGGTCCAGAACGACACTTCAAATTCAACACGTTGATCGAGCGGTAAACGCTCTTTTAAGGCAGCGACTGATCTATTGACAGTTTTTAGAGAGCTGCCATTGATCTGCTGGCCTTTATTACAACCGATCAATGAAGCGCATGCTATAAACACTAGAACAGCTGATAATTTCTTCATGGTGCAATCTCCCAGGGGCAAGATGAACAAACCCGAACGTTTTAATTATAATGGTTACAATTCGGGTAGCTAAACTAACTAAATTACTCGGTAATTATAAACCCAAGCCTATTTATCATGCTGGAATTTATCCAACTTATCAAACAGCGTTACCAAAGTTTGCTTCGGCAATTGGATAAACGTCAGCCACGATTTTCCGACTATCAACAGCGGGTAGAACAGCTGCTGTTCGCCGAGGCTTTTATCCGCAAAGGTCAACTAATTGAAAATTATTCGAAATTTCCTTTACAAATTGCCGTAATCGGCCCTACTCAGGCCGGAAAAAGCTCCATAGTCAATCTATTGCTGAATGACACTCAAGCCGGTGTCAGTCCATTGGCAGGTTATACCGTTCATCCTCACGGATACTGTCATGGGCTTTTCAGCGATGATTGCGATGGTATGCAGCATTATTTCGGCCGTTTTCAATGTTTAGAGCAAAGCATGCTAAACCGTAACCGTTTCGACTGTTATTCGCTAGCGAATAGTCAAAGTAGCTCGGCATTATTGCCTGCCTGTGTATGCTGGGACACCCCCGATTTCGATTCGATAGACGCCGCCGATTACCGGGAAGGGGTAATCAGAACCATCGCCTTGGCCGATCTGGTCATCCTGGTGGTTAGCAAGGAAAAATACGCGGATCAGTCGGTCTGGGAAGTGATGAAAACCATAGCCAGCTTTCAGCAACCGACGCTGATTTGCGTCAACAAGCTGAGCGAAGGCAGCGAAACGCAAATCCTAAATTCTTTACAGCAAAAATGGCAACAACATCGTCGTGACCCCGTGCCAGAAATAGTACCCTTATTGTTTCAGAAGCAAGTTCCGCTGCCAATCTGGCCGGCAGCACAGGGTAAAGCGATTTACAAATTAGCAGCAAAAGTTTCGCATAGCAAACATTTCATTTATCAACAGCAATGGCTTAACCGATATTGGCAACAGTGGCTGGAGCCGATATTGGCCGAACATCACGCTCAACGCGACTGGCAAATGCTGGTCGATCAGTGTATCGGCCAGGCGCTTAAAGATTACCAACGCGATTATCTGGATCATCCACATCATTACGATACTTTCCAGAATGCCTTGCTAAACATGCTGAATTTGCTGGAGATTCCGGGGATTGCCAAAGTCATGGGCAAAACCCGCCGAATAATGACCTGGCCGGTGCGAAAACTGATGAGCCTGGGAAAAGAAGCTTATCGGGGCAATTCCGTTCAGGAAGTCGCGGTACTCAATCAGATAAGCACGCATATCATGATCCAATTGGCTGATAAACTACTTGAAAAAAATGAAACCGAAGCTCCGCCTGTCGGCTGGTGGAAAGAAACCGCCGCGACACTCAGGCAGAAAAAAATTGCTATTCTGCATGAGTTTGAACTGGCAGTTGCCGATTATCACCTGAGTTTTCAGATGGATGTGGAAGAAACCTCGCAAAAGCTGTATCGCAAGTTGCAAGAACAACCGATGACCTTAAACAGTTTGCGGGCTACCCGCGCTTCGACCGATATTGCAGCCATCTTAATGGCGCTTCAAACCGGCGGCATCGGTATTCACGATCTGGTCCTTACGCCGGTCATGCTGACAGTAACATCCTTATTGGCGGAAAGCGCAATGGGTAAATACATGAATCGGCTTGAAGCGGAGCTAAAGCTGCATCAACTGAATACCGTAAAAAGCCAATTGTTTTTTACGTGTTTACAGCAAAGACTTTACCCCTTGCCCCAGCAAAACCTGGCCGCGCATCGCTTTAATATTTCGGAACAACAATACCGTCATGCCGAACAGTCGCTAATAGAGAAAAAACATGGCTTACGATTATTATGAATTGCTGGCGCAAGCCCGCAGTTGGATTGAAAGAGTGTATGCGGAAGGACGGCTGAATCATGAACAAACGCAAGCAATAAATGCGATCGATCTACGCAGTTCCGAGGCACTGTTTTCGGCAGAGCGAGATCAAAACCCTGCCAGACCCTTGATCGTTGCCTTTATGGGGGGAACGGGCGTAGGTAAAAGTTCGCTTCTAAATCGTCTGGCCGGACAGCCGATAGCTAGAGCCGGCGTCGAGCGGCCTACCTCCAGAGAAGTAACCCTGTATCATCATCAATCGCTAGCCATTCAACACTTGCCGGCCGGACTACCGCTGGATAGTGTCAAAATTAGCCGGCATAACGATATTGGCAACAGCAATATCGTCTGGGTGGACATGCCGGATTTCGACAGTATCGAACTGGGTAATCAACGCATGGTCCTGGAATGGCTGCCGCATATCGACGTACTATTATATGTCGTCAGTCCGGAGCGTTACCGCGATAACAAGGCCTGGCAGTTGTTACTGGCTGAAGGTTTGAAACATGCATGGCTGTTTGTCATGAATCAATGGGATATCGGCAGTCCGGTTCAATATGAAGATTTTAAACAGCAATTGCAGAAAGCCGGTTTTGAAAATCCCTTAGTGTTTCGCACCAGTTGCGCTGAGCCGCGTAATGACGAATTTACCGAACTGCTCAGGCAAATACAGACACTTTCCGAGCAACATTGCGTCGCCCAACTGGAACAACGCAACCGCCGGCAACGCTGGCAACAACTTAAACTTATTTTAGAGCAGTGGCAGAATGAAATAAGCGCCCGGGATTTTCAGCAACTGCATCAATCCTATGCAGATATCCGGCAAAAAAATGAAACTACGCTTCTGCAAGGACTGGCCTGGCCCTTGCAGGAAATTTCCAGATTTTGGTCCGAGCAACCCGGCAAAAAACCGGATATTAAACTCTGGGATGACTGGGCGCAAAGCCGGTTTAACGATTCTCTGGATGAACTGGCATTACAGGCGGCACAGTTTGACATTACCAGCAAACCGTTGAAAACCGGCTTGCAAAACATTAAAAATCAAGCCGAAAAAAAAGTCAGCCTTTCCACAGAACTGGCAGCCCGGCAAGCTTTACTAAACCCAGGGAATGGCCTGCAACGCTTTTTTCTAGAATTAACAGCCATTTCCGAAACCTTGTTGCCGCTGGTCGCCATGACAGTAGTCGGCTATCAGGTCTTCAGCGGATACTACCACAGCGCCAACGATGTCCATGCCTATCTGGGCCTGGATTTTGCAATTCACAGTATCATGCTAATTGGCTTAAGCTGGCTAATCCCTTTTTTCCTGCACAAAAAAATCCAGCCCTCCATGCAAAATAACGCACTTAAAGGGTTGCAAAAAGGTCTGCAACAAGCATTGACGGCTTTGGACACAGAGATCGAAGCTTTATTGCAGACGGAACAAAACTGCAATATCGTATTGCAACAGGAATTAACGGCTTTGATAGAACACTGCGAACCGGATTTGTCGAATCGGGTGGAAAAAGGGAGTTTGTTGGGGCGGATGTTGTGTGAGTGAGGCGGAATAATTATTACGTAATCAAGCTCCCTATTTCATGAATCAGCGAACCGCAGCCCCCCTGATGCAGTCCATTTTGCTTTTGCTCGTCTTGCTAACGCAGAGCGGTATGGTTTTTGCGGATAACACAAAGACTTTGCGTTTTGGCGTACTTTCGTTTCGTCCTGTCGAGGTCACGCAAGCGCAATGGGAGCCTATGACCCGTATGCTTGAGGCCGCCTTGCCTGGCCAGCATATCGAGTTGCTGTCGATGCCTCTAGAAGATATTGATGCGGCGGTTAAAGCAGATAAGCTCGATTTCATTTTAACCAATCCCGAACACTTCATCCTGATTAGAAATCGTTATGGTGCTTCAGCGGTCGCCACTATATTATCTCTATCCCAAGGAAAACCCATGTCTGAATTCGCCGGTGTAATTTTTACTCGATCAGACCGGTCGAGCATCAATTCTATCGTGGACTTAACAGGAAAAAGCATGGCAACTGTCTCCAAAAAATCATTAGGTGGCTATCTGATGCAGCGCTGGGAATTAGAAAAATTTGGAGTACAAAACATTCGTTATGACTTTACCGGCATGCCGCAAGACCGCGTCGTCGAAGCAGTGCTCACCAAAAAATCTGACGCCGGATTTGTTAGAACAGGCGTACTGGAGGCCATGGCTACTGAAGGGCGATTGCGAATGGCTGACATTAAAGTGCTTAATGCGCATCCATCTGACAATTTACCGCTTCTTCACTCGACCGATCATTTGCCGGAGTGGCCTTTTGCCGTTAGCCGGCATGTTTCGCCAGAAACCGCCAGGGCGGTAACTATTACACTGCTTTCACTCAAACATACTGACCCAGCCGCTAAAACAGCGCAAATTGCCGGGTTCACGACACCGGCGGATTACACGCCGGTGGAAACCATGATGCTACGATTACGTATGCATCCAAGCGAACTCAAGCAATTTGATTTCTCGGATGTGATAAAACGTTATCGAACACCTTTACTGATTACGTTGGCGACCGGATTTATAGTGGTTGTTCTTGGGGGCTTGTTGCTTCGTACCAATCGCCATTTGAAACAAGCTGAATCTGCATTGCGCGACTCGCATGATAACTTGCAGCGGCTGCTGGATTCTATGGCAGAAGGGGCTTTCGGTACTGATAATGATGGCAATTGTACTTTTGTGAACAAATCATTTTTACGAATTCTTGGTTATGAAGCCGCTAGCGATATCCTGGGTAAGAATATTCATGTTGTAGCAGATGATGAGTCAAGCAACATACA
>CAVXZR010000137.1:0-3662 GCA_963765965.1 uncultured Pseudomonadota bacterium
ACCCGGAAGGCCGGTTTAATCGCGGCAAACTGATGCCCGGCGGCGACTTGCGGGCGGCTTATACCACCTCCTTCAGTCTGATGGGTTACGAATCGCTGATCATGCAGCAAAGCGATATCGGCGCCATCTCCGATTCGGTCAAGGATTGTCTGCGTTGCGGCAAATGCAAACCGGTGTGTTCCACGCACGTGCCTAAAGCCAATCTATTGTATTCGCCGCGCAATAAAATTCTCGCCACCTCTTTACTGATCGAAGCCTTTCTTTACGAAGAGCAAACCCGGCGCGGTATTTCCATTACCCATTGGAAAGAGTTCGAAGACGTTTCCGACCATTGCACGGTTTGCCATAAATGTTTTAACCCTTGTCCGGTCGATATCGATTTCGGCGATGTCTCCATGAACATGCGCCATCTGTTGCGGAAAATGGGCAAGCAAAGCTTTAATCCGGTAAAAGCCGCAGCGATTGCCTTTTTGAGCACCAGCCGTCCCAATACCGTCAAGGCGATGCGCAAGGTTTTAATCGAGTGGTCTTATAAATCGCAACGCATGGCTAATAGATTTTTGCGGCCATGGGGCAAGGCGCAACTATTGCAGCCGCCGTCCTCCACCGGCAAAGCGCCGCTGTTCGAACAGGTGATTCATTTCACCAATCGTAAAATGCCCGGCAAACTGCCGAGCAAAACGGCAAGAGCCTTGCTGGATATTGAGGACGATCACATCGTGCCGATTATCCGGGATAGAAACAAAACCCGCACCGATTCGGAAGCGGTGTTTTACTTTCCCGGTTGCGGTTCGGAGCGCTTATTCTCGCAAGTCGGTCTGGCAACACAGGCCATGCTGTATGAAATAGGCGTACAGACCGTCCTGCCGCCCGGCTATCTATGTTGCGGCTACCCACAACGCGCTGCCGGGCAATTCGAAAAGGCGCAGAAAATCACCACCGATAATCGGGTGTTGTTTCATCGCGTCGCCAATACCTTGAATTATCTGGATATTAAAACCGTGGTGGTCAGTTGCGGGACATGTCTGGATCAAATGCAGGATTACGAATTCGAAAAGATTTTCCCCGGCTGCCGCCTGATCGATATCCATGAATATCTGCTGGAAAAAGGCGTAAAACTGGAAGGCCTGACCGGTACGCCCTATGTGTATCATGATCCTTGTCATAGCCCGTTAAAACAGCAGGACGCACTGAAAACCGTCAGCACTCTGGTCGGCGCCAGTGTGATCAAATCGGATCGCTGCTGCGGCGAGTCCGGCACTTTGGCAATATCCCGCCCGGATATCTCCACGCAAATACGTTACCGCAAGGCTATCGAACTACAGGACAACACCGACAAGCTCCGCGCCGGCGGCTACGACGGCCCGGTAAAAATGCTAACCTCCTGCCCATCCTGCGTACAGGGCTTGCAACGTTATAAAGGCGAAATCGATCAATTGGATGTGGACTACATCGTCGTGGAAATCGCCCGGCATGTGTTGGGGAAAAACTGGATGAAGGATTATGTCAAACAGGTGACGAATGGGGGGATAGAGAGGGTTTTGGTTTGAGGAGTGTTTGTCGTTTTGAGTGGGCAGATCGGTTTCATTAATAGCTTGCAAATATTCTGAGAGCGGCTTCTAAGGACTGCTATGCAGAGTTCGGCATAGCGACCCAAAAGCGACATTCAAATGTAGGATGGGCAACACTTTTCTGTCCACCGTTAACAATTTTGAATCATTAGCTTTAATTCCATGTCTGAAAAAAGAGCACTACCATACTATGCGTTTCAGGGCGATGTATATTGCCAATTGTGAGATTTAAAATTGAACCACCAATAATCAAAGATTTCAAACGAGGCATCATAAGTCAAATCTGGACGTCCTTCTCGTAACGAATAATATATCCAGCGATCTGTTTCTTTATTTTTCCATTCACCTGAAAGCTTAATTGGTAGGATTACATGATCTAACAACATTTTTTCGACATTTGCTTCTGCAAGCGAGTTAGGGTACCGGTTATTGTTCAATTTGAAGTTTTCGATAACCTTAACTATCTGATCGGCAATATCACGACGTGAGTGTTCACGATAGCTATGTATACCTTTCACTAAAAGCACAGAAAGTATGGCGATTAGCATTACTGTAAGTTTATTTGCTCGCTTCTCAGGTAAACGCCAAAAACGTATTAATTGAATTCCTTGGTATAACAAAATCGGATAAGCAATTAAAAGGATACCGTTACCAAAAGGGGGCTGACTAAATAGTGCTATCGCGGCTATGAATACAAAAAGTGTTGCTTTATTGGCCCGAAGCATATTGAAAATATATATCATTTTTTGAGAGATTAGTTAAATAATTTTCAGCAAATCATTGGGTAATCAATGTAGAGCCTTTTATATGGATCATTCAAAATAAACTAATCACTAAATTATCATATTAAGAAAGATTATCCCATGATCTTATGCTTTAGCAAGTCAACGTCCTAATTGGCAATTTGTCGAAATTCATCCCGCCACATTCATTGCCATAAAGCGGCCAGTCGCGACAGGCAGTTGATGGCCGTTTGTTGTCCGTCAAGTTACGATATTACCTGTCTATTCTACGTCTGCTTCATTGGTATGCCAAGAATTTTTGGTCATCGTATATACTGCCACCGAAATTGTTTGGACATGTATTAATCGTTTCATAAGTTCTTGCACAAAGCAGACTTAAATACCCGGATGATCTGGATTTTGACGCCGTTGTCCCGGTCCCAGGTTTAGGAGGCAGGCGCCGACTAAAGCCTACAGGGATTTATTCACGGCGTTCTGGGACCGGGACAACGGCGTCAAAATCCGCTGCATCCAAAAACCTCCAGTGCAAGAACTTATGAAACGATTAATATCAACACAGTTAGTGGGGCTTGGAGCAACAGAGGCATTTATCTTGATTTTCGTGTGACCAGTACTTAAGTATCGGTACGAAATAGGAATGGTGTCCGGGCTGTGATGTGTAGTTTATTGCTCTTGCAATTATTAGTGGACGTCACAGATAAACGGGTACAGACTACCTTTTATTATTTGAATTATAAGTGTAAGCCGCCCCTGAAAAGTTCACGATTTATTTCTCTCAACTCGTCAAGGAGAAAAGTTATGCGCGTATCTATTTCTCACCGATTCTTTTTATGCAGCCTTATTTTATTGCTGTCCGGTTGTGCTACTGATTCTGCCTATCGTACCGATCTTGAGCCATGCACTTTGGATGTTGGCGGGACCACGGAGAAATGCGCCGAATCGGCACTGGTCGATACAGGGAGCAACAGAATGGTCGGCTTTGTGGAATTTGACGATCAAGGTCAATTACGAGACCCCAAGCAAATGGATTTCGTGCTGACGAAATTTGGGGAAATCGCCCAAAATGAAGACGTTATCATCATCACCTTTACACATGGCTGGCACCATAATGCCAGTTATGACGACGAGAATGTCAACCAATTTACTCATTTGCTGGACAAAGTCGGGCAAGCCGAGGCGCAAGCAGGAGGGCATCGCAAGGTTTTGGGTCTTTACATCGGTTGGCGAGGGGAGTCTATCACTTTAGAAGGCGTTAATGTCTTCACTTTTTGGGACCGGAAAAACACCGCCCAAAAAGTTGGCGGGTACGGTCTGGTCAAACTACTGCTGAGATTGGAAGAAATTGTTA
>CAVXZR010000138.1:0-19725 GCA_963765965.1 uncultured Pseudomonadota bacterium
AGACCTGTCCGGCGTGATTGCCGATACTGAACGGAAAGGTACGCTCGGCGGAATCATTCATGCCGCCGGAGTACTGGATGACAGAAGCTTTTTGGATATGGATAGCGAAGCCATCAAAAAAGTCGCAATCCCGAAAATGGTTGGGGCAAACAATCTGCATTTATTGACTAAGGATAATCCGAATATTGAACTGTTTGTAGTTATTTCATCAGTATCCGGAGTAACCGGAAATACCTATCAAGCTAATTATTGTTTGGCAAATACCTTCATGGACGGCTTGATCGAATATAGATTATCGAAGGGATTGGCGGGTAATAGTCTGCAACTGGGGCCGGTTGGTCAAGTGGGCATGATGTCATCGAATACCGATCTTGAACGCTATTTAAAAATGAAAGGCTTAGAACCGTTTGATAATCAAATGATGCAGGCCATATTCAATAGAATCTATCAATGGAATTTACCGGCGCTATTCATGGTTGATGTCGATTGGCCGGTCTGGGAATATGCAGAACCAGGTGCAGCCGGATCATTCCGCTTTAAAGAAATGATCAGCAAATATGGTTCCGGCTCGGACGACTCATCGATTATCAGTGTGCTTGCACAGATGCCAAAAGATCAACAAATTGAAACGGTCGGTTACATAGTGGCGGAACATATTGCCGGCATACTGCATATGAATGCCGAGGATGTCGATTTGGAAACTTCGTTTGACAATTTCGGTATCGATTCCATTACTGCCGTGGAGTTACAAACTATGATAAATCGATCGTTTCAAATAGAAATGTCGGTGTTATCGCTCCTGTCCAGCAAATCGATATTTAGCGTAGCATCCGATATTGTCGGATTAATTTTTCAAGAACAATCGGCTGTCGAGAATGAAGGGCAAGCCGCAGAGCCGACACATCAAAATATAAATACCACTGACAAGGAGGTTGCAATATGAGCACAGATAATAAACGAAATTTAGCTAGACAGTTGTTAAACAAACAATTTTCATTGCCAAAAGAAGATGCTAAAGTTTTAAATCGGATCACGGGTGAAATAGCCGAAGAGTATTACAAATTTGAAAAGTTTCCCGGCTATCGAATGTTATTAGCCCACGCTGAAACGTTTAAATCACTGAATACAAACAATCCCTATTTTAGTGTTCATGATGGGGTAAGCGACCATCTAACTCAAATCGAGGGCAAGGAATATATCAATTATTCCGGATACAACTATTTGGGTTTATCCGGGCATCCGGAAGTATCGGCCGGTGCAAAAGCTGCTGTGGATAGATATGGCACTTCCGTCTCTGCAAGTCGCATTGTTTCAGGCGAAATTCCCTTGCATCGGGATCTGGAACAAGCATTGGCGGAGATACACGGCACAGAAGACGCTGTAGCTTTAGTTAGCGGTTACGCTACGAATGTTGCGGTAATCGGGCATTTATTCGGCCCTAATGATTTACTATTGCATGATAGTTTGATCCATAACAGTGTCGTCACAGGCTGCCAATTGTCGGGTGCGCGAAGGTTGGCATTTCCGCATAACGACTGGGAGGCCTTAGATAAATTACTAGAGAAAAATCGCCGGCAACACCTGCGTGTGCTAATCATTATTGAAGGCGTATACAGCATGGATGGTGATATTCCGGATCTGCCGCGGTTTATCGAAGTCAAAAATCGCCACAAATGTTTGTTGATGGTGGACGAAGCTCATGCCAGCGGGGTAATCGGTCCTCGCGGCTTTGGCTCACATGATCATTTTGGGATCGATGCAGCGGATGTCGATATCTGGATGGGTACCTTAAGTAAATCCTTCGCCAGTTGCGGGGGGTATATTTGCGGTTCGCGGGCATTGGTTGAAAATCTCAAATACAATGCGCCTGGCGCCGTCTTATTTAGTGTCGGTATTTCCCCGGCCAATGCTGGAGCGGCTTTAGCGGCTGCGAAGATCATCATCCGCGAACCTGAGCGGGCTGAACGGCTTAGAGCCAGAGCCGCATTGTTTTTGGAACGTGCCAAATTACACGGACTTGATACCGGTCCGGCCGCCGGTACCGGCGTGGTGCCGATTATTCTGGGTAATTCCAAGTTGTGTTTACTGCTTGGTCAACAATTAGCCAACGCCGGAATAAATGTGCATCCCATCATGCATCCGGCGGTACCTGAAGCAGAATCGAGATTGCGCTTCTTTATCACCAGCAATCTGACTGAAGATGAAGTGATTTACACCGTAGACACGCTAGCCCAAGCGTTAAATTCGTTAAAAGGAAAATGAATGCCGGGATATCTACGAAAAATGTCGTTTTCAACAAATATATACCAATTGCATTTTCATTTGTGCCAAATGTTAATTTGGTAGTAAAGCTGTCCCGGCAGAGACTTCGACAACAGGGGGATATTTTCTTCCCTTGATATTCGCATCAACGCGTTAATGGGACTCTGTTGTCGAAAACCGAAAGTAAGGCGTTAACGAACCCTTCTAGGACAGCTTTTTGACCGAATTTGAATTACGCAAGGTATATAGCTTTTAAACTAATATAAGAGAATCAATTACATGTTAAAAAAATATACCAAATGGCTATTAGATGCGCCATGGCTGTTTATTGTCTTAAGTCTCGTCTTAACCGCAGTTGCTGGTTATGGTTTACAGTTTGTACATTTTAAAAGCGATTACCGGATGTTTTTCAGTGATGAAAATCCGCAGTTAATGGCATTTGAAGCGCTGCAAAATACCTACACCCGCGACGATAATGTTTTGCTGGTGTTAACGCCACAAAATGGCGATGTATTTACCTCGCAAAATTTAGCGATTGCGGAGGATATCACTAAAAAACTCTGGCAGATGCCTTACTCGATAAGAGTGGATTCAATAACCAATTTTCAAAACAGTACAGCGGAAGGCGATGATTTGCAGGTTGCAGATCTGGTAAGTAAAGCGGATCGCTTAAACCCCGAACAGATCGTCAAATTAAAACAAATCGCCTTAAATGAGCCTTTATTGGTCAATCGTCTGTTATCGGCGGACGGCAAAGTGATGGGTTTTAATGTTGTCGTGCAGCGGCCTGGGAAAAATCAGGACTCGGAAACGCTGGAGATGACTCATTTTGTACGGAGTTTAATTGCCGATTTAAAAGCGGCCCACCCTGATATGGATGTGCATTTAACCGGCTCAATCATTCTTGATAGCGCATTTTCAGAATCCTCGGAACTGGATATGAAAACCCTAACGCCGGCTATGCTAGTGATTATCGCAATTTCGCTATGGTGGTTCTTAAGATCGTTTCTGGGGATGCTGGCCGCACTCACCATGATGACATTAGCCATCGTCATAGCGGTAGGTTTGGCCGGTTGGCTGGACATAGCCTTTTCGCCATCCAGTATTCCGGCGCCGACTATTCTACTGACCTTAGCGGTTGCCGATTCGGTGCATATACTAATGACCTACTACAGCGGTTTGGCTCAAGGTTTGCAAAAAAGAGCGGCTATAGCGGAAAGTCTGATGGTGAATTTTAAAGCCATATTTTTCACTAACCTGACCACTGGGATTGGATTTTTATCCATGAATTTCAGTGAATCGCCGCCATTTCATGATTTAGGGAATATTACCGCGATGGGAGTGGCCGCCTGTTATTTTCTGACTATCGTTTTTCTGCCGGCATTAATCATGGTTTTACCGGCAAAACAAGGCCGTGTTGAAGCCTCAGGAGGTAAGAATCTTGCTCGCTTGGCGCAATTTACCATTGATTACCGTCGTCCGCTCTCCCTGTTTTTGGTGATCGTCACCATCGCTTTAATGGCCTGTATACCACTCAACAAACTCGATGACGAATACATAAAATATTTTGATGAATCCGTCGATTTCCGACGGGACACCGATTACACCACCGAGCATCTAACCGGTATATACAATATTGAGTATTCGCTGGAACAGGGCGAACAGGGTGGGATCAACGAGCCGGCTTTTCTGCAACAGGTGGAAGCGTTTGTCGATTGGTACCGTAAACAACCTGAAACCATCCATGTTTATACAATAAACGACATTCTAAAGCGCTTGCATCAAAACCTGCATGGCGACGATCCGGATTGGTACCGTCTGCCTGAAACCAGAGAACTGGCGGCTCAATACTTATTGTTATTCGAAATGTCCTTGCCTTACGGTTTGGATCTTAATGACCGCATCAATGTCGGTAAGTCGGCGACACGGGTCAGCGTGATCGTAAAAAGCATATCCAGCCAACAAATTATCGATCTGGATGCGCGGGCGCAAGCTTGGCTACAGACAAACGCACCACTTCTTAAACATACGGATGGTACAGGAGCCTCGGTGCTTTTTGCTCATATCGGACAACGGAATATCACTAGCATGATTAGCGGCGAATTAGTATCCATAGCTTTTATCTCGCTAATTTTGGTTTTTGTGCTGCGTTCATTTGGTTTAGGACTGCTTAGTCTTATTCCCAATCTGGTTCCGGCGGGTTTGGCTTTTGGTGTTTGGGGTTTAACTGTCGGTCAAGTGGGCATGTCTTCTTCAGTAGTCGCGGCAATGACCTTGGGTATTCTGGTCAATGATACCGTGCATTTTCTCAGTAAATACCAATATGCCAGACAAGATAAACAACTCTCTCCCGAAGCAGCATTGCATTACGCCTTTGCTACAGTCGGACATGCTTTGTGGGTAACATCGGCGGTTTTGATTTTAGGGTTTTCACTGTTCACTTTCTCCAGTTTTAGAATCAATTATGAAATGGGATTGTTAACTTCCATTATTTTTGCAATTGGTCTTTTTGCCGAGTTTATGTTGTTGCCCCCTATTTTATTGTCGTACGAAGCGCTTAGAGTCCGAATATATGGAACCGAAGAACCCCACAAAAAATTAAATCTATAGAGGAAAATTAAATGAAAAAATCAATCTATTTAGCAATATTGATTGCTTGTTCAGCGCCGATCCTGCATGCAGAAACACCGGAAGAAAAAGGGTATGCTATCTCAAAAGAAACCGATACTCGCGATTCCGGTTTTGGCGACAGCACATATGATGCAGTGTTTACGCTACGCAATGCCCAAGGCGAAGAAAGTATTCGGGAATTCAGCATTAAAACCCTGGAAGTAGCAGGGGATGGCGATAAGGAGCAGGGTTTATTTCATGCGCCAGCGGATGTCAAAGGTACCGCCATATTAACCTTCTCGCATGGCCTTAAACCGGATGATCAATGGATGTATTTACCTGAATTAAAGCGCGTTAAACGTATTTCTTCAGTCAATAAATCAGGACCGTTTCTCGGTAGCGAGTTCGCCTATGAAGATATAGCCTCCTGGGAAATAGAAAAATATAAATATCGTTATCTTCGCGATGAAGCATTGGACGGCAATGACTGTTTCGTCGTGGAAAACACCCCTGCGTATGAATACTCCGGTTATGCCAAACAAATTGAATGGGTAGATAAAACTATTTATCAACCACGTAAAATCGAGTTTTACGACCATAAAAACGAGTTATTAAAAACTTTGGTTTTCAGCGATTACCACCAATATTTAGATCGCTACTGGCGTCCGAGCAAACTGGAAATGACCAATCACCAGAACGGGAAAAGCACCGGTTTGGCTCGCAGCAATTATCGATTCCGTAACGGTTTCAACGACAGTGATTTTTCAGAAAGCGCACTCAAGAACGTTCAATAAACTATGAAGTTAAAAGCGGCGATTTATACTGCGGCGATGGTGGTTACGCTAGGCAATACCCATGCGGCGGAATTGTCCGGTTTCGCTGCTGTCGATTTGCGTCTATTTACGGAAACTGCCGCTTTACCCGGCCAAAATTCCAGTTTTGCCGATCCCTCGGTAATGTTGCAACCCGAGGTTCGGCATGAATGGAATAATAGCCGTGACCGGTTTACGGCTATTCCGTTCGCACGCTATGACAGCCTGGATACCTACCGAACTCATTGGGATGTGCGCGAATTCAATTGGCTGCATCAGGATGATGGTTGGAATGTCCAAACGGGGGTCGGTAAAGTCTTCTGGGGAGTAACGGAATCCCGGCACTTGATTGATATTATCAATCAGACCGATTTTGTTGAAAACATCAACGGTGAAGAGAAGCTTGGGCAGCCGATGTTGAATCTGAACGTACCTAGCGCATACGGCGACTTAAGTTTATTCTATTTGCCTTATTTTCGGGAACGTACGTTTCAAGCGCCGGATGGGCGGCTCAGATTCGTTCTGCCGGTAGACCCCAATATGCCAAACCTTAACAACAATAGCCGTTGGCATCCCGATTGGGCTGTTCGCTGGAGCCGTACCTTTGGAGATTGGGATGTGGGGGTTGCCAATTTTAACGGCCTCGGTCGCGAACCGCGGTTTGTACCCTATTTTCCTAAAGGCGCTTCCGCGCCGCCGACTTCCTTGATTCCAACCTATGACTTGATCGATCAAACCAGTTTGGATGCGCAAGGGGCACTGGGTAATTGGTTGCTGAAGTTGGAGTCCATGACACGTAGCGGTCAAGGTAATCGTTTTGCTGCTGTAGTCACCGGTTTTGAATATACTTTTTATAGCGTTTTCGAAAACTCGGCAGACCTGGGATTATTGATGGAATATCAATACGATGGACGGGATCAATTCGCGCCCCCCATCCCTTTTAAGAATGCAGTCTATGTAGGCACCCGATTAGCGCTGAATGACGAGCAAGACTCCAAACTACTTTTAGGTGTCACTATTGATCTTGATAAGCAGGCTTCGCTGTTTGGCTTTGAGGCCAGCCGCAGATTGGGCGATAAGTGGAAAATCGAACTGGAAGCGAAATTGTTCAAGAATATACCAAGCACGAATATTCTAGCCGGCATGAGCAAAGACGATTATGTCCAATTCCGTTTGGTGCGCTTTTTTTAAAGCGTTGCCAAACTTCGTTATCTTTGCATTTCGCTATTCAGCCAGCGTTCCAGCACTTTGACAATATAGTTTTCCTGTTCGCTAGTCAGCGGCATGCCCGTAGCGATACCATGCCATTTTTCCAGGCAGCCTCGACAGCAACAGGCGGTGGCATGTTGAGCTATAAATACCGGGTGGCCGCGAAACGGGGTTTGTTTGCCGTCATTTTTAGGCTGTGCGGTTGCCAGACGCTTGCCGACAAAGTCTCTGGCATGCGAGATAACGGTGGCTAAGCCTTTTTCTCGCATATACGCCCTATCTTTTTCCGACAGATGGAATTTGCTGCGAAATGCCGATTTTGCCAACGACGCAAACAGTGTTTCCAGATCCCGCATAGGCTATAACTTATACAGAGGTTCCAGTCCTTCATCCTTCGCGGATACGGTGCCGGTTTCTATATGATTTTTGCTGAACGCTTCCCACAAATGCTCGCCGATCCAGGTTTTTTGTTGTCCTGAATAAAGTAGTTGGTTCAGATTCTCAATTTGAGTTTGCAGCGGTTCGCTGCACAGTCTGGCGATGGAGCCTAAACTATCGGAACCGAATTGTATTCTGCCCCATTGCAACACAGCTTGTTTTGCAGCTTGGGGATTATTTTCCCAGCAGGCGCGTTTTAAAGCCTTTTCTATAGCCGAATTGGGCAATTGCCCTTTGGTTTGATCGGTTTGCGACGATTTTTTTATGAGCCGTAAATAAAATGCCAGGATAGTCAATAGCCAGCCAAGTGCTAAAAAGGCTGATAATCCTTGCCAGAATCGGCTATCCCCGTTTTCGTTATTAACAACACTGGTGGATATTGCAGGTGTCTCGATCTTTATATCGGAAGCAGGTGTTTTCGGCGCTTGCTGGCTAGCCTCGCTACTTGCCAGTGCCTTGATGGTGACGCTGGGCAAGTTAAGTATTTCGACTTTCTGGGTTTTGGTGTTAAACCAACTGATTTTTAGCGCTGGTAAGGTGTAGTCACCGGGTTTGGAAGGAATATAAGCGATTTTTTCTTCGCGCACCGCAGTTAGGCCGTCGTCTTGTTTATCCTCTTTTAACACCGGCTGATCAGGATAAGATTTTATGCCGTCTATCACTGTTGAGCCGGATAATTCCGGGAGTTGACCGACAGTGGAACCTTTTGCTGTTAAACGCATTGTGCGGGTCAATGGTTCTCCGACTTTGGTTTGCATGCTCTTGTCCGACCAATTTTCGCTAAGCTGTAGGGATTCAGCGCTTAACCAGTTGGAATTTTTAAAATTTGCCGGTACGGGTTGCACATTCAATGTAATTGCGTTTGAACTAATGCGGCGGTTTTCCGTGCTTTGCTGATTAAAAAAGCCGTTAAAACTTGGGCGGCGCTGAATCAGGACTTCGGCATTCAAGGTCAACGGCGCAATGGTAAACACGCCGCTTTGCTGCGGAAAAATCGCATATTTACGTTCTGTTACCGTATAACTGACGCCTTGAACCTGAGAATTATAGGTACTGTCCTCCCCCAATTTTTCAATTACGGCATCCTTGAGTTGCGGTTCGTCCAGTTTGGCCTGAGTAATCAGGACACGCCGGTAAAGCTTTAAGCTATATAGAACTTGCGATTGCACATAAGGTTTGTCGGGGGTTGCCGTCACTTCCAAAAATATTTCGTCGTTAGTTTGCGGTGTGGTGGCCCGGCTTTCGCTCACGACGATGCTCAAAGGTTTGCTGCTGTCGTTTCCGAAAGCAATCGGCGGAATCAGCAGTTCGCCGGACTGTTTGGCCAATACCCTGAGTATCCATTTTTCGATCCGGTTGCTTTGCCCGTTTATCCAAGAAGCATTGCTGCTGCGTTGCTGATCGAGAATTTCAAAATTGTCCTCCAAAGGTGAAAAGTCGGGGCTGCCGTCGGGCTCCTGATTAGCAGTAAATATGATTTGGAAAGAATCGTTTACGTTGACCGGATTCCGGTCAACGGAGACTTGAATATCGGCGGCCTGCGCCGATAAGCTAATCAGCAGTAACAGGTTAACAATCAAACTTTGCAAAATACTCATCGGATTTACCATTTAGGGCCGGTCGGGGCTGTGTTGCCGCGCTGGCTGTATTGATATTTAAATTTGCGTTTCAACAGACCGGTTGGTTCGTCGGGAATACGTTTCAGCAATTGCTGATTGGCGCGTTCAGTTTCATCTTTTTCAAGCTCGCTAGCCGTTTGTGCCTGATCCTTTTTGCCTTCATCTGTAGAATCGGGTTTTTGAGGCTTATTTTCGGCAGCGTTTTGTTTGTTCTTTTCAGCGGAAGACTGCTGTTTATCCTCAGCCGGCTTTTGACGATCCTGTTGCGATTGCTTATCCTGTTGATCGGCCTGATTTTGTTGAGACTGGTTTTGTTGTTCGGTTTGCTTGTCCTGTTGTTTTTGCGGTTCCGATTGTTGGTTGGACTGTTGATTGTTTTGTCCTTGCTGATTTTGTTGCTGCTGTTGCTGTTGGTTTTGCTGCTTCTGTTGCTCTTGCAGCTTTTTTTTCGACCAAGTCTTGATTGTATTTGGCATCCCCATGATCGGGTTCGAGTTTGAGCGTCTGATTATAGGCTTGCAGCGCCTCCTGCAACTGACCGGCCTGAGCCAACGCATTGCCGCGATTGTAATATTGATCGGCTGTTTGAGCATTTTTGAGGGTTTCCGCCGCCTGTTGATATTGACCGGCCTTATACTGGGCGGCAGCGCGCCAATCCGGGGTTTCGAACTGATCGGCAGCCTGTTGGTATTGTTCCAGCTTAAAAGCCTGTTCAGCGCGCTGGTTAGGGTTTTTCCACAGAGTTTGCCAATCCAGCGCCTGACTGTCTTTAGGGAAGGGCAATAAACATAAACCAAGCCAAAGCAACAGTCCTTTTCGGAATCGGAAAGCTGCCCACGGTAGAACCAAGAGCAACAGCCATGGGCCTTTTTCGTCCCATTGCGTCAGCAGCAAATTGCCGGCTTCGGTTTTGTCTTCGCCGCTGACAATATTGAAAAATTTGCCCAGTGTGTCAACATCATCATCTCCGGCAGTGACTGCCTGATAAACACCCCTGCTACTCTGTGCCAATGCCGTCAATGCAGCAGTATCCAGCCGGGCAATGACAATATTGCCGTTGCCGTCTTTGACGAAACCACCACCGGGCCGCCTAATCGGCGCACCGTCAACTGTTCCAATCCCTAAAACCGAAAGCCGGTAGGCATCCAGCGATTGTTCAGCCATGGTGGCGCTATCGGCATCTATGCCATCGGTAACCAGTAATATATGGCCTTGGGCCACGCCTGCCTGTTGCAAGAGATCGACTGCTTTCTGGATAGCTGTGCCGGTATTCGTACCTGGACTGGGCATGATGTCGGTCGTCAGCGCTTCAAGCTGGCTGGCTATGGTGGCGGTGTCGCTGGTCAAAGGGGTTACTGTAAAAGCATCGCCGCCATAGACCAGCAAGGCGGTTTGACCGTCTTTTCGCAGCTTCAGCAGATCGGCAATTTTGTAACGCGCCTTGGCTATTCGGCTGGGCTTTATATCCGTGGCGTCCATAGATGGCGACAAATCCAGCGCTATTACCAATGCCGCGTCGTTTCGAAACGCCGGAGTGGGCAAACGCTGCCAGGTCGGCCCCGCCAAAGCGATAATCGTCAACAAACAGGCCAAACTGCCGGCAAACAAAGAGTAGCTACGCTTTGCTACCGGTTTGTCCTCCAACAGGAAAGGCAGTAATTCAGGGTCGCAAACTTCTAGCCAGTTGCCTTGGCTTTGTTTGCGTTGAATCAGTAACACCAATAACAGTGCTGCCGGCAATAAAGCCAGCAACCACCATGGCCGCAGGAAATGAAATTCTGCAAAATTCATGACCACCTCAACCGATACGTTGCCAGCACAGCCGTCAGCAACAGAGCCGCAGCCAACGGCCAAAAAAACAATTCGCTTTTGGGCCGAAAGTATTGTTTATCTTTCTTGACCGGCTCCAGTTGGTCGAGCATGAAATAAATATGCTCAAGTTCCTCGCTATTTCGAGCCCGGAAATAGCGGCCGCTGGTAATTTTGGCAATAGCAGTCAAGGTTTTTTCGTCCAGATCGGCGGAAGGATTGACTCGACGGGTGCCGAACAAGCTGCGTACCAGCATTTCATCGGCGCCTATGCCTATGGTATATATTTTCAGATGGTGCTCGGCAGCTATTTCAGCCGCTTTTAACGGTGTCAGTTCACCGGCGGTATTAGCGCCATCTGTCAATAAAATCAGAACCCGGCTGTCGGTTTTCTGGTCTTGCAGACGTTTGACCGCCAGACCGATAGCATCGCCAATCGAAGTTTGCGGGTCGTCTTCGGTGATGCCGATAAATGCTTCGTTAAGCAGGGTTTGCACGGTTTTACGATCAAAGGTTAATGGCACATGCAAATATGCCTGGGTGCCGAACAAGATCAACCCCAGCCGGTCGCCGACGCGGCGCTGAATAAACTCCCCGGCAACATGCTTAATGGCCGTCAGGCGGTCAACACGGCGATTGTCGATCATAAAATCCTGTTCCTGCATACTGCCGGAAACATCCACCGCCAGCATCAGATCCCGACCGTTGACGGATTGTTCCAGCGGTTCGCCCAGCCATTGCGGACGAGCTGCAGATAATACCAGGCAGCACCATGCAACGCCGGCAAGCAATAGGGGCCAGCGCCGCTGGGAAAGCAGCGCCCGGGTTTCGCCTTCGCCGAAATCCTCAAGAAACGGTACTTTTAGAGCAGCCCGTTCCGGCTGAGGAAGCGGCGGCGGCAACAGGCGGACGAAAACCGGTATAGGTAGCAGGAATAACAGCCAAGGCCAGTATAAATGGATCATTTTTTACCTTTTACCCCGCTATCCTTTGAAAAACCGGGTACGGATTTTGAGATTTTTTGTTGTTTTAACCAGCGTTCGCAGAGTTTCAATAATTCCTCCCGGTCGGTTTCGTCAGGCACGCTTTGCCGGTATTGGGCATCGGCCAGACAGCGGCCAACCCCTTGGCTAAACGGTGCATCCGGGAGCGAGGTATCCAGGTAAGCCAGCCAGGCTTGACCGCTCAAACTGGCGACATCATTTCTGGGGGCGGTACTGATGGCAACCCGGCGCAATAAGGACGACAGGTCAACCAATGTCTGCAAGATGTCGCGATTTTTATCGGTCCTGATGGCGGCCAGCATTTTTCCGGCAGTTTTCAGCACGGTTTTCTGTCTTAAGCGTTTGTAAAGATACCGGGTTGCAATAAACAAAAGCGGTAGCAGCAAAGCGAGTAAAATCCAGCCCGGTGCAGGCGGCCACCAGCTAACGGGTTCCGGCAAATGAATGTCTTTTAAAGGCAATTGTTCCATGAGTTTAGTTTAACGCGGTAAAAGCTGGCGAACATCTATAAAGTGCAAACAGATTCCCTGACTGTTGCTGAAGAGGTAAATCCTGCTGTTGCTTATTCAATTGGGCATTGTTGATCTGAGGCATCAAGACTATGGTTTAGTTTCGTAGTTCCCCGTGGGGTTTTAAAATCGCTCAAACAGGCGGGAACGCATAAAATACCGGAAAGTTGAAGTGAAAGAAACATAGTCTCAACCGGTTTGATTGGAACCCCAAATTTTACAAATCAACTGTTTAATTTAATATTCTTTTTTCCGTGGAATGACAATAAAGTATCGAGTGCCTGGCTGGTAGTGGTGCAAGGCAGCCAGCTTAAACGAAATTTTCGGCAGAGTTGCTGCAAATATTGTTGCCGGGTCTGAAAGCGCTGTCTATATTCCAGCAGGAGATGCTTATTTCCGCTATCTATCAGTACATCGCGCTTGCTATCCGTGAAACGGTAACTGCCCTTGGCGGGTAAGTGATTTTCCAGCGGATCGGAAATCTGCACCAGAACCACATCGCAGTGACGGCCGAGCTTGGCGAGATGATTTTCAGTTGCCGCATTCAGTCCGCGAAAATCGCTAAGTATAAAAACCTGACTACCGGGATGGGCGTGATGCATCAACCTTTCCAGAATTTTGTCGAGAGCGTTGGCGGTGTTGCCGCTATAAAGCGGATTAACCAAGGCATTAAAAAACTGTAGCAACGCAGTTTTACCGGTCCTGGGTTTTAACTCTTGACAGCCCGAATCGTTGAAAATCTGACCGCCTATCCGATCTCCGCGTCTAAAGGCAGCCCAGGCCAGCAGACCGGCCAACCTGGCAGCCTGCACCGACTTGAAAACCCCTCGAGTGGCAAATGTCATGGTCGAGCGGTAATCCACAGAAATAAACAGCGGCCTTTCCCGCTCTTCCTTGAAAACCTTGCTGTGCGGTTTATCGGTGCGGGCAGTGACTCGCCAGTCGATACGCCGGACATCGTCGCCGGGTTGATACAGGCGGGTTTCATCGAATGCCATGCCTCGTCCCTTTAAATGCGATAAGTAATTACCGCTTTGTGCGGCACGAATATTCACATGCCGCAAGTTTAGCAAGGCCGCGGATTTTGCAAGATCGATCAAGTTTTTAAGGGTGATTTCAACCCGTTCATTACTGTTTATTGAAGGCGCATTCATTAATTAATCACCGCTTATTATTGCAGGTAACTATTTTGTACTTTGTAAAAACCGAAGCGATTAGATGTCTATCGGAATTCTCGATATTTTGATTCTGCAATTCGTTAGGAGTGATCACGGCACGGCGATACGGGCAATGAGTTGTTTAATGACATGGTCGCTACTGATCCCTTCGGCTTCTGCTTCGTAAGACAAAATCAGGCGATGACGCAATACATCGTAAGCGATGTCCTGAATATCGCTAGGGTTGAACGAAATCGCGCTGATTTAACCAGGCTTTGGCGCGGGCGCAACGATCCAGGGCGATGCTGGCGCGCGGACTGCCGCCGTATTCTATCCAGCTAGCCAAATCCTGACCGTAAACCTCCGGTGTGCGGGTTGCCAGCACGATTTCAAGCAGGTATTTTTCCAGGCTCTCCGCCATGTAAATATTCAAAACTTCGTTACGTGCTTCGAACACTGTTTGCAGGCTGATCTTTTTAAAATCGTTGGCGGACTGTTGCAAAGCGCCTTTGGCTTCGGCACGAGCCAGATGTAATATGGCCTGCTCGTGTACGGCATTCGGGTAATCGATTTTGACATGTAGTAAAAACCTGTCCAGTTGCGCTTCCGGCAACGGATAAGTGCCTTCCTGTTCAATCGGATTCTGGGTCGCCATGACCATGAATAACGGCGGTAAGGGATAAGTCGCCTTGCCGACGGTAATCTGCCGTTCGGCCATCGCTTCAAGTAACGCGGCCTGAACTTTGGCCGGCGCACGATTGATTTCGTCGGCGAGTATCAGGTTGTGAAACAGCGGACCTTTCTGAAATTCGAAGCTACCCTGTTGCGGGCGGTAGATCTCGGTGCCGGTCAGGTCGGCCGGCAATAGATCCGGGGTAAACTGCACACGGTGAAAATCGGCTTCTATACTCTGGCTGAGTACATTGATTGCACGGGTTTTCGCCAATCCCGGCGCGCCTTCCACCAGCAGATGACCATCTGCCAGCAATGCTATCAACATGCGCTCCACCAATACTTCCTGACCGATAATGAGGGTATTGATAAAAGTACTTAACTGATTCAGGGCGGTTTGTGAGGGGGTTAGACTCTTAACAGTCAACATTATCCTGGGTTCCTTGAGTTTAAAGACAGCATACGACCGAGTATACCGGAATAAGTTGCCTATTCTATAGGCTAGTCTTCGTTAAGCAAACCGATAAGCAAAGCTTTGCCGATAAATTTCGGTAGAACTTTAAAGATGAATGAGGGAATGTGCATAAATGATGTCGGCAAAATATCGAGCCTTGTCGAATCAGGCTATCTTAGCTAAACCGTCACGCGCCCGACCCGGAAACCGGTATCTGCACAGAGGCTATGGATATAATTAAACTATGTTAAATGACTCAATATAAGTATGTTATATCCCTTATTTTATTGTTTTTTTAACTGAGATAGCTCCGTTACTCATTTTAATTCAACTGCTTAAGTCATGGCATCTTGTTTGCTTATTATCAATAGGGTTTAATTTTTCCGTATGAGGCAAACAAATGGCACAGGAATTAATAGTCTCAAGTTATCAGTTAACAACACAACAACCTAATACAGGCGCATTATTATTGGGTGCGGGCTTGGCCTTGACATCAATGATACTTCTACCGGCCTTGGCGCTGCGTCTGGGAATGAGTGCCAGTTTAACCGGCGCCATGCGCATTGCTTTGATGAAGGCCTCCAGCCGAGCCACGGCTCAGCGCGGATGATCGCAAACATCGCTCTCAGGTTTTTTGTTTAAGTATGAAGAGTATATTAACCTGCCGATCGGCTTGTTTTACCGTTTTTTTCACTGCGAGTTTGGGCAAAAGTTTGTGTCAACACGCAACGCATTTCAACTTTTGGCATCTTCTCTTGCGGGTGTTTAGGTTGATGAGATTCAAAAAACAGAAATTTGATATATTAACAGCATAGATGGGATAATCCTTGCTTGTAGGTTTTAAAATAAATTTGGGCTGAGAGCAAGCAATGAGTGACAACAAGAAAGAGTGCGATCTATGCGGATTGGCTGTTGAAATTGACGGATTTGCACTACAAACCAAGGAAGGTGATAAACGCTTTTGTTGCGAAGGCTGTAAAGGTATTTACCAGATGCTGCACGAGGAATTAATCTTGGCGGAAACGGCCAAAAAAAACAGCAATAACTGATTTTGGTAGAGGGTATATGGCACACAAACATGATGGTAGAGGCTCTTCAATGGGTCAACAGATAGTGGCAGGCACATTAGCGACAGCAACAGTGAGTACTGGGGGAAAACTTATGAATAAGGTAGTCAAACATCCTGCATTGGTATTCGGTTTGGGATTAGTCGCGGGTTATCTCGTCTATAAATACAGAAAGGAAATTATTTCCAGCGCCACGCAAACCATTGATGCAGGCAAGGATTTCCTTTTACATCAAAAAGAAAATCTGGAAGACCTCGTCGAAGAAGCAAAAGAAGGTAAGTAATACCCTCTTAGCATTGACCCCTATCGGTGTGGCGAGTACTAACGACGTAATCATGCAGTTCCAGTCTTTGATAAAGAGCTACGGCTAACTGATTAAGTAATGTTTGCCGTTTCTGCATGACAGTCCATTCAGCGGAAACCTAATCTTTAGGCGTCACTTACGCCTAACAGAATAGACAAAATTTTTAAACAGCTAATATGGTTTTTGCACCCTTTGTTTTTTTGTCGTTTTGACTATGGCTATTCAAAAAGAATTTGTACTTCGCTATCGAAATGATGGGCATGTGCGGTTTCAAATACCGGCTAGGTTATGCGAAGCATCTGTCGCCAAGCTAATCAACGATCATATCGCTGCTATTGACGGGGTTTACGCAGTCAGTGTCTATCGCGGTCAGAACAAGCTTTCCATTCGTTACCGGGAAAACGTCTGCGATTTTAATACTCTGGCTAACCGGCTTTTTGTCTTGCTGGCCGAACTGGAGCAGCAAGGCTGTTTCGAGGTTCAAACCGAACTTGTCAAAGGTAATGCCCGAATCTTAAAAAAAATCAGCGATAACCGGGTGACGCACTGGTTTGGGGAGAAATATCAGGCTGCCAAAGAAACCGTCCAGGCCGCAAAATTGGTCGGGAAGTTGAGCAGCAAAGGTCCCAAGGCTTTGATCAAGGATCCGGAAAAAGCCGTCATTGAACTTTTTAAACGATGTGCTGGTGTTATACCTGATCAAGATTCATTGGACGCGCATCACTCAGGAATGGCTGGTTAGGCCGTTGGTTTATCGCTACGAATGGATGGCGGTGTTTTATCTGTTTTATCTGTTGGTTCGTTCGCGCAGAAAAAAATAGCGTTTCTTTGTCTCAATGTTCGGTTTGTCTTTGGATAAACCGGGCGATCTTGATTAATTGCCAAGACTAACAATGGTTCAAGTGAACCAGAATTACAATAACTTTCACCTGAAACACCAGTTGAAAAACCGGGTGCGGATTATTACGCCGGTTTTGGCCGATGATCCTGAGCGCGGCTATATTTTCGAGATTCTCTTGAAAAAACGTCCTGAAATCACCCGGGTCCGCTCGGTTTTCGCGATTGGTTCGGTGACTATCCATTTCGATTCCACTCGCTTTCCCAGAGAAAACCTGCTGATTTTACTGGATGCCGTGCTGGGTAATATTGCCCAGAAGCAGCATGTCGGGAAAACCGCTCGAAAAAAGGAATTTAAAGGCGTTTTGCAAGACATCGATTTAGCGGTTGAAGGGATGAGTTGTGCCTCTTGTGCATTGTTAATCGAGATGGTACTGAATCGCGATGAGCGGGTTAAAACCGTCAGTGTTAATTTTGCCACCGAAACGCTGACTGTTTGCGGGCAATTAAGCAAAGCCGATGCGATAGCAAAAATAGAAAGTCTCGGTTACAGCGCCTTTCCCATTGATACCTTATCGCAAAGGAAGATGTTAATCGAAAAGGAGAAATACCGAATTGATGCAGCCCGGCGTCGATTTGTATGGGCAGGGCTATTGACCTTACCCGTGGTCGCCGTAGCAATGTCGATGACTGTTTCGAGAAGATTGCAGTGGCTGCAATTCTTGTTAACCACGCAAGTGGTGTTCGGTACAGGCCGGCAGTTTTTTACCAAGGCTTACCGACTGGCTAAACAGCGCGCAGTCGTTTGCACCCTGCGCGGTAGAATAGTGCAAGCGAGACGCCAAACATGGACATTTTGGACATGCGGTAGTATCTCTAACGTTTTCAATCTCGTATAGATTATGATAATCATCAGTCCAGGAATTGAGTGAAGATAAATTACTGGACGATGGGTGACTAGTTAACCTGTGGGGTTTAAATCTTAACCCCTAAGCCACTTCATAGGCCGTATTTCCTGCACAGATACTTCATCTTCTCCTTGTTCAATCCCAGCAGCCGGGCGGCGCGGGCCTTGACGCCAAGGGTCGCGCCAACTCCTCCACATTACGCGCCGCGGCCCGCAGCGACCCCTCTGCCGAAGCCCCGCCCTCGTACAGTTGGTCGAATGCGCCCATCGCCGCCGCATAGAGCTTCTCGGCGTTGGCCAGCACGCGCTTTTCCGTCTCCAGAGCCTCGTCTTCGCCGGCATCGAGTCGGGCCGCTTCGATCTCCTTGTGCTGATAGCTCCACAGGTCGACCATGCGCAGGCGGTCCTGCTCACCCTGCACCATTTCGTCGCAGCTTGGCTGCGGCGTCGCTGCCAGCGCGCGTAAGCTTCAGCCACAGCGTCGGTGGATACGCCGCCAAAGCGGTCGAGCAGGACGCGCTGCTGCGCCTGGTCGAAGCTGGTAAAGGTCTCGTCTGCGCGTGCACCAGGGCCAGCTCGGGGGCCAGCTGCCTTCAGAACAGCGACGGTGGCCGGCTGATTGTTGACAAGGACGCGGCCTTTGCCATTGGAAAGGATTTCCCGGCGCAGAATGATCTCGGTCGCCTTCGGCGTCGATGCCGTTTTCTTCAAGGATGGTTTCGGCGCCCGGCGTGGACTCAAAGACGCAGGCGACGACCGCCTTGTCGGCGCCGTGGCGCACCACTTCGACGGAAGACTTTGCCGCCCATCAGCAGGGCCAGGGCGTCGACAAGGATCGACTTGCCCGCTCCGGTTTCGCCGGTCAGCAGATTCAGCCCGGGTCCAAGGACAGCGATGGAGTGATCGATGACGGCGTAGTTTTCGGCGCGCAGTTCGACAAGCATGCCGTCCGAACCCCTTAAACAGTTGGCTGACTACGGCAATTGAACGCGACAGATTTGCTAGGGAGTCCGAGCGCAGCATAGCATGAACAGCGTCCATGCCCTGCGAACGCACTGCGACCTGTAGGCATCCAATCAATGACTCTGCGAACCCTGTCTAGATGTCTCGGAGGGGCGGGAGAGGCTGGATCCAATCTGGTTGGCACTTGGACAGGCCCATACCCATTCTGATACGGTTCGAAATTGTACTGAGGTGAATGCCGATTCTTACTGCGGCCTTCTTCTTTATAATGCAGGCGGACAGCGGCGCCAGTATTCCGCCCGTCGTCTGGCCGGACCCAATGCGTTGGAGATGCTGCAAAACATCGGTCCCGTGGCGCCAGGCGGTGTCTGGCGTTCTGCTGCTATCGCCAGCCTCTATTCCTGGACGGTCATTTCTGGGCAAGATCGCGCCTTCGGCAAGGCCACCAAGCGAGAGCCGGCAAATTCATCCGCTCCTTTCGCAAGGCCACCCGGTTGCAAGAGATATCGCAACGCTGGCCGCGCGAGTGCCAAGCCAGTCCGCTGGCCCAGGTTTTCGAAGATGTCTACGAGAGCACCAAGCGGCAGACCGGCGGCTCGGGCCCACCCGCAATTTGGCGCCGCTGGAGCGCTCGGCGCAGACTGCGGCCAGCGAGGCCATCACCATCCTGGAGCGCCGCATGACCTGGCTGGCCACCATTGCGTCCACCAGCCCCTTTGTCGGCCTGTTTGGCACGGTAATCGGCATCATCGATGCATTTCAGGGCCTGGGCACAGCCGGCTCGGCCACTCTGCGAGCCGTTGCTCCTGGCATCTCCGAGGCGCTTGTCACTACGGCCGCGGGGCTTTTTGTGGCGGTGCCCGCCTAGTGGCTTACAACCAATTCTCTTCCCGAATTCGCGTCTTTGCTTCCGCCACCGACGATTTTTGCCGCGAGCTGTGAACGCCATCGAGGAAATACCCGCCCGGGCGCCGCCCCCAGCCCCGCGCACCGAATCCCCGCTGCCCCCCGGGAGGTGGAACGTGGCCTTTACAAGTAGCACCGGCCAAACTCGTTCCTCGCTCGCGGAGATCAACATCACGCCGCTCGTTG